>QHXN01000146.1 GCA_003222975.1 Acidobacteriota bacterium | reverse complement strand
AGCAGCGTCTTCATCGGCGAGCGCAAAGGGGCCGACATGCCCGACACGGTCAAGGCCGAAGAGATGTCGAAGGGCGTGCTGCTCAGCGTTGACCGGAGGTTCGCGCGCACCTCCTGGATTCGCTTCATGGCCTACATCTACAACGCATCGCCTGGGCCTTCGGCGCAGCCCGACGTGGCGCTCCAGATACAAATCTTCCGCGACGACCAGCCCGTCTTCACCGCTCCGCTCAAGAAGGTCGCGACCGACGGACTGTCCGACGCCTCGCGCATCCCCTACGCCGCCGAGTTGGCCCTCGCGTCTTTCCCGACCGGGCGCTACGTCCTGCAACTCACCGCCATAGACCGCGCGGCCAAGACCACCGCCACGCAGCGCACAAGCTTCATCGTCGAGTAAGCGCCGGGGCCTTACTACTCAAGCACGATCCGACGCGCCGAGATGACCGGCCCGAACGAGCGCAGCTCTTCGAGCGTGGCCTCGTCGAGCGGCGCGTCTGCCTCGACGACGGCCATCGCCTCGCCGCCGCGCTCGCGTCTTCCGAGGTGGAAGCGGCTGATGTTGACGCCGTGGTTGCCGAGGATCGTGCCGACGCGACCGATGACGCCGGGCACGTCGCTGCTGCGCGTGACGAGCATGTTGCCCGCCGGGATGGCCTCGATGCGGAAGCCGTCAATCTCCGTGATGCGCCCGTCCGAGCGCTGGCCGAAGAGCGCGCCCGCGACCGTGTGCTCGCCCGCGACCGCGCGGACTCGCGTCCTGACCGGCTCGCGAATCTCCCCCGCCGCGCCGTGGCGCTGCGAGACCGTGACCGTGATGCCGCGCTCCTCCGCGATGACGAGCGCGTTGACGACGTTGACGCGCGCGCTCATGTTCCTCAAAAGCCCCGCCAGGAACGAGCGCGTGACGGGCGAGGCATCCAGGCCAGCGGCCTCGCCTGCGTACTCGATCTCGACGCCGCGGACGGGTTCGTCAATGAGTTGTGCCTGAAAGCGCCCCAGCCGCTCGGCCAGCCACAGGTAAGGCGCGAGCGCCTCAAGCTCCTTCGCGCCGACCGCGGGTGCGTTGACCGCGCCGCGCACCGCGCCCGTCAGAAAGAAGTCTCTCATCTGCTCGGCCACGATGACGGCGACGCCTTCTTGCGCCTCCTTCGTCGAAGCGCCGAGGTGCGGCGTCGCGATCACCTCTTCGAGCGCGAGCAGAGGGTGGTCGGCTGGCGGCGGCTCCTCCTCGAACACGTCGAGCGCCGCGCCCGCGACGCGCCCCTCCTTGATTGCCGCGTGGAGCGCGCGCTCGTCCACCAGGCCGCCGCGCGCGCAGTTGATGACATAGACGCCCGGCTTCATCCGCGCGAACTCCTTCGCGCCGACGATGCCGCGCGTCTCCGGCGTCAGGGGCGTGTGGACGGTCAGGAAGTCGGCGCGCGCACAGACCTCTTCGAGCGGCGCGAGTTCGATCTCGGCGTCGCGCACGTGTTCGGGCGCGACGAACGGGTCGAAGGCGACGACCCTCATCTCGAAGCCGCGCGCGCGGCTCGCCACGACGCGCCCGATGCGCCCCAGGCCGACGACGCCGAGCGTCTTGCCGCGCAGCTCCGTGCCGACGAACTTCTTGCGCTCCCAGCGCCCCGCCTTCAGGCTGGCGTCGCCCCGCGGCACGCGCCGCGCGAGCGCGAGCAGCAGGGCGAGTGTGTGCTCGGCGGTCGTCATCGTGTTGCCGTCGGGCGCGTTCATCACGACGACGCCGCGCTGCGTCGCCGCCGCAACGTCTATGTTGTCCACGCCGACCCCGGCGCGCCCGATCACGCGCAGACGGCCCGCCGCCTCCAACAACTGCGCCGTCACCTTCGTCTCGCTGCGCACGATCAGCCCGTCGCAGCCGCCCACGGCTTCGGACAGCTCTTCGCCCTTCAGCCCCGTCCGCTTCTCGACCTCAAACCCGGCGGAGCGTAGTGGCTCAAGCCCGCTCTCGTTCACGTCGTCGGAGACAAAAATTTTGATGTTAGGCATAGGAAAGTAGTCAGTAGGCAGTAGCCAGTAGTCAGTAGAAAAACCTTTCTGAGCCGAGCGGTCAGGGTAAACAACGGCAACGTCCGCCGCGCGCAAACTACTGACTACTGGCTACTGCCTACTGACTACTTCACGCTCACATCGGCCCGCCCGTCTCGCTTCCGTCGGCGCGGCCCTCGCCGCCCGCGTCGGGGCTGGGCGTCGAGGTTTCGAGCGGGCTGCTCTCAGAGGCGCTGCCGCCGCCGGTCGAGACCTTCTCGCTCTCCTCGATGTCGCTCAGGGTTTCGCTGCTCGTCGCCTCGGCGTCGCGCTGCGGCGTGCCCGCGGCCGCTTCGGCTTGCGTGTTCTGATTCTTAGTCTCTCCCATCTCGCCCCTCCGTCGGGTCAGTACAAAATCTGAATTGCGTTCAGCAGTGACACGAGCGCCGCCGCGTAGAAGCCCGCGAGCAGGTCGTCGGCCATGATGCCCAAGCCGCCGCCCAAGCCTTCGAGTCGCCTGACGGGGTACGGCTTCCAGATGTCGAACACGCGGAACGCGACGAAGGCCGCCGCCAGCGTCCACCACCCAGCGCCCCACGGCACGAACAGTAACGCGACCAACTGCCCCGCCACCTCGTCAACGACGACCGCGCCGGGGTCTTTCTTCCCCAGAAGCTTCTCCGCGCGCGTCGCCGCCCAAGTCCCAACGATTGAAACGGCGAAGACGACGACCAACAGCAGCGTCGTCAGCAGCGCTTGAAAAGAGAGCGACGACGCCTGAAGGCCGCGCGCGCCGCCGCGCATGAAAGCCGACTCGGCGAGCCGCACGACCGCGAGGTAAACGACGACGCCGACGCCCGCTCCCCAAGTCCCCGGCGCGAGCGGGATCAGGCCGACGCCGCATGTCGCCACGGCCAGCGCGAAGTAATCGCCTGCCGTCCGCCTGCCCGGCGCGACGACGACGCGCGCCGTCTCGACTAACGGCGGGCTTATCACGTCGCTCGTTTCTTTGGCTCGCGGCATTAAGAGCTGTCAGCATTCAGCGGTCAGCTTTCAGCTTTCGCCTGACACAGATGACAGCATTAGCTTTCCCTCTCAAGCGCCGGGACGGAAAAGCTGACGGCTGATGGCTGAACGCTGACTGCTTTTAAACGATTCTTCCGACGAGGTCGTACTCCTGCGCCTCGGTGATGCGAACGTTGACGAAGTCGCCCGGCTCAGGGTTGCGGCCTTCGGGCGCGTCGTTGATGAGGACGCAGCCATCTATGTCGGGCGCTTGCGCCCCGGTGCGCCCCTGCCAGAGCAGGTCTGTCTCGTCGGATGCGCCCTCGAAGAGCACGCGCACGGTCTCGCCGACGCGCGCGCGGTTCTTTCGGAGCGAGATGCGCGACTGCTCTTTCATCAGGCGCGCGCGGCGGCGACTGGCGACCTTCGGGTCAACCTTGTCCGGCAACTCGAAGGCGGGCGTACCCTCCTCGTCAGAGTAAGTGAAGACGCCGACGCGGTCGAACTCAACGCCCCGGACGAAGGCACGTAGCTCCTCGAAGTCTTCTTCCGTCTCGCCGGGGAAGCCCGTGATGAAGGTCGTCCGCACAGCCAGCCCCGGCACGCGCTCGCGCACGCGCCCGATGAGCCGTTCCAGGCTGGCGCGACTTCCCCCGCGCTTCATCAGCCGCAGGACGTTCTGCGAGGCGTGCTGCAAAGGCATGTCGAGGTACTTGACGGCCTTCGGCTCTTCGGCCAGCACGTCGAGGAAGGCGTCGCTGATGTGCGTCGGGTAGGTGTACATCACTCTCACCCACTCGACGCCTTCGAGTCGGCACAGCTCGCGCATGAGCGCTGCGAGCGCGTCGCGCTCTCCGAGGTCTTCGCCGTAGCGCGAGGAGTCCTGCGCGACGAGGATGATCTCTTTGACGCCCTTCGCCGCCAGTTGCTTCGCCTCCGCGACGACCGAGCCGAAGCGACGGCTGCGGAAATGGCCGCGCATCTGCGGGATGAAGCAGAAGGCGCAGGGGCGGTCGCAGCCTTCGGCGATCTTGACGAAGGCGTAGTGGCCGGGCGTGGCGAGCACGCGCGGCACCCGCTCGTCGTAGAGGTACGTCGCCGTCTGGTTGCCGAGCGGAAGCACCGGAAGTTGCCGCGTATTGACGCGCTCGTCGGCGACGGTCGTGATGTCGTTTATCTGGCTCGTGCCGATGAAGGCGTCAACTTCGGGAATCTCCGCGCGCAGCTCTTCGCGGTAGCGCTCGACGAGGCAGCCCGCGACGACGAGCCGCTTGCACTTCCCTTCTGTCTTCAGACGAGCCGCTTCGAGGATGGCCTCGATTGATTCCTTCTTCGCCGCGTCAATGAAGCCGCACGTGTTGACGACGAGCGTCTCGGCCTCCGCGGCGTCGCCCGTGATCTCGTAGCCCTTCTGTTGAAGCTGCCCCATCATCACCTCGCTGTCAACGAGATTCTTCGGGCAGCCCAGGCTGATGAATCCGACTTTCTTCATAAAACCAGTCGTGAACCGTGAACCGTAAACCGTGACAAGTTAAGACCGGATTTCTCTCGTCACGGTTTACGGTTCACGGCTTTTCCTCCATGCCCTGCAAAGACCGCTCGACTTCGGCGGCCTCGGCGTCGGTCAAATGTTGAGCGCCGAAGCGCACGCGGTTGTATGCTCGCGTTATCTTTAAAACTTCAGGCATGCCGATGGCCCCGGCGAATTCGAGCGGGGTTTCGTCGGCGCGGCGGCGCAGGCCGCGCTCGGCGAGTGTCTCGGTCATGCGCTCGTAAAATTCGACGACAGCCGCGTCCGCCGCCCGCCTGTCTTTCTCACCGCGCAAAAACTTCAGCAACTCCTTGCGACGCATCCACAGAAACCCCAGTGTGCCGAGCAACAACGCGCCGGGCATGAGCGCGAGCGGCGAAGGCAGGACGACGAGCACGCCTCCGCGCACGCCGCCCCACCAGGAGGACAGGCGCGCTCGCAGGCCGCGGGCGGCCTGCGACGCGGCGAGGCCATAGGAGCTGACGCGTTCCTGGATCGTTCGCGCGAGCGTGCGCTGCCCCTGCCTATCATAAGCGACGACGTACTGGAGCCAAAACAACTCAAGCGCGTCGGCGTAGCGCCGAAGACTTCCGGTCAACCCGCTGCCGCTCGTGCCCGCGGCGCGACCGTCGGCGGGCGTCGGGTCGAACGTCACCCAGGAGTCGGTCTCCGGGAAATAAACCTCGACCCAGGAGTGCGCGTCGGCCTGCCGGACGATGTAGGCGTCCGCCGCGCTGTTGTACTCGCCCGTCTGGAAGCCGTTGACGACGCGCGCCGGGATGCGCAGCGTCCGAAGCATGACGGCCATCGCCGTGGCGAAATACTCGCAATGGCCTGCGCGCACGTTGAAGAGAAAATCCGAGAGCGGGTCTGCGCCCGAAGCGCGCATCAGGAGCGAGTAACGGTAGTCGCCCCCGTAGGCGTTCTGGTTGAGGTGGGCTTCGACGGCGCGCGCCGCGTCGTAAGTGTTGCGCGCCCCGGCCTGACGGACGACAGTCCAGGCGAGGCTGCCGACGCGAGTGTCGAAGTCGGCGGGCAGTTGCAGGTAGTCCTCGACGGGGCGGCGCAGGTTCGCGGTCGCACGCGCGGCGGGGTCGCGCGCGCGGTCTGCGCGCAGGCGTTCGGGGGACGGCTCGAAGGTGTCGGAGTAGACCGTGTATGTGATCCGCTCCTGCGGGTGCGGGCGCGCGGAGAGCGCGTCGTCGCGGTCGCGCCGGACGTAAGGGAACGCGCCCTGCAAGGCGACGGCGCGCGGCGCGGCGAAGAGCACGGGCGTGTCAATCGGCTCGACGAAGAAGGTCTGCTTCGTGACGCGGCTCAGGTCTTCGGTCGTGCCGAGGCGGAAGAGGTCGCCCTCGTAGGCCGTGTAGGCCGCGCGCGAGTCGGAAGACTGAAACCAGTGGCGACCGTCGAAGCGGTCGAGCGCGACGCCGCGCCATCGAAGGCTCTGCGAGCGCGCCGCGCCCTGGCCCTCGACTCTCACGCGCATCACGAGCTGGTTGCTCTCGTTCAGGCGGCCAAGGTCGCCGAGCGTCACGCGGTCTGAGAAGCCGACGAAGCCTGACGAAGACGCGCCGCCCGGCATCGCCAGCACGCTCTCAGCCGCGCGCGGCGTGATGAAAAAGATTGGCAGCGCCAGCCCGGAGATCAGGACGAACAGCAGCAGCGCCGCCGCGGGCAGACGCCTGAGCGCACGCGCGCCCTTGCCGCTCCGCTGCCCTCCACGACGCCAGAGGAACTTCGGGTCGTTAGCCACGAGCAGGCGGCTCTCGGCGGCGGGCGCGAGGCGGCTCGCCTTCCGCAGCTCGAAGCAGACGATGGCGAGCAGGGCCGCGAAGAGGTAGGCGCAGAGCGCGAGCAGGAACGAAGGGCTCGCGCCGAGGCCCGCGGCGAGCAGCACTTCGAAGAAGGAGATGAGGTAGAGGAACAGCCAGTCGCGGTCAGACTTGATTTGCAGCAGCTTGATCGAGGAGAGCACGAGCGTGAAGTGCACGAGCGCGCTCACGCCCGCGTAAACCTGCGCGCCGCCATCTCCTGCGCCGCCCTTCTGAAAACTCCAGTCGAGGTAGAAGGCCGGGAGCGCCAGCAGCACGACTACCAGCCCTGCGCGCTCCGACAACTGCCAGCGCGTCCCCGCGAGCCTCCACGACGCGGCGAGCACCGCGGCGAAGGCGGCGGTCAGCCACACGCCCACGCCGCCCGCCAGCGCGAGCGCCAGCACGCCGCACGCAATCATCGCGTAAGAGCAGGCGCGGAAATATGTCTCGAAAGCCATCCCTTATCTTGCGCGCCGACGCCCCTTCGGTTCGAGAGACGCTCGGCCCGCGCGGGCCGAAGACCTCGGCGAGTCCGCAAAGACTTCGATGCGACGGCGGGCTATTTCTGCTTCAGCCTGATCTCGAAAAGTTTCGGCCACAGCTTGCCCGTCACGAAGAGGCGGTCGCCCTGCTCGTCGTAGGCGATGCCGTTCAAGACGGCCTCCTCGTCCGTCGCCTCGCCCGGCTTGAGCAGCCCCGTCATGTCAACCCAGCCGTTGATGCGTCCGGTCTGCGGGTCAATGCGCGCGATGCGGTCGTCGTGCCAGATGTTGGCGAAAATCTCGCCACGGACGTATTCGAGTTCGTTAATCTCTTCGAGCGGGCGGCCTTCGTCGAGGACGCTGATGGTGCGCTTGACCTTGTAGTTGTCCGGGTCAATGAAGCGAATCTGGTTCGTGCCGTCGCTCAGGATGAGCGAGTCTGCGTCGTGCGTGAGGCCCCAGCCCTCGCCCGTGTAAGTGAACTCGCCGGTCTTCTGGAAAGTCTGGGGGTCGTAGATGAAGCCCTTCTCGGCCTTCCAGGTGAGCTGGTAAATCTTCCCGCCGAAGAGCGTCATCCCTTCGGCGAAGTAGAAGCGCGGCACGTCCGCCTTCTGGAGCACGCGCCCGGTCTGTAGCTCGACGCGGCGGAGCGTCGAACGCCCCTCAAGCCCCGTGCTCTCGATCAAAGCGCCGTCGTGAAAGATGAGTCCCTGGGTGTAGGCCGCCGGGTCGTGTGGGAATGTGTTGACGACCTCGTAGGTGTAAGTGGGCGCTTGGCCTGCGGCTGTGTTAGCGTTCGCCGTGGCCGCGTTCATATTCGTCGCCGTCTGTGTGGCGCAGCCCGGCGCGGCGAGCGAGGCGATGAGCAGCAGGAAGCCGAGGAGGTTTCTCATGTTTCGTCAGTCTTCTCCGGCGCGGAGCGAAAATCGTTCGGACCTCGGAGCAATTGTCTTAGAGAACGCGGAAAAACGAAAGCCCGCTCAAGGTCTGTAGTGACCGAGCGGGCTTCGTGCGGAAAAATAATCCGGCGGCGTCCTACTCTCCCACGCAGCTTCCCACGCAGTACCATCGGCTCCGAGAGGCTTAACTTCCGTGTTCGGGATGGGAACGGGTGTGACCCTCTCGACAAAACCACCGGAAAACTTGAAAGAGCTTTGAAGGCCCGGAGGGCTTTGAGAATCGAATAGTGAAGTCGAGCTAGGCGGCTGCGCAAGGCTTGTTGCTCGTCAGTAAATTTTACGGTCAAGCCTTGGGACTGATTAGTACTGGTTAGCTGAACGTGTTGCCACGCTTTCACACCCAGCCTATCAACGTGGTGGTCTACCACGAGTCTCACTGGCAGGTCTCATCTCGGGTCTGGCTTCACGCTTAGATGCATTCAGCGTTTATCCATGCTCCACGTAGCTACCGAGCGCTACCCCTGGCGGGATAACTCGTACACTAGAGGTGGATCCATCCCGGTCCTCTCGTACTAAGGACAGATTCCCTCAAACCTGCTGCGCCCACACCAGATAGGGACCGAACTGTCTCGCGACGTTCTAAACCCAGCTCACGTACCGCTTTAATCGGCGAACAGCCGAACCCTTGGGAGCTTCTGCACCCCCAGGATGCGATGAGCCGACATCGAGGTGCCAAACCCTACCGTCGCTGTGGACGCTTGGGTAGGATCAGCCTGTTATCCCCGGCGTACCTTTTATCCGTTGAGCGACGGCCCTTCCATACAGAACCGCCGGATCACTAACTCCGACTTTCGTCCCTGCTCGACGTGTGTGTCTCACAGTCAGGCTGGCTTATGCGTTTACACTCTACGGCTGATTTCCAAACAGCCTGAGCCAACCTTCGAGCGCCTCCGTTACTCTTTAGGAGGCGACCGCCCCAGTCAAACTACCCGCCTGATAGTGTCCCTGCCCCGGATGACGGGGCTAGGTTAGAACGCAGACGCACACAGGGTGGTATCTCACCGTTGGCTCCCCCGCAGCCGAGACCACGGGTTCAAAGCCTCCCACCTATCCTGCGCAGCGTGCGCCCGCACTCACTATCAAGTTGTAGTAAAGGTGCACGGGGTCTTTCCGTCTAGATGCGGGAAACCGGCATCTTCACCGGTACTACAAGTTCGCTGTGCCACTCGTTAAGACAGCTCCCAGATCGTTACGCCATTCGTGCAGGTCGGAACTTACCCGACAAGGAATTTCGCTCAGACTTGTTGCTCTCAACTTTCGTCGAGGGGTTGGTCATTTCTGCCAACCTCTGCATGTCGCCATGCAGCTCGGACTATATCTTCACCTGTGTTGCAGGTGCCTGGCGTGTAGTCTCTGAGGATTCTAAAAACCTGGATGGCTTCTTGCGATTCATCGTTTGGGCGATGTTCGCAATCTCCACAAGCCCTTCAGAGTTCAGATGCCTTCTCTCGTCCATCAACTCAAGGATGCGTGCGAACTTCTCAAAGTCCATTCGCTTCGCCGTCCTCAGTTGATTCTCTCGAAAGAACGGAATGATTTTGTCTCTCAAATTCGCTACTGAACGCACACAGAAACGATAAAGATGTTCCCTGTGATTGTCGTGGCGGCGATTGACGAAAATCTTTCCGCACCCGAAGAACTCTTGCAGGTCACGTAGTGCTGACAAGCTTTTCTCCCCTTGAGTCACTACGAACTCAGGGAAGACTTGCCAACCCGTAGCCGTTGTTGCTTTCTGAATGGTTACTGAGAAGCAACCTTCTCCGTCAACAAAGCCTACGATCCATCCGACTGTTTTTAGCCTTTCCTGCTGATTATCTGCACCTGTCGCATTTTCACGTAAGAGGCTTTCTCGATAACCCTCGCCCTTCGGCTCAACGTTGCCGTTGAGCAAATTTGGCGGGCGAGGAGTATCGGTCAAAAGTTTGGTGAACATGAATCACCTCCTCTCACGTAGCGCAGGATACTCAGACTTCCCAGCATATAGCCAAGTTTTACTAAGGCTCGCGGAGAACCTTAGGACCGTTCTCGATTGTTACTCATCTTGCGATGGGCTTGAGCGTTTCCGTCAAGCTCTGCATGTCGCCATGCAGGTCGGACTATATCATCTCCATGTTTGGAGTCTGGCGTGTAGTCTCTGAGGATTCTAGCTCGCGCTAGTCTTTCCTGCTGATTGCCTGCGCCGAACGGATTGTCACTGCTCTCCATGAG
>QHXN01000058.1 GCA_003222975.1 Acidobacteriota bacterium | reverse complement strand
TGTGATGGCCGCCGTCGAGAAGGCGGAGTTGGCGGGCGCGTAGTTTGTGATCGCCTGAAGTGCGGCGAAGGCGGTCTTGTCGGAGTCGAGGACGGACGGACTCAGACGCTTGGTTTCATCTTTAGCCATGATGTGAGTCTCCTTGAGAGAGAAAAGATTTTGAGTTCGCGAGGTGGCGGGCAAATACTATCCAACAACGAGAAAAGGCGCAAGAGTTTTATTCAACTTCCGCGCCCTTTTGCCATAAGATTACCGCCTTACGTTCTAAGCTCAGCGCCCTTCATCTAAGCTCTACACCTGATCCCCTAGTCGCCCCATCTTACGACATAAGATGATGAGCTTATATCGTAGGATATCTATCCTACATCCTATCCATAAAAACTAGGCTATAAGATGACCAGCTTATAACGTAAGACGACGTGCTTACGTCATAAGCACGTCGTCTTATGGCATAAGTACACTGTCTTATAAGCTAATCGCGACATCCGCAACTAAGCGGCGAATTCTTTTCGTCCTTTTATTCTGGTGAGGAGCAAGCGACGCAAGGCCCATTCAAGTAGTCCGTCTTTGGCGAGACTAACGTTAACAAGATAATCAATCGTTTCAAAAGCCTCTCGCAAAGCATTTTTAGTCTTTAGCCAGCCCAGTCCGTCCGTAACCCAGACGAATCCGATGCCCGCGGAGGTGAGAGAATTGTGACGTTCCGTGTAGTCGCGCGCGATAGCTTTAAGTTTAGAGCCGCCTCCGCCGTAATGATTGACCTCCATTACAACGAAGCGTTGTGAGTTGTCCTTAACCCAAAATGCCCAATCCCAACGCATGTTGCGGAAGGCTTCTGGAAGAACACAGCCCTGAGAGGATAAGAAATCGAAAGTCGCTTCTGACCTCGACCGCAAAAACGGAAACTTCTTTAACGCCTCCTCAATTGACGGATATATAGCTTTCACTCCGCAATCTCCGCCACGGTTTTTACGTCCGTTCGTGTCCATGCCGACTTCGACACCTGTCACGTAATCGGGAACGGATTCAATTCTTTCGAGGAGCGCCAGTATTCGCGAGTCACAAAGAAAACGAACGTAATGCTCCACCTCTTCCTCGGTTAGTCGCTTAGCCTGTTTAGGGAAGCTGTAAGTTAGAACTTGTGATTCATTCTTTTCATCAAGCAACTGGACGGAATTTCGACAGGCCATCAGGAGAGGGAGTGCCGTGACGACTTTCGGATAGTCTGTTAGAACACGCCGTGCCATCTTCCGTTTGTCCTGCGCGCCGCATAGCGAACTCAACAGGTGTAGCTCCGGGCGGTGATTTTCGATCCTCTTAAAAATCTTATCCCAATCAACGTAGTAATCAGCGTCGAAATAGTTTTGAAGCGTGCCGATAAACTTCTCGAAAGCAGCATCGGTCGAAACAATCTCGTAGTTAAGTTTGTAGAAGGAGAGGTCAGCCATCTGTAACTCCCCCCCCCCTCAACATTTATATCGGTATTGAATGCGAGACTCGTTTGTCGCTCGGTGAACGTAATCTCGTCTCCGATCCTTTTAGCGGCGACTTCTAAAAATTTCTCGTCCAGCTCGAAGCCTACGAAGCGGCGGCCCGTGTGGGCGCAGGCGACGCCGGTCGTGCCGCTGCCGCAGAAGGGGTCGAGGACGAGCGAGTGCGGGTCGGAGGAGGCGCGAAGTATTCGGTCGAGCAGGGCTTCGGGCTTCTGCGTCGGGTGCTTGCCGTAGCGCTTCTCGCGCGCGCCGGGTGGCTTGATCTGCCAGAGCGATTGCATCTGCCGGTCGCGGTTCTCGCGCTTCATCTCCGCGTAGTGGAACGTGTGTCGGCCCTTCGCGTCGCGCCGCGCCCAGAGTATCGTCTCGGTCGCGTGCGTGAAGTAGCGGCAGGAGAGGTTCGGCGGCGGGTTGACCTTGTACCAGGCGATGTCGTTCAGAATCTTGAAGCCGAGCGTCTGCATCGCGAACCCGACGCTGTAGATGTTGTGCGCCGTGCCCGTCACCCAGATGCTCCCGTTCGGCTTGAGCAGGCGGCGACACTCCTTCAACCACTCTTTGTTGAACTCGTGTACCGCCTCGAACGTCTCGGCCCTGTCCCACACGCCCTTGTTGACGCTGACCATCCGCCCCGCGTGACACGTGATGCCGTCGTTCGAGAGGAAGTAGGGCGGGTCTGCGAAGATGAGGTCGAAGTGCTCGGCTTTCGCGCGCTTCAAAAGCTCCAGCGCGTCGCCGCGGTAGAGTCGTATGCCGTGCGCCGTGTCCTCGAAGAAAGGTGCGGGGGTGTCGTGAGGCATCTCCGATTCCCAGAGAGCTTCGTCCGCGAGCTTCGGGCCTGCCGGGGTGGTCGTCAGGGACATGAAACGGATTTTGCGCCGAAACGCGCGGCGCTCTCTCTGACCTCCTCAAAAGCGGATCGGATCGTTGATCGAATCGTCGGGAACGTCAAGGCGCGCCGCGCGGCGAAGTGATCTGAATTCAGCGGCTTGTCTGGCGGGAGGCTTAAACGGCGGCGCGCAGGGATTGGGCGATGAGCGGGATGACGCGGCGAGGGACGGCGATGGCCTCTTTGATGTGGCGGGAGTTGGTGAAGTGGCCGGCGACGTAGAGGCCGGGGACGTTGGTCTCGAAGGTTTCGGGGTCGTAAGACGGGACTTCGGTGAGGCCCGACTTCTCTACGCGGACGCCCACGTCGCGCAGCAGGCGGAGGTCTGCGTCGCTGCCGATGAGGACGAAGACGGCTGCGTTGGGGAGCGTGTGCGAAGCGCCGGCAGCGTCCTTTATCTTCACGTCGGTCTCGCCGATCTCTTCGACCTCGGAGAAGAGGAAGAGGCGCAGGCGGCCTTCGGCGATCTCGCGCTCCAACGGGCCGCGAACCCAGTGCTTGATGCAGCCCATCCGGGGGTCGCGGTTCTCCCAGTCCGAGGGCCAGATGGCGAAGGTGGGGCGCGCGCCGCCTTCGGAGAGGAAGAGCGCGGCCTCGGCGGCGGAGTTGCCGCCGCCGACGACGAGCACGTCTTTGCGGACGTATGGAAAAGGCTCGACGAAGCGGTGGTGAACTTTGGGGAGGTCTTCGCCCGGAACGTTCAGGCGTCGCGGGCGGGCCATCGCGCCGGTGCAGACGAGTATGCGCGCCGCCTCGTAGCGCCCGCGCGACGTGCGGACGAGGAAGCCTTCCCCGTCGAGGCGCTCGATGCGCGTGACCTCCTCCTCGGTGTTGACGCGGAGGTTCTGTTCAAGGGCGAAGCGGACGTAGTGGGAGAGAAGCTCCTCGCGCGTCGGCTTCTCGCGGCAGGGGCGCAGAGCGCCCTCGCGCAGCTCAAGCTCGTTCGTGGTGGAGAAGACCGTCAGGCCGATGGGGTAGTGATAGACGGTGTCGGCGATGAGGCCCTTCTCGACGACGAGGTATTCGAGGCCCTCGCGCGCGGCCACGTCAGCCGCCGAGAGTCCCGCAGGCCCCGCGCCGATGATGAGCAAATCGAGTCGCACGCCGCCGGTTCGCATGACTCGAACATCGTCGCACGCGCGCGAGTTAATTATCAACTCGGCGCGGCTAGGCGTCGCGCTCCGGCGGCTCGTCGCCTTCGCCGTGAGTCCCTTCGCCGGCCTCGGTGCGCGCCCGTTCTTCGGCCAAAGGTTGCGCGCGCTCGTCAGGCGGCTCGCCCAGCCAGCGGCTGAGCCACTTCAGGAGGTCTTCAAAATCCTGGCCCCGGTCTTTGCGGTCTCCGCATTGCTCATGCATCCGGTCGCGTGCTTTGGCGACGACGCGCCTGATGTCGAGGTCTTCGACGCCCTCGCCGCAAAGCTCGTTCACGATGAAGGAGCCGAGGGCGCGGTAGCTCTCGAACTGCGGCTCGTCGAAGAACTGGTCGGCGGTGGACTGGTGCGGGAAGGTCGGGTAGCTCTCCTTATATTCGAGCACGTCGCGCGGCTCGCCGCCATAGACGGCGGGCTTGATGTATAGAAGCACGCCGTCCGGCGCGGGCACGAACCCCTCGTCCTTCGTGAGCGAGTCCGGCGCAAGTCCGAACGGCCCGTCCCCCTTCTTCACCTTGTCAACGCACGAGTAGCGAACACGACCGACGGCCCAGTACATGCCGGGGCCTTTCTCTTCGGCCTTCGCCCTGCCGTAGATGCGGAGGCAGGGGAACTCGATGGGGACGCCGAGGTCTATGCGTATCTTGCGGACGGCGTTGGCGAGGTCTGTGAAGTGGTACTCCTCGTCGGCTGCGGCGTCGCTGACGACGATGACGCGGCAGCGGCGCAAGACCATCTCGTAGAGGGCGAGGTTCTCGAAGTGGCCGCCGTCGGTGAGATAGACGTACTTGTTGCGGTCGTCGGTGAGGCCGAAGGCTTCCGAGAGGACGGGCGCGACCGAATACTTGGGCGAGGCGAGCGTGTAGGTTTTGTTCCCGGCGGGGCCGGGGTTGCCGAGCCACCACCCCAGGCGGACGTTGAAGAGCGTGAGCAGGAGCGAGATGACGGGCGAGGTCGTGTAGTAGCCCATGTTGGACGAGGCCGCCGCGCCGGAGGTGGCAGCGGCGGTGCCGATGCTGATGCCGCCGAAGTCGCGCCCGCCGTAGTCGCGCGAGCGGCGGTAGCCGAGGCGGAAGCAGCCGGAATGGAGCGGGCTGATGCTGAAAGGCTCGGCCTTGCGCTGCTGCCAGGCGAGCTTGTCGCCGCCGACGAGGTTGAGCGTCGTGTTGACGACGTGCAGGAGCTTGTAGGGCGGCGGCGGGTAGTGGCCCGGCTTGAGGAGGCGCGGGTAAGCGCCTTCGAGCACGAGGCGGTTCAGGAGGATGTGGTAGTCGCTGCGCATGGGCGTCGTGGCGAGCGACGTTGTGCCGAGCGAGGCCGCGATGTTTCTCTGAATCCTCTCGGCGCGCTTCGAGCGCAGGAAGGCGGCGGCGAGCGGCAGCGTGTAGAGCCGCCCCTCTTCGAGCACATCGTTCAAGTCCGTCCGCAGCGCCGCCACCAGCCCCGGCGAGGAGAGCGTCGTCGGCTCGTCCTTGACGTTCTTCAGGTGGCCGTTGTCAAGCAGGTACTTCGAGAGCGGGTTCTTCTCGTCGAGTAAGTCCTCGGCCAGCTTGCGCGGCTTGAGGAGGTCGCCCTCGTCGAGGAGCGCGGGCCGCAGTTCGTGCATGTGCAGGTTGTCGGCGGGGTCGAAGCCGGTGAAGGGGTTCGGGCGGCGCGTGCCGGGCGGGCGCGACGCGCCGAGGAAGGTGCGTATCAGGCGGTTGCGGTAGCCCGCGTGCAGCGAGAAGAGGTTGAGATTGATGAGCCGCGCCAGGAGCATGCCGATGCCGAAGCAGGCGAGCGCGATTGCGAGCGCGAGCCACAGGGAAGTGTGGTGCAGGACGTTCATGTGGACGACGCGAGCGCCGTCGAAGGCGTCCGGCTTCTTCTCCTCTTCCTCCTTCTGCCGTGCGGCCAGCTCCGCCGGAGTCGGGCAGAGCGCCGTGCAGGGCGTCGCGCCGGGCGAGGGCGAGGCCGCGGGCGTCGGGGCGGGCTGCGCCACGTAGGGCGTGACGTAAGCGACGTACTCGTCGAAGCCGCGTGCGGGCGTTGGCGAAGGGGCGGGCGCGGGCGTTGCCGCCGTCGAAGGCGGCGGGGTCGCCGGGCCTTCGGAGCCGGCGGCGGGGATGTTCGTGAGCAGTTCCTTAAAACGCGGGTCGAAGCCCGTGCATTGAATCTTCGTCCCCCCCTCCACCATGTCGCAATCCTTCCCGTCGGCGATCATGGCGACGCCGCGCGTGACGCCCGTGGCGGCGAGCGAGAGCAGCGCGACGAAGGCGGCGAGGAAGACCATCCCCAGGACGGGGAGCACCGTGCCGAGCCAGTCCACGGCTGCGCCCTTCTTCGACTGATCGTTCTCGTCCGCGGCCTTCTCGCGCGCGGGCGTCAGGGCACTCTTCCCGACGAGTATGGAGACGAGGCCGGAGAGGCCGCCCACCGCCGCGAGCAGCTTCGGCGAGGCCAGCAGCGCCAGCGGGCCGAAGATGACCAGCGTGTTGAAGGCCGCCCAGGCGAGCGACGCGATCAGAACCCACGCGCCGAAGCGCGCCCACCACTCCCGATCCTCGTCGTCTATCCTCCGGCTGAAGCTCGTCACGCCGACGAAGACGGTCGCCCCCGCCAGGAAGGTCAGGAGGAAGACGGGGACGCCGAAGCAGACGTAAAGCTCGGTCGTCCACTTCGTCCAGGGGAGCGTCCAGTCGTTCCAGGGGAACGGCCCGTGGACTACCTTCCACAGGAAGACGGGGCTGCCGAGCTGCTCGTTGACTAAAATCCCGTAGCCGATGATCGGGTTGCCGACCGCCTGAAGCGACAGCGACAGCACCCAGAAGATAAGGCCGCCGACCACCCCCCCGATGGCGAGTCCCGCCAGCTCAAGCCAGTTGATCTCGCCCCGGTGGAAGATGTGCCGCAGCACCACAGAGGCGATGAGCCACCCCGCGAGCGCGAAGGCGAGGCCGAAGGCGACGAAGTCGTCCAGGTCGTTCGCGCCCGTCTGCGCCGCGCGCGCCCAGGCCCAGTAGGTCGCCAGGCAAGCCGCCGAGAGTAAGAGCGGGAGCAGGCACCAGACGAGAAAACTCCTCTGGTTCGAGCGCGTGCGCCAGAAGCGGCTGCGCTGGCGGAGCACCTCGCGCACGCCGGGCCGGTTGAAGCCGATGTAGCCGAGCGCCCAGACGCCGAGCGCGAAGCCGACGAGCAACAGAAGATGCCTGTGGTAGAGGTGGTCTTCGGGGCCGCCTCCTCCGCCGAAGAAGTTTCTGACGAGCGGCCTAGACTCGTAAACCCACCACGACCCTTTAGGAATCTCGTCCAGCCCCTCGACCTTCCGCTTCAACTCCTCGTCGCCGAGCGCCTGGTCGTCGGCGATCTCTTTGATGACGGAGGCGGAGGCGAGCGGGCGCGGGTCTTCGACCGGCTGCATGAGCGTGAGCGTGAGGACGAGACGCGGGATCATCAGCGCGGCCATGAGCAGGGGGATGAAGACCAGCCAGTTGAGCAAAAGGTTGCGCAGGTAGATGCCGATGAACGTCCACGTGTCAGCGGTCAGCAGCCCGGCCTTCGGCGTGAGGAAGTTGCTGTACTCGCGCAGGTGCTGGATGGGCTTCGGGTCGGGGTCTATCTTCGACGCGGGGTCGTCGTTGCGTAGGTCGCGCGTGACGCCGTCGAGTCCCGAAGGGTGGCGGTGCAGCCAGGCCGTGAGCCAACTGCCGACGTAGCCGCCGCCCGAAACGGTCGAGAGGTAATCGAACTCCTTCAGGAGGTCGTGGCGCGCGAACCCCTGGATGAGTCCGAGCGCGAACGTGCCGGAGCGTATGCCGCCGCCCGAAAGACTGAGCGCCTTCGGGCCGACGGCGTGCAGACGCCGGTAGATGGCCGTGAGGCGGACATTGCTCAACCGCTCCAGGTAGTCGGGGAAGGCCTCTTCGAGCAGGAGGCGGTTGAAGTGGTAGAGTGCGCCGCCGAAGAAGCCACCGGCGGCGGCGCGCTGCTCGGCCAGTCCCTTGGTGGCCGCGCTCAGCCACTCGTCGCTGAAGCGGTCGGCGTCGTAGAGGTCGGGGTCTTTGAGCAGGCGGTTGAGCGCGTCCTCGATGGTCTCCTGCGGGGCGTCCGCGTCTTCAGACTCCCCGACCAGGCCGAGCAGAACCTTGTGGTCTATCTCCTTGCGCAGGTACTCCGTCAGGTTCCGCCGCGCCCACTCGTCCTGCGCACGGCCCGCGGGCTGCGCGACCGCCGCCGGCTCGCCGCCGTCGGAGAACTGTAGAATTTCCGAGGCGAGGCCGACGGGGTCTTTGACGTGCCCGCCGCGGAACCACCAGTCGCGCGCGGCCTCGACGCGGCGCGCGGGCAACTCCTCGCCGCCCTCACCCCAGGGCAGCTCCACGACGAGAACCTCGTCGGCTGGGATAGTCTCGTAGAGGCTTGCGAACTCTTCTTCGAGAACCTGGTAGAGGTGGAGCGGGATTTCGGGGTTCTTCGGCATGGTCTGCACCTGCTAAATGAGACGGCCCGGTCGGGACGCAGCCGGGCTTGAATCGGAGAGCGAGGGGGTGAAGCCGGAAAGGCTCTGACCGAATATTTTCCAGAATACTTGAGCGGCGGGGCAGCCGGTCTGACCTTCTCAGCCGCGGCTGGCTGCCCCCAATAAAGAACGGGCCGCTCAAAGTGCCGAAACGGGCGCGGCCTCATACCGCGCGAGGGCGCCGCGACGTAGAGGCTCGGCGGCACTGCGTCGAGCCGTTTCGCCTGCCTGACTACTGCGGCGGCGGTGCACTGTCTGTCGGTTTCTTCGCTGCCTGTCCGGCATTTAGGGCGGCGAAGAGTTTTCCGATGTCAAAGCGCGTCCCGAAGATGAAGCGGAGGTCATCGGGGCCTTTACCGAAGTTGCCGTCGAAGCCGACGATGAAGGGCAAATTAGGAATCTTCAATCGTCCCAGCGCTTCGTACCTCCACGGACGCTGCCGCACGGTGATGTCGTGTCCGTCCTTGTCTTTAAAGCCGGTCGGAACGGTGATCTCGAAGCTCTCCCACCGCCCGACCGAGAGCGTCAACCAACTTATCAGCTCGGGCGCGATGTTCGTGTTGCGCACGTACCTGTGCCCGCTACGCCCATCGCTGCTGGCGACGCACGTATCATCATTGGGGTCAGGGTTACATGGCACCCACCGGGTCGGGATGCGGAAGTGGCCGAGCATCGTCCCGAAGGAGAAGAAGTTGAAAACGTCGTCGCCGCCGAACCGCTGGCCTTCAGCCGTCCGCGTGTCGTCCGTGATGGTCTGAATCCCGCCCTTGATGAGCGGGGCGATGAACAGCGCGTTCTTCTCGTAGTTGTACGTGCGCGTGATCTCGGTAGGCTGGCGCTTATTGTTCGATGCCGTCGCAACATCAACAGGCACCTCGCGCAGCCACGAAGTCCACTTGCCGTATATGGGAAGGTAGATGCCGGCCTGCATCAAGGCGGCCTTCTGCGAGGTGATGAAGCTCGTGCAGTCGGGCGTGTTGCAGGGCGTGGACGAAGTCGTCGGCGTCGCGCCCGGCGAGGGCGATGGCTGCGCGACCGGGATCGTGGTCAGGCGCGCGTTGAAGAAGGTGTTGAGGTCTTTGAACACCTTCCGCTTTCTGGACGCCAGATAATTCTTGTCGAGGGTGAAGTCGAGGAAGATGTCGCCCTTTGAGAAATTGTTCTCGGCCTTCGACAGTATCATCCCCCCGGCGAAGTACGCGCGGACGCGTCCCCAGTCGTATTCGGGCACGTTTTCGGGCGCGTTCGTCTTAGACTCCCCGTCCGTGGCCGCGCCGCCGCCCGCGCCTGGGGCGATGAAGGTGTTACCCGTCGGCGGGGTGTAGGTGAGTGTCCGCGTGACCTTTACGTCGGGGTTGTTGATGCGCTTGGCGTCGTCCACCTCGATGCGGTTCGCGCCTTTGGCGAGTTTCACGACGACGGACTGTTTGCCCTGGTAGCTCGGCTTCATTTCGAGCGAGCGGGTGATGGCCGGCCCGTCCTTCTTGGTGTCGTTGAAGACCGAGACCATGATGTCATCAATCGGCTCGTTGAGCTTGATGTCTATCTGGTACTCGCTGGTCGGGACCGTGATGTCTTGGCTCGGCGACACTTCAATAGGACGAGCCTGGGCTGGGGCCAAGGCCGCCGCAGGCGCAGCAGCGGCGCTATCGTCGCGCGGCGGGTCGGGCGCGAAGGCGGGCGCGCTCGCAGGCGTCGCTTCGGCGGGGGCACTGGCCGCGTTCGCGTCGGGGGCGGCTTTTTTATAAGAAGCCTTGGCGCGCAGGGGCCTTGACGCGGCCCTGACCGACGAAGGCGCGGGGGTTGCTGTCCGTGCCACGCTCTGTGCGTCGCCCTGTAGGGCGCGCATCTCCTTCTCCAAGGCCCCAATGTTTTTTTCGATGACCAGGCTCTCTTCCGCCTTTAGGAGGTCGCCGGTGCTCGCCTGATAATTGCGCAGGGCGTCAATCCTCGTCTTGAGCAGGTTAATCAGTTGCGTGCGCCGCTCGTCGAGAAATCCACGGTTCACCTCCTTGACTTCGCTCGGGGTGGCGGGGTTGCGCTCGATTGCCAGCAGGCGCTCGTACTCCTCTTTTATCTCGCCGATGGACTTGCCGGCGGAGGCGACCTCCTGCGCGCGGACTGCTCTGGCGGGGAGCGAGATCAGTCCGAGGGAGCTGACGATGAGTGCCAGAGCGAGACTGAGAATCTTTTTCACGGGCATCTCCTTTGAGGGGCGACACTTCTCTCGGAAGTGCCGAAAGCCGGGTTGTCAAAACTTTCCTTGCACGATGCGGGGCGAGGCGGAACGACGGCAAATCGGCTGACGCCGCCGCTTGAGCCGCCGAGTCTTGAATTGCGGACGGGAGCGGCGAGGGCGAAACCGCGACCCGAAAGTTTAAGGGCGCGTCCGTTCCGGCGAAGCCGCCGGGGTAGAGTCTGTTGAAGCTGTGACCCTTTGATGAAGAGAGACCGCGCTGGTGGCGGTGTTAAATGAATTGAAAGGCCGATCCGTTAAGGCCGGGCCAGCCGTGAAAGAGAATGTTAACAGGAACGACTTGCCGGCACGGGAAGGCTGTGTCGGCGGGCAAAACGTGTTGAGAACGTCGGCAAAATATTCCTCTTCAATGGAATTGTCAACATCATTTTTCGCCGTTGCCCAGGTACAGAAAAAATCGGCGCAAAGGATTACAAACGGCGTAAAGCTAAAAGGATAGAAAACGTGACCGCACGGGCGTCGCGCGTCGTCAGGGATCGGAACGGCCCTCGTGCCGTTCCGACCGGATACAGCGACGCTGCGCAAATGGGACCCAAATTCATGCCGTAACACTCACGCCCAGTCCCTGAGGGAGAACGCCTCTCGCGGCTTGCTCTAATGATTATGACGACGCGGGATAAAACATTTCATCGTGGCGTGGGCGCATAGTAAAAAATCTGGGGGCGCGGGAAGAAACTGGCTCGTCCTTGGCTGACGCAGTAGTTTGCCTGCCCTGAAACGTCCCGCTATAATGCCCCGGCTTGAAACAGCAGGAAGGCATCAACGGACAGAAATCTTCGCCCGAATCCCCGCCGAGTGAGAGGCTGCGCGGCGTGCTGCTGCCGTTCACGACGCCGTTCGGCGCGGGCGGCGAGGTGGACGCGCGGGCGCTCGGCGCGAACATCGAGAAGTGGAACGAGACGGGCGTCGCGGGCTACGTCGCGCTCGGCTCGACGGGCGAGCGCGCGCACCTGGACGAGCGCGAGCGCATGCTGATCGTCGAGACGGCGCGCGGGCGCGTAGCGCGCGGGCTGGCGTTCGTCGTCGGCGTCGGCGAGCAGGGCACGCGCGGGACGGTCGCCGAGGCGCGGCGGGTGGCGGGCGCGGGCGCGGAAGGTTTGCTCGTGCTGACGCCCCACTTCTACCGCGCGGCGATGTCTCAGGAGGCTTTGGCGGATCACTTCGCCGCCGTCGCCGACGCCTCGCCCGTTCCCGTCGTCCTCTACAACATCCCGCAGAACACGGGCGTCGCCATTGCGCCGGAGACGGTCGCGCGCCTCTCCGAACACCCGAACATCTGTGGCATCAAGGACAGCTCCGGCGACGTGGTGAACCTCTCCGAGATGCTGCGACTCGCGGGCGGGTGTCGAGAGGATTTCGCGGTGCTGACGGGGCACGCGGGCGTCTTCTACGCGTCGCTGTGCGCGGGCGCGTGCGGCGCAATACTCGCCGCGGGATGCGCCGTGCCGCGCCTGTGCGTCCAGATTTTTGAGGCGTTCCGCGCCGAAGACCACGCGCGCGCGCTCGAACTACAGAAGCGGCTCGCGCCCATAGCGCGCGCGGTGACGACGCGCTACGGCATCGGCGGCCTGAAGGCCGCGCTCGACCTCGCGGGCTACGGCGGCGGGGCGGTGCGCGCCCCCTTGCGCGCGCCGGGCGAGGAGGCGCGCGCCGAGATCGCGCGGCTGCTCGAAGAGGCGGCGGGCGCGGCGGCGGGGCGCTCGGCGTTGACATAAAGATTGAGGCGGAGTATAAGCGGCGGCGGCGCGGCGGGCCTGCGTTAACAAGCGCCGCCGGGTCGTTAGGCCCGTCGGAAGAATTCCCGAACGCGCCGCGGGCAATGCCTCCGGCCACAGTCCGAGAGCGTCGCCGCCTCCCTTTGTCTAACCTGCCGTGGGCCGGCTGCCCGACCGACTTCTAAGACCGGAGAACCCTCATGAGCGAAAACGAAAGCGCCGTTGTCAATCGTGCCGCCGAAATTCTTAGGGGCAAAAACTCCTGGACGAGCGACGACCTGCGCGGCATTGAGCGGAGCCTCGGCGGCTTCGGTCGCCGGGAACTCGCGCAAGACATCCGCGCCCTGCGCGTCGAGGCCGACCGAAGGCGCGCCGGAGAGTTCATCGCCGGCGCATCGCTGAAGACCGACGCGGCGCGCACGCTTGAGCGGAGCCTCGCCAGGGACGGGCAGGACGACATCGTGCCCCTCGTCCGCGCGCGCCGCGTCGAGCGGGACGTGGCGCTCGCCGTCGAGGTGCTCGGCGGCGCGACCGTCATTCAGCCGGACGAGATGTTCGAGCTTGCCAGGAGCCTCGCCGAGTACAAGCAGATCGGCTACGCGCGGCGCGTGCTCCGGCGCGCGTGCGCCGTCGTCAACCGCAGCGATTACCCGAAGCTCTACACGAAGATTTTCCAGAAGGCCGCCCTCTACACCTACAAAGACCCAGACCTGCCGCTGGACTGGAAGCTGGATCGCGCCTTCAAGATTCTCGGCCAGATCGAAGACCTCGCCCAGACGCGCGACACGGAGACGCTCGGCCTCGCCGGCGCGATCTTCAAACGGAAGTGGGAGGCCGACGGGAAGCGTCAGAACCTGGAGCGCGCCCTCTTCTATTACCTGAAGGGCTACGCGCAGGGGCTTCCCGCGGACGCGACTGACGGGGAGCGCGCCGACGTTCTGAAGTATTTGCGAGAGAACCCCGCGTGCGTGTTGGACGCCTCGAAGGATCAGGGCTGGAACGGACTCAACGCGGCGTTCGTGCTCGACGTGCTCGCCGCGCAGGAGGACGAGGAGGCCGCGCGCGTCGGCGTCTCCGCCCAGACCGCCGACGAGAGGCGCGCTCAGGCCCGTCTCATCCGCGAGGAACTCGCACGCTCCGTCCCACCCCTGCGCGAGCAGCCGGGCTGCGCGTGGCTGAGGGACGAATGGTGGTACTACGCCACAGTCGCCGAAGCGCTCTTCGGACTCAGGCGCTACGACGAGGCCGCGCGCTGGCTGACCGAGGAGCCGGAGGCGGCGGGCCTGCGCGTCGGCTTCGACATCAAATCCTCCGCCGGCCTCGACGTGCCGGAGTGGGAGTACGAGACGACGGCGCGGCAGCTCGCGCGGCTCGCGCGCTTGCAGTACGGCGCTGGCGGCGACGACGGCTCACAGGGGATGATCTCGGAGGAGGAGTTCGAGCGAACGGAGGCCGCCGCCGCGCTCAGGAAGCTTTTGCGCGGCGACGACAAGGCCGTGCGCAGCACCTTCCGCGGCAAGTTCGGGCTGGGGCTTTCGGGCGGGGGTTTTCGCGCCTCGCTCTACCACATCGGCGTGCTCGCCCGCCTCGCCGAACTCGACGTTCTGCGCCACGTCGAGGTTCTCTCCTGCGTCTCCGGCGGCTCCATCCTCGGCGCGCATTACTACCTCGAAGTGCGCCGCCTGCTACAGACGAAGGCCGACGAAGAGATCACGCGCGGGGACTACGTCGAGATCGTCCGCCGCCTCGAAGAGCACTTCCTCCGAGGCGTGCAGCGCAACATACGGACGCGCGTGCTCGCCGAGCTGACGACCAACCTCAAGATGATTTTCTCGGCGGGCTACTCGCGCACGCTGCGCGTGGGCGAACTCTACGAGCGCGAGCTTTACTCCGAGGTCGAGGACGGCGAGGACGGGCGTGGCCCCGTCACAGGCCCGCGCTGGCTGCCCGACTGGCTCGCGCCCGTCTTCGGCTTCAAGCGCGAGAAGCGCCTGCTCAGAGACCTCTACATCCACCCGAAGGTCGGCGCGGGCGCGGACGGCGGCGCGCTCCGGCAGGCCGACTTCAACCCGCGCAGCCACAACTGGCGGCGCGAGAACAAGGCCCCCATCCTCGTCCTCAACGCCGCCTCGCTCAACACCGGGCACACCTGGCAGTTCACGGCCTCCTACATGGGCGAGCCGCCCGCGCCGCTCAGCTCGAAGATAGACTGTAACTACCGCCTGCGCCGCCTCTACTACACGGACGCGCCGCCGAACTATCCGCCTGTCAGGCTCGGCCACGCCGTCGCCGCCTCGTCCTGCGTGCCCGGACTCTTCGAGCCGATCATCCTCGACGACCTCTACCCCGACACCACCGAGCGGCGCATCAGCGTCCGCCTCGTTGACGGCGGCGTCTGCGACAACCAGGGGATCGCGAGCCTTCTGGAGCAGGACTGCACGGTGATGCTCGTCAGCGACGGCAGCGGGCAGATGGACGCGTTGGACGTGCCGTCGGGCGGCCTGCTCGGCGTGCCTTTGCGCTCGAACAGCATCCTTCAGGCGCGCGTGCGCGAGGCGCAGTACGGCGACATCGCCGCGCGCCGCAGCTCCTCAGTGCTGCGCGGGCTGATGTTCGTCCACCTCAAGCAGGACTTGTCGGGCGAGTCGTTGGCCTGGCGCGACTGCCCACCCTCGCAGAAGGAGTACGAGTTCGACAGGGAAGACTCAGGCGTCGGCGCGGGCACGACCGGCGTGACCACCTACGGCGTCGCCGCCGACACGCAGCGCCGTCTCGCAGCCGTGCGCACAGACCTCGACTCGTTCTGCGACGCCGAGGCTTACGCGCTGATGTCGAGCGCCTACCGCATGACCGCCAACCAGTTCCGCGGCCAAGTCCCTTGCGTCGAGGGCTTCGACGGCGACGCCCCTTCGGAGCAGTGGCGCTTCCTGGAGATCGAGGAGGCGATGAAGCCGCGCGGGAAGAACAAGGAGCGGCTCGACAAACTTCTGAAGGCCGCCGCCAGCTCCGCCTTCAAGCCCTGGAAGCTCTCGCCCACGCTCATCGCCCTGAAGTGGGCGCTGCTCGCGTCGGTCGTCCTCGGCGTGGCCTGGGCCTTCTACAGCCGATGGGAGTCGAGCGTCATCCCGGCGCGGTTTTACGAGTGGGCGCGCGCGCACCTGACGTTCCGGGGCGTCGCCGTCTTCGTGCTGACGATCATCGCCTTCGCCCTGCTCGCCGCCTTCGTCAACTTCCTGGTCGGGAAGGCGCGGGGCAAGTACATCATGCGCGTCGTCAAGTGGCGCGACACGATCAACTACATCGCCGTCGGCATCCTGATGAGCGTCGCCGGCTGGCTCGTCGCGCGCCTCCACCTGCACGCCTTCGACCCGCTCTACCTGCGCTACGGCAGGATAGACAAGTTCCCGAAGTGAGACCCAGGGGGTAAGGCAAAAGTAAAAAGGCGGGAGGCGAAAGTGGAAGCACGCGAGCTGCCTTCACTTTCGCCTCCCGCCTTTTTACATCTTCCTTACTTCTTTGCCATCCCCTTAGTTTGCGCGCGCTCGGAGGCGGTCGTTATAATGCACCGGCAAAAAAGGAGCTTGAACGGGGGCCGCGCGGCAGGAACCGAGAAGCTTGTGACCACGACCGAATCCGCATGTCACGGCACGCCCGAAGGCGCGGGCCTGCGCGTCGAGCGCCTGCCGTTCGAGCGCGTCCCGCACCAGTCGCGCCTCTTCCTCGAATACCTCAAAGACCCCACAGCCTTGCGCCGCTTCTACCCCGAAGCAGTCCGCTTCCACTACGAACTGGACGGTCGCCGCCGCCGCGTGCTTGATACTTACACGACCGACCGTGCCGCGCTCTGCGACGCGCTCGCCGACTCGAACGCGTCATGGGGCGCGGGCCGCGAAACTCTCGACAACATCAAACGCCTCCGCTCAAGCGACTCGGTCGCCGTCGTCACGGGCCAGCAGGTCGGTCTCTTCACCGGGCCGCTCTACACTCTCTACAAGGCGCTCTCGGCGGTGAAGCTCGCCGCCTGTCTTTCGGCGCGCGGCACGGAGGCCGTGCCCGTCTTCTGGATGGCGACCGAAGATCACGACTGGGAGGAGGTGCAGCGCGCAGAGGTCATCGCCTGCGACGGGCGGCTCGCGGGCGCGTCCGTCCCCGGCGAGCTACACGCCGAAGGGCGGCAGGTCGGCGGCGTCACACTCGACGAGAGCATTGAACAGACGATCAATCAACTGTTCGACCTCCTGCCGTCGAGCGAGTTCCGTCCAGACCTCGAAAGTCTCGTGCGCGACAGCTACCGACCGGGCCGCGCCTACGGCGAGGCGTTCGCGCGCATGCTCGCCGCGCTCACAAGGGCTTACGGCCTCGTGCTGCTCGACCCGACGGATGCGACCTTGAAGCGTCTGGCCGCGCCGCTTTACTCGGAGGCCGCGCGCCGCGCCGAGGAGATCGCCGCCGCCACGGACGCGCGCTCGCGCGAGCTTGAGGCCGCGGGCTACCACGCGCAGGTGCACACCTCCGAGGATGCGTTCCCGCTCTTCCTCATCGAAGGCGGTGCGCGCCGCGCGCTCGTGCGCACGGCGGAAGGGCGCTACCGCGCGAAGGGGACTGAGAACGCTTGGACGGCGGACGAGCTGTCGGCTCTCGCGCTCCGCGAGCCGGAGCGCTTCAGCCCGAACGTCACGCTACGCGCAGTCGTGCAGGACTTCCTGCTCCCGACAATCGCATACTTCGGCGGCTCCGCCGAGATCGCCTACTTCGCGCAGACCGCCGAGAGCTACCGCGTGCTCGGTCGGCCCGCCACGCCGATACTCCACCGCGCGAGTCTGACCGTCGTCGAGCGCCGCACGGGCCGCACGCTCGAACGCTACGGTTTACGGCTCGAAGACTTCTTCGGCGGACTCGACCGCGTGGTCGCCCGCGTCGTCGAAGAGCACCTCGGCGCTGACGTGGCGCGCGCTTTGGACGAGACTGACGCCGACGTAGCCCGCGCCCTCGACGCCCTTCAGGAGAAGCTGCGCGGCTTCGACCCGACGCTCGCCGACGCGCTCACGGGCGGGCGGCGCAAGATCGCGCACCAGCTCGAAGGCCTGCGCGCACGCTTCCACCGCGCACAGATCGCGCGCGACCGGGCCGTTCTGCGCCAGTTGGAGCGCGCCTCGACCGCGCTCTTCCCCGAAAAGTCTTTACAGGAGCGACACCTCAACATCACCTCGCTCCTCGCGCGCCACGGTCGCTACGTCGTCGAGTGGATTCACGACGCCATTGACCTCTCGACGAACGACCACCAGATCGTCTATCTCTAAAAGCATTCAGCGGTCAGCAGTCAGCCTTCAGCTTTTGCCTTCTCAGACTGGCAGCCGCTACACTGAAACTTACAGCCGTTGTCAGGCGAAGAAGCTGATAGCTGAACGCTGATTGCTGATTGCTTTCCCATGTCCAAGATTCGCGTCCTCTCCGACCACGTCGCCAACCAGATCGCCGCGGGCGAGGTGGTCGAGCGCCCTGCGTCGGTCGCCAAAGAACTGGTCGAGAACTCGATTGACGCGGGCGCGCGCCGCGTCGAAGTTGACGTGGAGGCCGGTGGCCGCCGCCTTTTGCGCGTCGCCGACGACGGCGAGGGCATGACGCGCGACGACGCCGTGCTCGCCTTCGAGCGCCACGCCACCTCGAAGCTCAGTACGACGGACGACCTCGCGCGCATCAGCACGCTCGGCTTCCGCGGCGAGGCGCTGGCCTCAATCGCCTCGGTCGCGCGCGTCGAGCTAATCACGCAGACCGAAGGTGAGACTGAAGGCACGCGCATCGTGATCGAGGGCGGTCGCATGCGCGACGTTGCGCCCGCCGCGCGAGCGCGCGGCACGACCATCAGTGTGCGCGACCTCTTCTTCAACGTCCCCGCGCGCCGCAAGTTCCTGCGCTCCGAGGCGACCGAGAGCTTCCACCTGACGAACCTCGTCACGCACTACGCGCTCGCGCACCCGGAGATCGCCTTCGCGCTCACGAACAACGGGCGCGAAGTCCTGCGCGCCGCGCCCGCGTCGGATTTGCGCGAGCGTGCCTACCAGATTTTCGGCGCGGAGTTCCTCGAACACCTCCTCGAAGTCGGGGGCGGTCATGAAGGGGTCGCGCGCGTGCGCGGCTACGTCTCGGCCCCGCGCGAGCGGCGCACGACGCGCGACGCGCAGTACCTCTTCGTCAACGGGCGCTTCGTCCGCGACCGCCTCGTCGCGCGCGCCCTGTCCGAAGGCTACCGCTCCGTCTTGCCGCACGGCGTTTACCCGTCGGCGCTCCTGTTCCTCGAAGTACCGCCCGAAGAGTTGGACGTGAACGTTCACCCGGCGAAGACCGAGGTGCGCTTCCGCCGCACCTCGGCGGTCGCCGACGCCGTGCGCGAAGCAGTCCGCGCCGCGCTCGCCACGGGCGGCTACCTCCCGCTTGAGGAGAGTCTCGCCGGCGCGGCTGGCGACTACGACGTGAGCGCCGAGACGAGTTTCGCGGGGACGGATTTCGCCGAGAGGAAGGAGACCGACTTCGCCGTCGGCGAGTCCGCGAGCGACAGGCGCGGGCACGCGAGCGCCTTCGCGCCCGACTCGCCCTCACACATCGGCGCGACTGCCGCCGGGCCTGACTCGCTCCGAGGAGCGACCCCCTCATCAACACAGGGAGCGCCGGACGCCGCGCCCGCGCAACGCGACGAAGGCGCTGCCACGCAGGAGTCAATCGAGTTCGGTCGGACTCCGCACGCGGACGCCGTGTCGCCCCTGTTCGCGGGCGACGAAGCGACCGAGGCCGCGCGCTCTTCCCACTCGGCCCTCGACGCCGTCGCGCGTCATGCGGAGACAGCGACTCACACACACGACGCCGCGCACACGCCCGCCGCGACGCCCGATGCCATGCGTCCCACACCCGGCGCGCAGAGTCCTCCGGCTCAGACGAGCGCAGGCGCGGTCGCTCTTCCGCCGCTCAACTCCGCCGCGGGGATCGTGCGCGAGGCCGCGGGCGAGACGCTGACGCCGAACATACGCCCGCTCGGCCAGCTCGAAGACAGCTTCATCATCGCCACGGACGCCGAAGGGCTGCTCCTCATTGACCAGCACGTCGCGCACGAGCGCATCCTCTTCGACAAGTACCGTCGCCTCGAAGCGTCGCGCGCGGCGGAGTCGCAGAACCTCCTCGTCCCCGAAACATTTGATCTGACGCCCGCGCAGGCCGCGGCTTTCGACGAAGTCTCCGCAGAACTCGAACGCCTCGGCTTCGGGCTGATGCGCCTGTCGGGCCGCACGGTCGCCGTCCGCTCTGTGCCCGCAGACCTGCCCGCGTCCGAGGCCCGCAACCTCCTCGCCGAAATCCTCGACACCGTTGACGCAGAGAAGCGCGGACGCGCGCGCGCCACCTTGCGCGACGAGGTCGCCGCCTCGCTCGCCTGCCGCGCGGCGATTAAGATCAACACGCCGCTCACCGCGGAGAAGATGCGCTGGCTCATTGACCGCCTCCTGCTCACCTCCTCGCCCACCACCTGCCCGCACGGTCGCCCCGTCATCCTTCGTCTGACGAAAAGAGATATTGAGAGGGGCTTCCACCGCCCTTGAAGGGCTTTTATAATGAGTCGTACCGGTTGAATGCAGAAGAGTACCCGCGCTTCAGAGAGGCCGGCCTCGCTTAAAGGAGTTCAGAGGATGAATAACCACGCGCTCCGCCGCTCGTTCATCGCCTTTCACCTGACCCTGGGGGTCGTCGTGCTCGCGCAGAGTCTCATCACCGTGTTGCAGTCGAGCGGTTCGGGCGGCGCGTCGCACGTCCGTGTAGGCATCGTCGTGCTGGCGGGGGCGGAGGCCATCGCCGCGCTCTTGTTCATCGTTCCGGCGACGTTGAGGGTGGGCGCGATTACGCTGCTGGCGATTTTTCTCTTCGCGCTTGCGTTCCACGGCCTTCACGGTGAGTTGCAGCTCACGCTATTGGTCTATGCCGCGGGCGTGTTCTTCGTGATGGTGCACGGGAGCGCCTTCGAGAAAGGCGGTGCAGGGCGAAGCGCCGCCGCCTGATACCGGCTCAAAGCCCCGCGAGAATCCGCAGCACAAGCTCCGTGTCGGTGAGGTCGGCGAGGACGGCATCCGGGTCGTGCGCCGTGAGGTCTGCGGTGCTGTAGGTTCTCCCGGTGGCGACGGCGACGGCGCGCGCGCCGAAGTGTCGGGCGCAGCGTATGTCGTTCGGCGTGTCGCCGACGACGATGAGCTGTTCCGGTTTTAAATCGAGTCCGAGGTGTCGGCTGAGGCGCTCGCGCGCGAGCGCGGGCAGGTCGCGCCGGTCGTGTGAGTCCTCGCCGAACGCGCCGGGCAGGCGGAAGAAGCGTTCGAGTCCGACCAGGCGCAGCTTCAGCCGGGCGGCAGGCTCGACGTTGCCCGTGAGCAGGGAGTTGAGGTAGCGCGGGCGGCGTTCGACTGCTTCTAGCGCCTCCCGCGCTCCGGGCAGCGCGTGGTAAACCTCCTCGCCGCGCGTCAGACGCTCAAGCTCTTCGAGGTAGAGCGCGGTCAACTCCGTCGCGCGCCCGCGAATCTGCTCCGCGGTGAAGCCCTCGTCGCGCAGGGCCTCCGAGACGATCTGCAAGTCGGTCATCCCCGACACGCTCAACTCGTGCAAGCGCCCCGCCGTGCCGAAGACGCGCACGAGCACGGGCGTCGTGTAGTCCTTGAACACGCCCTGCCGGCGCGTCCGCACGAGCGTCCCGTCAATGTCCCACAGGACGACGCGCAGGTCGCCGGCAATGGATGGCGGGGAGACGGGGCGGCGGGGAGACGGGGCGAGAGGCGTAGCATTTAACACGACGCGCCCGGTCTCCGATTCACCCCGTCTCCCGGTCTCCCGCTCTCCCCGTCTCTCTTTCATTCCTTCATTCAATGACGGCGAGCACTTCGCCCGCGTTGACGGTCGCGCCCGGCTCGACGCGGAGTTCGACGACCGTGCCCGCTTTCGGCGACTTCAACTCGTTCTGCATCTTCATCGCCTCGACGACGACCACTCCAGCGCCCGACTCGACCGCCTGCCCCCGCTCGACGAGCACGCGCACGACCTTGCCCGGCATCGGCGCTACGACCTGCGCGCGCCCCCCGTGCTCACCGGCGGCTATGCGCGCGCCGCGCAGGTGCTTCGTGTCCGTGAGCGTGACGGCGTACTCGCCCGCGCCGACGGCGACTCTCATCTCGCCGCGCTCACGCGCGCCCTGTGCTTGTTCGACGCGGCACTCATAGACGCGCCCCTCGTGCAGCAGAAGGTACTCGCCCTCGCCGACCCCGCGCACTTCGAGTTCGTAGCGCCGCCCGCCGGCCTCCGCGACCACGCGCCCGCCCTCGCGCTCAACTTCGAGCAGGACTTTCTCGCCTTCAATCTCGACGTGTAGTTTCATACATCAACAGCGGTCGGCTCGTCCGATTCAAACCCTCGAATTGTGCAGCGCCACGCGACCGGCCATCTTCCAGCGGCTCGGCTCGGCTTGAGAGGGTTGCGGTTGGGGGCCGCGCCGTTCCGACTCCGAGTAGGCGAGCGCGGCGGCGATTGCCGCCATGTCGCGCCTGACGATCTCTTCGTGTGACGGCTCGTCGGCGCGTGACGATTCGGCGGCGCGGCGCTCGTTGAAGCGCGGGATGAAGCCGGTGTCGAGGCGGCCCGCGGCGAACTCCTCGTCGCGCATCACTTCGCGGAAGAAGGGGAGCGTAGTCTTGATGCCGCCGACCGTGTACTCGGAGAGAGCGCGGCGCATGCGCTCGATGGCCTCGGCGCGCGTGCGGCCCCAGGCGGCGAGCTTCGAGACGAGCGGGTCGTAGTAGATCGAGACCTCCGCGCCCTGATAGACGCCGCCGTCGTCGCGCACGCCGGGGCCGGCGGGGACGCGCAAGTGCGTGATGCGACCGGGGCTTGGCATGAAGTCCCGCTCCGGGTCTTCGGCATAGACGCGGCACTCGACGGCGTGACCCGTCCAGCGCACCTCGTCTTGCGTGAACGAGAGCGGCAGGCCCGCGGCGACGCGTATCTGCTCGCGCACGAGGTCGAGGCCGGTGACGAGTTCCGTGACCGGGTGCTCGACCTGTAGGCGCGTGTTCATCTCAAGGAAGTAGAACTCGCGCGTCACGTCCGAGACGAGGAACTCGACCGTGCCCGCGCCGACGTAATTCGCGGCGCGGGCAATCTCGATTGCCGTCGCGCCCATCGCCTCGCGCAAACGTGCGTCGTTAATCGGCGACGGGCACTCCTCGATGACTTTCTGATGCCTGCGCTGGATGGAGCACTCGCGCTCGCCAAGGTGTACGAAACTCCCTTGAGAGTCGGCGAAGATTTGAATCTCGATGTGGCGCGGGCGCTCGACCGCCTTCTCGATATAGACCGAAGGATCGCCGAACGCGGAGGCCGCCTCCGAGCGCGCCGTCTCGAAGGCCGACGGCAACTCGTCTTCCGAGGCGACGAGGCGCATGCCCTTGCCGCCGCCGCCCGCCACGGCCTTGAGCATGACGGGGTAGCCGACGCGGGCGGCGGTCTCGCGCGCCTCCTCGACTGACGCGAGCGCCTCTGTCGCGCCGGGGACGACGGGCGCTCCGGCGGCGAGGGCCGCGCGCCGCGCGCTCGTCTTCGACCCCATCAACTCCATCGCTTCGGGCGAGGGGCCGACGAAGACGAGTCCAGCCTGCGAGACTGCGCGCGCAAACGTCGCGTTCTCGGCGAGGAAGCCGTAGCCCGGATGAATCGCCTCCGCGCCGCTCTCGCGCGCGGAGGCGATGACGCGGTCAATTCTCAGGTAGCTCTCGACCGAGGGCGCGGGGCCGAGCAGATAAGCCTCGTCCGCCAGGCGCACGTGCAGCGCCGACGCGTCCGCCTCGGAATAGACGGCGACCGGCGAGATGTCCATCTCGCGGCACGCGCGCATGACCCGCACCGCGATCTCGCCGCGGTTGGCAATGAGAATCTTCTTGAACATAAAAAGCCGTGAACCGTGAACCGTAAACCGTGACGAGTGGAAAGTAGGTTTTCTCTTGTCACGGTTTACGGTTCACGGTTTACGAATCTTAAACTACCAGCGAGTTGCCGGGCTGGCGCGGGTTGAAGCGGACGGTGACGCGCGCTCCGGGGAAGTAGTCCGACGAGCGCCGGCGCTGGTCTGGGTCGAGCAGTTGCGACGACTCGTACTCGACGCCGTTGATCTCGTAGTTGTAGAAGACCTGCGTGATCGTGCCCGCGTCGTCCGTGATCACGTCGAAGATCGAGCCTTCGGTGATGCGCCCGGCCCGCAGCAGCGTGGCGCGGCGCGCGCCCTCGTCGTCCGCCTTCTTCCGCTTGAAGAGGTTGATGATTCCCATGGTTTAGTAAACGGTGAATGGAACTGTTCCTATTTTATACCTATTGGCGAGGTGACGGGCAGTTAACCACGGAGGCACAGAGGATTCGGAGACGGCACGGAGAAAACGCTCTGTGCTCCCTCCGTGTCCTCTGTGCCTCTGTGGGGAGCTTCATCGCCCCTGCCCTCAAGAATGAATAGAACCTGCTCTTATCCATTTCCATTCACCATTAGCCTTCTTCCAGCTCAGTGAGCGCGTCTGCCTCCGACGGTCTGTGTGGCCGCGCCTTTCGTGTTTGCGGCGCGCGGCGCATCGAGGATGAGGCCGTCGCTTAAACGCAGGTCGTCGTCGGTGCCGTTGACCCCGTCCCCGCCTGGCAGCACAAGCTCGTAGTTCGTGAGCACTATCGGGTCGCCCTGCATGTCGTCGTCGGCGCGGACGCGGCGGCGCACGCGCGCCTTCGCACGGCCCGTCGAGAGCGAGGCGAGGTCAGTCCGCGGCCTGTAATCTCCCGCGCCGACGGCGGCGAGCAGCTTCGCGACCGAGCCGTCGGGGTCTTCGAGCCGCCGCAGGTCTTCGAGCGTGGCCGGGTACGTGCCGAAGCGACGCCGGTAGCGCGCGAGCGCGAGGTCTGTCGAGTAGAGCAGGGCGTTCTCGCCTGCCCGGCGCGCAAGCTCGCGCATGCGCAGGCGTTCGGGGACGGTCACGCCGACGAACGCCGAAAGCGCGAGCATGACCGCGAGCGTCGCGGCGAGTCCGGCGCGGGCGAAGCAGTGGCCGACGAAGCGCGCGCGCGCGCGACACATGCTCGCGTAGAGCCGCGCGCACGCGAAGGCGAGTGCAAAGGACGCGGGCAGGGCGCTCCACTTCAGGCCCCACGCCGCGCTCTCGGCGGCGCGCAGGAGCGCCGACGGGCGGAGGTCGAAGGTCTCGCGCTGCCACAATGCGGAGACGAAGGCGGCGGCGAACGCGAGCGCGAGCAGAAGCCCCGCGGCAGAGATTGCGAGCGCGTGGCCGTAGCCGGGAAGCTCACGTTCGGGCCGCGGCAGCGGCGGCCCGACGGCTCGCGCGCCGCACTCGACGCAGCCCGCGAGCAGGTCGCCCTCTACCTCAGCGCCGCAGCATGGACAGATCGTCAACTCGCTCACACCTCGAAAGACAGAAATGCGGAATGCTGAATGATGAACGATGAATTAAAAGAGTCTTGCTGCTTTTCATTCATCACTCATCATTCCACGTTCATCATTAAATTTAGCGCGGTGCGGGGATGCGGCGCGCGACCTTCGGCGCGTCGCGCCGGTCGGCGTCCGCGCCCGGCACACGCTCGGCTGGCGCGGGCGACGCGTCGCCGCGCGCGGGCGGTGGGGGCTGCGCTTGAGGGGCGTCGGAAATCGTCTGCCCCGGTTCGGTCGCCGAGATACGGTTCAGCTCGCTCCAGGTGTGATAGACGCGGTAGGCGAACGTCCAGAACGAGCCGAACGCGAGAATCCAGAGCACCGCGGGCATGCGGTTGGCGAAGAGGTTGTCGGAGGACGGGTGGGTCGAGAGCGCGCCGATGATGAGCAGGACGACGCGTTCGGGCCTGCGGAGGAATCCCACGTCGCACTTCGGGATGAGACTCTCGGCGCGCGCCGAGGCGTAGGAGACGAGCACCGAGCCGACCATGGCCGAGCCGGCGAGGAAGACGTTCAAGGTCGAATGAAACTCGGTGTCGCGCGCGTAGAAGACCATGAGGCCGACGAAGGCGGCCATGTCCGAGATGCGGTCGAGCGTGGAGTCGAGGAAGCCGCCGAAGCGTGTCACCTGGTTGGTGCGGCGCGCGACCTGGCCGTCGAGCATGTCGAAGAGATTGGCGACGATGAGGACGACGCCGGCCCAGAAGAAGTGGCCGAGTCCGAACATCAAACCGCACAGGACGTTGATCGAGACGCCCGTCACGGTCAGCAGATTCGGGTTAATCCGGCGGCGCGCTAAGCCTCTCACCATCGCACTGATGACCCGCCCCGCGCCGCGTCCGATGCTCGCCCCGAACAACTCTACAAAGCCTTTCTCCGCGCGCTCAACATGCGCGGACGCGCCCCGTCAGAGCGCCCTGGTTTGGACGAGTCATCATAGGAACGCGCCGGAAGGCTTGTCAAGGAAGTGCTCGGACGGAGGAAATCTAACGAAAGGATTAGAGTTTAGCGCCCGCTTCATGCGGCTGGCACAGTGACGAGCTT
>QHXN01000057.1 GCA_003222975.1 Acidobacteriota bacterium | reverse complement strand
AAGACGAGCGTGTCGGCGCGAAGCTCTCTGAGGCGCGCGAGCAGTTCGCGCACGCCCGCGAGCGTGACGCCGGGCGGCGCGAAGGCGAAGATGGGGAAGTGTCGCTCGACGACCGCGACGGGGCCGTGCAGGAAGTCTGCGGAAGAGAAGCGCTCGGCCACGACGTAGCAGGTCTCCATCAGCTTGAGGGCCATCTCGAAGGCGTTGGCGTAGATCAGCCCGCGCCCCACGACGACGCAGTTCTCCATGAAGACGTAGCGCTCGACCAGCCCTTCGATCTGCGGCCTGAGTTCGAGCGCGCGCGCGGCGAAGTCGGGGATGGCCTCGAAGCCGAGGCGCGCGCCGCCCGCGTTGAGCGCCTCGGCGAGCATGTAGAAGTGCAGGAGTTGGCCCGTGTAGGTCTTCGTCGCCGCGACCGAGCGCTCGCGCCCGCCGTGCATCAGGAGCGTCTCGTCCACGATCCTCGTCATCGAGGAGTCAGGCTCGTTCGTGATTCCGAGCGTGCAGTACGCGCCGTCGGCGCGGGCCATCTCTAAGACGCGGTTGATGTCCTCACCCTCGCCCGACTGCGAGACGCCGATGACGAGCGCGCGCGAGAGCTTGAGGCGCGCGCCGTAGAGCGTGCTGACGGAGGGCGCGGCCAGGGCGACGGGGATGCCCGTGACCATCTCCAGGAGGTAGCGACCGAAGAGGGCGGCGTTGTCGGACGAGCCGCGCGCGACGAGCACGATCAGATCAACGTCGTGCGCGCGCAAACGCTGGCCGAGCCGCGAGACCTTCTCGCGCTCCTCGGCGATTGTCCGCGCCAGCGCCTCGGGCTGCTGCGCGATCTCTTCGAGCATCAGTGACACGGTTTTGTAGTCTCCCCGACGTAAGTCGTCTTTGAGTGCCGCGCGCGCGTTGACACTCTTTTGCCATCATGCTAATTGTCGGCGCAAGTGCTCTGACACCTTGCCCGAATTTTGCAGCGCAACTCTTCCGTATGCAAACGCCCTCGCCGTCGAAGCCGTCCGTGTGCCGCGCGAACGCCCGCGTCGCCGCGCCCGCCCGCGCCCTCTTCGCCCTCTGCCTTCTCCCCGCGTGCTTCGCCAACGCCGCGGCGCAACAGCCCGCGCGGACGACGAATCAGAACACGGCCACGACAGGGGCGGGCGCGGGCGTCGTCGTACAAATCATCCCCGCGCCGAAGTCCTTGACGGCCACGGGCGAGAGCTTCCGCCTCACACGCGACGCGCGGATCGTGCTCGCCGAACCGAAGTCGGAGGACGAACGCTTCGCCGCGCAGGACTTCGCGGACGACGTGCGCGAGACGGCGGGCGTCAACCTGCGCGTCGGCACGGGCGGAGGGAAGGGGCAGATTCTCGTCGGCACGCTCGACTCGCCGCGCGTGCGCGCGGCAGTCGAGAAGGCGGGCGTGAGCGTGCCGCAAAATCTGGACGAAGAGGGCTATCTGCTCGCCGCGAGCGCGAACGGAGTGGTCGTCGCCGGTCAGTCCGCGGCGGGCACGTTCTACGGCTTGCAGACCTTGAAGCAACTCGTGCGCGGCGAAGGCGAGGCGGCCTTCGTGCAGGGCGTGAAGATCGCAGACTGGCCCTCGATGCGCTGGCGCGCGCTCTCCGACGACATCAGCCGCGGCCCCGTGCCGACCGTGGAGTACGTGAAGCGGCAGTTGCGCACCGAGGCGATGTTCAAGATGAACATGCACAGCCTCTACATGGAGCACGTGCTCCAATACGCTTCGCACCCGCTCATCGCCCCCGAAGGCGGCGCGCTCACGCCCGCGGAGATTCGCGAGCTAGTCGCATACGCGCGCCGCTACCACGTCGAGCTTGTGCCCGAACAGCAGACCTTCGGCCACATGCACAAGGCGCTTGAGCTTGAAGAGTACAACGACCTCGCCGAAGTTCCATACGGTGACGTGCTCTCGCCGCAGCAAGAAGGCACGTACAAGCTCGTCTCCGATCTGTACAGAGAGCTTGACGAGCTTTTCCCCGGCAAGTTCTTCCACATCGGCGAGGACGAGACGTTCGAGCTTGGGCAAGGGCAGAGCCGCGACGAGGTGAAGGCGCGAGGGCTAGGCCCCGTTTACTTCGACCACCTGAAGCGCGTGCATGAGCTGTTGCAGCCTTACAAACGCCGCCTGATGTTCTGGGGCGACATCGCGCTCAATCATCCAGACCTTCTGCCGGGCGTCCCGCGCGACATGATCGCGATGAACTGGGACTATTCGCCGCGCCAGAGCTACGAGGCGCGCATCGGTCTCTTCAAGAAGGCCGGGCTGGATCAGTTCGTCTGCCCCGGCGTCTGGAGCTGGAATCAAATCTTCCCGAATGAAGACTCGGCCGCGGTGAACATCACGAACTTCGTCCGCGACGGCCAGAAGGCGGGCGTGCTCGGCGTGATGAACACGGAGTGGGACGACGACGGCGAGTCTCTGTTCGAGACCGCGTGGTACGGCGTCGTGCTCGGAGCCGCCGCGTCCTGGCAGACCGCGCCGCTCGATCAGGCGCGCTTCGACCGAGACTTCGACTGGGCCTTCTTCCGACACGAAGGCGACGGGTTCGCGCGTGCCACGCACTCGCTCGGCGGCGTCAACACGCTTTTGGGGATTAGCTCAAGCGACCAACTCTTCTGGCGCGACCCCTTCACGGACGACTTCCAGGACGCGGTCGCGCGCAAGCTCGAAGAGAAGACGAGGCAGTTGCGCCTCGCCGTCGAGCGAGCCGAAGAGACTTTGCTGCGCGAGCGCGCTCAGGCGCACCGCAACCAACAGACGCTCGACGCGATGCGCTTCGCCGCCGAGCGCTTCGACCACATGGGCCGGCGCATGCAAGTCATGGAGAAGTTCAGCGGCGACTACTGGGACGCCTACCTGAACCTCGGCGACAAGCGGCGCGCGCGGGCACTTCGCAGGTACACCGGCGGGGTCTATAACGCGCTGCGCGAGATGGCCGAGGAGCTTTCCCAATTGCGCGAAAGCTACCGAGAACAATGGCTGCGCGAGAACCGATCCTTCTGGCTCGAAAGCGTGCTGGCGCGCTATGATCTCGCCATTTCGCGCTGGCTCTCGCGCTCGAAGCAGTTGGAGGAGGCGCTGCGCGAGTACGAGCAGAGTTCGACCCTGCCCCCGCCATTAGAGTTCGGCCTCGGCGCAAGGCCGGGGCAGAAGGATTGACTTCACACGCGAATAATTTGAGGAGGCGAGAGTATGAGCACGACCGTCGGCGAGTACGAGACCACGACCGTTGAAGAGCAGGCCGCGCAGACTGAAGACAGGGCCGGCGCGAACGGCGGCGGGCGCAATAGCACCGTGGCCCCGACGCGCATGATCTCGCTCGACGTGTTCCGCGGCATGGCCGTCGCCGGGATGATCCTGGTCAATAACCCCGGCACGTGGAGCGCCATCTACAGCCCGCTCGAACACGCCGCCTAGAACGGCTGGACGCCGACCGATCTGGTCTTTCCGTTCTTCCTCTTCATCGTCGGCGTCTCCATCGCGCTCGCACTCGGCAGACGTGTCGAGGGCGGCGGGAGCCAGCGCGACCTTTATCTGAAAATAATCCGGCGCACGGCTCTAATCTACGCGCTCGGCACGTTTCTCGCCTGGTTTCCTTTCTACAACTTTACTACGCACACCTTCATCGGGTTTTCGACCGTGCGCCTGACGGGCGTGCTCGACCGCATCGCCGTCTGCTACCTCTTCGCGGCCCTCATCTTCCTCAAGACCGACTGGCGCAGACAGGCCGCCATCGTCGCGGCGCTCCTGCTCGCCTACTGGGCGATCCTTCTGTTCGTGCCCGCGCCCGGCTTCGCCGCGGGTGATCTGTCGAAGGAGGGGAGCATCGCCTCGTACCTCGACCGCGTCGTCCTCGGCAATCACATCTGGAAGGGCAGCGATAAGATTTACGACCCCGAAGGCATACTGAGCACTCTGGGCGCGCTGGCGACGACCCTCTGCGGCGTGCTCATGGGACACTACCTGCGCTCGCGCCGCGAGGCCGTAGAGAAGGTCGCGGCGATGTTCGTCGCGGGCGCGGGCTGCGTCATCGTGGGCTGGGCCTGGAACTACTGGTTCCCGGTCAACAAGGCTTTGTGGACTAGCTCCTACGTCGTCTTCACGGCGGGGATGGCGCTGCAACTCCTGGCCGCCTGCTACTGGATAGTTGACATCAAACGCTATCAGCGCTGGTCGCTCCCGTTCGTCGTCTTCGGCACGAACGCGCTCGCCGTCTTCTTCCTCACCGGCATCTGTGCGCGGCTTCTGACGATCATCAAGCTCACGGGCGCGGACGGCAAACCGCTCGCGCTCCAGACCGCCATCTTCAGAAACCTCTTCGCCTCCTGGGCCTCGCCCGTTAACGCCTCGCTCGCCTTCGCCGTCTGCTTCGTCCTGCTCTGGCTCGGCCCGATGGCGATACTTTACCGGCGCGGGATTTTCATCAAGGTATAGAACCGCAACCGCGGGCGGGGACGCCGATTGCGGATTTCGGAATGCGGAATGCGGATTGGAAAACAGATTGTCTTTCATCAATCCGCAATCCGAAATCTGCATTCCGCATTCGGAGCGCCGCCCGCGGTTCTGTCAGCGTCCGCGATAGCCCGGCCCGCGCAGGGGCCGGCCCGCGTTCGCGTCGGTGCGCCGCCCGCCGTCAACTTCCACCTGCCCGTTGACGATGACGTACCGGATGCCTTCCGCGTACTGGTTCGGCTCCTCGAACGTCGCGCGGTCGCGCACGCGGGCTGGGTCGAAGACAGCGATGTCGGCGAACGCGCCCGCGCGCAGGACGCCTCGGTCGCGCAATCCGACGCGCGCGGCTGACATCCCCGTCATCTTGTGCACGGCCTCTTCGAGCGTGAACAGGTGCTCGTCGCGCGCGTAGCGCGAGAGCACGCGCGGGAACGTGCCCCAGCCGCGCGGGTGCGACTTCGAGCCGGCGAGCGGCCCGTCGGTCGCGCGCGCGCCGCTGTCCGTGCAGATTTTGACGAAGGGCGCGCGCAAGGCCGCGCGCAGATCGTCCTCGCTCATCATGAAGTAGATCGCGCCGGTCTGCCCGCGGTCGGCGAGGATGAAATCGAGCAGGGCGTCCAGCTCGTCCTTGCCCTGCTCCTTCGCGATCTCGGAGACGCGTTTGCCCTGCATGCTCTCCAACTCACGGTTGACCACCGAGCCGATGAGCACGCCCGCCGCGCCGCCGCTCCCCAGATAGATGTTCTCCCAATCGTTCGAGTCCTTCAGTATGTCCTGCTTGATGCGCTCGCGCGTGGCCGCGTCGCGCAGCCGCGCGAGCATCTTCTCCGTCCCGCCTTCGAGCGCCCACGGCGGGAGGCACGCCGTCAAGCTGGTGCTCGCGGCGGTGTAAGGATAAACGTCCGCCGTGATGTCGAGGCCGCGCGCGCGGGCCGCGCCGATCTTCGAGAGCACTTCGGGCATGCGCCCCCAGTTCTTCCGGTACGCGGTCTTGAGGTGCCAGATTTCGACGGGAATGCGTGCGCGGCGCGCGATCTCGAAGACCTCGGCCAGCGAAGAGTCGAGCGCGTTGGCCTCGCTGCGCTGGTGCGTCGCGTAGATGCCGCCGTACTCGCGCGCGACCTTCGCCAGCTCGACTATCTCGTCCGTCTTCGCGAAGCGCGCGGGCACGTATTGAAGTGAAGTCGAGACGCCGAGCGCGCCCTCTTTCATCGCGTCGGCGACGAGCGCCTTCATCTTTTCCAACTCTTCGGGGGTGGGAGCGCGGTTGTCGAAGCCGACGACGTAGGCGCGCACCTGCGTCGCGCCGACGAAGGTGGCGATGTTTATTCCAGCGCCCTGGCGCGCGAGCCGCCGGAAGTATTCGTCGAGCGTGCGCCAGTCAACCGTCAGGTTGTAGCGGCGGTTAAAGTCCTCGTCCTCCTTAATCAAACGCTCGTTCGTCGGCGCAATCGAGCCGCCCTCGCCCGTCACTTCGGTGGTGACGCCCATCATCACCTTGCTCATCGCGCGCGGGTCAATCAGGACGTTCTGCTCCGACTGGCCGAGCATGTCTATGAAGCCGGGCGCGACGACGAGGCCGCGCGCGTCAATCTCGCGCCGCGCCCTCGCGCCGCCCGGCAGCCGACCGACGAAGGCGATGCGGTCGCCCTTCACGGCCACATCGGCGGCTAGCCCGGCGCGCCCCGTCCCGTCAATGACGCGACCGTTGCGGATGAAGAGGTCGTACTGCGGCGCTTCCGTCGCCGTCGTCACGCCGACGCCCGGTGGCACGACTAAGAGGCACGCGGCGGCGGCGAGCAGGGTGAAGAACAGCGTCGCCCTCGTCATCCTTCGGGCGAACAAAAAAAGGCGCGCAGCCTTCGGCGCGTTGCGTTGTGACATCTCCGGCGTCTCCCTTTCGCGTTGCTCGTCAGAACGGTCGAATTATAAACGCAGTCGCGCGCGGTTGTGGTACAAATAATCCCGCGGTGGAAAAAGCAACTGAGCAATTTCAAGCCTCCGGGCCGCGGGCCGCGGTGACGCTCGGCGACGTGGCGCGCGCCGTCGGCGGCGAGTTGGACGGCGGAGAGAGCGCGGTCGTCTTTGATGTTACGCACGACTCGCGGCAGGTCGCGCCGGGCGTCGTCTTCGTCGCCGTTCGAGGCTTGAACTTCGACGCGAATCGCTTCGTCCCGCAGGCCGTCGAGCGCGGCGCTGTCGGAATCATCTCCGAGCAGGAGCGCCCGGAAGGTCTCGACTGCTCCTGGATCAAGGTCGCGGACGCGCGTCGTGCCCTTGCTCTGGCAGCCGCCGAAGCTCAACGCCATCCGTCGCGCGAGCTGGAGCTTGTAGGCATCACGGGGACGAATGGCAAGACGACCACCGCCTACCTGGTCGCGGCGATTGCCGAGGCCGCGGGCGAGCGGTCAGCGCTCATCAGCACTGTCGAATACCGCGTCGCGGGCGAGCGCACGGAGGCGCTGCACACGACGCCGGAGGCCAGCGACGTTGAGCGCCTCCTGCGCCGCGCCGTCGAGAGCGGTTGCCGCGTGGCCGTGATGGAGGCGTCGTCGCAGGCGTTAGACCTCCGACGCTGCGACCGGCTGCGCTTCGAGGTCGCGGCCTTCACGAACCTGACGCGCGACCACCTCGACTACCACGGCACGATGGAGAGCTACTTCGATGCCAAGCGCCGCCTCTTCGACGGCAGCCTCGGCGAGCGCCCGCGCGTCTCGGTCGTCAACAGCGATGACGAGTACGGCGTGCGCCTGTCCGACGAATTGAGAAGGGAGGGGCAGCGCGTGCTGCTCTACGGCTTGAACAGTGCCGCCGATGTCACGGCGCGCGAGGTCGAATACACGATGGGGGGCACGCGCCTCCGCCTCGTCACGCCGGAGGGCGAGCGCGGGGTCGCGTCGCCGCTCGTCGGTCGCCCGCACGTTTACAATATCCTCTGCGCTGCGGCGTGCGCCCACGCGCTCGGCGTCGGGCTGGACGCGACCGCCGAGGCTTTGGAGACCTGCGCGGGCGCGCCGGGCCGCTTCGAGCGCGTGCCACACGCGGGCGACTTCGCGGTGGTCGTGGACTACGCGCACACAGACGACGCGCTGCGCAACGTCCTGCGCACGGCGCGCGACGTGACCGGCGGGCGCGTCATCACCGTCTTCGGCTGCGGCGGCGACCGCGACCGCACGAAGCGCGCGCCGATGGGCGAGGCCGCGGCCTCTTTGAGCGATGTCGTCATCGCCACCTCCGACAACCCGCGCACGGAAGACCCCGAAGCGATACTGCGCGACATCGAGCCGGGCCTGCGCGCCGCCGGCAAGCCGTACCTGAAGATAGTTGAACGGCGCGAGGCCATCCGCCGCGCAATCGAGGAGGCGCGCGCGGGCGACATCGTCGTCATCGCGGGCAAGGGGCACGAGGACTACCAGATCGTCGGCACGCAGAAGCGCCACTTCGACGACCGAGAGGTCGCGCTCGAAGCCCTCGGCGCAAGGGAAAGTGGATAGCTGCCCGCGACTTTTGGAGGCTTCATCAATAAAGGAGACTTCGCATGAAAGTCATCGTGACAGGCGCGACCGGGCTGGTCGGTCGCGCGCTGATTCGCTCGCTTCTGTCTGACGGCCACGAGGTGACGCGGCTCGTGCGCGGCGAGGCGCAAGGGTTCCGCGCGCCGGGCACGAAGGCCGTGCATTGGGAGCCGGAGAAGGGCGTCGTCAACGCTCAGGAGCTTGAGGGGCACGACGCGGTGGTGCATCTCGCGGGCGAGGCACTTGCCGGAGAGCGCTGGGACGAGGAGAAGAAGCGTCGGATACGCGAGAGCCGCGTGAAGGGGACTCACCTGCTGGCGGAGACGCTGGCCGGGCTGAAGGAAAAACCGTCGGTGCTCGTGTCGGCGTCGGCTACAGGATTCTATGGCGACCGGGGCGACGAGGTGCTGCGCGAGGAGAGCGCGTCGGGCGAAGGTTTCTTAAGCGAGGTCTGCCGCGAGTGGGAGAAGGCGACGCTCGCGGCGAGCCAGGCCGGGATCCGCGTCGTTCACCTGAGAATCGGCTTTGTCTTGAGCGCCGACGGCGGCGGGCTCCCGCAGATGCTCACGCCGTTCAAGCTCGGCGTCGGCGGGCGCGTCGGGAGCGGCCAGCAATACATAAGCTGGATCACACTCGACGACCTCGTGCGGATAATCCGCCGCGCGCTGGAGGACGAACACCTGCGCGGCCCCGTCAACGCCGTCGCGCCGAACGCGGTGACGAACGAGGAGTTCACGAAGGCGCTGGGCCACGTGCTCGGCAGGCCGACGTTCCTGCCCTTGCCCGCCTTCGCCGCGCGCCTCGCCTTCGGCGAGATGGCCGACGCAATCCTGCTTTCGAGCACGCGAGTCGAGCCGGCGCGACTCGAAGAAGCCGGCTACGAATTCTCACATCCCGAAATCGAAGAGGCTCTGCGCCACGCACTCGGCAAGTAGGGGATCAGGGCTTAGTCGTACCTGACGGGACTCCCCGGCGGCCATTTAAAACTGCGTGGGTTCGTAGCTCATGCCGAGCATCATGATCTTTTGCAGCAGCGGCCCGTACTCCAGCCCCGACGACTTGGCCGAGTCGGAGAAGTAGTCGCCGTGGGCGATGTTGGGGTTCGGGTTGGCTTCGAGAAGGTAAAATTGCCCGTCCGCCGTCATGCGGTAGTCGAGGCGCGCGTAGCCGCTCAGCATGAGGAGGCGGTAGATGCGCCGGGAGATGTGGAGGAGCCTGCGTTCGAGTTCGGGGGCGAGAGCGGCGGGCCGGTCGGTGAAGCCGACCACCCGTTGGTATTCCGGGTTCCACTTGAGCTTGTAGGTCGCGATGTTGTGCGCGCCTTCGGGCAGGTTCTCAAGCACGTGCTCCCAGGGCGTGAAGGTCTGTATGCGGTTGTTGCCCATCAGGCCGACGTAGATTTCGCGCCCCTCGATGTACTGCTCGGCGATGGCGTCGGAGTAGGTCTTGCGGTGGATGAACTCGACGCGCTCTGCGAGCTTCTCGTCGTTATGGACGACCGAGGCCTGCGAGATGCCGACCGAGCCTTCTTGCGTGGCCGACTTGACGAGCAGGGGAAACTTGAGGCGCTTGGGCCGCCGCACCTTGCGCGCGATGGGGAAGACGGCGAAGGCGGGGACGTGTATGCGGTGGTAGGCGAGTATCTTTTTGGTGAGCGCCTTGTCGCGCGCCAGCGTCAACCCGCGCGGGTTGCAGCCCGTGTACTTCTGCCTCATTAGCTCCAGGTAGCTGACGACGTGCTGGTCGAAGAGCGGGTAGCCGTCGAACTCCTCGATGAGGTTGAAGGCGACGTGCGGCGTGTAGTCGTCTATGGCGACGTGGATGACGCCCAGCTCGTTGGAGATGCCGACGGGGTAGACCTCGTGGCCCATCCCGCGCAGGGCGCGGATTACGTCGTACTCGGTCTTCCAGTTGAGTATCTGCGCCTCCGTGTAGCCTTCGAGCGAGTCAGGGGGGATGAGGCTCTCCTGGCAGAGCACGAGGACGCGCAGCTTCTTCGACGGGTCGAAGCTCATAGGGGAATCCTGTGGTAGCCGGCGTGGACGACGTTCATCGTCTGCACCGCGAGCATGACGAGCGCCTGCTGGCGCGCCTGGCGCTCAGGCCCCGTCAGGCGCAGGCGCAGGAGCTTGCAGCGGTCAATCATGTTCGCGAGCAGTTGCGAGAGCGTGTATTGGTGTACGCCCGTGCCCGACGCCACGGTCTGCACAAGCTCGCGCCCCGAGCGGCGCAGGAAGCTCGCGGCGGTCGGCTTCGAGCGGAAGCGCCGCTCGTCGGAGAAGACGCGGCGCAGGTCGCGGTCGAAAGTGGCGGGCCACTCGAACGAGTAGTGCTCGCGCTTGCGCCGGTAATGTTCGCCGAGAGTCGTCCTGATTCGCGAAAGCGGCTCGACCTCATCGCGCCTTCTGTTCCTGGGGGGAGCGGCGACGACTGATTGCATGAGCCGGTCAACGTATTCGAGCTTCCTGAGCGCGCCCCATCCCTCGTAGCGCCTGCGCCAGCGCCCGCGCGCCGTGGCGAGCCAGACGGCGAAGGTCTCGGCGAAGTCCTCCGCCGGGTGCGCCTGCGCGTACCACGCGCCGAGGTGAAGAACATAGTCGCGGCTGGTCGGGTCTGGCTGGTAAGACGAAGGGTAAGGCTGGCGGAACGAGCCGAACAGCTCGCGCCAGCGGCGGCGTTTGCGGAAGAGGAAGGCGTTGTCGAGCGCGTGCCCGGCCTCGTGTCGCAGGATGCGCAGGCACTCGCGCTCAGTCCCGCCCTCGACCTCCAGCATCTGCTTGCGTTCGAGGCGCATCAGCCGTGGGTGCGCGAGGTAGAAGGGGATGGCGAAGCCGGGCACGCCGTCGGGCGTGAACCACTCCTCGCCGAGCCAGACGTGCGGGCGGAAGCGCAGGCCGCTCTCGTCCAGCTCGAAGCGTATGCGCCGGACGCGCTCTTCGAGCGGCGTGCCCTCGATGCGGACGGGCAGGTCGCACAGACGCATCTCAAGCAACTCGTCGTCTGTTATCTGCTTCCAGGAGAACACGGCTCTCACGGCTTGTCTCATAACTCCGTCCAACGAACCTACGAGTCTTCGTCCGCCAGCGGCTCGTGGTAGCTCACAGGGTTTCGTCGCGCCCAGTAGAAGTAGATCGGGAGACCGAGCGCGATGATGCCGAGGCCGATGAGCGCCTGTTTGGGCGTCGCCACGAGCGTGTTGTAGATGAGCCAGCCCGCGCCGAGCAGGAAGACGACGGGCAGCACGGGGTAGCCGATGGTGCGGTATGGCCTTTCCGCGTGCGGCATGCGGCGGCGGAAGATGAAGACCGAGGCGGTGTTCAGCGCGTAGAAAATCCAGGCGGCGAAGATGACGTAGTCCGTGAGCGTGTCGAACGAGCCGGAGAGCGCGAGCACGCACGACCAGACGCATTGAAGGATGAGCGCGTTGACGGGCACGCGCGTCTGCTCCGAGAGGCGGGCGAGCGGGCGGAAGAACAGCCCGTCCTTCGCCATCGCGTAGGAGATGCGCGCGCCGGAGAGCGTCCCCGTGTGGAGCGAGCCGAGCGTGGAGACCATCATCGCCATCGCAATGGCTCCGACCGCCGCCGGGCCGAGGAACTTGCGCGCGACCTCGGTCGCCACCGACGAGGCCTTCGCCACGTTCGCCACTTCGACGGGCGAGAGGACGTAGAGGTAGGCGAAGTTCGCGAAGATGTAGAGCGCGGCGACGATGAGTATGCCGCCGATGAGCGCGAGCGGAAGATTCCTCTGCGGGTTCTTGACCTCGCCCGCGACAATCGTCACGTTCGACCAGCCGTCGTAGGCCCACAGCGCGCCGAGCATCGCCGCGCCGAAGCCCGCCATCCCGCCCCGCGCCGAAGCCTCCACGCCCTCGCACGCGCCGCCCGCGCCGCTCAGAGAGAAGTGCGCGAAGCTGCCCTGCGCGAGCAGGAACGCACAGACGCCGATGGCGAGCACGATTAAGATTTTCAGCCCCGTCAGGAAGACCGAGACCTTGCCGCTCACCGAGACGGCGAGGCAGTTGACGAGCGTCGCGATGATGATGATGGCGAGCGCGATTGTTTGCAGATGTCCGAACGGAAAATCGTAACCGCCGAGGTGCAGCGTGAAGTAGTTCCGGTCGAGCGCGCCGCGGGCGAGGATGTTGAGGAAGATGGCGAAGCTCACGCCCTTCGCCGCCTGCGAGCCTGTGTAGGCGACGGCGAACTGCGTCCAGCCGTAGAGGAAGGCGAGGGGCCGCCCGTAGCCTTCGCGTATGAAGACGTACTCGCCGCCCGCGCGCGGCATCATCGCCGCCAGCTCCGCGTAGGTAAGCGCGCCCGCCAAGCTCAGGAAGCCCGCGGCGACCCACGCGGCGATGACGAAGCCCGGCGTCTCGACGTTGCACATCATCACGCGCGTCTTCAGGAAAATCCCTGTGCCGATGACGCTGCCGACGACGATGGAGACCGACGCGGCGAGGCCGAGTCCGCGGACGAGGGTGATGGGTTTGCGTGATGATTCCGGCATTTGTGCTCTCGCGTCTGGTTCGAGCGGCTACCACACCTCGTTGTTCAGAAGGTCTTCGTAAGAGTCGCGTCGGCGGATGAGTTCGGCGCGGCCTCCTTCTTTAATCAAGACCACGGCGGGCAGAGGGCGACCGTTGTAGGGGAACATCTGCGCGATGGTGTACGCGCCGGTGTTGAGGAGCGCGAGCAACTCGCCGGGGCGCACGCCCGCAGGGAGCTTGCGGTAGTCTGGCAGGCGGCCTCCGCGCTCGATGTCGAAGTAAACGTCGCCGGAGTCGCACAGGGGGCCGGCGACTTTGTAGGGCGTCCCGGCGGTCTGGTCGGCGCGCGTGGCGGAGATGAGGTGGTAGTACCAATTGTAGGTCGTCATCGAGAGCAGGAGGTTGAAGCCTGCGTCTGTGAGGAGCCACACGTCGCCGGTTTCGGGGCGTTGCTTGATGTTGCGAACGGTTGTGAGCAGACTGCCGGCGTCGGCGATGACGCTGCGGCCCGGCTCCAGAAGAATGGTCAGGCGGTCGAGCAGGTGCTCGGCGGAGGCCGTGCGAGCGGAGTCGCGCGCCGCACGGAGCGCGGCGGCGAGAACGTCCGCGGGTTCGAGTTCCGCGCCGAGCATCTCGCGCTCGCCTTCGGGCAGGTCGCCGGCCTGCGAGCGGTCGCGGAGGTAGTTGACGGGGATGCCGCCGCCGAGGTTGATGTGTTCGAGCGCGTGGCCCGACTCCTCTTGAACCGCCTTCAGGTGTTCCCACATGGTTTTGAACGCGGCGGCGAACGGCTCAACGTCGGGCGTTTGCGAGCCGACGTGGATGTGTATGCCGCCGACGTGGAGCAGGTCGGGGTGGCGCAAGGCGCGGCGGAATGCTTCGAGGACTTCGGACGAGGTGATGCCGAACTTCGAGGTCATCAGCGCGGTCTGGAGGCCGAGGTGCGAGCGCGTGCCGATTTCGGGGACGAGGCGGAGCGCGACGCGAGCGCGCTTGCCCAAGGCGCGCGCCCGTGCTTCAATCAGCTCGATCTCGTAGATCGAGTCAATGTTGATCGAGTAGATACCGGCGTTGATTGCCTCGTCAATCTCCTGCTCGGTCTTGCTCGTGCCGTTGAAAATTATCTGGTCGGGGCGGAAGCCCGCGCGCAGGGCCTTGTATAGTTCGCCGCCGCTGTTGACCTCGCAGTCAATCCCGGCGTCGCGCACGGTGGAGAGCAGGGCCATCGTCGAGTTCGCTTTGGAGGCGTAGAAGAAGCGCACCGGATGGTTGACGCGCGCCGCCGCGCGCTTCAAACGCTCAACGTTCGAGCGGACGCGCCGCTCGGAGAAGACGAAGAGCGGCGTGCCGTGCTCGGCGGCGAGTGCGGTCGAGTCAACGTCTTCGATGAAGAGGCGGCCTTCGCGCGCTTCGAGATAGCCGGGGATCGCCCACGCGGGGGCGACCGTCATCTGTGTCATCCTGATTACTCCGTCATTACTACGAGCCGTGGCACTGGGAGTACGTTGGCGTCTGTTACTCTGTCCGAAAAGCTGTCCGCGGAAGATGTTTGCGAAGATAGTCTGACGGGTTTGCGAGCGTCAAGCGTCGAGGGGTCGAAGGCGGGGATGCTTCAAGAGGAAAAGATGACGAGGGCGGCGGGCGAGTTCGACTGGGGCCGCGTGCGCGCGGAGTTTCCCATCGCGCAAGGATACGCCTATCTGAACAGCGCCGGAGCGGGGCCTGTGTCGCGCCGCGCCGCGAGTGCCGCGGAACAGTTTTACCGCGAGACGCTTGAATCGGGCGACCGCCTGTGGAACGTTTGGCTCGAACGGCGCGAGCGTGCGCGGGCGGACGTTGCGCGCCTGATTAACGCCGAGCCGGACGAGGTCGCCTTCACGACCAACACCTCTTCGGGGATGAACCTCATCGTGGACGCTCTCGAAGGCGCGGGCGATGTCGTCTCCTGCGAGCTTGAGTTTCCGGTCTCGACGATTCCCTGGATGCATCGCGGCATGCGCGTCCATCTCGTCAAGGCGGTAGGGGGCGAGGTGCGCACGGAGGACTTGCTCGCGGCGGCGGGCGAGAGCGCGGGCGTCATCTGCCTCAGCTACGTGCAGTACTCGAACGGCTTCCGCGCGCCCCTCGAAGAGATCGGCGCGAACAAGGGCCGCCGCGCGTTCGTCGTCAACGCCAGCCAGTCGGCGGGCGTGTTTCCGATTGACGTGAAGCGCATGCGCGTTGACGCGCTGTGCGCGACGGGCCACAAGTGGATGCTCGCGGGCTACGGCTCAGGCTTCGTCTATCTCTCGCGCGAGTTGCTTGAGCGGACGCGACCGCGCGTCGTCAGTTGGATGAGCGTCGAAGACCCTTTCGACATGCGCAACGACTCTTACGAGTTGCGAGGGGACGCCGCCGCGCGCGCAGAGACCGGCTGCCCGCACTTCGCGGGCATCTTCTCGCTCGGCGAAGCCTCGCGTTACATTCTCGAAATCGGCGCGGACAGGATCGCGGCGCGCGCCCTCGCGCTCAACCGACGCCTGACGGAAAGACTCGCGGCTGCCGGGTGGCGCGTCCTCTCGCCGCTCGGCGACGAAGCCACGCGCTCCGCCGAAACCCTGGTCGCGGCGGACGACCCGCGCCGCGTCGTCAAGCACCTCGCTTTCCGAAAGGTCGCCGTCACAATCAAGCCGGAGGGCTTCCGCGCCGCCACACACTTCTTCAACGACGAGGGCGACATCGCGCGCCTCGTCTCCGCGCTCGACGAGTTGCGTTCGCTTCCGGCATAAGCTTCGACGTTTGCCCGCGCCCACTGGAATTTCGACTGCGCGGGAATAAATCGTTCGCCGTCCGCGATGTTTCGTTTGAGGAGGAGCAGCATGACTGACGCACGTCCGCTTTTCATCCCCGTCATTCTCGGCACGACGCGACAGGGGCGCATGAGCGAGCACGTCGCGCGCCTCGTCTTCGACGAGGTGGTTAAGCGGGAAGGCGTCGAGAGCGAGCTGATAGACATACGCGAGTTGAATATCCCGACGGGGGATGCAGGCTCCGGCATCAAGGATGCGAAGTTTTCCGAGACGTGCATGCGCGCCGACGCTTTCGTCCTCGTCGTGCCGGAGTACAATCACGGCTACCCCGGCATGCTCAAGCACGTGCTGGACACGAACCTGAGCGAGTACATACATAAGGCGGTCGGCATCTGCGGCGTCTCCGCCGGGCCGTTCGGCGGCGCGCGCGTCATACAGAACCTCCTGCCCGTGATGCGCGAGTTGGGGCTGGTGACGATCTTCTGGGACGGGAATTTTTCGTCGGTGCAGAGCGCCTTCGACGCGTCGGGCAAGCTGCTCGAAGCGGCCTACGTCCGACGGCTCGACAAGTTCTTCAAGGAGCTGATCTGGATGGCGAGAGTCCTCCGCCACGGTCGCGAGCAAGTCGCCGCCGGAGGGGAGTGACGCGCGCGCTTTCGTGTCAACCTTCGACACTCACACGGTCAATTAGCCGAAAGGAGCGGGGCATGGCAGAGGACGGCAAGATGATCTGTCCGCGGTGCGGCGTGGAGATGAACCGCCACGCGGAGAAGATAGACTACGCGGCGGCTCTGGCCGACCCCGCCGCCGTTGACCCGGACTTCGGCGGCGTGGTCGAAGAGTTCCACACCTGCCCCGAATGCGGCCAGACGCTTGCGCGCCGCGCCGCCTGAGGCCGGTTTGACAGCGCAGCGGCGGTTGGGTATCTTTTTCTCGTCATCAGCGGGCGTAACTCAATGGTAGAGTGTCAGCTTCCCAAGCTGAAAGTTGCGAGTTCGAGCCTCGTCGCCCGCTTTAATCACCTAAGTTTCAGGCGTCTGACAACATCAGACGCCCTTTCTTTTGATACCATCAAGACCTGATTCACGCCGCCGCATTCGCCGCGCGTATAGAATGCACAGGTGATATACTCACTACAAAATCGCTCGCAGGCGTTAATCGCTTCGATTTCGTGGCGGGCGGAGTTTTGAGGGAGGTGCGAGGCCGTGGCCGAGACGAAGAGCTGGACTGTCATCTGCCCTTGCTGCGAGGCGACCCTCGTCGTGGACTCTCAGACGGGCGCGATCATCTCACACCAGGAGAAGGCGAAGCCGCTCGCCTCTTTCGAGGAGATGGCGAAGGAGTTGGAGAACCGCAAGAAGGTGCGCGAACAAGTCTTCTCGCAGGAGCTAGGCTCGCACAAAGACCGCGAACGCCTCCTCGAAGAGAAGTTCCGCGAGGCCATGAAGCGCGCCGAGAAGGACAAGGACACGCCCTACAGGAATCCACTCGACTTCGACTGAGAGATTTATCGCTGCTTCAGAAAGCGAAACGCGCCGCGCGACGATTCCACATCCGCGCGGCGCGTTTCGCTTTCTGCATAAAGAAGGTATCAGGCCGCCGCCGTTTTCTCCGCGGGCCGCCAGCGGAGGACGGGCTTGCGCGCGGCGGCGGCCTCGTCGAGGCGTCCGATGCGCGTGGTGTGTGGGGCATTGAGGACTGTGTCGGCGTCCTCGATGGCCTCACGCGCGATCTCCTTCATGGCGTCCACGAACTGCTGGAGTTCGGCGCGACCGACCGACTCGGTCGGCTCGATGAGCATCGCGCCCTGGACGATCAAGGGGAAGTAGATCGTCATCGGGTGGAAGCCGTAGTCAATCAGGCGCTTGGCGATGTCGAGCGTGTGGACGCCCTTGCGCGACTGCCGCTTGTCCGTGAAGAGAACTTCGTGCATCGGCGGCGAGGCGAAGGGCTTGTCGAAGGTGTCGGAGAGCGAGTCGGCGATGAAGCGGGCGTTCAGCACCGCCGCCTCGGTCGCCTCGCGCAGCCCCGTGTTGCCGTGCGTGAGGATGTACGCGAGGGCGCGCAGGTGCATGCCGAAGTTGCCGTAGAAGGCTTTGACGCGACCGACGGACTGTGGGCGCGCGGAGTCGAGCCGGAACTGCTCGCCCTCGCGCACGACGCGCGGGACGGGCAGGAAAGGCTCAAGCTCCGCGGTCGAGCAGCAGGGGCCGGAGCCTGGGCCGCCGCCGCCGTGCGGGGTCGAGAAGGTCTTGTGCAGGTTCAAGTGGATCACGTCCACGCCCATGTCGCCGGGGCGTGCGACTCCGACGAGCGCGTTCATGTTCGCGCCGTCCATGTAAACGAGGCCGCCCGCTTCGTGGACGACGCGGCAAATCTCCCGGATGTTGCGCTCGAAGATGCCGCAGGTGTTCGGGTTCGTGAGCATCAGGCCGGCCACGTCGCCCGACGCGCAAAGCTCGCGCAGGTGTCCGAGGTCTGTGAGTCCTTCGTTAGTTGACCGAATCGCTTTGACTGTGAAGCCGGAGAGGTGAGCCGAGGCGGGGTTCGTGCCGTGCGCCGAGTCGGGGATGAGCATGACGCTGCGGCGGCGCTGACTTCCTTCCTCGACGCCCGCTTCGTCGCGCGCGTCGAGGAAGGCGCGGATCATCATGACGCCGGTCATCTCGCCGTGCGCGCCCGCCGCGGGTTGCAGGCTGACGCCGGGCAGCCCCGTGATCTCGGCGAGGTGCTGCTGAAGCTCGTACATCACTTCGAGCGCGCCCTGAGAGTCCTCCTCCGCGGCGAGCGGGTGAAGGTTAGCGAAGCCCTGGATGCGCGCCACGCGTTCGTTCAAGCGCGAGTTGTACTTCATCGTGCACGAGCCGAGCGGGTAGAGGCCGAGGTCAATGTTGTAGTTCCAGGTCGAGATGCGCGTGAAGTGGCGCACCACGTCCGGCTCTGAAAGCTCCGGCACGCCTTCGAGGTCGTCTTCACGCCTCACGTCCGCGGGCAGCAATTCGTCGAGCGGCGTCTCTTCAACGTCGAGCGCGGGCAGGCGGTAGCCGCGCCTCCCGGTCTGCGAGCGCTCGAAGACGAGCGCCTCGTTCTGCGTGATGTGCGGTGTCGCTTTCAAAGCCATAGTTCAAAGTTCAAAGTTCAAAGTTCAAAGTTCGTTCAATCGTTAGTCCCGGCTCGACGTTCAAGCAGACTTCAACTTTGAACCTTGAACCTTGAACCTTGAACTTCTCTCAGCCCCGCGACGAGCGCGTCAATCTCGCTTCTCTTGTTGGTCTCGGTGACGCAGACGAGGAGGTCGTTGGGGCGTTCGGGGAAGTGGCGCGAGAGCGCGAGGCCGCCGTTAACGTTGTGCTCGGAGGCCAGGCGGCGCAGCAGTCCCGCGGCTTCCAGGGGCGCGCGGACGACGAACTCGTTGAAGACGGGCGCGGAGTAGGGAAGCGAGAAGCCTTCGACGGCGGCTATCCGGCGGCGCGCGTAGGCGGCCTTCTGCGCGCACTGCGCGGCGACCTCCTGAAGACCCTTGCGCCCCATCGTCGTCATGTAAATGGTCGCGGCGAGCGCGATGAGTCCTTCGTTGGTGAAGGAGAGCGGCACGCCGAGCGACTGGCCCTCGGCGGCGACGATGTCAGCGCCGCACGCGCCGGGCGGGCGCAGCAGCCCGAACGAGGCGCTCTCGGTGACGACGACGACGAGCAGCGCGCCCGCCGCGTGCGCCCTGTCCGCGAGAGACTTTAAGTCCTCGACGCAGCCGAAGAAGTTGGGCGACTGGACGACGACCGCGCCCACAGTCTTGTCGAGCGCGGAGTCGTCGAAGGCCGTGCGCCCCGTCTCCGCGTCAACCCCCAAGCGCCCAAGCTCGATGCCTGCATGCGCGACGTAGGTCTCCGTGACCTGCATGTACTCAGGGTGAACTGCGTCGGAGACGAGCACGCGCGAGCGGCGCGTCACGCGCTCGGCCATCAAGACGGCCTCGGCCATCGCGGTCGAGCCGTCGTACATCGAGGCGTTCGCCACGTCCATGCCGGTGAGCTGGCAGACCAGAGTTTGAAACTCGAAGATGGCTTGCAGCGTCCCCTGCGAGATTTCCGGTTGATAAGGGGTGTAGGCGGTGAAGAACTCGGAGCGCTGGATGAGGCTGTCAACGATGGTGGGAGCGTAGTGACTGTACGCGCCCGCGCCGAGGAAGCTGGGGCGGCGGGCCGCGGCGTTCCTCGACGCCAGCGACTCGAAGCGTTCGAGGAGTTCGATCTCGGAGAGTGCCGCCGGAGTTTTCAAAGGCTCGCGCAGGAGCGCGTCCGCGGGTATCGAGTCGAAGAGTTCTTCCGCCGAGTTGAGGCCGAGCGCGTGCAGCATCTCCTGCCGCTCCTCCGGCGAGTTCGGGATGTAGCGCACTGTGGGTTTACGACTCCGTTTCCGACTTGATGAAGTCTTCGTACTCCGCCGCCGAGAGCAGGCCGTCGGCCTCGCCGGGGTTGGCGAGGCGGACGCGCACCATCCAGCCGCCGCCGTATGGGTCTGTGTTGACCTTCTCCGGCTCATCGTTCAAGGACTCGTTGGCCTCGACGACCTCGCCGGAGACGGGCAGGAACAGCTCCGAGACGGCCTTGACCGACTCGACCGAGCCGAAGGTGGCGTGCGCCTCGAACGACTCGCCGGGCTTCGGCAGCTCGACATAGACCACGTCGCCCAGAGAGTTCTGCGCGTAGTCCGTGATCCCGACCGTGCCCGTGTCGCCTTCGAGCTTCAGCCACTCGTGATCCTTGCTGTAGTACAAGCCTTCGGGAACGTTTGCCATGATTCCTCCGAATTTTTGATTTTTGATTTGCGATTTTTGATTTGAACTCTCGCCAGCCTGCCGCCCGCTACTTACAAGTGCCGGGCGACCGCGTATCAATCGCAAATCAAAAATCAAAAATCAAAAATTCACTCACTTCTTCTCCCTCTTATAAAACGGCACGGGGGCGACCTGCGCACCGACCATCCGACCGCGCACGTCCACCTGAATCTGCTGCCCCGTGGACGCGTGCCCGGCTGGCACGTAGGCCATGCCGATGTTCTTCTTGAGATACGGCGCGGGGCTGCCCGACGTGACGTGGCCGACCTGAGAGCCTTCGACGTAAACGTCCTGGCCGTCGCGCGCGATGCCGCGCTCCGTGACCTCGAAGCCGACGAGCTTGCGGCGCACGCCCTCTTCCTTCTGCCGCGCGAGCGCGTCGCGACCGTTGAAGTCGCCCTTGTTGAGTTTGGTGATCCAGCCGAGGTTGGCTTCCAAAAGCGTCGTCTCTTCCGTGATCTCGTGGCCGTAGAGCGCCATCCCGGCTTCGAGCCGGAGCGTGTTCCGTGCGGCTAAGCCCGCGGGCAGGACGCCTTCGGGCGTGCCGTAGCGGCCCGCGTCGAGCATCTTCTCCCAGAGCTGTTCGGCCCTGTCGGGCGCGGCATAGACCTCGAAGCCGTCCTCGCCCGTGTAGCCCGTGCGCGAGATGATCGCCGCCACGCCGTCAACCTCCCCCTCGCGGAAGTGGTAATACTTGATCTCTTCGAGCGGCGTCCCGGTTAACGTTTGCAGGATGCCGAGGGCTTCGGGGCCTTGCAGGGCGAGCTGGCAGAAGTCGGCGCTGCGGTTCGTGAGCCGGACGTTCTCGTCTTTTTTGTGAGAGACGATCCAGTCCCAATCCTTTTCGGTCGTCGAGGCGTTGACGACGAGGAGGAGGTGTTCCGGGCCGAAGCGATAGACGAGCAGGTCGTCAACGACCGTGCCCGCTGGTGTCGTGAGCGCCGAGTATTGCGCCTGGCCGTCAATGAGCTTCGACGCGTCGTTCGAGCAGAGGCGGTTGACGAGCGCGACCGAGTCCGGCCCCAGCACCTCGATCTCGCCCATGTGTGACACGTCGAAGAGGCCGGCGCGCGTGCGCGTGCGCAGGTGTTCTTCGACCGTGCCCGCAGGGTACTGCACGGGCATGTCCCAGCCGCCGAACTCGACCATGCGCCCGCCCAGACGCCTGTGCAAGGCGTTCAAGGGCGTCTGCTTCAGAGTTGGCGCGGTCACACCCGTCTCCTGCGTCCTGTTGGGTAACGTACTGACCAAAATGGTTAATGTATTGAACGAAGCCGAAACCTAACATGCCGCGCGAGAGGGCGTCAAGCGGGAGGTCGCTGACGCCTGGGGCGTGCAAATTTACTTTGCCACCGCGCGCGAGTTGTGATAGCTTGCGCCCGTTTTCATAACGCGTCCGCCGCCGCGCGCCAGTCCGTTTTACTCTCGCCGCACTTTTTTTCCGGGAACAACGCAGAAGCCCGGAAGCTCAACAACCTCTCAGCCCCAAGGAGGCAAAGATGTTAAAGGCAACGCACCGCACAACTCTGTCGGGCCTGCTGGCCCTGACGCTGCTCCTGTCGGCCCCGCTCGCGGCGCTGGCGCGCACCGGCCCGACCACCCCCGACCAGAAAGACCAGAAGAAAGAGAAAGAGAAGGACGAGGGCAAGGACAAGAAGGACGACAAGCAGAAGCCTTCGAAGCAGGAGAAGAAGTACCAGGCGATTAAAAAGTTCAGCCTCGAACTCTACGGCAAAGACCCGGACTTCCGCGACGAGGTGGACGACGCCTACCGGCTCAAGCAGCGCGAGCACACCGAGTTCGCCTTCGACATCAACACGCGCAACGGCGGCGACCAGATCAACCGCAACGGCGACCGCCTGAAAATCTACGACGCGCTCTACGACAACCCGCTCGCCCAAGACTACGTCAACCGCCTCGGCCAGTCGCTCGTCCCCGCCAGCTCGACGCACCTCTACGCCTTCAAGATCACCCTGAACCCGATACCGGAAGCGCGCTCGCTCTCGACGGGGACGGTTTACGTCTCGACGGGCCTGCTCTCAGTCGTTGACAACGAGGCGCAGTTGGCCTACGTGCTCGGCCACGAGATCGGGCACGTCGAGCGCGAGCACTGGTTCGAGGACGTGCTCGTGAGCAAGGGCATAGACCCGTTCAACGAGAAGCAGGAGAAGAAGCGCGCCATGTGGGGCGCGGTCATCGGGGCCGCGACCGCGGGCGTGACGGGACTGGCCGGCGGCAGCAGCCAGCAGGCGATCAACAACGGGCTGTTGGCCGGCCTCGTCATCGCCCCGACGCTCCTCAAGTTCGTCATCCCGAACGCCGTTAGCTCGTGGGACAGGCTCCAGGAGGATGAGGCCGACCAACTCGGCATGAAGTACATGCTCGACCGCAACTACGACCCGCGCGAGATTCCGAAGTTCTACGCCAGCATGCAGCGCACCTCGCACCACGACCGGAGAGTCGGCCTCGGCTTCATGGGCGACCCCGACCGCATCGCCGAGCGCATCGTCACCGTCAGCTCGCTCATCAACACCGTCGCGCAGAATCCCCAGAGCCTCGGCGTCGGCGCTCTCGACCTGGCGATGATGCGCGCCAACTCGCAGCCCGCCGCGCCCGCGGCCCCCGCCGACCCGACGAAGTCTCTGAACCCCTCGGCCAACGCCGGGCAGCGGGCGGCGGCAGCAGACCGCGCGCTCACCACGCAGTTCTCCGCCGAACTCAAGGCGAAGCTCGACGCGGGCGAATTGATCGGCTCGACCGCCGAGTTCGAGGCCGTGATGGCCGAGCTGAAGCGCGACAACGGCATCCGCGCCTTCTACTACGACATGTTCCAGATGTCGCGCGACAACCTCGAAGAGTCCCTGATGATCCGCTCGAACGACCCGTTCACACACTTCTACTACGGCAAGGTCTTGAAGCTGACGGCGCGCAACTCCGCCGAGAAGTCGAGGTCTCTGGCCGAGTTCGTCCGCGCCATCGAACTGGACAGGCGGCACGTTCTGCCGGAGGCCCGTCTGCACCGCGCGCTCGCGCTCATCGAGAACAAGGAGTCGTCGCAGATGCCCGAAATCGTCGCGACGCTCAAGGAGTACGTCGGCCTCTACCAGCGCGGGCACGGCGGCGCGCTCCCGCCGAACATGGACGTGATCTACGACTACATGCAGGAGGCCGGCGAGATGAACTGGTTCGCGCCGCCCGTGACGAACATCTCGACCAGGGACGTTGACCCCGTCAACGTCTCGATGCCCGCGGGCCAGCGCGCGGAGCCGCAGCCCGTAGGCCGTCGCCCATAGGCGAGAGAGTTAGAGGCGGTAGCACGACCGTGAAGGAGTGCGTCCACGCGCTGCGTAAAACGCCCCTCACGGTCGCCCTACCGCCTCTCCGTCCGCTGATTCATAAACCGCTCGACACCTCTTGCCGAGGGCAGGAAACTTCCGCGATGCGCAGTCTCTTCCTTATTCTCTCGCTGGCGATTTGTGCCGCGGCTCTCTTCGCGACGGGCGTCCCTTCGGCGTCTTCGTCCCCGCCCGACGAGACCGACCGCCGCAAGCCCTTCGCGCTGATCCTGCCCGAACTCGGCCCGCAGGCCATCACCGCGCCCGAAGCCGTCATCCCGCACGCGAACCTGAGCAAGTTGCGGCTGAGGGTCTTCAAGCCTTTCGCCGACTCGATCCGCTACGGCAAGATTTACACCAAGATCAACGGCGAGTCGGCCAACACCATCTTCAACTTCAACGCGGACGCCGACGGCTACGTCATCAACGGCGACCTCCAGAGCAAGCCGCGCTTCCGCCTCCAGCCCGGCAAGAACGTCGTCGAGATCATCGCCAAGTCGAACGACGGGCGCGAATACTACGCCTCCTACGTCCTCCTCACCGCCGACCGACGCGCCGGCGACACGGGACTAGCCGCCGACGCCACCACCGAGTCAGTCCCCGTCGCAAGCGGCGACGACCGCCAGCCCCCGACCGTCTATCTCACGGAGCCGACCGTCGCCGTGCGGCTCAAAGGCGACGCGGGCACGGTCAAGGTCGGCGGCGTCTTGCTGGACAACTCCGGCGCGGTCGCCACAGTCTCCGTCAACGGTCAGGCGGCGCAGCTTTCGCCCTTCACGGGCGCGCGCGGGCTGACGCTCTCGCCGGGTGCTACGGAAGAGTCGGCCAACCCCGAAGAGCTGAAGAACGCGCAGGAGTTCGAGCAGACGGTCGCGGTCGGCGCGGGCGTCCAGTCAATCGTCGTCGAGGTACGGGACAGGGCGGGGAACCTGACGCGCCTGACCATACCCGTGCGAAGGCGCGAGGCCGCCGTGTCGTCGGCCTTCAAGGGGCGCAAGTTCGCGCTCATCGTCGGCGTGTCGAAGTACAGGTATCACGACGGCGGCCTGGGCGACCTCGCCTACGCCGACGCCGACGCGCGCACCGTGCGCGACTTCCTACAACAGACGGAGGGCGGCGGCTTCGCGCCCGGCGACATCATCTACCTCGAAAACGAGCGGGCCACGGTCGGCGCGGTGCGCGACGCCCTCAACAACTTTCTCCCCAAAGCGGGCGCGGACGACCTCATCTTCATCTTCCTCGCCGGGCACGGCGGCCCAGACCCATACGCGCCGCAGAACCTCTACTTCATCATGCACGACACGAAGATCGCCGACATGCCCTCGACCGCGCTCCCGATGACCGAGCTTCAAGAGGTGCTCGACCACCAGGTGCGCGCGGGCCGCGTCATCGTCTTCGTGGACACCTGCCACAGCGCGGGCCTGAGCGGCGAGACCTTGGTCGCCACGCGCGGCGTCGAGAACAACCTCATCAACCTCTACGCGTCGAAGCTCTTCACGGAGACGGGCCGCGCCGTCCTCACGTCTTCGGACGTGAACGAGGTCTCGCGCGAGGGCACGCGCTGGGGCGGCGGCCACGGCATCTTCACCTGGGCGCTGCTCGAAGGCTTGCGCGGCGCGGCGGACGCCGACGGCGACCACTTCGTCACGGCGGGCGAGCTGTTCGGCTACGTCCGCAACCGCGTCCGCGTCGAGACGGCCTTCCGCCAGAACCCGCGCGTCCTGCCCGGCCTCAACGCCGACCTCGCCCTCGCCTTCGTCAAAGGGAAGTAGCAAAGAGGGATTAACCGCGGAGGCACAGAGGGCGCGGAGGGGGCACAGAGATTGGTATTCCTCTGTGCGTCCTCAGTGCCCTCGATGCCTCCGCAGTTAGTTTTGACCGGCCCGACGCGCAAGTTAGAATGCTTCAGTGTTTCGGTATGACCGGCGGACGTTTGGAGGTGAAGGATGATGAAGAAGCGTTCTGCGGGAGCTTTCTTAACGGTTCTGGCTTTGACGCTGACGTGGCAGACGCTGCGCGCTCAGGAGGGCGACCTGACGAGCAGCGCGGGCGTCTTCATTGACCCGCCGCACGCGAAGGCCCGGCATACACGAAGCGACAGGGGCAGCGGCGGCGCGGGGCCGCGTCGCGCACATCCGCACACGTCGCCGACGCCGACTCCGGGCGGACGCACCCAGCCGTCGGCGGTCACAGCCGAGTCGCTTAACGCGAAGGCGGAGGCGGCGATTGACGCGAAGCGCTTCACCGACGCGGTCAAGCCCCTGAAGCAAGCCGTACAGCTCAAGCCCGATTATGCCGAGGCGCAGTACAACCTCGGCTTCGCGCTCTTCTCGCTCGGCCAGTTCGCGGACGCTTCGGGGCCGCTGCAAAGGGCGACGCAGCTCGACCCCAAAGACGCGGACGCCTTCCAATACCTCGGCGCGGCCTACTCGAAACTCGGACGCCACGCCGACGCCGCAGCCGCTTACCAGCAGGCCACGCAACTCGACCCGAACGACATGGCCCTCTTCGACGCGCTGGGCGACGAGTACGTGAGCGCGGGCGACCCGGCGCGCGCCGCCGAGGCGTTCAGGCAGGTGGCGAAGTCGAAGCCGGACGACGCGGAAGTGCAGCTCGATCTGGCCGACGCCCTGTTCGCCGCCAAGGATTACGCCAAGGCCGCCGACGCGTTCAAGCAGGTCGTCACGCTGACGCCGCTCAACCCGGAAGCGCAGGAGAATCTCGGCGACTCTTTGCGCGAGCTAAAGCGCTACGGCGAGTCCGCCGCGGCTTACAAAGAGGCCGCGCGCCTCAAGCCCAACGACGCAGACATTCTGAACAACCTCGGCTACACGCTCGGTCGGCAGGGCAACTTGGCCGAGGCCGCGCCGGCCTTCGAGCAGGCCGTCCGTCTCAAGCCGGATTACGCGGACACCTACGTCAACCTCGCGTGGGTTTACAACAACTCGAACCGCTTCGAGGATTCCGTCCGCGTGCTCAAGCAGGCGCTCGCGCTTCATTCGGACACGCCCGCCGCGCACTTCAACCTCGGCATCGCCTACAGCCGTCTGGCGCAGGCGGGGGCGAGGAAGGATTCGGAGAAGAAGGATTTGTTCCAGCAGTCTGCGGACGAGTTCACGCAGGCCGTCAAGCTCCGCCCCGACTGGGCCGAAGCCCACAACAACCTGGGCTTCGCGCTCGGAAGCCAGGGGCGTTACAAAGATGCCGTCAATGAACACCTCGAAGCTCTGCGCCTCAAGCCCAACTACGCTGGCGCGCTCTTCAACCTCGCCTACGCCTACCGCAAGAGCGGCGACAAGAAGAAGGCGATGGAGACCTACGACCAGCTCAACGCCGTGAGTCCCGGACTGGCCGCGAGGCTGCTCCCGCTCCTCAAGTGAAGATATGATGAAAACGTGAATACGGAAACGCTCCCTACCGCCCGCGTTTCTAGATTCACGCTTCTCGCTCTACGGCTTTCCTCCGCAGAGCTTGATTGCCTGTCGCAGCGCCCTCGCTACCCCGTCCGCCTTCTCCTTGCCTTCGTACTGTAGGTCGAGGCCGTTGTAATGGTTGACGGCCCCGCTCCCGTCGCCCTTCGTTTCGGTAATCGCGCCCTTACCGCCGGTCGCCGCTATCCCGACGTTCCAGACTTCGATTGAGAATGTCGTGCCCGGCCTTGTGCGCGGCACGACCGTCACGCCTTCGGGGTCGAGGTCGGACAGGGAGACCGAGAGCGTGTCGTTCTGGTCGCGCCACCCGGCAGAGCAGCCGCCGAATTCAAGCGGCTCGATGTTGATGCTTACTTCGGAAGTGACCGGCGACGCGCCGTCGCCGGAGGTCGTGGCTTTGTACGAGAAGCGGGAAGGGAGAAGCCCCCGCAACAAACTCGTCGCGGCCTCGACCGTGGTCGCGCCCCCCGTCTCGACAGGCTCATTCGCGGGCTGCTTCTTTTCTTCCGCGGGCTGACCCTTTTCTTTCAACGGCTGCTCTTTGGCGGGTTGCTCGGCGACGCCTTGAGACGGCTGCTCCGCCGCAGACTTTGAAGGCTGCTCCGCCGTGACTTTCGACGGCTGTTCCGAGGTTATAATCAACGGCGGGTCGGGCGCGGGTTTCGTCGGACTGTCGGGAGTCGGCTGCTTCGGCTCGTTCCCCGCCACCGCCGCGTCGCCCTTCTTGCCCGCGAGCGCGCGCACGCGGATTCTCGCAAGCTCGGCGAACTGCCCTTCGGGGTACTTCCTGAGATACGCGGCGAACTCTTCGGGGTCGTTGCTGTTTTTGATGCTGTCCCAGAAACTCAGCTCGACGGCGAGCGTCGAGGCGGAGTTCGTTGCCCCGGCGGGCTGGCTAGCCGCGGCACGTCTCTGCGGCGGTGCGGCGGCGCTCTCCGAAGCCCCGGACTTAGCGCGAGAAGTTTGCACCCTCTTCGGAGTCGCGGCGAGAGTGGAAACCAAGCGCGCGCTCTTCGGCGCTTCGGTCTTCGGCGCTTGTGGCTTCTCAGCCGTTGGCGACAATTCACTACCGACATACGCCTCCGAGGTCGGCTGCGCGGAGGTTTGGGCCACGGAGGTCTGGGCGACGCCGCTGGCCGCGCGAATCTCCTTGTCGAGATCGTGCGCCGAGGACGCGTCGAGGCCGGCGAGGGTTTTAAGCTCGGCCTCGGCGGCTTTGAAGTCTCTGAGGCCGAGGTAAGTCTCGCCGAGGGCGAGTCGCGCCTCCGCGTAGTCGGGCTTGAGGCGGATGGCCTGCCGCAGGTAGGGAAGAGCGTCCTTGAAGTTGTCGAGCTTGAGGTAAGCGTAGCCGATGCCGTAGTGCGCCTCGGCGAATTCGGGGTCGAGGCGGACGGCCTGCACGAAAGGTTTGAAGGCGTCGCCGTACTGCGCCATGCTGTTGTAGGCCGCGCCGAGGCTGTAGTAAGCGTCCGGGTTCGAGGGCGCGACGCCCACCGCCTTCTCGTATGCGGCGAACGCCTCCTTGTACTTGCCCGAACTCATGTAGGCGTCGCCCTCGGCGACGAGCGCGTCCGCGAAGCGCGGGTCTATGGCGAGCGCCCGGTCGTAGGCTTTAAGCGCCCCGGCCCAGTCGCCCGCGTCCGCGCGCCGAAGCCCATCCTCCAAAAACGTGCGCGCCCGCTCGTCCTCCTCCTTCGGGCGCGCTCGGCTGTTGCGTGAGACGACACGTATGCCCCTGTCGGCGGTGTCTTGCGCGCGAGCGTCTTGTGCAAAGGAGAGGTAGAGCGCGAGCAGCACAATCAAAACGGCGGCGACTCGTTCGGGTTCGCGTGAACTCATAGGCTTTTTGATTCGGTCGGTCGGCGTCGAGGCTAAGTTGATTTACGTTCGGACGCTTCGCCCACACTCCGGCAGTCCAAGCAAGGGGCGCGACGGCAGCGCGCAATTTACCACGGCGTGAGGACTACAACAACTTTTCTGCCGGCATGCGAAGATGCGCAGGGTTAATGCTGACAGGGGCGCGGGGCCGTTGACGGAAAAGCAGAGTCGCGCAGTTGAAGCACAGTGCGCTTCAACTGCGCGACTTAACAGGTCGGTTCTTTCGAGGCTTTCGAGGCTTTAGTAGCTGCTCTCCGGCACGTTCATCTTCTGGAGGACGAAGACGACGCGCATGGTCTGCGGCCTGCGGTCAAGGGAGGCGGGGACGAAGGCCGGACTCTGCCGCAGCGCGTCCTGAAGCTCGTCAATCATGTGCCGGTTGCGCGGCGGCGCGACGACCTCTGCGAGCGAGGCGCTGCCGTTGCCGTAAACGTCGGCGACCACGATCATGTCGTCGTCGTCGGGCCGGCGCGCGCTCGGCGGCGAAAGCGTCAGCGCCGCGAGCGCGCCGCGCGGATTCAGCGTCGGCGACTCGGATGTGAACGGCGCGCGCGCCGCGACCGACAGGTCGGGCGAGAGCGGGCGCGTCACGTCGTAGCCGCCGCGACCGTCAACCCAAGTCACGCTGTAAGGCTGCCCACTTTCGAGCGCCTGCTCCTCGGCCAGGTTGCGCAGCAAGCGCAACTGCTGCCGCAACGCGCCGAACACCGCCACGAAGAGGATGACCGAGTAGAGTGCGCCGACCGCGTAGGGCATCACGCGCGGCGTGACCCAGCGCGCCACACGCTCGTAGAGCGGCATGGGCGGGTTCGCCCCGCGCGCGGCGCGCTCGATTGCGAGCGCCTCGCTGACCGAGGCGGCTAGCCCTGGGGGCGGCGCGGGGCGCGCGACGAGAGAGAGGGCGCGCACCACGGCGCGTGTCTCCGAGAACTGATGACGGCAGACGGGGCACACGCCGAGGTGCTTGTCGAGCGCGTCGCTCGCCCCGCGCGGCAGCACGCCGTCAAGGTACGGCGAAAAAGCCTTCTGTGATTCCTCGCACGTCATCATAAGTCAAGATGTAAGATATCAGATGCTGGATGCTTGTTCTCGACTGACATCTGACATCCAGCATCTGATATCTCTCGGATGGCTGGCCGACCCCGGCTGCTCCCTTTCGCAAGGAAGCAGCAATTGCGAACACGCGTGAAGCGTCTGCCGCCTTGACCCACGCGTTCGGGCGGTAACAGAAGAACGGGTGTTGCTGGCCTCGTTTTCAAAACCGCCCGACGCCGAGTCGCCGCCGACTTGGCCTCTCACGCATCCGCTCCCACCGCTTCCTGACCCACCAGGCACCGGGGTGTTGGTGTAGCCGGGGCGGGGCAGCCATCCGGGAAAGCTGTTAGCTTATAGCTGTTAGCTTTCACCTGCCGAAACTGTCCGCCCGACGGCGAGCCGGCGGCTTTCAGTTACGGCTAACAGCTATAAGCTAACAGCTAATTTACAAAGAGCCTTCGAGCCTGCGTCGAAGCTCGGCGCGACCTCTCGACAGTCGCGATTTGACAGTGCCGACGTTTATCTCAAGCGCGAGCGCGACCTCCTCGTAGCTCAGCCCCTCGATGTCGCGGAGCACGATGACCTCGCGGTAGGGGCGCGAGAGCGTGCGCAGGGCCGAGAGCAGTGCGCGCTCTCGCTCGCGTGCCAGCGCCTGCTGTTCGGGGTCGCCCGTCGTGTGGCTTTGAAGCTCAGCCGAGAGCGGCGCGTCGTGCGATTCGCTGACGGGCGCGTCGAGCGAGACCGTCCGGTCGCGTCGGCGTCGCTTCCACCAGCGCCAGCGGTTGCGCGCCTGGTTAACGGCGATGCGGTAGAGCCAAGTGCGGAGGTCTGCCTCGCCGCGGAATCCCCCGATATTGCGGAAGGCTTGCAGGAAGGTCTCCTGCGTCAGGTCGCGCGCCTCCTCCGGGTCTTCCGTGAGGCGGTAGAGCAGAGCGTAGATGTCCGCGTGCCGCTCCTCGACGAGCCGGTTGAAGGCCGCCGCCTCGCCCGCCTTGAGCCTTTCAAGGAACTGCGCCTCCGCCGGCGCGGCGAAGCGGTCGTCTGCCGAGGCTGCCGCGTCGGCAGCCCTCTCCAGTTCCGCTCGCACGCGGAGGGCGATTGGCTCTCCGAAGCTCACAGGCGTCCTCCGTCGGACTGGGAGGGTCTGTCGAAGGGCCTCTCCCCCTTCAACTGAAACCTTCGACACCGGCCCGCCTCTGTTTGTTCCGCGAAAAATTTCATGCTGACTGTTTAGACGCCATTTGCGCACCTGGCGACTACTTTGCGTCCTTTGCGGTTAAAGAAGACTTGCTTAACCGCAAAGGACGCAAAGTTCACGCAAAGGGCGCGGAGGAATTATCCTCTATGCCTCGGCCAGTACAAAATAAATGCGGGTTGAATTCCGCGTCCGTCCGTGCTGTCCACGGCATCCATGCGAGGGTGATTTCGGTTTGCGCGGCAGCCTACCACGCCCGCGGAAAGTCGGTCAAACCGGCCTGCTTGACAACCCCGATACCCGCCGTTAGAGTGAGACCTTTGCCTCGAACTCCTTAATTCAGAACGCACACGACTGTGCGCTCTTGCACCGGGAAAAAGCAGTGGCTCGAACTACCAAGAAACGCGCAAAGCAACTCAAGCACGACAAGTTCCGCGACACGACGCTGGGCGCTTACGAACGCCTCTCGCACCGCTTCGAGGGACAGGGCCGGACGATCCTCTATGCGGCGGGCGGCGTGGTCGCCCTCGCCATACTCGCCGTCGCCTTCTCGTGGTGGCGCGCGAGCCGCGCCGACTCGGCGAACCTCGCGCTCTCGAAGGCCATCGAGATCGCCGAGGCCCCGGTCACGACCGGCACGCCGCAGCCCGGCGACACAGGCCCCACCTTCCCGAACGAGCAGGAGCGCGCGCGCCGCGCCGTCGAAGAGTTCCAGAAGGTCGAGCGCGACTACGGCTCGCCCTACAGCGACATCGCGCGCTACTTCGCCGCCGCCAACCTGCTCGCGTTTGACCGCGGTAAGGGCCTGAGCGAGTTGGAGGCGGTGAGCCGAAGCAGCAACGACGACCTCGCGGCGCGCGCCAAGTTCGCGCTGGCCGAGGCGCACGAGGCCGACGGCAAGTACGACGACGCGGCGAAACTCTACCAGGAGCTTCTGAACGACAAGGACCAGAATGTCTCGGAGAACACTCTGAAACTCCGTCTAGCCACCGTTGACGAGAAGCAGGGGAAGAAGGACGAGGCCGTGAACCTCCTCTTCGGCATGGTCGAGGCGGCGCGCAAGGCGCAGGTCAAGGACGCCAAGCCGCAGCCCGAATCATCGGTCGTCCGCGCCGCCGCCGACAAGCTCCAGGAGCTAAGCCCCGAACGCTACGCGCAGCTCCCGAAGGAGCCGGTCCCGGACAAATCGCTCCCGTTCTAAACGAACGATGAATGCGGAATGATGAATGATGAATTAAAGACGGCTGGCTTCTCTTCATTCATCATTCATCATTCCGCATTCATCATTTATTCTCCGTGGATAATCTCACACACTCGCTCGTCGGACTGGCAGCCGCGAAGGCGGGTCTTGAGCGCGCCTCGCCGTATGCGACCCCTCTCTGCGTCGTCGCCTCGAACCTCCCCGACATAGACATCGTCGCGCTGGCCGAAGGGCCGAGCGTTTACCTTGCGAACCATCGCGGCATCACACACTCGCTGGTCGGCGTGCTCGCGCTCGGACTCGCCCTGCCCGTCCTGTTTTTCGCGGGCGAGCGACTGCTCGCGCGCCTGCGCGGGCGCGCGCCCCGCGCGCGTTTCAAAGGTCTCCTCGTCTGCTCGCTCGTCCTCATCGCGTCGCACCCTCTGCTCGACTGGACGAACAGCTACGGCCTGCGGCCCTTTCTCCCTTGGGACGGGCACTGGGTTTACGGCGACCTCCTATTCATCGTTGACCCCTGGATTTGGCTCGTGCTCGGCGGCGCATGCTTCCTGCTCACGGCGGGGACGAGGCCGCGCGCGGCGGCGTGGGCTTTGCTCGCCTGCGTGCTGACTTACCTGTTCGTCTCATTCCCGCGCCGCTTCGGGGCGGGGCTGCCCGTCGCCGCGCACGCCGTCTGGTTCGGCGGACTCGCCGTCTTCTTCGTGCTTCACGTATCTGGGCTGGCGAAGCGCCGTGGTGAACTCGTCGCGGCGGCGTCGCTCGCGCTCGTCGTCGTTTACTGCGGCGCGCTCGCGCTCTTCCACCACAGCGCCCTCAATGATTCGCAGGTCGTGGCGCAGAAACTTGCGGCGCGGGACGGCGAGAAGGTCTTGCGAGTCGCCGCGACGCCCGCGCTCGCAGACCCGCTCGCGTGGCGCTGCTTCGCCGAGACGGATCGCTCGACGCTGCGCTTCGACCTCTCGCTCGGCGAGAAGACTCAGGCTGAGAACCCGCGCGGCCTGCTCAAGATTGAGAAGCCGGAAGGCGCGGCGCGCGAGTTGGTCGAGCGCGCGTCAACGGACGGGCACGCGCGCGTGCTGCTCGACTTCGCGCGCTTCCCCGTGGCGCGCGTGCTGCCGTTGCAAGGCGGCGGATGGATTGTTCAGTTCGCAGACCTGCGCTTCACAGAGCCGGGCGCGCGCTCTCGCGTCGGAGGCTTCGCGCTCGACGTGCCCGTCACGCCCGGCCCTTAAGAGTTACAGGCTCAAGGGTAAAAGTTGAAGATTCAACCTCGAACCTTGAACTTTGAACTTGTAACCATTATGTTGGACGCCGCTCCTGTTGTTTCGCTCTCCTCTTTTCTGAAAGGAAGCTAAAGCCCCGATGAGAAAACCAACCCGCGCAAGGATTCTCCTGCCGCTCGCCCTCATGCTCGCGCTCGCGACGCCGCACGCCTCGGCCCAAGTACCGATTGACGCGCGCGGCGCGCTCGCCTCCTTCCCCGAATCGCAGGCCGTTCTCTACGTCAACGCGCGCCGAATCGTCAACGAGCTGCTCCCGCGCGTGTTGCCGCCAGCCGAGTACCAGAAGATGCTCGCCGAGGTGCAAAAGGGAGGCTTCGACGTGCGCGACCTCGACTACGCCGCCGTCGCCGTGCGCTTCGCACAGCCCGCGCCCGCCAACGGTCTGCCCGAATTCATCGTCGTCGTCAGAGGCGGCTTCAACCCCGACGCGCTGCTCGCCATCGGGCGCATCGCCGCCGGCTCTCAGAATGTGAAGACGCGCCAAGAGAGCTACGGCTCGAAGACGCTCGACATCATTGACACCGAGAGTGTCAGCAAAATCATGGGCGACGGCGACAAAAGCAAGGGCGGCGCTGGCGGCGAGCCGAAGTCGAACCCGTACCCCGAAATCGCCGTCACGACGCTCGATTCGCGCACGCTCGTCGCGGGCGTGCCGGCCTACGTGAAGGCGGCCATTGACGCGGCTGCCGGGCAGGGCCGACTCAACCCTTCGACGCTCGAACTCGCCGCGCGCGAGCCGCAGGCGCTCTGGAGCCTGACGGCGGCCATCCCGCCCTCGCTCTCCGACAGCGTGCACAAGTACGGCGTCCCCTCGAACGAGGAGCTGGACAAGACGCTCGCCTGGATGAAGCAGATCAGTCTGTCGCAGGGGATGGACGCGCTCAACATAACCTTCCACGCGGCGCTGCTGACAGACCAGCCGGAGCACGCCAGCGCGCTCTCCGGCCTCGTCAGGATGGGTATGGTGGCGCTCCAGATGTCGCTCGCCGAGGAGGCCGCCAAGAAGAACAGCAAGGACGCCGCCGACGCACGCACTGCGCTGGGCGTGCTCAAAACGGTCGTCAACCGAACCGAAGGCAGCACGCTCGTCATCAGCGCCGCCGTTCCCCTCAGCACCGTGGCCGAGTTGGTCAGGAAGCAGATGGTCAAGCCGCCCGCGACGACCGCCGCCACCACACGCAGGACGTTGCGCAGGACGGGCCGCAGGCGCACGACGCGCAGGCATTGAAGAGGATTTCGGAATGCGGAATTCGGATTGCGGATTGGCGGAAGGCGTGCCGCCATCGAATTCGATGCTGTTGAATTGCATGGCGCAGACCAAGTCCTTATGGCTGAGTGCTCTCAAATCCGCAATCCGAAACACGCCGCTCCGCAATCGTCACTCCCGCGAGGTGAAAGTTGGAAGCCGCCCTCAAAAAGAAGAAGCGCGCCCGGCAGATCGTCCGCCTCCTCAAGAGAGAGTACCCGGAAGCGCGTTGCAGTCTGAACCACTCGAACCCGCTCGAACTCCTCGTCGCGACCATCCTCTCCGCGCAGTGCACGGACGAGCGCGTCAACCTCGTCACCGCCGAACTCTTCCGCAAGTACCGCTCGGCGGAAGACTACGCCGCCGCACCCGTCGCCAAGCTCGAACGCGACATCCACTCGACCGGCTTCTTCCGCAACAAGGCCAGAGCGATCCAGGGCACTTGTCGTCTCATCGGCGAGAAGCACGGCGGGCGCGTCCCACGCTCGATGGAGGAGTTGCTCGAACTGCCCGGCGTCGCGCGCAAGACCGCCAACGTCGTCCTCGGCAACGCCTACCGGATAGCGTCGGGCGTCGTCGTTGACACCCACGTCTCGCGTCTCTCGGAGCGCCTGGGTTTGTCTGAAGAGAAGACCGCAGAGAAGATCGAGCAGGACTTGACGGCCCTCGTGCCGAAATCCGACTGGATTCTGTTCCCGCACCTCCTCATCGCCCACGGTCGCAAGGTCTGCAAGGCGCGCACGCCGCTCTGCGGCGAGTGCGTCGTCGCGCGGCTCTGTCCGTCGGCCTCAATCTTCGGGGCGTGACCGGGCCGACCATGCCGGCTTGAAGGTGTCTGGGGCCGGAATTCGCAAGCAAGCGTTAGTTCAAATTTGGAGGAAAGCTTTAATGAGAGAGGTTTCGACACTATTAAAGAGACTGGTCGCCCTCGCCGTCGCGCTGGGCGCGCTGTGCCCGGCGGCGGGCGCGCAGAGGCTTCAGTACCCGACCGCGAAGAAGGGCGATCAGGTGGACACGTACTTCGGCGTGAAGGTCGCAGACCCTTACCGCTGGCTCGAAGACGATAAGTCGCCGGAGACCGCGAAGTGGGTCGAGGAGGAGAACCAAGTCACCTTCGGTTATCTTGAGAAGATTCCCTACCGCCAGTCGGTCAAGGCCCGGCTTGAGAAAATCATCAACTACCCAAGGTACGGGAGGCCGTTCCGGCAGGGGCAGTATTACTTCTTCGAGAAGAACGACGGGCTGCAAAATCAGTCCGTCCTCTACGTGCAGAAGGGGCTGGACGGCGCGCCCGAAGTCCTGCTCGACCCGAACAAGTTCTCCGCGGACGGCACCGCGCAGCTCGGAGCGTTCGAGCCGTCGAAGGACGTGAAGTACGCCGCCTACTGCAAGGGGACGGGCGGGTCGGACTGGCGCGAGTGCCACGTGATGGACTTGGCGACGAGGAAGGAGCTGCCGGACGTTCTGAAGTGGGTCAAAGTCTCCGGCCTCTCGTGGCAGGGCGAGGGCTTCTACTACAGCCGCTACGACGAGCCGGAGAAGGGGAAGGAGCTGACCTCGAAGAACGAGAACCAAAAGGTCTACTTCCACCGCGTCGGCACGTCGCAGACGGCGGACGAGCTGGTCTATGAGGACAAGGCCAACCCGCAGCGCTTCCACCAGGTCAGGGCGACCGAGGACGAGCGCTTCGCCATCCTCACGGTCTCGGAGCGCGGCAAGGGCAAGAAGGGCAACGCGCTCTTCTACCGCGACGCGAAGGCGGGCGACAGGGCTTGGCACCCGATAGTCGCCGAGGTCGGCGACGACGAGTTCCGCGTGGTTGACAGCCTCGGCGACAAGCTGCTGGTCGAGACCAACCACAACGCGCCGAACCGCCGCGTCTTCCTCTTCGACCCGAAGAACCCCGAAGAGAAAAACTGGAAGGACGTGCTTCCCGAAAAGCCGGAGCCGCTCGAATCGGTCAGCACGGCGGGCGGCAAACTCTTCGCCGCCTACCTGAAGGACGTGACCACGCGCGCATACGTCTACAGCCTCGAAGGGAAACTGGAGGACGAGGTGCAACTGCCCGCGCTCGGCGTCGCCAGCGGTTTCGATGGCCTGAAGGATGATAAGTTCGTCTTCTACACTTTCACCTCCTTCAACTTCCCGCCGACCATCTACCGCTACGACATCGCCGCGCGCAAGTCCACGGTCTTACGCGCGACCCAAATCCCCGGCTTCAGCCCCGCCGACTACGAGGTCAAAGAGGTCTTCTACGCGAGCAAGGACGGCACGCGCGTCCCGATGTTTCTGACCTACAGGAAGGGCCTACGGCTCGACGGCCACAACCCCGCACTGCTCTACGGCTACGGCGGCTTCAACATCAACACGACGCCCGGCTTCAACGCGCTGCGCCTTGCCCTGCTCGAAGAGGGCTTCGTCTATGCCTCGGCGAACATGCGCGGCGGCGGCGAGTACGGCGAGAAGTGGCACGAGGCCGGGACGAAGCTCCACAAGCAGAAGGTCTTCGACGACTTCATCGCCGCCGCCGAGTGGCTCGTCGCGAACAAGTACACCTCGCCCTCGCGCCTCGCCATCCATGGCGTCTCGAACGGCGGCCTGCTCGTCGGCGCAGTCTCGAACCAACGGCCCGACCTCTTCAAAGTCGTCATCCAGCAGGCGGGCGTGATGGACATGCTGCGCTTCCACAAGTTCACAATCGGCTGGAACTGGATCGCCGACTACGGGTCGAGCGACAACGAGGCCGAGTTCAAGGCTCTGTACGCCTACTCCCCCATGCACAACATACGCGAGGGCGTGAAGTATCCGGCGACGCTGATTACGACCGCCGACCACGACGACCGCGTCGTGCCCGCGCACTCGTTCAAGTACGCCGCGACCCTGCAAGAGCGGCAGGCCGGCGACGGCCCCATCCTCATCCGCATAGACACGAACTCCGGCCACGGCGCGAGCAGCACGACGAAGTACATCGAGCAGACGGCGGACATCTACTCCTTCCTCTTCCAGAACCTCGGCATCACGCCGAAGTACAATCCATAATTCGGAGCGCAAAAGCAAAATGAGAGCGGCCATGCTAGATAAGCATGACCGCTCTCATTTTGCTTTTGCCGACAGCGGCTCTTTAGCCGGGTAACTTACGACGTTACTTCGTTGGTGTCATTCGCCTGCTCGAACCAGTCGCGTGTCATGTCGCACCAGAGGGCGAGGCCGCGCCACTCCTTGAAGCGCGCGTAGAAGCGCGCGATCCGTCGGTCGTCGCAGGCGCGGCCCTTGTTTCTCACCCGTGCGAACTTGCCGCGCACCCACGAGTCGAGCGCGAGCACGTCGTAGCGCCCGACGAGCTTCAGAAGATTCTCCGCCGCGTAGTCGCCGACGCCCTTCACGCGCTTCATCTCGCGCTTCAGATCGGCGGTCGAGAGCTTGCTCGTCATCCACGCCTCCACGTCCAGCTCGCCCGACGCGACGCGCTCGGCCAGTTCCTTCAGGTACGCGGCGCGGTAGCCCGCGCGCACAACGTCGCGGTAGAACTCGACGGGACGGGCCGCCATCGCTTCGGGCGTCGGGAAAGCGCGCCGCCCGTCCGACGCCTCGCGCCCAAGGCTTCCGACCAGCTCCGTGACCATCTTCCTCGTCAGAGACCAGGAGCAGTTCGTCGTCGTGATGGACTTGACCAAGTCCTCGAAGACGGTGGGCGAGCGCAGCAGCCGGCCCGCGCCGTCGCGCGCGATCCAGGAGAATTCGGGGTCGTCGGCGACCGTGGCGTAGAACTCCGTCAAACGGTCGTCGAGGCGGAAGATGTGGCGCACGTCGCGCTCGACGCGCGCGGCTGCGCGCTTGCCGAGCCGGCGCGAAGTGCTCACCTGAAGCGCGCGACTGTCGCCCTTGATCGTCACCGTGACGGGCGCGGCGTCGCCCGCGTCGAGCACGCGGACGAGCGTCGCGTTGTCAACCCACTCGAAGGGGCGCAGGTCGCACCAGCCGTGGCTGATGAGCGTGCGCTTGAAGTCGAAGCCCGCCGGCGCGGCGACGGAGAAGTTCATGCGGCCTCATGTCCCGTTTGAGTTTTTAGGGCGAAAGCAAGTTAACAGGTTTCGCCGCGTAATACGTCAGGCGGGCCAGGCTTGTTGCACCGGGCGGCGGATGAGTTATCATGCGTGCGCGTCCGGCCCGCGTGCTTCGGCCTAACTTCGCCGTGGAGAAACCGTCTTGACAGAGGAGCGCCAACTCACAGTCCTGTGCCTCGCGAGCTACGAGAAGGGGCAGGAGTTCATGCGCGAGTGCAAGCGTCTGGGCTGCCGCGTCCTCCTGGTCACGGTCGAAAAGCTGCGCGACGCCGACTGGCCGCGCGAGTCTATTGACGAGACCTTCTACATGCCGCAGGACTTCGCGCTCGAACCGCTCACGCGCGCCGTCAGCTACCTGGCGCGCACGCGCGAGATTGAACGCATCGTGCCGCTCGACGACTTCGACGTGGAGACCGCCGCGGCCCTGCGCGAGCACCTGCGCATCCCCGGCATGGGAGATACCACCGCGCGCCACTTCCGCGACAAGCTCGCGATGAGGATGAAGGCGCGCGAGCACGCCGTCCTCGTCCCCGAATTCGTCCACGCGCTCAACCACGCGCGCATCCGCGAGTTCACCGAACGCACGGCAGCGCCCTGGGTCTTGAAGCCGCGCTCGGAGGCCTCGGCGGTCGGCATCAAGAAAGTGAACTCCGCGGAAGAGCTGTGGCCGCTGCTCGAAGAGTTGGGCGACAGGCAGTCGTTCTACCTGCTCGAACAGTTCATCCCCGGCGACATCTTTCACGTGGACTCGGTCGTCTGGGAGGGCGAGGTCGTCTTCTCGGCTGTCAGCAAGTACGGCAAGCCGCCGCTGGAGGTGGCGCACGGCGGCGGGGTGTTCCTGACGCGCACCGTCTCGCGCCGTTCGGAGGACGCGCGCTCGCTCGAAGCGCTCAACCAAAAGCTCGTCCGCGCGCTCGGCCTCCCGCGCGGGGTCACGCACACAGAGTTCATCAAGAGCGGCGACGGTCGCTTCTACTTCCTCGAAACCGCCTCGCGCGTCGGCGGCGCGAACATCGCCGAGGTCGTCGAGGCCGCCACGGGCGTCAACCTCTGGCGCGAGTGGGCGCGCATCGAGGTCGCGGGCGCGCACGGCAAATACGAAGTGCCGCCGCACCGCGGGGACTACGCCGGCATCTGTATCTCGCTCGCGCGGCAGGAGTGGCCTGACACCTCCAGGTACGACGACCCCGAAATCGTCTTCCGCCTGCGCAAGCGCCACCACGTCGGCCTGCTCGTCGCGTCGCCCGACCCCGAACGCGTCGAGGAGCTTCTGAACGCCTACGTGCGCCGCTTCCTCGAAGACTTCAGCGCCACGCTCCCCGCGTCCGACAGGGCGACGAGCTAAGGTACAGTAGTCAGTAGTCAGTAGAAAAACATCTCTGCATCTCCGGGGCTTGCTGACAATCGGCGCTAACTAAAGGGGCACAATCTGCTAGCTACTGGCTACTGACTGCTGGCTACTATCGTTTATGTCACGTGACCTGATTCGCGAGCACCTGCTCTACCTTCAAGTCGAGAAGGGGCTGGCGGGCAACTCCGTCGAGAGCTACCGGCGCGACCTCGCGCGGCTGAAGGCTTATGCCGAGTCGCGTGGGCGCGAGCCGCAGGCGCTCGACAAGGTGGAGCTGACGCAGTTCGTCATGTCGCTCACGCGTGAGGGGCTTTCGCCGCGCTCGGTCTCGCGGATGATCAGCTCCGTCCGCGGCTTCTACCGCTACCTCCTCCTCGACGGCCACCTCAAGTCAGACCCGACCTCCGACCTGATGTCGCCGCAGGCGGGCCAGAAGCTCCCGCGCTTCCTCACGCAGGAGGAGGTCGAGCGTTTGATCGAAGCGCCCGACACGACCACGCCCGCGGGCGTGCGCGACCGCGCGATGATCGAGCTGCTCTACGCCACCGGCCTCCGCGTCTCAGAACTGACGGGGCTGACGACTTCGAGCGTGGACATTGACCGCGGCCTGCTCGTCTGCACGGGCAAGGGGAGCAAGCAGCGGAGCATCCCCGTCGGGCGCTCGGCAATCGCGTGGCTGCAACGGTACGAGGCCGCGCGCCGCGCCCTGCTCGCGGGCCGCGACTCGCAGCGACTCTTCGTCGGCCACATGGGCCGCACGCTCACGCGCCAGTCTTTCTGGGCGGCGCTCAAGAAGCACGCCGAAAGGGCTGGACTCCGCCGCGTCTCGCCCCACATGCTGCGCCACAGCTTCGCCACGCACCTGCTCGAACACGGCGCTGACACGCGCAGCGTCCAGGCCATGCTCGGCCACAGCGACCTCGCCACCACGCAGATTTACACGCACGTCACGGGCGAACGCCTCCGCAGCGTCTATGAGAAGTTTCACCCGCGCGCGAAACAAAACGAGAAAGGTAAGACGGAAAGCGGCGAATGATAAGAAGGGCGGCGACCGTCGTTCACCGTCGCCGCCCTTCTTCTATCCTGCTCGAAGCGCCGCGCGCCGCGGCGGTCGCCCTCCGTGTTGGCTCAGAGGCTCTTCAGTCTCAAGTCGCCGGAGGCGGAGGAGATTTTCAGGAGGCGCGAGCCGCTGCCGAGCTGGCCGCGCGCGGTGTAGCCCGAAGAGTATCTATCCTTCCTCACCTCGATGGGGAAGTCCGTTTCAATCGAGCCGGAGGCGGTTGACATGTCCACACGCGCGTCGAGGCTCGAAGGCAGACGCACGCTCACGTCGCCGCTCGCCGAGGAGAAACGCATGTCGCCCGTACCTTCCAGGCGCGTGAGTTCCACGTCCACGTTGCCGCTCGCCGTGTTGGCGTTCACGGAGCCTGCGGCGTCCCGCACCTTCACAGTCCCGCTCGCCGACGCGGCGCGCACCTCGCCGCTCACGCCCTGAAGCGTCACGTCGCCGCTCGCCGTGTGAAGCTCGATGCGCCCGGTGACGCCCTCGGCGCTGATGTTGCCGCTCGCGGTCGAGATTTTGTCGAAGTTGAAATTGACGGAACGGGGCACGTGAACCTCGAACCTGATGCTGGCGTCGCAGTTGCATTCGCGCGGGTACTTCACACGCAGCTCGACGCGCCCCGCCGCGCTCAGGTCTTCCACCTCGACCACGTCGCGGTCGCGCCCCTCTTTGAAGCCGGCGACGTTGACGGCGCTGCCGTCGTAGCCGGTAATGTGTATGTCGCCGGAGACGTTGGAGACGTTGATCGTTCCGCCCGGCTCAAGGTTGTAGCTCTTCTGAAAGTCCTGCGCGCTCGCGAGCGCGGCTGAAGCCATCAGGAGAAGAGTCGTCGCGAGTGCTCTGACAAGTGTTCGGCGTCCCATTCGGGTCACACTCCTTTCCGCGTGTGTAATTCGGCAAAACCCACTTTCTAACGAGTAAACACCGCGGGCGTGCGGTTTGTGGCAGCGACGGAAGAAAATTTTTCGGCGCGGCGCGAAGAGCAAGGATAAGGGTACGACGGGGAGACGTGGGGACGGGGAGACGTGTTGAGAGACGCGGTATTCATCTCCCCGTCTCCATTTCTCCCCATCACCCCGTCATCTCTTCGCCTCCTTTTCGAGCAGCGGTTTGAGGTATTGATAGACCGTGGCGGCGACGATCTTCGTGCCCTCGGCGTTCGGGTGGATGCGGTCTTCCTGGTTGAGTTCGTCGCGGCCCGCGACGCCTTCGAGGAAGAAGGGGACGAGCGTCACGTCGTGCTCGCGCGCGAGCGACTGGAAGCAGTCGTGAATCTGCCGCTCGTAGTCTGGCCCCGCGTCCGTGGTCGTGTACATGCCGGCGAGGAGGACTTGAGAGCCGCGCGACTTGCAGCGCTCGATGATCTCGGCGAGGTTCTTTTTCGTCTCGGCGACGGGCTGGCCGCGCAGGAAGTCGTTCGCGCCCAGCTCCAGGATGACGAAGCGCACACGGCCTGAGTCCAGCGTCCAGTCAACGCGACGGACGCCGCCCGCCGAGGTGTCGCCCGAAACTCCGGCGTTGACCACCTCGTACTTGAACCCGTCCGCGTCCAACATCTTTTGCAGCAGCGCCGGGTAGCTCTCCTTCGGCGCGAGGCCGTACCCCGCGGTCAGGCTGTCGCCGAAGGCGACGATTTTCGGTAAAGTCTCTTCCGTAGTCGCGGGAGCCGGCTGAGGGGTCGGGGCATTCGTCGCGGAAGCGCCGCGCGAAGCCGAAGACTCGCGCGCCGCGCCGCCGCAAGCTGAAAGCAACGCGGCGGTCAAAAGAGACGCGGTCAAAAGAGAAAAGGCCAACAGTGAACTTCGCATGATCGAATTATACAAGGTTTCCAAGACGGTTCAGTCCGGCGCGGAGAAGTTGACCATCCTGCGCGAGCTTGACCTGACGATTCCCGACGGGCAGTTCGTCGCCGTCGTCGGGCCTTCGGGCAGCGGCAAGTCAACGCTGCTCGGACTCGTCGCCGGTCTCGACGCGCCGACCAGCGGCCAGATACGCATTGACGGCGAGGAGATCACGCGCATGGGCGAGGACGCGCTCGCCTCCTTGCGCGGGCGCAAGATCGGCTTCGTCTTCCAGTCGTTCCATCTCATCCCCTCGATGACCGCTCTCGAAAACGTGCTCGCGCCGATGGAGATCGCCGGCCTGAAAGACGCCGCCGCGCGCGCGCGACAACTCCTCCGCGACGTGGAGTTGACCGAGCGCGCACACCATTACCCGTCGCAGCTTTCGGGTGGCGAGCAGCAGCGCGTCGCTATCGCGCGCGCCTTTGCCAACGAGCCGAAAATCCTCCTGGCCGACGAGCCGACCGGCAATCTCGATTCGCGCAACGGCCAACACGTCTTCGACCTCATGGTCGGGATGAACCGTCGGCGCGGGGCGACGCTCGTCCTCGTCACACACGAACACGAACTCGCCAGCCGCGCCGACCGCCGCATCTCCCTGCGCGACGGACAGGTCGTCGCCGACGAAACCTTGCGCCAGTCGGAATCAACAGAGAGTCCGACGGCTGGAGAGTTGGAGGCAGCGCGGCCTTGAAGTTCATACTCAACCTCGCGCGACGCGAGCTGCGCTCTTCGTGGAAGCGTCTGCTCTTCTTCTTCCTCTGCATCGGCGTGGGCGTCGGCAGCATCGTCGCGCTGCGCTCGATGATTCAGAACCTCAACCGCGTCGTCACGGGCCAGGCGCGCGAGCTGATGACGGCGGACGTGCAGGTCGAGACGACGCGCGAGTGGCCGGAGGACGTGCTGGCGAAGATCAACCGCGCCGCGCCGCCGCCGCTCGTCGAGGCGCGCACCGAGACCATCGAAGCGCCGACCATGCTTCGGCCCGCCGACGAGTCGCGCGAGGGCGCGCTGATGGTCGAGGTGAAGGGAATCGAAAAGGGCTTCCCGCTCTACGGCGACTTCCGCCTCGCCGACGGCAGGCCGTTCGATTTCTCGCTCGTTGAACAGGGCGGCGCGGTCGTCGCCCCTCTGCTTCTCGAACGACTCAACCTCCACGTCGGCGACCGGGTGAAGATCGGCGAGAAGGAGTTTGAGATTCGCGCCGCGACGCAGCAGGAGCCGGGCAGCGCCGGGGGCTTCCGCCTCGGCCCGCGCGTCTTCGTCGAGCGCACTGCTCTTGAGACGGCGGGACTCACGGGCTTCGGCAGCCGCGCGCGGCGCAAGATTCTGTTTAAGGCCGCCGAGGGTCGGACGGAGGAGCTTGTGCGCGCGCTCCGCACCGAAGTAGGCAACAACGTCTTCAACGTCCGCTCATACAAAGACTCTGAAGAGAACCTCGGCGAGCAGTTCGCGCGCGCGGAGAATTATCTTTCGCTCACCGGCCTCGTCATCCTCGTGCTTGGCGGCATCGGCGTCTCTTCGGTGACGCGCGTCTTCATCGAGCAGAGGAAGAAGTCAATCGCGGTGCTCAAGTGCGTCGGCGCGACCGGGCGCAGGCTGACCGCCGCGTATCTCGCGCAGGTCGTCGTGCTCGGCGCGGCGGGG
>QHXN01000056.1 GCA_003222975.1 Acidobacteriota bacterium | reverse complement strand
GCGGGCGATTTCTCCGACTCGCCCAGCCGGGCACGTGGTAGTGCTGGAGGTTCGGGTTCATGATGCGGCCGTAGCGGTGGTCGATCTGGGTCGCCTCAGTAGATCATGCCGGGCCGCGGGCTTTTGTCCTGGACGTCGAACACGCTGAACAGCACCTCGCGCTGAAAACCACCTCATGCCCAGTTCGGGCAAAGCTCGTCCAGAGCTTGCCGCCCATCAACCTCGAACCCGGAATGCCAACTCGCATGCTCCTCCCTAACCTCGTTCTGTAGCTCTTCTGCCGCTCCGATCTTGTCGAGCTCCTCGCCTGTCCACGTGGTCGTCGGCGCATTTCCCTTCAGAACTCAATCAGGACCTTGATCGCCTCGCGCTCGTTCATCGCGCGGTAGCCGTCAGGCACCCCGTCAAGGTTCGTGACCCGATCGAACACGCGGCCCGGCTCGATCCTGCCTTCGAGCACGTCGGGCAGAAGCTCCTCGATGTAGGCGCGCACCGGGGCTGGGCCGCCGCTCACGGTGACGTTGTTGTAGAACGCAGGCTGCGACGCCGGCATCGTCTCGTCCTGGGGAACGCCGACGCGGCCGACTGCGCCACCCGGCCGCGCGATGCTGATGGCTGTGAGCATCGACTGTTCGAGGCCAACGCATTCGAGGACGGAGTGGACGCCGAAGCCGCCGGTCAGCTCGCGCACGCGCTCGATTGCCTCGTCGCCTCGCTCGCTCACAACCTCTGTTGCGCCGAACTCTCTGGCGAGTGCGATCCGGTCGGCGTGCCGGCCGAGGATGATGATCTGCTCTGCGCCGAGACGGCGGGCGGCGATCACGCCGCACAGGCCGACCGCGCCGTCGCCGACGACAGCTACGGTCTTGCCGGGACCGACCCTGGCGGCGAGGGCTGCATGATGGCCCGTGCCCATCACGTCTGAAAGCGTGAGGAGCGACGCCGTCAGCGCGTCGTCACGGCCGACCGGCAGGACGAAGAGTGTTCCGTCCGCGAGGGGGACGCGCACCGCTTCGGCCTGTGCCCCGGCGACCTCAACCGTGCCGAAGAACCCTCCGTGGACGCATGACGTGTGCAGCCCTTCGTGGCAGAAGACGCAGGAGCCGTCGGAGTACGCGAACGGCATGACGACGAGATCGCCGGCTTTGGTGGTGCGAACGTCGGCCCCGACCGATTCGACGATGCCGATGGCCTCGTGCCCCATGACGCGGCCCGTGTCGCTGTGTTCCATCGTCTTGTACGGCCAGAGATCGCTGCCGCAGATGCAGGCGCGCGTGACGGCGACGAGGGCGTCGGTCGGCTCGATTAAGCGGGCGTCTGCGACGGTCTCGATACGAACGTCGCCAGCGCCATATATGATAGTTGCTCGCATGTTTAAGCTACCCTTCGTTCATCTCGGTTAGAGGTTGTGGAAGCTACGCCGTGCGGCGCTTCAAACTCCTGGCATGTCGGCCAGGGGATCGCCCGGCGGCCACGAGAGCGGCGCTCTCGTGGCCGCACCGTTCGGTCAACCCGGCGAGCCATTCACGACGCGCACGAGCAGTTCACTCCGGTCGTGTCTGACGGTACGGCGAGTCGGACGATGGACCACAGCTTCGCAGTGTGCTCCCCGGGGAGGGCGGTAGGCCCAGCTCGCCCCAGACAGTCAGGACGCAGGGTCGTCCAGTTCGCGCGTCATCTCGATCATCGTCCGGCGGAACCCCATGCTCGCGAAGAGCCGCTGCGCCGCCTCGTTCCGCTCGGCGGTCGACAGCACCACGCGCGGCACGCCGCGCGACCTGAAGAACTCTAGCACGGCGTCGATGAGCAGCCGGCCGACGCCCCGGCCTCGATGCTCCGGGTCAACGATGACGTCGTGCAGGACGCCCGCCGGCCCGCGCAGCGCCATGTAGTCGTACCCCTCGACGGCAGCGAATGCGTAGCCGATCACGTCCCCGTTGTCATCGGCGACGAGGACGGTCATGTCCGGATCTTCGAGCTGCGCGCTCATGAAGGACGCGTAGCCCGCCGGCGTCCCTGGCCTCGCGGCCAGGAAGCGCCGCGGGTCGAAGTCGTAATGCTCCTCGACGAGGAGCGCGCCGAGGCGGCCGATCCCTGGCAGGTCGGCAGGCGTCGCGCGCCGGACGATGGGCCCGGTCTGGGAGTCAGGTGGCATCACACTAGGCTCACGTTCACGAGTCGAATCAGCGGCCGACCCTTCGCTCCAGGGGTTCGGGATACCGGGCTCCCTCCACAGTGATCTTCGAGGCGGCGCTCTCAATTTCGCGCAGGTCGTCGGGCGTCAATTCGATTTCAACCGCTCCGATGTTCTCCTCAAGCCGGTGCAACTTCGTCGTGCCCGGAATCGGCACGATCCACGGCTTCTGCGCCAGCAGCCACCCGAGCGCTATCTGAGCGGGCGTCGCCTTCTTCTTCTCCCCTATGGCGCGAAGCAACTCGACTAAAGCCTGGTTCGCTTTCCGAGCCTCCGGCGTGAAACGTGGGACGATGTTGCGGAAGTCTGTGCTGTCGAAGGTGGTGTTCTCGTCGATCTTCCCCGTGAGGAAGCCTTTGCCGAGGGGACTGAAGGGGACGAACCCGATGCCGAGTTCTTCGAGCGCCGGCAGCACCTCCTCTTCGGGCTTTCTCCACCAGAGCGAGTACTCGCTCTGGAGCGCCGCCACGGGCTGAACGGCGTGCGCGCGGCGAATGGTTTGCACTCCCGCTTCGGAAAGTCCGAAGTGCTTGACCTTACCCTCCTGAATCAAGTCTTTCACCGCCCCCGCCACGTCTTCAATCGGCACTTCGGGGTCAACGCGGTGTTGGTAGTACAGGTCGATCGTCTCGACCCTGAGTCGTTTGAGCGAGCCCTCGACAACCTGCTTGATGTGCTCGGGCCGGCTGTCTAGAGTGCTCCAGTGCGTCTCACCCTCTGAAGCAGGTTTGAAGCCGAATTTGGTGGCGATCACCACCTGCCCGCGGAAGGGGGCGAGGGCTTCGCCTACGAGTTCTTCGTTCGTCAGCGGTCCATAAATTTCAGCGGTATCGAAGAAGGTGACGCCGCCTTCGACCGCCGACCGGATCAGAGAGATTGCCTCCTGCTTATCTGTGGCCGGGCCGTAGCCGAAGCTCAGTCCCATGCAGCCGAGTCCGAGGGCCGACACTTCCAGGTTGCTATTCCCAAGTTTGCGCTTCTGCATTGTTTCTCCTCCGAGGCGCCACCAGAAGTCCCGCCTCAACTTTCTCCAAATATCTTTTTGTTTCGTTAACGGAAGTAGCCATTTTTTGTATCCTGCTGTATTAGTGTGATTCTAAAGGCTCAGGAATATAGAGCGGTATGACGATAATCGCGAATAATTGTACGATCTTGCAAAAACTCTGCGTGCGGCGTGCCGAGAGGAAACAAAGAGGCTAAGATGAATTTATGAACCGTAGAGAATCGAAGCGCGAGGCGCAAAGGGTACAAAGCAACAGAGAGGAATTGGTCGAGCGGATGGCGCGAATCCTTCCCGAAGACGGATCATTTGAGGCGTTCGACGGCTTGTTCCTCGCTCGTTCATCTAAACCGGTGGAGTCGGTACATTCCTTGTACCAGCCCGCCTTCTGCTTTGTTGTCCAAGGCGGCAAGCGAGTGTTATTGGGTGAGGAAGTATTCCGGTACGATCCGGGACATTACTTAATCTTCACGGTCGATTTGCCGGTCGCCTTCCAGGTAGAAGAAGCCTCGAAAGAAAGACCTTATTTCGGCCTCCGACTAAACCTCGACCCGTCCCTCGTCGCCTCGGTCATGATGGAATCCGGCTTCGAGACTAAGAAAGGCGACGCGGGTGTAAAGGCGATAAGCGTCAGCCCGGTCGACGCCGATCTGCTCGATGCGATCGTCAGACTGACCCGGCTTCTTGAGATGCCCGGCGGGCGAAAGGTCCTCGCGCCGCTCATCACGAGGGAGATCGTTTACCGGCTTTTGGCGGGAGGAGAGGGCGCACGGCTCGGCCACCTCTTGGCTTCTTCAGGAGGGGACACCCGCCGCATCTCCAAGGCGATCGGGCGTCTGCGCGAACACTACAACGAGCCGCTTAAAATTGAAGAGACCGCGCGTGACCTCGGGATGAGCGTTTCCGGCTTTCACCATCACTTCAAGTCCGTCGCGGCAATGAGCCCTTTGCAGTTTCAGAAACAGATACGACTCCAGGAAGCACGCCGCCTGATGCTCGGCGAAGACTTGGACGCAGCAAGCGCCGGGTTCCGCGTGGGCTACGAAGACCCGGCGTACTTCAGCCGCGACTACAAAAAGCTTTTCGGCGCTCCGCCGCAACGTGACATTGCTCAGCTTCGCAGCAACCTTGAACTTTAAGGCGCTCCGACAAGGTGCTGAGGTGGTCGAAAGAAGTGAAGCGACGAGCAGTGCGACGAGGTGTGGGTAATGTCGGCCGCACGGTATGCCCGAATAGGAATTTGAGATTAATAGACTGTGGGGACTTTTGTAGGTACATCTTGCATGTTAATACGCCGGAGAAGATAGGAGTGAGCTAAAAGATGTGACGGTAAGTAAAGCGCCCTGCGCTACGGCTTCGATCTCTCAATGCGCGGTGCCCGTGGTTTCACCTACTGATGCGCGGCAATCGGGAGACCGACGAATCCTCGCGTAGACGGGTTGCTGGGTGAAGACAGTGCTTCGGACCGGTGCGGACATAACTCCCACCTGCTAAGTCGAAAGCGGTCCCTAAGGTCGGTACCGAAGCACTGATAACCTTGCGGGTCGCCTTACCAACGCGCCGCCACTGGTAATTCGTCGCGATCTACGTCTTTCACCGTGAGCCTTCTGGTCGGTGGTACTCTCCCCTCATTCCATAAGTAGTCGCTCAAGGTGCGCTGAGCCTGTATGGTCCAGAACGAGCTTTCCGCGGGCAGCCTTCTCCTCGTCATGCGCTCGACGTAGCCGATTGCCTCCTCGTTGATCCGTACCATCACTTCGTGTTCATCCCCGCCCGGACTTTTCACTGTGAAGCGGCGCTCGTCTGGCGCTTTCGGCACGTCTTCGGACTCTAGAATCATGAAGCCATTCATCGTGATGGTCTGAATGAGCGGCGCGGCAGAAAATATCCGTGAAGCCGGAGCCATGCCGGACGCGACCACACGCGGTTGCTTAGAAAGGGCTGCGGCGACGGCGTTGCGTAAGATTTCGGGCGTCATGGGTTTGCGCACGAAGTCGGTCGCGCCCAGCTTCATCGCGTCCACCGCCAGTTCAATCGAAGCGTAGGCGGTTGAGATGATGACGCGCGCCTCGGGCTGGCGCTCCTTGATGTGCCGGAGCGTTTCGAGGCCGTCCATGCCCGGCATCCTTTGATCCAGTAGCACCGCGTCCCATGCTGCCCCGTCGCCGAAGGCTTCCAGTCCCTGCCTGCCGTCGCTCGCCTCGCCAACCTCATACCCGGCGGACTCCAGCGTCATGCGCGACACCCGTCGAATGTTCTCCTCGTCGTCAATAATCAGAACTTTTCCAGTCATATCACTAACCCTCTACTTTGAGACAGACGCCGACGCAATGGGCAGCGTGAAGGTGAAAGTCGTACCGCGCCCCACTTCCGACTGGACGCTCATGCGCCCGTCGTGCGCTTCGACGAGCGACTTCGAGATCGCGAGTCCTAGCCCGGCCCCGCCCGTCTGCGCGCCCGGCACCTGAACGAATTTGTCGAAGATGTGCGGCAGGTATTCGGAAGGGATACCGCTTCCAGTGTCGGATATAGACACCGCCACGTGATCGTCGCGGCGCTCGGCGCTCAATTTTATTTCGCCATGCCTGGTGTAGCGGATGGCGTTGATGACGAGATTGCTGATCACGCGCTCGATCTGCGTGCGGTCAACCTCGACCTGCGGAAGGTCAACAGGGGCGTCAACGCTTAGCTCCAAACCTTTCGCTTCCACCTGCGGGCGCAACTCTTCGGCGATGGCAGCGATCAGGTCACGCGCCCGAACAGGGGCGAGACGGGGCTGACTCTCGCCCGCCTCAATCTTGGAGAGGTCGAGCAGGTCGCGCATCAACTTATCGAGCCGCTCGCAGTCCTGGCGGCAAGCCTGAAGCACCTCCTGCTGCTTGTCCGTCAACTCCCCGACCGCGCCTTCTAGCAGGAGATAGACGCCCATCTGCACGCTCGTCAAAGGCGTGCGCAGCTCGTGCGAGGCGGTGGCGATAAACTCCGATTTCAGCCGGTCAATCTCGCGCAGGTGTGTGATGTCTTCGAGCAGCGTGACCGCTCCGAGCAGATGTTTTTCGTTGTCGCGCATCGGCGTCGTGCGCAGGCGGAACGAGCGCTCCGAGCCGTCCACGGCGAGAGGTAAAACCGAGGACGCACCTTCGCCTGCCACAGGGCGCTGCGAACGTAAGGCTTCGGCAACCGCCCCGGCGATCAGTGTGTCGCGGGCGACTTCGCCGACGTGCTTGCCGCTGTTCTCTTGCTCGGAACCGAAAATCTCTTCCGCCGCCGGGTTGAGTTTTGTCACGCACCCTTCGGCGTCCGTCACGATCACGGGATCATATAAAGAATCTATCGCCGCCTCCGTAGTCTGCTGCGCGACGACGAGTTGGCCCATGTCTGAGCGACGCAACTGTCGTATCCGCTCTGCCATACGGTTGTACTCGGCGGCGAGCACGCCCACCTCGTCGTGCGAATTAACCTTCACTTTCGCGTTAAGGTCTCCGCCCGCGATCTTGACGGTCGTCGCCGTAAGCTGCCTGAGGGGTTCGACGATGCGGTTGGCGAGGAAGAAGGCCAGAGCAAGGCCCGCCCCGACAAGTAAACCGGCCATTAGAAGCGTGAGGTAGAACCAGCGGCGCGCGACGTGACCCGCGGCCTCTGACTTTGCGAGCATTGCGCGCTGGTTAAGCTGCAAGAGATGATCGCAGTCGGCGCGCAGTTTATTGAACTGCGGTTCGAGCCGTGTGAAATACTCGCCGCGCTCGGCGGACTCCTCATCCCGCGCGTTTGGATTTGCCGCCGCGGTCTTAACTTCGGTGGCATTAACTCTCGTGAGAAAGTCGTCGAACATCTGGTAGTAAGCATCGCGGTCGCGGCGGATTGTCTCAATGACTTCAGGCTCGCCCGGCTCCGTGATGTTGTTCGCCGCCTTCTGGAAGTTCCCGTCGAACCGCGCGCGGTGCTCGCGCGTCTGCGCCTCCGCGCGCTCGCGCGCGCCGAGCAGCGCGAAGACGGCAGCAGAGTCCTGCCGCTCAAGACTCTCCTTCATCTCCTGTGCGGCGACCACCGAGTCGTAGTTGTTCGAGATGATGCGGCGCGAAACATCGCCCATCTCGCGCAGACGCCATGCGCTCCACCCTCCCAGCACGACGAGCGCGGCGATGAACACCAGATACCCGGCCAGCAATTTTGTGCGTAAGCTCATAACGTGGACGAATCACAGGCGACGAGGTGACGTTTGGATAATCATTCCTGCTGCTCACTCGCCACGGCCTTATGGTCTTCCATTGGCACGACCTGCACGGTCGCGTTGCGCACTTCGTCTAAGAAGCGATTAATCACCGAGCCGTGAAGCAGGATGTCCCAGCGTGAGCGCGACGACTGGCCGAAGACGACGTGCGTAATGCCTTCTCGCCGCGCGAATTCGATGAGCGCGTCGGCCACGCGTCGCCCTTTCAGCTTCATGACCTTCGCGCCGAGGTCTTCGGCGAACCCGATGTTCTCTTGCAGCGCAGCGTAATCCACTGGTTTGATCCGGCCCGGCTCCTCCTGAGGCGTCTCGACGTAGACGGCGTACCAGTCGGATGCCAGCCGCCCGGCGATGCGCGACCCCGTGCGCAGCAGCTTCTTGGCGCTGCCGCGCGAGGCCATGCAGACCATCACCTTCTCCGGGATGACGGGCTGCCCAAGCCCCTCGCGCTCACGGTAGTCGTGGGCTTTGGTGGCCTGATCCGTAGCCACCTGCCGGAGCGCCAATTCTCGTAGCGCCGAGAGATTCCCTTTGCGGAAGAAGTTGTTGAGCGACTGCTCGATCTTTTCAACCCCGTAAATTTTGCCCTGGCGGAGCCGCGTCCGCAGAGTGTCAACCGAGACATCAACATTGACGACTTCATCAGCTCGCCTGAGGAAGTAGTCGGGGATCGTCTCGCGCACGCGCACGCCCGTGGTGCGCGCGACCGCATCGTTCAAGGATTCGAGATGCTGGATGTTGACGGCGGTGATAACCGAGATGCCTGCGCTGAGCAGCGCTAGAACATCTTCGTAGCGTTTGCGATTCTTCGAGCCGGGGACGTTGGTGTGCGCCAACTCATCCACAACGGCGATTGACGGGCGGCGTGCGACGCAAGCCTCCACGTCCATCTCCTCAAGCGTGACGCCGCGATATTCAATGCGACGCACGGGGACGCGCTCCAAATCCCCGATCAACGCACGGGTCTCTTCCCGCCCGTGCGTCTCGACCACGGCGACGACGATGTCAACTCCCTGGCCTTTGAGCTGGTGCGCGTCTTCAAGCATCTGGTAGGTCTTGCCGACGCCCGGAGCCGCTCCGATGTAGACACGCAAGTTTGCACGCTCGCCCCCCTTCAGCTTGGCGAGCAGAGACTCCGCCGACGGACGATTGCCGTTCTCGTTCATTCCAACCCAAAGAGACCAGAGGTCGGCGATAAGAGGCCGGTCGAGAACTGACCTCTGTTACTTCCTCATGGGCATCTTTTCATCCAGATCAAGATTAAGCTCCAGCACGTTCACCACAGGCTCACCCAGAAAGCCGAATTGCCGCCCTTCGGTGTGCGTAGCCACGACGCGGCGAATCTCATCCTCACTCACGCCGCGCTCACGTGCGACACGCGGCACTTGGAACTCCGCTGACGCCGGCGAGACGTGCGGGTCGAGTCCTGAGCCGGAAGTCGTCACCAGATCGACTGGTACGAGCCTCGCGCCAGGATTGTCTGCCTGTAGCTTCTCAACGTCCGCCTTTACACGGTCAAAGAGTTTCTGATTAGTCGGGCCGTAGTTCGACCCCGAAGAAGCACCAGCATCGTAGCCAGCCGCGCCTGCCGCGGAAGGGCGCGAGTGAAAATAACCGGGCGACGAGAAAGGCTGCTCGATGAGACGTGAGCCTATAACTGTGCCGTCCGCGCGCTTGATAAGCTGCCCGTTAGCTTTATCCGGGAAGATCACTTGGGCGAGTCCCGTGATAACCAGCGGGTAGAGCAGGCCAAACAGAATCGTCGTCACAATCGTCATTAAGGTGGCTGTGATTAAATTTTTCATAACCGTTCTCAGCTTGTAGCTTTCAGTTCTCGACGGTCGGTTCCTGCTGAAAGCTGAAAATCGATCACGCCAGTCCGATGGCGTGAATAATCACGTCAATGAGCTTGATGCCGATGAACGGCGCGACGAGACCGCCGAACCCGTAGAGCAGCAGGTTGCGCCGGAGCAAGTTAGCCGCGGACATCGGGCGGTACTTCACGCCGCGGAGTGCGAGCGGGATGAGCGCGATGATGATCACCGCGTTGAAGATGACCGCCGAGAGGATCGCCGACTGCGGCGTGCGCAGGCCCATGACGTTCAAGGCGTTCAAGACCGGAAACGCTATAGCAAACATCGCCGGGATGATGGCGAAATACTTCGCCACGTCGTTCGCAATCGAGAAGGTCGTCAGAGCACCCCGCGTCATCAAAAGCTGCTTGCCGATCTCGACGATCTCGATAAGCTTCGTCGGGTTCGAGTCGAGGTCAACCATGTTGCCGGCCTCTTTCGCTGCTTGCGTGCCCGTGTTCATTGCGACGCCCACGTCGGCTTGCGCCAGCGCGGGTGCGTCGTTTGTGCCGTCACCGGTCATAGCGACGAGCTTACCTTCCGTCTGCTCGCGCTTGATGAGAGCCATCTTGTCTTCGGGCTTTGCTTCCGCGAGGAAGTCGTCAACGCCTGCCTCGCCCGCAATCGTCGCGGCGGTCAGGGGGTTGTCGCCCGTAATCATCACGGTCCTGATGCCCATCTGCCGCAGTTGGTTGAAGCGCTCGCTCATCCCACCTTTAACGATGTCCTTCAGGTAAATGACGCCGAGGGGTCGCCTGTTGTCGGCGACGACCAAAGGTGTGCCGCCCTGCTTCGAGATGCGCTCGACTATCTCGCGTAGCTCTTTGGGCGCAACCGTGTCGCCGTTCGAGGCTACGTACCTCTCAATCGCATCCACCGCGCCTTTGCGTATCTCGCGCCCGTCGTAATCCACGCCACTCATGCGTGTCTGCGCCGTGAACGGGATGAAGTGCGCCTCGTGCGGGGCGAGTTCTCGCCCGCGCATTCCGTACTTCTCTTTGGCGAGCACGACGATGGAGCGCCCTTCGGGCGTTTCGTCCGAGAGTGAAGAGAGTTGCGCCGCATCGGCCAGAGACTGTTCGTCAACGCCCGGCAGCGGGATGAACTCTGTCGCCTGCCGATTGCCGAGCGTAATCGTGCCGGTCTTATCAAGCAGAAGGGTGTTCACGTCGCCCGCCGCCTCGACCGCGCGGCCACTCATGGCGAGCACGTTGTGTTGAATGAGGCGATCCATGCCGGCGATGCCGATGGCGCTGAGCAGTCCGCCGATAGTCGTCGGGATCAAACAGACGAGTAAGCTGACCAGCACGAAGATGGACTGTTGGGCATTGGAGTAGATCGCAAAGGGCTGGAGCGTGACGACCGCCAGCAGGAAGATGATTGTCAGTCCGGCGAGCAGAATGTTGAGCGCGATTTCGTTCGGCGTCTTCTGCCTTTCAGCACCTTCGACGAGCGCGATCATGCGATCAATGAATGTCTCGCCGGGGTTCGACGTGATTCGCACTTTGATCTGATCAGAGAGAACGCGCGTGCCGCCTGTGACGGCTGAGCGGTCGCCGCCCGCTTCGCGTATCACGGGCGCTGACTCGCCTGTAATCGCCGACTCGTCAACGGAGGCGACGCCTTCGATCACTTCGCCGTCGCCGGGGATGAACTCTCCGGCAGAGACGACCACCACGTCCGTCTTGCGTAGCTGCGGCGCAGGCACAGTCTCGGTCTGCCCATCGGGCAGCAGGCGATGGGCGACTGTCTCGGTCTTGGCTTTACGCAGGTTATCGGCCTGCGCTTTGCCGCGCCCCTCGGCCATCGCCTCGGCAAAGTTGGCAAACAGCACGGTGAACCAGAGCCAGAGCGTAATTTGCAGCTCGAAACCTGTGTCGGTGACGCCCGGAACTGGCACGACGAGTCCGCGAATGAGTTGAAGAGTCGTCAAGACACTGCCGACTTCGACGACGAACATCACGGGGTTCTTCCATATCGTGCGCGGATTCAGCTTTTTGAATGAATCAATCACCGCGCGCCTGACGAGTTGCGCCTCCCAAATGGCCTTCTTCTTTGCTCTTTCAGACATACCTTCATCGAACCTCAGAAAGTTTTTCCGGCAGACATCAACAGGTGCTCTACGATTGGGCCGAGGCTCAGTGCCGGAAAGAAGGTCAACGCGCCGACGATCAAGATGACGCTCACTAACAGCGTCGAGAAGAGCGGCGTCGTGACCGGGAACGTGCCCAAGCTGGGCGGCACTACCTTTTTGCGCGCGAGGTTTCCGGCCACGGCCAGCACGGGGACGATCATCATGAAGCGCCCGAAGAGCGTCGCAAAGCCGATGGTCGTGTTGTACCAGAGAGTGTTCGCCGAGATTCCCGCGAACGCCGAGCCGTTGTTGCCCGTGGCCGAAGTGAAGGCGTAGAGAATCTCCGAGAGGCCGTGCGGCCCCGCGTTGTTCAGTTGCGAGGAGCCGAAAGACGGCGAGATGACGGATACGCCCGCGAAGGCCAGAATCAGGAGCGGGAAGATGAGCACGTAGAGCATCGCCATCTTCACGTCGTAAGACTCGATCTTCTTGCCCAGGTATTCGGGCGTGCGGCCCACCATCAGCCCGGCGATGAAGACCGAGAGGATGACGAAGATGAGCATCCCGTAAAGCCCGCTGCCCACGCCGCCGAAGATGATCTCGCCGAGCATGATGTTCGTGAGCGGCACCATGCCGCCGAGCGGCGTGTATGAGTCGTGCATCGAGTTGACTGCGCCGCAGCTCGCGTCGGTCGTGGCGGTGGCAAAGAGCACGCTGTTGGCGATGCCGAAGCGCACCTCCTTGCCCTCCATGTTGCCGCCCGATTGGACGGCGCTCGCGGACTGGTCAACCCCGCCCCTCGTCAGAATCGGGTTGCCGCGCGCCTCGGCCCAGTACGCGGTCACGAGGCCGGCGAGGAACAGGACGACCATCGCGGCCAGCACGGCCCAGCCGTGGCGTTGCGAGCCGGTCATGCGCCCCAGCGTGTAGGTCAGCCCCGCGCCGATGGCGAAGATGGCGATCATCTCAAGGAAGTTCGAGAAGGGCGTCGGGTTCTCGAAAGGGTGCGCCGAGTTGGCGTTGAAGAAGCCGCCGCCGTTCGTGCCGAGCATTTTGATGGCCTCCTGCGAGGCGACCGGCCCCTGCGCGATTGTCTGCTCGTTGACGTGCTGAGTCTCCTTCTGCGTCGTGCCGTCGGGGTTGGTCAAGACGTTTCCGGCGGCGTCCTTCCTTTCAACCTCGACCGTCTGCGGGTCAACCAGCTTCGCCGTGTCGTAGGGGCGGAGGTTCTGCACCACGCCCTGCGAGACGAGCAGGAGCGCGAAGACGAAGCAGAGCGGCAGCAGCACGTAGAGGTTCGCGCGCACGAAGTCCACCCAGAAGTTGCCGATTGTTCCCGACTCGCGGCGCGCGACGCCGCGGATGAAGGCGACGGCGAGCGAGATGCCGACGGCGGCGGACGCGAAGTTGTGGTAGGCAAGCCCCGCCATCTGCGTCAGGTAACTCATCGTCGTCTCCGGCACATAGCTCTGCCAGTTCGTGTTGGTCGTGAAACTTGCCGACGTGTTAAAGGCGGAGGCGACGAACCCCGTGCTGCTCGCGCTTGAGTCCACGCCCGGCAACTCTTGCGGGTTGAAAGGGAGCACGCCCTGAAGGCGCTGGATGAGGTAGAGCAGGAGCATCGAGACGAGGCTGAAGAGAAGCACGCCCGCGGCGTACTCCGTCCAACGCATCTCCCGGCTTTCGTCAACGCCGGTCAGTCTGTAGATTAAGCGCTCGACGGGGCGCAACACCGGATGCAGGAACGTGCGCTCGCCGCCGAAGACGTGAGTTATGAAGAGGCCCATCGGCTTCGTGATCGCCAGAATGACGGCGAGGAAGAAGAGGATTTGTAGCCAGCCGTTCGCAGTCATGTCAGAACTTCTCCGGGCGCAGCAGCGCGTAAGCGAGATAGACGAGCAGCAGCGCGGAAACTGTCAGGCCGGCTATTGATTCGAGATTCATAACGCGCCCCTCACTGCAATCTCTCACACCCGCGCACGTAGGCGAGCGCGAGGAGGAAGAAAAGAACCGTCGCGGCGACGAAGATTAAGTCGAGCATCCTGAGTCCTTCCGTCAGTTGAAGTTGTAGCCAAGCTCCAGGAGAAAGAAGTGGTTGCCGCGCGACGTTCACCTTCGGATGAAATCTTCATCCAGTGTAATGGTTCCTCCTGCGCGGCAATGACCGAGAGCCAATCGTCGTCGGGGCCGTCCACTCCGCCACCGTTGTCATTGTCGAGCGTCATTATAAAAATGCTGCCGCGCCTTCTCCCCCCGACGAGGAACTGACGCAGTGTGAGCAAGACGCAGGTGGTGACCAGACTGCCGGCGGCGACTATCAAGTCTTCTGTCGTCATCGGTTCCCTTCCCAAGTTTCCGGCGGTCGCGAAGCCCACGCCACACGATGAAGCGCGCCACGTAAAGGCGGGCGAGCATCCCGAGATCGTCAATCAGCGCCCGCCGCGTTCCGCCTTTCCTATTCTTCTTCCTCGTCCAAGGGCCGTACCGGATCACGGATGCGACTCCGGCGGAGAGTGGTTCGACGGGAGGGGCGGGGGGAGCTGTCTTTGCCTCCAGCAGATCGAGACAGTGCGCGCCGAGCGCCAGCAGCGGAATGGTCAAGGCGAATAAGACTATGCTCAGACTACTCAGATAAGGGCCTGCCCTTTGCACGCTGATGAACCATCTGACGACCGCCAAGAGCGACCCTAGGGCGGGGGCGAGGATGCCGCCCGCTAGTCCCACCACGGCCCCGACTGACTGCCACGCCCGCGGGTTTTTCTTTACTAGAAACTCAATCCTCTCGAACGGGTCATCACACGCCTTATCCTGTTTTGTTCCGCGATACTCCTTCATCCGTCCTCCTCGTTCGGGCAGACGCGCAGAAGGGCGCGGAACAAAGTCGCTCCGCGCCCTCGAAATTGATTGCGCTGCTATTGCCCCTTCTCTACAAGCCTACGAGGTTAGCTGACGGGCTCGGACTGAGAAGTGCCCTACGCGTGTATCCACACGATGCGCCCCGTACCCCGCCGCAAGGACGAGGCGTTTGGTTCCCCCGCGCTGCTCGTCTCGACACCCGAAGGGGTCGCGCTAGCAGCTTCGGCAGACCGAATTGTCAACGAGAAGGATGCTACTCCCACGCGCATAAGAAAGGGGTAAAAGGTTCATAAATGTTTTATAAAAACTTCGGAGGGATTTTTGAGGCGTCTAAGAGCCCGGATCGAAGCGGTAGCCAATCCACGGCTCGGTGAGGATGTAGCGGGGCGTGGCAGGCTCCGGCTCGACCTTTTTTCGTAACTGACCGACGAAGACGCGCAGGTATTCGGTCTGCTCCGCCGACTCGCCGCCCCAGATTGAGGTGAGCAGCGTGCGGTGCGTCAGAACCTTGCCGGGGTGGCTGACGAGGTAGACCATCAGGTCGTATTCCTTGGGCGTGAGATGCACTTCCGAACCCTTCACACTGACGCTCCGGTTCTCAAGGTCAACGCGGAAATCCCCGACTTCGAGGACGGGGGCGGCGTCTTCCGTCTTCTCCGATCCGGCCCGCCTGAGCGCGGCGCGGATGCGCGCCAGCAGTTCGTCCATGCCGAATGGCTTCGTGACGTAGTCGTCCGCGCCCGCGTCGAGCGCCTGGACTTTGGTCTTCTCCTCGCCGCGGACCGAGAGCACGATGATGGGGACTTGCGAGATCGCCCGCAGGTTGCGGCAGAGCTGTAAGCCGTCCGTTTGAGGCATCGAGAGGTCTGTGACGACGAGGTCGGGCGGCCAGTCGCCGAAGGTCTGGAGCGCGGCCAGGCCGTCCGCCGCCACGCGCACGTCGTAGCCATGCGTCGTCAGGCTCCGGCGCAGCACGCGCGTGATCTGCGGCTCGTCGTCAACGACCAGTATGCGCTGCTTGTCGTTCATCTTCCCTAAGGCTCAGCCCTTGCCCCTCCTCAATCGCGGTCTCTTCCTCATCGCCGACCGGGAGCGCGACCACGACGCGGCAGCCGCGCGCGCCGGGGGCCTCCTCGATCCAGATGCGCCCGCCGTGTGCCTCGACGATCCCCCTGGCGATAGCCAGCCCCATCCCCGTCCCCGAAGGCTGGCGTGCGCCCGCGTCGCCGTCCCTCATCGCGCGGAAGAATTTGTCGAAGACGCGCTCGCGCAATTCCGGCGGGATGCCGGGGCCTTCGTCCTCGACGCTCAGCCGGATCAACCCGTCGCCCGTGCTCTCCGCCCGCACCTCGATGCGAGTCTCCGCCGGTGAATACTTCGCGGCGTTGTCCAAGAGCGTATAGACGACCTCGGTGACGGCCCTCGCGTCCACGCGCACGGCGGGCAGCCCCTCATCCATCCGGGCCAGAACCTCGTGCCCGCGCGTGAGCGGCGCGGCGCGCTCCAGAGCAGCGGCGACGATCTCCTCGACCGAGCCCCAGCGCCGGCGCAGGTGTATCTCGCCGGCCTCGATGCGCGCCATCTCCACCAGCCCCTCGATGAAGCGGTTGAGCCGGTCGGTCTCCTCGTCTATGACTTCCAGCATCTCCCCTCGGCCTTCTTCGTCGAGGGCCGCAGACTCTCGGCCTCGCATCTTTGAACGAAAATCGTCGATCAGGGTTGTGACGGACGCCTTGATGGAGGTGAGCGGCGTGCGCAGGTCGTGCGTCACGGCGTCCAGGAGCGCCGACTTCAAACGCTCGCTCTGCTTCAACGCCTCGGCCTGGCTGGCTTGCTCGAAGGCATCTTGTAGCTCCCGGTACAGCCGCTCGATCTCACGCCATCCCGCGTCGGCCTCTTCGGCGCGGCGGTTCGCGTGGGCCGACAACTGCCCGGCGGTGACGGCGGTGACGAGGAAGGCGAAGAGCGCGATCCAGTTGTCGGGGTCATCTATCGTCCACTTGCCGACCGGCGGCAGGTAGAAGAAGTTGAAGCACATGACGCCCAGCATTGAGGCCAGCACGGCGGGGCGCGAGCCCCACCCGGTCGCCACAAAGAGCACGACGAGGAGCAGTCCGAGCGCGACGGTCGTCGAGTTGACGTGCGTGCCGAAGAGCTTGAGCACGCCCGTCATGGCGGCGATGCCGAGCACGGCGGCCAGGTAGCCCGCCCACCTCTTCTCATACATTTTCTTCCACACGCCGTGCATTGTAAGACCATAACCACCCGCTTACATACTTTGTTCTGACGCCCGGCCTGAAAGCTCACTGCCCGTCGTGACTTCTCCTTTCGGCAGCCAGGTTTCTCCGCTCTCGCTTCTTCCGATCCTCCCGGTCGTACCACGCCGCTATGCCGAAAGCGGCGGCGAGGGCGGCGACAAAGATGATCGTCCAGAGCTGGTTCATAAGACTCACCTGCCTTCCCGGCCCGCCCCCTCCGTCAGTGCTCTAGGTGATAGGGGACGCTGACGACGACCACACACTTTTTGAAGAGCAGCGAGCCTTTCAGCAGGAGCGAACTCTGGTTGTGCAGGAGCTGCTGCCACCAGCGCGCTGGGACGAACTCCGGCAGCACCACGGTCACGAAGTCGTCGCTGCCCTCCCGCCTCAGTTGATCTATGTAGCGCAGCAGCGGGCGGGTCAGCGAGCGGTAAGGCGACTGCAACACGACCAGCTCGACGCCCGATCCCCAACGCTCCCACTTCTGTTGCAGCTTATTCGTGGCGTCCTCGTCCAGGTCAACGTAAACGGCCTTCACGCCGCCGTCGGTCGAGATGGATTTGGCGTACTGGAGCGCACTGATGACCCCGCGGTGGATGCCGGAGATGGGCACGACGACCATGTTCTTTATCTCGTGGAGCTGCACGAGACCCTCGGTCGAGAGCTGCTTCGCCACCCGCACGTAGTGCTTGTGAATCGAGCGGAACATCAGCACCAACAGCGGGATGATGACGACCACGATCCACGCGCCGTGGATGAACTTGGTGACGATGAAGACGCAGAGCACGACGAACGTGGCGACCGCGCCGAGGCCGTTAATCGCGATGGACTTCTTCCAATTCGTGGGGCTTGTCACCTCGTCTTCGACGAACTTCGAGATGTGGATATCGTCGTCCGCTGCCAGCATCGCGTCGGGCAGCGGCTTCCGCCCGTTCTCGTTCTTCTCCTTGCCGCCGGGCACACCTGCGGCGGCGGCCTCGGCGGACTTACGCGTTTTCGCGCGCTCCGCCAGCCAGTGCCTGACCATCCCGGCTTGCGAGAGCGTGAAGGAGAGGAAGACGCCGACGGCGTAGAGCGGGATCAGGCGCGAGGTGTCGCCGCCGAAGGCGATGACTAAGACGCTGGAGAAGATCGCGAGGATAACGATGCCGTTAGAGAAGACCAGCTTGTCGCCGCGGTTGGCGAACTGCCGCGGCAAAAAGCGGTCGCGCGCGAGCAGGGACGAGAGGCGCGGGAAGTCCGCGAACGAGGTGTTGGCCGCGAGCACCAGGATGAGCGCGGTCGTCACCTGCACGACGTAGTAGAACCACCCGAACGTGCCCGTGAAGATGATGCGCCCGAACTGCGAGATGACCGTCTCGTTCGCCTTCGGGTGCACTCCGTAGAGCCAGGCCATGACGCTCGTGCCGAGGAACATGACCGTCAACAGCGCCGCCATCACGACGAGCGTCGCCGAAGCGTTACGCGCCTCCGGCTTCTTGAAGGCAGGCACGCCGTTCGAGATGGCCTCGATGCCGGTGAGCGCGGCGCAGCCGTTCGAGAACGCGCCGAGGAGAAGGAACACCGTCACCGGCTGAAATTTGTACCCTTCGGCGACCGCCATCTCGTTCCCAACGGGCGCGGGCGCGACACCTCCGACCGTGAAGTAGTGGACGAGCCCGTAGCCGATCATGAAGAGGAAGCAGATGACGAAGGCGTAGGTCGGGGTCGCGAAGATGGCCCCCGACTCGCGCACGCCGCGCAGGTTGGCGATGGCGATGAACGCGATGCAGACGAGGCACAGGAGCACCTTATGCTCGTCAAGCCAAGCGAAGCGAGTGCCTTGCACCATCGAGGTGATCGCCGCCACGCCCGCCGCGATGGACACCGAGACCGTCAGCACGTAGTCAACGAGGAGCGACGCGCCCGCCACCAGCCCGGCGTTCGTGCCAAGGTTCTCCTTCGCCACGATGTATGCGCCGCCGCCTGTCGGGTAGGCGTGGATGGTCTGCCGGTAGCTCGTCGCGACGATGACTAAAAGCACCGCGATGCCGATTGAAATGGGGACGACGTAGTGGAAGGCGTTCGCCTGCCCGAAGGCAACGGCCGCCGCCAGCACGAGCAGAATTTCTTCGGTCGCGTAGGCCGTCGAGGAGAGCGCGTCGGAAGAGAATACGGCGAGCGCAGTCTTCTTCGAGAGCCGCTCGTGCGCCGCCTGCTCCGTCCGGAGCGGACTGCCGACGAGTAGGCGTTTGATTGACATGACCATGACGCTAGCCCCCACAACACACTCTAGCAAACTTTGCAATCCGCCTTGTAAGGTCTTTCGCCGAAGGACTGCCGGACTCCGAGGCGGCTAAGGAAAAGGGCACGGAAGCGCGTAAGCCTTCCGTGCCCTTTTCAGAGCCTGGTCGCGGTGTCGCCCTCCCCCTTCGAGCCTGCGAGGTTAGCAGACGATCTCGGACTGAAGAAGTGTCCTTCGCGCGGGACGCCTCCGGCCTCTCGCGATTCGCCCCGTGCCCGCCGGACAATGACGGCTGACGTTGGTTCCCCCGCGTCGCCCGCCTCACTGCTGTTGACGGGGCGACTTCGGCAGACGAATTATCAACGAGGGGGATGCTACACTCCCAGGCGTAAGAAAGGCATAAAAGGTTCGTAAGGATTTTATAAAGATGCCGGGACGCGGATGGGCAGTTGGTTGGAACAGGTGAGTGAATTCTGAAGCGACAAAAGCCGGCGGCTTCTTGTAGTTCAGTGGCGTCAAATGAGTATGGCAACTAAATCTGAAACTCGTCCCGTAGGTGTTACTGCTCTGAGCCTCTTTTTCTTCTTTGGCGCGGCTATGAGCTTCATCGCTTTCCTGTCGCTGCTCTTCCCTGGAAGTTTTCTCGAACCCATGTAGCGACTCAACTCGCGGACGCACGAAGGATTCGCTAGCATCAGCGTATGGGCGATTGTTCTGATGTGTGTCGTCTCTGTGGCTTGCACACCGGCAGCAGCGGGTCTCTGGCGTGGCGCACGCTGGGGTTACTTGCTGGCGCTCGTTCTCCTCGCAATCAATCCGCTGGGCAACATCATGAACGTAGTTCTAGGGACAGAGCCGCCTCCAGCAGTTTTTGCAACGACCCATCTATGTGCGCACGCAAAGTCCTCGGCGGGCCGCGCGGAGAGTTGCCTTGGCGGGCGGCCCGGTGTTATGTTTCTTTCGCTTAACACAGCCGGTTCTGGTTGCGCGTAGCCTCACGGCAACTTTCAGCCGGGATTCCGTCCTAATTAACAAGGCACGTGCGGATTAATCTGGCGCGAATCTGACGCATTGCGCCCGCTCCTTCTTCATCGTTCTCATTGTGCGATACCGGTTTCATCAAAACGCCCCTCTGTCACCTACACGGGAAGGTTACCCCCGCCGGTATTCCTTCTTCACCAGCAGCCTAACACCTTTGGAGGGAACATGAAGAAAGTCTTCGCCTTATTTATCATCACCGTCCTGTGCGCGGCGGCGTTCCGGCCCGCGCTCGTGAGCGGTAAAAAATCTCCGCCGGCGGTCGCCCCATCTCAGAGAGGTCAGGAGTCAGTTCAGTACGGGCCGGAAGTTCAGATCGGCCAGAACGCCGTGTCCGACCACGTCCGGCACATGGCGAGGGGGAAGGACAAGGGCAAGCACCTCTCACCGGACAAGGATTACCGCAACGTCTTCAACCCCGACGGACTTACCCGCCTCGGTTACACGATTGACCCCGTAGTCCAGACCTCCGTCCCCGATGTTTCGATCACGCCCCTCATGATGCCGGCTCCCGCGCCGGCCCCTTCACAGGACAGCCCGTCACCGAACGCCACCACGCAGTTGCTCGGCAACCCCGGCTTCGAAAACGGCTCGGCCAACCCCGCGCCTTGGGTTCCGACCGCCGGAGTGATTGACAGCTCGACGGGCGAAGCGCCGCATTCGGGCGCGTGGAAGGCTTGGCTCGACGGCTACGGCACGACGCACACCGACACGCTCTCGCAGCAGGTCTCGATCCCTTCGGGCGCGACGGCGACGCTCACCTTCTGGCTCCACATTGACACGGCGGAGACCACGACGACGACCGCCTTCGACAGGCTTCAGGTTCAGATACGCAGCACCTCGAACACGGTTCTCGCGACTCTCGCGACTTACTCCAATCTCAACAAGGCCGCGGGGTATAGGCAAGTCTCCTTCGACGTTTCGTCTTTTCAAGGTCAGACCGTCAAGGTCTATCTGACGGCCACCGAGGACTCGTCGCTGCAAACCTCTTTCGTGGTGGACGACTTCGCCTTGAACGCCACGACGGGCACGCCGACGCCGACGCCCACGCCTACACCAGCACCGTCGCCGACTCCGACGCCCAACCCGACGCCGACGCCAACTCCCGCTCCTTCGGCGCTCCTGAACTTCGACGGCCTCGGCAACGGCGGGGGCTATACGCCGAACGCCGCTCCGCCCGACACGAACGGCGCGGTCGGCGCGACGCAGTACGTGCAGTGGGTCAACGAGGCGTTCGCCGTCTATGACAAGACCACGGGCGCGCGTCTCTCAGGCCCGACGAACGGCAACCAGTTGTTCCAGGCACTCGGCGCGACGCACCCGTGCGCCGTCAACAACGACGGCGATCCCATCGCGCAGTACGACAAGGCGAACAACCGCTGGGTGCTGACACAGTTCTCCGTCACCAACGGCACGACCAATGGGTTCTACCAGTGCATCGCCGTCTCGCAGACCTCCGACGCGACGGGCGCTTACAACGTCTACGCGTACAGGGAGCCGAACTTCAACGACTATCCGAAGTTCGGCGTGTGGGCCGACGGCTACTACGCGACCTACAATATGTTCGCGGGCAACACCTTCACGGGCGCGCGCCTGTGCGCCTACGACCGCGCGAAGATGCTCACCGGCCAGCCAGCCGCCGAGCAGTGCTTCCAGTTGAGTTCCAGCTTCGGGGGCGTCTTGCCCGCCGACATTGACGGCACGACCGCGCCGCCCGCCGGATCGCCCGAATACTTCGTCAACTTCGGCGCGAACTCGCTCAACGTCTGGAAGCTGCACGCGGACTTCGCGACGCCTGCCAACTCGACGCTGATGGGACCGACGAACCTTGCGGTCGCGGCCTTCAGCGAGGCGTGCAGCGGCGGGACGTGCATCCCGCAGTCGGGCACGACGCAGAAGCTCGACTCGCTCGGCGACCGTCTGATGTACCGCCTCGCCTACCGTCATTTCGCCGACGGCCACGAGGCGATGGTCGTCAACCACTCGGTGACGCCGGGCACCGGCCCCGCGTCGGGCGTCAGGTGGTACGAGCTACGCATTTCGGGCGGGACGCCGAGCGTCTTCCAGCAAGGCACTTACGCCGTTGACTCGAACAGCCGCTGGATGGGTTCCATCGCGATGGACAAGGTCGGCAACATCGCCGTCGGCTACAGCGTCTCAGGCAGTAGCTTGAACCCGTCCATCCGGTTCACGACGCGCGCGCCGGGAGACCCCGCTGGCACGCTGGGCGCAGAGTCCAGCATCATCACCGGCACCGGCTCGCAGACGGCGACGCTCAGCCGCTGGGGCGATTACAGCGCGTTGACCGTTGACCCGGTTGACGACTGCACCTTCTGGTACACAACCGAGTACCTGAAGACCAGCGGGACGTTCAACTGGAGCACGCGCATCGCCTCGTTCAAGCTCCAGACCTGCCAGTAGGGTTCGGGCTTTCACATCGCTAGCAGAAAGGCCGCCTGGAATAATTCAGGCGGCCTTTCTTTCTCTAAATTACAGACGGTTTAATTTCTCGCGATTAAAGACGGTTTAGTTTCTCGCGGCGCGAGTTAACAGCAAAGACGGCGGCGGGATTCATCTGCATTTCATTAGGTGGGGTCTTTGACCGTAAACCAGTGTGAACGTCCCGACGAGTTCTTTGGTATCGCTCTCGGTGACGGTGAGCGTCATCGTGTCGCCTTTAATTTGACCGGCGAACCGGGCCGGGTGGCTGTCCGCGGTTTCATCCTTGCGGACAGGCCCGCCGTGTTCCCTGACGTGCGTGCCGCGGAGGTCGAAGCGCCCTCGTGCGTCGGAAACTATCTTCTGGTCTATAGTCCCATGGGCGCAATCGTACTCGACCTGGCCGCCCTGCGCGGTGACCTCCAGGCTGATGTGCTCCCCGCCCCAAGTGCCCGTGCGCGCGCCTTCCATATCGCCGTTCGTCTCGGAAACTTGACCGCCGCCGCCCCGCTTGTGATGGGCACAGTCCCCGGCGAGGAAAGTTAGCACGAGCGGGACGGCGAGGACAATCATCATGATTTTTGGAAGCGGGCTGAACATGCCTGTTGTTTTAACCTACGACCATCGGTTTGACAACTCTCACGCGCCGCTCCAGACCTCTTAGACTTACCGTTGCACGAAGTCCTCATCACTAGGGAGCGAACTGGCTGAGGGTAAAATGAGCAGCACGACGCTTAGGATAAGTACCGCCGAAGCCTTTCTTGTATCGCTCGCCTGAACGAGTTTACGATCGCGCATAGAATCAACAACAGCCGAGTTCTTTTCAGCGAGATTTCCGACAGCAATCTGATGGGTCGAGAGCGCTAAGGCTTCGACTCTTCGAGGAGCGCCGCCAGATGTTGCTGCCAGATGGCGGGCAGCGAATGCGTGCCGTGCCCGCGCGTCTGGTCGCTGGTCGGGATCAAAACGTAGCGGCCCCGCTTCACGCGCTTGACCCCCCGCTCCATCAGCCCAAGCTCCGGCGGGTTGATGAGGTCATCCGCCGAGTTGACGGCGACGAGCGGAGCTTTGATCGTTTCCAGTTTGGGCGCGGGGTTGTACTCACGCGAGGCGTCGAACTGGTAGAGCATATCGTTGGCGTCGGTGTGCGCCAGTTGCGCTTTCAACCGCTCCGCGTAAAACCTGTCCGCCGCCTCGCGCGTCGGCGCAGCCTTCTGCCACTGCAAGGGGCTGCTGCCCATGAGCAAGAGTATGTTGAGCGCCGATCTCAACCCCTCTTGCGGCTCGTTCTTGTACTCTCCACCCATCCACGCCGGGTCGTCGCGTATCGCGTCCATGATCATGCGGCGCATGACGCGGTTCCGGCCCGCGATCTCGACGGGCAGGCTCGCCAGCGGCATCAGCGCGTCCATGAAGTCCGGGTAGGTCTCGCCCCAGACCCACGTCTGCATCCCGCCCATCGAAGTGCCCATCACGAGGCGCAGATGGTTAACGTTGAGCTTCTCGGTGAGCAGACGGTACTGCGCCGCGACCATGTCGTCGTAGGTGTAACGGGGGAAGCGCGCGCGCAGGCCGTCGGAGGGTTTGCTCGACTTGCCGTGGCCGATGCCGTCCGGCAGGACGATGAAGAAGCGCGTCGCGTCGAGGAGTTGCCCCGGCCCGAAGAGCACGCCCGCGAACTGCGGCGTGAGGAACTGTGTGCCCGCGCCGCCCGTCCCGTGCATGACGAGGACGGCGTTGCGGACGACGCCAGCCTGGTCGCGCGCGGGAGTCCCAATCGTCGCGTAGTGCAGTTTCAGTTCCGGCAGGCTCTCGCCGCTTCGGAAATGAAAGTCGCGGATGACGAAATCACCCTCGACGGGCGAAGGATAGTCGGGCCGCGCCGGTCTTTGAGTCGCGCCGACGCCGGTTTGCGCCAAGACGGCCTGACAGGCGGCACACAGCAGCAGCAACAAGAAAAGAACTCGTCTGACGTGCATTCTCATCCCCTTTCCGAGCAGACTTGTTTCCGGCGAACCGGAGCTTTCCCGTTCTTCTCCCGGCGCGGCGAAAAGCCCGCGACCTATTTGCGCGGAGGCGAGACGAAGACCGCCTTCGGGATCATCGCGTGCACGCCTTTGTTGCCGTCAACGAGTTGCGTGATCTGCAAATCGGCGGCGACGCTTGAGAGCATGTACGCCTCGTCGCGCGTCAGGCGCTTCTCGGTCACGAGGAAGTCAATCATCTCGCGCAGAGGGCCATCCTTGTAGCTTCGTTCAGGTCTTCGTGCAGGAGTCGAGTATAGCCCTTCGGGCGGGAGGACGCCGCCAGAGTCGCGACCTCCCGCCCGAAGGGGAGACTGAAAGTTCACGCATTTCCCCTAACGTAAACTTCAGCCCGTGAGGGCCGCCGGGCCTTTCAAGCCCGCGCCATGACGACTTCGCCGACGTACACACGTTACCCATCATCGGATGCTCGGCTGTGTGCGCTCGACAAAATCCGTCTCCCGCCGGCTGCTCGCGCTACTTGAACTTTGCCGGGTACTGGCTGATGATGCCTGCGCTGAGCATGTCGGCCATGTGTAAGATTTGCTCGTGCACGGCGTCCACCCCATCTTCTCGACACCTCCGGTCATTTGTCTCTACCGTCCGCCCTTGCGCCAGTCGGCGAGAAACTGTTCGAGTCCCTTGTCCGTGAGCGGATGCTTGATGAGTTGCTCCATCACCTTGAACGGCATCGTGGCGACATCCGCCCCGATGCGCGCCGCCTCGATGACGTGCACGGGGCTGCGAATGCTCGCCGCGAGCACTTCCGTCTTCCACTCGTAGTTACGGTAGATTTCGACTATGTCGGCGAGCAGTTCGAGTCCGTTCTGCCCCGTGTCGTCGAGCCGACCGAGGAACGGGCTGATGTAAGCCGCGCCCGCTTTGGCGGCGAGGATGGCCTGCGCAGCCGAGAAGCAGAGCGTGACGTTGACACGGATGCCTTCCGAAGTTAGTTGGCGCGTGGCCTTCAATCCGTCCATGGTGAGGGGACATTTAACCACCACGTTCTTGGCGACGCTCGCGTACTCGCGCCCCTCTCTCAGCATCCCTTCGAGGTCGAGGCTGGTGACTTCGGCAGAAACATCTCCCGCAACTATCTCGCAGATGGCGGCGACGTGCTGCTTGAAATCAACGCCGCCCTCTTTGGCGACGAGCGAAGGGTTGGTGGTGACGCCGTCAATCAGGCCGAGCGCCGCGGCCTCACGAATCTCGTCGAGGTTCGCCGTGTCGAGAAAAAATTTCATTACGTCCCCCTTGCTGTTCCTACTCAAAGTGCGCTGGCAAGCGGATCATGAGGTCGTTGGCGCATGGCCTATGGTCTCCGCTACAGCGTTTGAGCATTAACGTGTGCCTTCAAATCGTGAACCTCTCTTCGGACATACGCATCAGCATTCCGCGTTACCAGTCCGCCGAAGAATGTTAGTATTAGGGGGCGTTTAATTTAGTTTTAGGATACGCCCTAAAATTGAATCTGTAAAGGGGTCAACAATGGCCGTTCCTGACGAACTAAAGGGGCTGCGCTTTGCCTGTGAGTGTGTGTCGGCAAGAGGTAAGGGTTACAGCGATCCGTGGGCGAATATCTCGCAAAACAAGCTCCTGCCCAACGGCACTAAAGAGGAGATTTTGAAGCGTTATTACGAGCCGAACTTCCCGGTGATAAAAGCAGAGGAGCACGCCGAGTTTGAGGCCGTGTGTCAGGAACTGGCAAAGCGCGTGGCCGATCTGTTCGAGAAGAAGCGCGCGCAACTGGAACGCACTTTTAATAAGACCGATCTTGCCGAACGGGGGTGGGCGTTTTCAGACATCACGCAGTATTTGTACGCCGCCGTCCAACGCGGCGCGCGCGAACTGCTTGAAGAGCGAGGCGTGCTCCCGACGCCTGAGCAACACCAAAACGGGGTCAGATGGGTTTTCTGGGCGGAGGAACCAAGCGCGGACGCAGACAAGTGAGAGCGAGGCGTCTGCCGGAACTTGGATGAGTGTCGCGCGACACTTATCGCAGGTCTGTGTACGGCACGAAGTTGATCGGCTTGAGAGGCCAAAGCGTTGAGCGAGCAAATATCAATCAGGAGTGAAATTGATAAGCGTAAGCCTGATCTTTGTCGCTTCATGGTTGACCGCACCTTGTTAATCGGGACGAAAACTATTAGCAGCAAAGCCGAGGCTCAAGCGTTTCCTTTAGCCGAAAAGCTCTTCGAGATCGAGGGCGTCAACAAAGTAGAGTTGATCGGCCATCTGTTGGTGGTTACCAAGTCGCAGGATGGGGCGTGGGAGGAAATCTGCGAACAGGTCGAGGCTGTGCTCACCGCTTATTTCGTCTCAGGGCTGGCGCTCACGGCAGAGCAGGTCGAAGAGCGGATGATGCTCGTCGGGCGGAGCACCAGAGAAAAGATACAGTATCTGATAGACCATCAAATCAACCCTGGCGTGGCCGCCCACGCGGGCTTCGTCGAACTCATTGGCGTGAAAGATGAGACTGTGTACATCAGATTAGGCGGCGGCTGTCAGGGTTGCGGCGCGGCTGATTTCACCTTGCGCCAAGGGATCGAATCCATCATCCGGCGGGGGGTTCCCGAAATCCGGCAGATCATAGACATCACCGACCACGCGACGGGCACGAACCCTTACTACCGCAGACCCGCAGGGCGTTGAAGCAAATCAAAAAGTAAATCAGTTCGCGCGGGTAGGACAGACTCACCCGCGGCCCGCGGCTTCCACAGTCTGTGTCGGATCGGCCCCCGTCCACGTCACGTCCGCCGTCGGGCCGTAAGTCGAGGGCACGTCTTTTCCGAGCAGGCGCAGATAGACCGTGAGTTGAGTGCGGTGGTGTGCGGTGTGCAGGACGCGCCGCCAGAAGACCCAGATGCGCTCGCGCCGGACATCGAAGAAAGGGACGACCTCCAGCCACCACTTCTCACTCTGGCTAGCCAGAAAGCTCATACGTGGCAGCGCAAGCTCGCGCATACGCGCGATGAAATCTTCCGGCGTCTGTCCCACAGGCGGAACTTGGGCAGGCGGAGGCTCCGGCACTCCCAGGAACTCACCGAAGAAGCGGCGCTCCGAGAGTAGCTGGTGTTTGAAGATGTCCTCGACCGTGCTGGAGCGCGGGTGCGGGCGAAACGGCAACTCCGCCGACTTGAACTCACGCCAGATTGAGACGACTTTATTCGTCTCGCTGGCGTAGGTGTTAAGAAGATGTTGGAAGACGGGCGCGGAAGCGCGCGGCACTTCCGCGTCGGGGATCGCAACGTATGAATAAGTCATCGGCATCGTCTGATGCTCTAGGAGGAGTCGCCGAATGGCGGTCGGGGTTACGCCGCATCCGATCTTTTAATCAACGCCCGGTTTATTACCGGACGCATAATTAGCGCGCCGGATTTGTCGGAGTTCAGGGCGTGCCCTCGCGACTAAAGTTTGCGGTAGTAGCCGCCGGAGGCGCAAGGGCGGCATAGCGTGACGCCTTCGGCGCTCCTGACTTCGCGCCCGTCGTTGACGCCCTCGCCGCAGCGCGCGCACGTGACGCGCGAGAGTGGGCGACCCGGCGCATCCATCTCATCGTAATCAACTCGAACACGCTCGACCTTGAACAACTCTTCATCAACCGCTTCTCTGTAAGTGCGAAATTGCCGCTCCTTCTTGCTCTCGATTTCGGGGTGGCGCGCGTCGGCGAGCGCGCGCGACTCTTCGAGCGCGACGACGCGCACGGCCTCGCCCGTCTCCGTGTTGAGGAAGGTGGCGGCGACTTTGCCGTAGTCGAAATACTTCAGACTGCGCTTGCCGAGGCGCACGCCCGTCACCGCGCCGATGGCGTCGGCCATGCAGCGATCAATCTCGACCCACACGATCAACTTCTTTCGGTCAGCGCCGCGCGGATCATTCACGCCGACCGCGCGACAACCGAGCAGGGCCATCCGCGCGCCGAGCAGTTGCCCGGCACACATATGACCGTGCAGACGGCCACATTCCGCCAGTAGCTCATCAAGCGGCGGGATACCTTCCTTTATTACTCCTGTTGTCTCCATAAGCGCGTATATGACGCACGCCCGAATCTCCCACTAACGTGCGCGAGAACAGAGGCTTCCTCACTCGCGCGCGCGTCGTGCCGGGCTAGAAGGTAAAGATCGCGGCGAGTTCCGAGCGCACGTCGTGCGTCGTGTAACTCGGAATCCCGCGGAAGAGCGGCAGCGCCCCGACGCGGTTCGCCGCGCGCGTGCGGTAGTATCCCTGCTCATAGCCAAAGGTGACGAACGTGTTCAGCTTGTACTGGACGTTGCCCGAAAAGAGGTCGCTGCGCGCGCCGCGCGCGCCGAAGCGGCGGGCGTCGCGCGCCGTCGCCTGATCGTAGCCGTAATAGAGGTAGGTCGTCCAACCGGCGTTGCGCCCCTTCGGGTCTGCGTCGAAGATGCGCGAGAGCGGGAACCCTAGCTGGAGAAATCCGCCCTGCGCGCGCACGGGCCGCTGCGGCGCGACGGTGGGCACGCCATTCAGCAAACCGAACACGACGGTTGACGCGCCGTCAATCGAAGTAGCAGTGGCCTGACCTGTCAGCCCCGCGGTGTCGTTGAAGTTCGAGAGTAGCTGACCGGCGAAGAAGAAGCGCAGGTCTGAGCCGTTGTAATACTTGCTGATGGCTGTCACGAAGCGCGTCGGCAGTTGAATCTCCGCCGAGTAGCCGTGGCTGCTGCTGTCCACTTCCGCGCCGCTCGGAAAAGCCGCGCGGAACGCGGCGGGCACGCCCGCCGCCGTCACAATCGCCCTGCGCCGCGCCTGCTCGAAGCTGACGATGAACTGTGCGGGCACAACGTTCGAGGCTTTGTCGAGTTGCCACTGCGTCACGAAGCGTCCTTCAATCGCAGGGCGCTGCGAATCCGGCCCCTGTCTTTCGCCGAAGCCCAACTGGTCGGCGACGTTGGCGGGCAAGTCGCCGAAGGCCGGAAGGACGAGGGCGAATTCGGGTTGAAACTTCAAGGAGCGCGAGCCTCCCGCGTTGTAGTTGAAGCCGAAGCGAACCTGCGGCGCGCGCGTGTAGGCCGCGCCGTAACCGAGGCCGCCGAAGTTCGTGTTCTCGACCGTGGTCGGCTGCGTCGAAGAGGCGAACGGCGTGTAGTCCTGCCCGAAGAGGACGAAGCCGGTGGTCTTCTCCGTCAAGCTCCTGTCAATGCGCACCCACGCGAGGCGCAAGCTGGGCTGGCTGGAGCGGATCGAAGAGATGTTGCGGTTGTTCGCGCGCGTGAAGTCGCCCTCGAAGTCGAACTCGAAGCGGCCCGTGATGACTGTCTTCGGGGCCGGGTCAAGCCACTCGAAGTTCGCGCCGAGACGGAGGCCGCGCGCTCTGAGGTGAAACTCCGGCGAGTCGTTCGGCCCCGTATCGGCGGCGAGCAGCGGCAACGGAAAATCATTGCCCTGCGGCGACGAGGAGTCGTGAATGAGACTCGTCTTAAAAAAGCCGTAGAGCTTCACACGCGCGCCCGATCCGAGCTTGATGTCCGGGATGAGGCCCTCGCGCTTCGGCGGGTCAACCTGTAAGAGGCGGAGCGGCGCGACCGCCGCGATCACGGTCGGGGCAGCCGGTTGTTGACTCGGCTTTGGTTTTTCTGCTTTCTGCGCACTCGCCTGCCCCGCCGAAGGGGCCGAGGCGGGCGGCGCGGCATCCGTCGAAGGGGCGACCGTCCGCACCGCCTCATACTCGTCTGACGAGATGAGTCCTTTATCGCGCAGCAACGCGGCCAGACGATCACGCTGCTCCGCCGCGCTGCCGACGGCGCTGATCGAGCGCCCTTCCTCCGTGGTCAAAACGCCCTTCGCGATCAGCATTCGCACCAGCGGGTCGGTGCCGAACGCGTTCGGGTCGTTACGGGAAGCGTTCTTGTTATCCGAGTTGGCTGGCCGGTCTGGCTTTCTCTTATCGCCAGCGCTGGGGCCGAGCGCGTCTCGCCCTGAAGGGGCGGCGGCGTTTGAGCCGTCTAGTCGTGCGGCTGAATTGTCGGCCTGTGCGTATCCGAGCGCTGAAGTTATCAACAAAAAAACGAGGGCGAGCGGGAGTTGAAGAAACCGGGTCATAATTATCTGCCTCACTTTCAACGAAACAGGTAAGGAAGGAGCGTCAACGTACAAGGAAGGCGATGGAGCGGGTAGGCCGTCGCCAATGCGGCCCACCCCAGACCGATCAAAGAACAACGGACTAACGTTCCGGCGGTTCCGCCGGGCCGATTTCGCCCGCGCGTTCACGCGCATCTTGTTCGAGTTCCCAAGACTCCAACGCGCGGGCGCGCGCCCCTTGACGACGGCGCGCGTGCTCGAAATCCTCGCGCGGGTCGCGCCCCGTCACGTCTCTGTACCACGCCGGGTGGTGCGTCCACGCCCACTCTTCGCTCACCGTGCCGTCGGTCATTGATTGGAAAGTGCCGGGCTGCGCCGCCGTGCCTTCATAGACGTGGATGATGAAACCGGCGAGCATGACGAGCGCCGCGATGTCGTGAACGACATAAGACACGGCGACGAGCCAGCGCGGCACCGCGTCGTCGAACCACATCAACAAGCCCGTGACGAGAAAGAGCAGGCCGCTTATGACGATGGCCCAGAAGTAGAGCTTCTGCCCGCCGTTGAAGAAGCCCACGTCTTCCGGCTCCAGCTTCTCCTTATTCGACGCGTACTCCTTGACGCGCCGCGTCCAACGGCTGTCGGCCTTCGTCCACGTCATCGGCACGAACCAGTTGAGAAATTGGAAGAAGAAGAGAATGTCGAACGCGAGGCCGAACCACGGATGCAGGAAGCGCGTCACGGGGCCGCCGCCGAACAGAGGTGTGAGCCAGCGGAAGAGCCACGCCGAGTAGATGCCGAAGCCGGAGAGCAGCGAAAGGACGAAGAGAATCGCCACCGACCAGTGCAGCACGCGCGTATAAACCGGATGACGCAGAAGCTCGCCGCGATGCACAACCGTGCGACCGTGACGGCTCGCCTCGCGTCGCGCATCTTCGTCGAAGCGTTCGACCGAAGTGCTCATGGCTTCTCCTTTCTCTTCGCATCCGCCTCGTCGGGTCGCTCGGTAACGACCGGCTCAGGTTCGGGCTGCGGCCATTTAGGCCCGGCTGTGATGCGGTGGAAGATGACCGCGAAGATGCCGAGGAAAGCCATTGCCAGACCCGCGGGCTTGGCAAGCCACTTCCAGACGGTGTAGCTCGGCGGAATCTGCGGATTCGACGGCAGCCCGCCGTAAGTCTCAGGCTGCGTCGCGTCGTGCAGCACGTAGATGACGTGCGTGCCGCCGATTGACTGCGGGTCGTAAACGCCCGCGTTCTTGAAGCCCGAAATCTGCACCAACTGCTGGGCGCGCGTGTTGGCTAACGCCAGCATGTCGTCTTTCGTCCCGAAGTGAAGACACCCGGTCGGGCACGCCTTGATGCACGCCGGCTCAAGCCCCTCGCCCACGCGGTCGGAGCAGAGCGTGCACTTGAAAACTTTCTTCGTCGCCGGGTTGAACTTCGGGATGTCGAAGGGGCAGCCAGAGATGCAGTAGCCGCAGCCGATGCAGTTCTCCTGCTGGAAATCAACGATGCCGTTCTCGTACTGGACAATCGCCCCGTCAGCCGGGCATGCGCGCAGGCAGCCCGGATCGGCGCAGTGCATACACTGATCCTTGCGCATGAGCCACATGAAGTTGCCGTCGCGCTCGTGCTCTGCGAATTTGATGAGGTTGTAGTAGTTCCACTCGGTCGTGGGCATCGTCTGATAGGTGTTGTCGAAGGTCGTCTCGCGGAACGGGTGGTCGTTCCACTCCACACAGGCCACCTCGCACGCCTTGCAGCCGATGCAGGTCGTCACGTCAATGTACTTGCAGACCTCGACGGCGCGCTGCGTGCCTCGACCGGGGATGGGGCCGGGGTGGGCCGAGATTTGCTGGATTTGCAATGTTCTCTCGTCGCTCATTCTCGCCCCCTCCCTGTCATGCCTTCTCGATCTTCACGAGGAAGCCTTTGAACTCCGGCGTGTAAGCGTTCGGGTCAATGGCGGCGGGCGAAAGCTGGTTGGCCGGGTCGAGCGCCGTCTTGCCTTCGTCCTCCTTGATGCCGCGGTAGCCCCAGTGAATCGGGATGCCGATCTGGTAGGTCTTCTTGCCGTCAATCATCATCGGCTTGATGCGCTTCGTGACCATCGCCTTCGCCACGTACACACCGCGCGCGCTCGACACCTTCACACGCTCGCCGCCCGTGATTCCCATCTCGTCCGCGAGCTGCGCCGGAACTTCGACGAAAGGCTCCGGCACGAGCTGGACGTTCATCGGGTTGTTCTTCGTCCAGTAGTGATAGTGCTCGGTCAGGCGGTAGGTTGTGCAAACGATGTTGAAGCCCTGTTCGGGCGTCCCGTACTTGTCCAGGTCGGACTTGTACTTCTTGGCGACGGGGTTGATTGACTGATCCGGGTGCAGCGGATTCTTGACGGGACTCTCCACCGGCTCGTAGTGTTCGGGGAAAGGCCCGTCGGCGAAGGCGGCGAGCGGAGCGAAGATACGGCCTACGCCTTCGGGGTTCATGATGAACGGCCCCATGTGATCCTTCGGGTTCGAGTCCACCTTGAAATCGGGCACGTCGTTGCCGACCCATTTTTGCTGCGCGTCATTCCACCAGACCTGCCTGCGCTCCGCATCCCAGGGCTTCCCCGTTGGGTCGCACGACGCGCGGTTGTACATCACGCGCCGGTTGGCGGGCCAAGACCAGGCCCAGTTCGGATAGACTCCGAGTCCCGACGGGTCTTCAGTCCCGCGCCGCTGCATCTGCGCGCCGGCCTCCGTCCAAGAGCCGGAGTAGAGCCAGTTGCCGCACGCGGTCGTGCCGTCATCCTTGAGCCACGCGAAGCCCGGCAGTTGTTGTCCGGCCTTGATCGTGACGCCGGGCTGCTTGTCGTCCGTCAGATCAGCCAGCGCGCGCCCGTTGATCTCTTTCGCCACCTCCGCGAGCGAAGGATTCTCAGGCGTCGTGTAAGCCCAGGAGAGATTCAGAATCCCATCGGGGAACTTACCGCCTTCTTTCTGGTAAAGCTCACGCACTTTGAGAAAGATACGCGCGAGGATTTCCTGATCCACCTTGGCTTGGCCCGGCGGCGGCACAGCAACGTACTTCCATTGGAGCCACCGCGCCGAGTTGACGAATGTGCCGTCCTTCTCGGCGAAGCCCGCGCCGGGCAGACGATAGACGGTCGTCGGAATCTTCGCCATCTCGTCTTTCGTAATGCCCGGCGCTTTCCAGAACTCGCTCGTCTCGTCCGGGTAGAGTTCGCACACCACCAGCCAGTCGGCCTTCTTCAGTGCGTCAATGTTCTTGCGCGAGTTCGGGCCGATCATCA
>QHXN01000018.1 GCA_003222975.1 Acidobacteriota bacterium | reverse complement strand
AGCCGTTGATCGTGTAGCGCGCGCGGTTGGGCGTCTCCACCTGATAGAAGCTGACGGAGATGTTGCCGGGCGTGCGGCGCTGCGCGCGGTTGACTACCGTGACGCGCCCCCAGACCTTGCTGCCCACGGGTATGACCTCGATGCCGCTCTCGCCGTAGACCGGCTCGGTCACGCTCGCCGAGAAGCGGTCGCCGACGCGCGCTGTGCGCGAGTTCAACTCCGTGTCCATGCGAACGCGTATGACCTGGTTTGCGGGGACGGTGAAGTAGCGAACCGCAGGCTCTGTGTTGACCGTCCTGTGTACGACAGTTCTGCGGTGCCGCGTGCGTCGGCGCTGCGTGGCAGCGAACGACGGTACGACCGTGCCTAAAATCAGTGCGAGTAAAACGAAGAAGCTCGTCGCACGCCGCGTGAACCTTCTGCTGTTTCTTGTCATCTCTCAAACCTCCTCAACTGACGTGTCGCCTCGCAAACCCTCGGACGCACGTGCTGGGCGAGTTGACAGTCGCCCGTGTTAAGAGCAACGTGCGTGCCACGAAGTTTGCGGGTCGGAATACCGTTTTCGATACTTTATTTAGCTGATTTCCGCGACGAAAGCCAGAAGAGAATTGCGGCCCTGTTCGGTTGATAGGCGAAAGGCAACGAGGCGTGCACTATATCGTATAAGTTCGGGCGCGCGCGTCAGTGCGCGCCGTGCTTCATCTTGCCGCGGCACTTTCCAGCAGTCCGCCGACAGTTGAAATGCTGCCGGATTTGTGTAAGCTTGCGGCAAGCCGAAAATCGCAAGCCGGAATTTTTGAAGGGACGCCCGGAGCGCCCCACCTGTCGAAACGAACGAAACTGTCATCAGGTAAACTTCTACCCGAAAGAGGAGTCGAGTTATGAGCACAGCAGCGACGCAGGAAACCTCCAACAGTTTGCCTCGTATCAACGACCCCGCGCCCGACTTCGAGGCCAAGTCAACGCAAGGGCAGTTGAAGCTCTCGGACTTCAAGGGCAAGTGGGTCGTACTCTTCTCGCACCCGGCGGACTTTACGCCCGTCTGCACGACCGAGTTCGTCGAGTTCGCGCGCCGCGCAGACGAGTTCCGAGAGCGAGGCGCGCAGCTCATCGGTCTCTCGGTTGATTCCGTCCCCGCGCACATAGCATGGATAAGAAACATCGAGGGGCACTTCGGCGTCAAGATTGATTTCCCCGTCGTCGCAGACCTCGACACGAAGGTCGCACAGAAGTACGGGCTAATACATCCCGGCGCTTCCGAGACGGCGACCGTGCGCGCCGTCTTCATCATTGACCCGAACCAGAAGGTGCGCGCGCTCATCTACTACCCGATGAGTTTGGGGCGCAACATCGACGAGGTCTTGCGCGTGCTCGACGCCTTGCAGACCGCCGACGACAACGCATGCGCCACGCCCGCCAACTGGCAGAAGGGCGACAAGGTCGTCGTCCCGCCGCCGCAGACCATTGACGACGCATCCAAGCGCATGGAGCCGGAGTTCCAGTCGAAGAACGAAGTCACGGACTGGTACATCTCGAAGAGAGACCTGTAAGGGGCCGAGAAACTGAAAGAGCGTTTGTCCGGACTGCTTGAGAACATCGGCGGCACGCCGCTGCTCAGTCTGCCGCGACTCGCGTCGGAGCTTCCGCGCGGCGTCGAGCTTTACGCGAAGGCCGAGCACCTGAACCCCGGCGGCTCGGTCAAAGACCGCCCCGCGCTCTCGATGATTCTTGACGGCGAGCGCAGCGGCGCGCTCACCGACGACAAAATCATCCTCGACGCGACGAGCGGCAACACCGGAATAGCCTACGCGATGATCGGCGCGGCGCGCGGCTACCGCGTCCGCCTCTGCCTGCCCGGAAACGCCAACGTAGAGCGCAAGCGCATACTCAGAATCTACGGCGCGGAACTCGTCGAGACAGACCCGCGCGAGGGCTTCGACGCTCCCCAGAAACTCGCGCAGCGACTCGCCGCCGAGGAGCCGGAAAAATTTTTCTACCCGAACCAGTACGACAACCCCTCGAACTGGCGCGCGCACTACGACGGAACCGCGCCCGAAATCTGGGAGCAGACCGGGGGGCGCGTGACGCACTTCCTCGCAGGGATAGGAACTTCGGGCACGTTCACGGGGATTGTGCGGCGGCTGCGCGAACTCAATCCGAATTTGCGCGCCGTGCTCATGCAGCCCGACTCGCCGCTCCACGGACTCGAAGGCATGCGCCACGTCGAGACTTCAATCGTGCCGGGCATCTTTGACCCCGCGCTCGCCGACGAACGCATCGCCGTCTCGACCGAAGACGCGCAGGCGATGTCGCGTCGCCTGGCGCGCGAGGAAGGGTTGTTCGTCGGCGTCAGCTCCGGCGCGAACGTCCTCGCGGCGCTGCGTTACGCGCGCGAGTTGCCGCCCGGCTCGGTCGTCGTCACCGTCCTCTGCGACGGCGGCGGGCGCTACCTGAGCGAAGATTTCTGGGGAGACGACGGGGCGTGATAAAACTGTGCGACCGGCTCATCGCCGAGATCAGGCGGCACGCCGAAGGCACTTACCCGCACGAGTGCTGCGGCCTGCTCGTCGGTCGCATCGAGGACGGCGGGCGCACACGTCTGGTCTTCGAGACGTACCCCGTGGAGAACACCTTCGAGGAGGGCGAGCGGCATCACCGAATGTCAATCGAGCCGCTGGACTACGCGCGCGCCGAGCGTCTCTACGCGAAGCGCGGCCTGGGCGTCGTCGGCAACTACCACTCGCACCCGGATCATCCGGCTGTGCCCTCGCAGTTCGACCTCGAACACCTTGCGCCGTGGCCGACGATGTCTTACGTCGTCGTCTCCGTGCCGGGGGGGAAGGCGGCTGACATCCGCTCTTGGGAGCTTGAGGCCGACCGCTCGCGCTTCAGAGAGGAAGAGGTCATACAAGTTGTGGTTGATGGGTCAGAGTTCGGAGAGCAGGAACGGACAAGTGACGGCAATCAAAAATGAGGAGTAAGCAGACATGGCAGTGACAGTTTTCATCCCGACCGCGCTGAGGCAGTTCACGGGCGAGCGCGCGGAGATCGCGGTTGAGGCTCGGACGGTGGGCGAGGCGCTCGACAAGGTGACGGGCGAGCACACGGAGCTTCGCAGGCACTTGTACGGCGAGCAGGACAAACTCCGCAACTTCGTCAACATTTACGTCAACGACGAGGACATACGCGCGACGCAGAGGCTTGAGACGCCGGTCAAGGAGGGCGACACGATCTCAATCGTACCGGCGATTGCCGGCGGCGCGGCGACCGAAGAGAAAGTGCAAGGGGGTTCGGCGGTGAAGACGGAAGCCGCCTCGCTCCCGACACTCTCGAACGAAGAGATCGCGCGCTACAGCCGACACCTCATCATGCCGGAGGTCGGCATGGAGGGGCAGCGGCGTCTGAAGGCCGCGCGCGTGCTGATGATCGGGACGGGGGGGTTGGGAGCGCCGACGGGGATGTACCTGGCGGCGGCGGGCGTCGGCACGCTCGGCGTCGTGGACTTCGACGTGGTGGACGCGTCGAACTTGCAGCGGCAGATCGTCCACGGCACGAAGGACGTGGGCCGACCGAAGATCGAGTCGGCGCGCGACCGGTTGAACGACATCAACCCGAACGTGAAGATCGAAGCTTACGAGACGCGCCTGACGAGCGAGAACGCGCTGGAGTTGTTTCGCGACTACGACATGGTCGTGGACGGCACGGACAACTTCCCGACGCGCTACCTCGTCAACGACGCCTGCGTGCTCGCGGGCAAGCCGAACGTCTATGGCTCGATCTTCCGCTTCGAGGGGCAGGCGAGCGTCTTCTGGGCGGCGAAAGGTGCGTGCTACCGCTGTCTGTATCCTGAGCCGCCGCCCGTCGGACTCGTGCCGAGTTGCGCGGAGGGCGGAGTCCTCGGCGTTCTGCCCGGCATCGTCGGCGCGATTCAGGCGAACGAGGCCATCAAGCTCATCCTCGGCGGGGGCGAGCCGCTCATCAACCGCCTGCTTCTGTTCGACGCGTGGAAGCTACGCTTCCGCGAGTTGAAGCTCAGGAAAGACCCGGCGTGCCCCGTGTGCGGCGAGAACCCGACCATCAAGGGGTTGATTGACTACGAAGAGTTCTGCGGACTCAGGCCCGCGCCGGCTCAAGGAGCGGCGGCGGACAAGACGGAGGAGACCAGACAGATGGAAGAGATCACCGCCTCGGAGTTGAAACAGCGCCTCGACCGCGGCGACGACTTGCAGATCATAGATGTGCGCGAGCCGAACGAGTACGAGATCGCGCGCATCCCCGGCTCGAAACTGATCCCGCTCGGACAGGTCGTCAACCGGCAGGACGAGATTGAACAGGAGCGCGAGACGGTCGTGCACTGCAAGGGCGGCGTCCGCAGCGCCCGCGCCATCGAGGCGCTGACGCGCTCCGGCTTCAAAGGTCGCCTCGTCAACCTCAAGGGCGGCATCACCGCCTGGTCGAACGACGTTGACCCCGGCGTGCCGAAATACTAGAGCGAATTTTTGTCTGAAAAAGGTTAACCACCGCAGACACAAAGACACAGCTTTCATCAATCCTGTCAGCCGTGTCTCTGTGTCTGCCGTGGTTAACCACTCTCGCTCTCAGACGGCGCGCTATTACTGGCCGCCGGCAGCGCCGCGGCCCTGCGTCTTGCCGAGGTGCGTTGTGAGTAGTTGCTTGGCGCGGTCGGCGCGGCGCTCGTACTCCTGCTTCGCCTCGCGGAAGAACTGCGCGCAGTCCTGGTTGCCCTCCTGCTCGGCGTCGGCGACGAACATGGCGGTCGTCTCCGCCCCTTGCAGCGAGTGGTAGATGACGCTCACGAGGTCGTATGTGATGTCGCGAGTCCCCGTGTCACCCGTGCTGTCATTACTTCTTTGTGCGGACATGATTCACCCCTCAGTTATGTAAATGAGACTTACCCGGCGGGGGCTTTCGGCGGGGAACTTGAGGACGATTGTAGGGGCGGGGCAGGTTCAGGTCAAGACAAGGGGAACATGGTTAGTGGCTCAGTTTAAGGAGAGAGTTTAGAGTTCAAGCTTTAGCTTGCGTCCCGCAGTACGCAACCTGAAGGCTATACTCTAAACTGACCCGCTGCTGGAACGTGCCCCGTTGTCCGAGAGGAGTTGAGAGCGTGCGGATCGAAGTCGTCAAACCCGAAGGGCCGGACGATTACGCCCACCGCGTTTTTAAAGCGCAGGCGGAGAAGTGGGGCGCGCCGCGAGGTCGCCGCGAGGGGAAGAAAATGAGGTTGAGGGAAGAGAGCGCGCGACACAGCGCCACGACGCTGACCACATTTGTTTGCGCGGCCCTGCTCGCCGCGAGCGCGTCGGCGCAACTTCCCCCGCTGCCCCTGGGCGACAAGGATTTTCCGAGGGCGCTCGCCCCCGTGGTCGAAGCCGAGCACGCGTTCGCCGTCTATTCGATTGAGCACGGGATGAAGGACGCGTTCCTGCACTTCGCCGCGCCCGACGGCATCGTCTTCCGACGCGCGCCCGTCAACGCCATCGAAGCGTGGACGCAGACGAACCCAGCGCCGGCGGGTCTGCTCACATGGTATCCGACCTACGCAGACGTTTCGCGCGCGGGCGACCTCGGCTGGACGACCGGCCCCTACGAGTTCCGCGAGAAGCCGGACGACAAACAGGCCGCGGCGGGCGGCCACTACGTCACGCTCTGGCGCTGGCAGCCCGACGGCTCCTGGAAATTCGTCCTCGACTTCGGCATCCGCCACGCGGCTCCCACGACAATTGAGTCTGGCCTGCGATACCCGCCATCGGTTCAGAAGAACGAAGATCGTCGCGGCAAACCCGCTGTTTTTGCTGACCTCAATCCCGTGCGTTCTTCGCTGCTCGAAGCTGAACGTGAACTGTCGAACGATTCCGCGTCGAATCGTTCGTACCGCGCGCTCCTCTCCCGCGCGGACGAGTCTTTCAGGCTCTACCGTCAGAACTACTTTCCCTTCGTGGGCCGCGAGGCGGCGCGCAAGGCGCTCGAAGGCAAGGCGGAGGTCATCACGTGGAAGCCGACGAAGGCCGAGGTGTCCCGCTCAGGCGACCTTGGCTACGCCTACGGCACATACGAGTTGAAGTCGGAGCTTTCGGACGAGAAGCCCGCCGAGCAGGGGAACTACATGAGAATTTGGAAGCGTCAGGGCGGCGCGTGGCGCGTCGTCCTCGACGTGACGAACCCTGTGCGCCCACAGTGAGCCGTTGATTGAAGATAATGCCGGGGGCGGGACTCGAACCCGCACGACCTTGCGGTCAACGGATTTTCATACCACTACGACTTTCGCCGCCCGCCTCTATCGGCGGTTTGTGGTCTGGACTATACCTTCACCTTTTACCGCGCTCTCGCACGACAGTCAGGCGGGGGCCGTCTAGTCTCTACACTTTCTCGGAGGGCACATAAACTCTTCGCAAAGCGCCGCCCAGAGCTTAGCTCGGTGTTGCCAGTTTAAAGGGTTCACCGAATTTGACCCCATTCACGCCGGAGATTTCGCTCCGGGTGCTCAAAGAACTAAGTCCGCCGCGTCTACCGATTCCGCCACCCCGGCGTCTCGCGTCGAAGATAGCACGGGGCCAGCCGCCGTTCAAAACTCCTCTCTCCGGGCCGGCCCGGCGTGTGTTAAAATGGCCGCCTGAAGACGACACCTCGCCGGACGGCATGCGGGAGTCAGAGGCGGCGGGCCATGACCGAAGAGAAAGAGATTTTCCACCAGCACATACAGCGCGCCGGACTGAAGCGGACGGCGCAACGCGACCTCATCCTCGACGTGTTCCTGCGCACCGAGAAGCACCTTTCGAGCGAAGACCTCTACCGGCTCGTCAAGGCGGAAGAGCCGAACGTCGGCCACACCACCGTCTATCGTACCCTCAAGCTCCTGGTCGAGGCGGGACTCGCCCGCGAGGTGCGCTTCGGCGACGGGCGCACGCGCTACGAGCACAACTACAAACACCCGCACCACGACCACATGATCTGCACCGAGTGCGGCAGAACAATCGAATTCTACTCCGCCGAGCTGGAGGCCATTCAGGACGCAATCGTCGCCGGGCACAGGTTCAAGCCGACGCAGCACAGCCTTCGCATCTTCGGCGTCTGCGCGCAGTGCCAGCGCCGCAAGGACGTGAATTCGGAAGAGACCTCCGCCGAGCCGCGCGTCCGCTTCGCCTCCGCGCCCAACACCCAATAAAGGCAAAAGGCAAACTTCAAAGGGCAAAGGGCAAAGGGCAAAAGTGAAGACGTGCCGCGCGCGGACTTTTCTTTTTGCCTTTTGCTTGTTGTCTTTTGCCTTTTGCCTTCTGGTTGATGTACTTTTCAAGTGTCTTCCCGAAAATGACAATTTGAAAGTGCTTGGTGTTGAGGAGGCGTATGAGCGTCAACGTCGAGTGGAAGGTCGGTGACGAGAGGCGCGGCGGCGTCGTCGCTGAAGGGACGTACATCTGGGACGCCGCCAAGCGCCTGGGCGTGCGTCTCCCGGCGGAGTGCGAGGGGCGCGGCGAGTGCGACACGTGCGCCGTCGTCGTCGAGGAGGGGGCGACTCTGCTTTCGGGGCTGACGCAGGCCGAGCGCACGCGCCTCAGCCCGGAACGTCTCGCCGCGGGCGAGCGCCTCGCCTGCCAGGCGAAGGTCGAGCGCGGCGGCGACCTCGTGCTGCGGCCCGTCCCCGCGACCGAGCGCGCCGAGACAACCGACGAGGCCGCCAAGGACTTGCGCGAGGAATTCCGGCGCATGTCGCTGCGGAAGAAGTTCGCCGCGCTCGCGGGGATGGAGGCCGACATGGCCTACGAGACGCTCCTGCGCGTCGCAGACATCCCGTTCGCGGTCTTCGGCAAGGGCCTCGACCTGCTCGCCAGCCGCGGGCGCAGGCTCTCGCAGGCAGAGCGCGAAGTTCAGCGGCCCTCCGAGCACCGCGCGTCTCCGACGGACGACAAGGGGCCGGGAGAACAGCCGGGCTAGCGCGGCGCAGGCGCGGCAGAGAAGCCCGCGCCCGCCGTGGTTGGAAAGCATTACCTCACGCCGACGGCGTGAGAAAAGTTCAAACAAGTGTCTTCCTTCCTGAAGAATCGAAGAGTCCTCGCACACGACTCCACGCACGGCCCGCATCGCCGCCTTAGCGCAACGCTCGCCCTCGTCCTTCTGCTCGCGGCTTCCTCGCTCTCAATCAACGCGATGAAAGTTTCGAGTCAGGCCCGGAGTGCGGGCGGGCAGACTCGCGCCTCGGAGCCGCTGAAGAGCAAGGCCGCGTTCGACGGCGACCGCGCCTTCGCGCACGTCCGAAGACTCGTCGAGTTCGGGCCGCGCCCCGCCGGGTCGAAGGAACTGGCCGAGGCGCGCCGGTACATCGTCGGCGAGTTGAAGTCTTACGGCCTGAAGGTCTCGGAGGACGAGTTCACGGCGCAGACGCCCGCGGGCGAGCGACGGATGGTGAACGTCACAGCGGAGCTGCCGGGCGAGTCCACAGACTTCGTCATCGTCGCCAGCCACTACGACACGAAGCCCTTCAAGGAGTTTCGCTTCGTCGGCGCGAACGACGGCGGCTCCTCGACGGGCGCGCTCATCGAACTCGCGCGCGCGCTCGCCGCCGCGCCGCGCCCGCACTTCAAGTATCGCTTCGTCTTCTTCGACGGCGAGGAGGCTTTCTGCCGCGAGTGGGACGAGTGCGGCAAGCCCGGCGCGCCCGACAACACCTATGGCAGCCGCCGCTACGTCGAGCGCCTGCGCCAGACGGGCGAGTTGAAGCGTCTGCGCGCGCTCGTCCTGCTTGACATGATGGGCTACGAAAAACTTGAGATGGGACGCGACGACATGAGCACGCCCTGGCTCGCCGAGACGGTCTGGCAGACTGCCCGTGAACTCGGCTACTCCAGGCAGTTCGCAGACCGCGCCGAGGGCGTCGGCGGCGACGACCACGAGCCGTTCCTCAAAGCGGGCATTCCCTCGCTCGACATCATCCAGCTCACCTCGTACCCCTACTGGCACACGCCCGGCGACACGCTCGACAAAATCTCCGCGCGCAGCCTGCAAGCCGTCGGCGACGTGCTGCTCGCAAGCCTCCCGCGCATTGAAAAGAAGTTGGAAGGCAAGACGGGGGAGGGGGAGAGACGGGGAGACAGGGGGACGGGGAGACGGGGGAAGAACTACGGCGTGAAGTCGTCCATCTCTTCAGTTTCACTCACTTCGTATTCACGTCCCCCCGTCCCCCCGTCTCCTTTCTTCCCGTCCCCCGTCCCCGAAGTAGGAGGTAGCAATGCTCAAAGCGCCGGACATACTCGTTCCCGTTGACTTCTCGCCCACTTCGATCAACGCCGTGCGCGTGGCGCTCGGCGTCGCCGCGCCGGGCGGCGACCTGACGCTGCTGCACGTCATTGACAGGGAGTTCGTCGAAGACGCCGTGGCCGCGGGGATGGGTTCGTCCGAAGAGATCACGGCGAGGCTGCGACAGCAGGCCGAGTCGAACTTCGAGGGCGCGCTCGAAGGCGTCGAGGCGGGCGAGGTGGAGATCGAGCGGATGGTGGTGGTCGGCAGCCCGTTCGTCGAGATTCTGAAGATCGCGCGCGACCTCGACCTGCCGATGATCGTCATGGGCGTGCGCGGTCGTTCGACCCTGCCCGAAGAACTCCTCTTCGGCTCGACCGCCGAGAAGGTCTTGCGCGGCACGCGCGTCCCCGTGCTCTGCGTCCCTTTTTGACGGCGGCGGATTCCGACTCGGAAAAACCAGCGAAGCGGGTGACGGTAGATAACCGATGACAGGTGACGTGAAGAGAATCGCGGTCGTGCCGGGTGACGGCATTGGCCCCGAAGTTATTAACGAAGCCGTGGGCGTGCTCGAACGTTTGCGCGAGACGCACGGCGTCAAGCTAGAGCTGAAACACTTCGACTGGGGTGCGGACAAGTTTTTGAACGAGGGGGTAACGCTTCCCCAGGGCGCGCTCGAAATGCTCTCGCGTGACTTCGACGCCGTACTGGCGGGCGCGTTCGGCGACCCGCGCGTGCCGTCGAATAAGCACGCCGAAGATATCCTGCTCGGCATGCGGCGCGGCCTCGACCTCTACATCAACCTGCGCCCCGTGCGCCTGCTCCACGCGCGCCTGACCCCTTTGCGCGACCGCGGGCCGGAGGACATAGACTTCGTCGTCTTCCGCGAGAACACCGAGGGCGCGTACAGCGGCGCGGGCGGTTTCCTCAAGAAGGGGACGCCCGACGAGATCGCCACGCAGGAGGAGTTGAACACGCGCAAAGGCGTCGAGCGCATCGTCGTCGCCGCCTTCGAGTACGCGCGCCGAGCGCGGCGTCGGCGCGTGACGATGGCCGACAAGTCGAACGTGCAGCGCTTCGGCGGCGACCTCTGGCAGCGTGTCTTTAAAGAAGTGGCGGCGCGTTACGCAGACATCGAGGCCGTCCACCAGTACGTTGACGCGACGGCGATGTTCATGGTCTTGAACCCCGCGCAGTACGATGTCGTCGTGACAAACAACCTCTTCGGCGACATCCTGACAGACTTGGGCGCGGCTTTGCAGGGGGGCTTGGGCCTCGCGGCTTCGGGCAACATCCATCCGGGCCGCGTCTCACTCTTCGAGCCGGTGCACGGCAGCGCCCCGCCGCTCGCCGGCAAGGCGGAGGCCAACCCGGCAGGGGCTATCCTCAGTGCGGCGCTGATGCTAGAATACCTCGGACACGCCGATGGGGCTTCGGCGGTCGAGGCCGCGGTTCGAGAGTGCGTCAATGCGGGCGAGACGACCCGCGACACGGGCGGCCAACTCTCGACGGCGCAGGCGGGCGAGAGAATCAGGGAAAGAATCAAATGATGAATGCGGAATGATGAATGATGAATGATGAAGAGGCGTGCTGCCTTTCATTCATCATTCCGCATTCATCATTCATCACTTCTGCTTTATGACTAAGGGGCAGGAAACAGCGCAGAGGCTGATCGCCATCGTCATCATCATGGCGATGCTCGGCGTGATGGGCATCCCTCTGACGGTCATCGTCTTCTTCGCCACGGTGGTCTATTTCGTCTGGCGGGCCGTCCAGCGCTCCGAGCAGCAGGACGTTAAGAACATCTTCGACTTCTACATCTCGGCCAACGAAATCCTGCGCGACGACGAGAAGCGGTGGTACGGCTTCGAGATCACTCAGGTCATCGGCGAGGGCGAGCGCGTCCTGCACCTCATGCCCGACCCGCCGCCGCTCGTCTATTTCACGCTGGGCGCGCTCTACCACCGCGCGGGCGTCCACGACTCCGCCGCCGAGCACCTCGCCTACGTCCTCGAAGACGAGCGCGGCGACGAGCACGCGCGCACGCAGCCCTCGCCGGAGCTGCGGCGCTACGTCGAGGTGCTGCGCCGCATCGAGCGCGAGCCGGCGGAGGCCCCGCAGACGATGGCCGCCATTCGCAGCCTGGAGCGCGCGCGCCGCACTCGCGCCGCCGCGATGCTCGGCGAGAGCCGCGAGCGCCTTCTCGCGGTCGCGCCGTCGGTGGCTGCCGCGCTGCCCACCCAGAACGGCGTTGAGAAGGGGCCGCACACGCTCCCCGGCAGGCGGCAGACGCCGCCAACCGTGACGCCCTCCGTGCCGCCGCCCATCGCGGATGTTCTGCGCGACGTGTACGAGGAAGAGAAGAGGACTGCTTAACACGACAGGCGAGTTATGAAACGCGGCGACCACCGATACGGTCGCCGCGTTTTGATTTGAGTAGTTGAACTAACACCGTGAGGCAGGCGCGGCTTCAGCCCCGAAGGGGCGAGATGTAAAAGCCCGAGGCAACGCTCCGGGCTTTTACATCTCGCCCCTTCGGGGCTATACCTTGTTCGGATGGAAGCGGGGAAGAAAGTCGGAAGCTACGTCGTCGAGGGGCCGGTCGGGCACGGCGGGATGGGCGTCGTCTATCGCGGGCGGCACGAGAAGCTGCCGCGCATCGTCGCCATCAAGTCAATCAACCCGCGCGGCACGCACGACCTGCGCCGCCTCCGCCACCGCTTCGAGCGCGAGGCCTACGTGCAGGCGCAGCTCGACCACCCCGGCATCGTCAAAATCTACGACTACATCGTCTCGGAGCAGACCTACTACATCGTCATGGAGTACGTCGAGGGCAGCTCGCTCGCGCAACTCATCAAGGAGCACCCCGGCGGCCTTCCCACCGAGCGCGCGCTCGACCTCTTCGAGCAGATTCTCGACGCGGTCTCTTACGCGCACACCTTCGCCTATCGCGACGAGGGCGGCGAGACCCGCCGCGGCATCGTCCACCGCGACTTGAAGCCGCCGAACATCATGGTCGCGCCCGGCGACCGCATTAAGGTCACGGACTTCGGCATCGTCAAGCTGGTCGGCGCGGAGGCGACCGACACGTCGAAGATCGCCTACGGCTCGCCGCGCTACGTCTCGCCCGAACAGGCCGCGGGCGAACAGCTCGACCAGCGCTCGGACATCTACTCTTTAGGCGTCATCCTCTACGAGATGCTGGCGGGCGAGCCGCCCTTCGGCGGTCGCGCCGACGAGAAGGGGACGCTTGCGCGCACCAAAATTTTGCGCGCGCACCGCGACGAGCCGCCGCGCCCGCCATCGGAACTCAACCCAACAGTCACGCCCGCCGTCGAGCGCGTCGTGCTCCGCGCGCTGGAGAAGAAGCCGGAGCGCCGCTTCAACACCGCCGCCGACTTCCTGCGCGCGCTTCGGCGCGCGAGGGGGCGCGAGCCGGGCACGGTCTCCTCAGATCAGGCGGAAGCGACCGCGGCGCTCGACGCGAAGGAAACCGCCGTCATCGGCGAGACAACCGAAGAGCTTCTGCGCGACCCTTATCACACGCAGCCCATCGTGTCCGAAGTGTGCCCTGTCTGCGGCGAGGAGGTGGGGCACGATGACGACGCGTGCCGCCGCTGCGGTCACGACCTCACCGCGTCGCCCGCGACCTCCGAACTCGCCCGGCAGGAGGTGGCGGCGCGCCGGGGCAGGCCGGGCTTGAGGCTTTTCGCGTTTGCGTTCGCGCTGCTTTTTCTCCTCGCCTCACTCGTCTATCTCGTCCGCCGACAAAGCTTCGACGTTCCGACCACGGGCGAAAACGCCAACAAGCCTGCGACTGCCGTCACGCCTTCGGCGTCGGCCACGCCGGCGCCGACGCCCGCGCCCGGCGCTGCCTTGTTGCTTGAGGCGGGCGTGAAGGTTGACTCGTCATTCGACGGCTACAACGCGAGGCCGCTGACGGACGGCGTCACAGACGTGCGGCAGATCAAGGCGATGCGCTACAACCACGGCAACTGGGTCTCCGCCGAAAGCCCGGAGCCGCACTGGGTCGAGCTGGACTTTAAGCGGCCCGCGCGCGTCACAGCCCTGTACGTTTACTGGGGCTTCGACCACGAACGCTACATGCCCTCGCGCCAACTCGAACTGCAAGCGCCGGACGGGCGCGGCGACTGGCGCACAGTCTCTACTCTTTCGCCGGGCGAGAACTTCGACCGCGCGGCCTTCGAGTTCGAGCCGATAGACGCCGAGAGCCTGCGCGTCTTTCAACCCGCGCAGGCCGGGCCGTCAAACCGCCCCTTCGTCATGTGGCTGCGCGAGGTTCAGGCGTTCGGCGCTTACAACACGCAAAGTGATAAGTAATGAATGATAAGTGATAAGAGGAAAGCAACAGCTTTTTCTTATCACTTATCACTCTCTCTGATCTCCGCCGTCCGCCGCTGCTGAGTTACAATCACACGCATGTTGACCGCCGAGATCATCGCCGTCGGCTCCGAACTGCTGACGCCCTTCCGCACGGACACGAACAGCCTCTGGCTCACCGACAAGCTCAACGGCGTCGGCATAGAAGTTAAGCTCAAGACCATCGTCGGCGACGACGACGCGCGCCTTGAAGAGACGATCCGCGACGCGCTCAAGCGCTCCGGCGTCGTCGTCCTGACGGGCGGGCTGGGGCCGACCGAAGACGACATCACCCGCAAGATCGCGGCGCGCGCTTTGGGCCGAAGGCTCTCGCTCGACGAGAAAGTCCTCGAAGAGATCAGGGCGAAGTTCCTCCACTGGGGCCGCAAGATGCCGGAGATCAACGCGCGGCAGGCGATGGTCGTCGAGGGCGCGGAAGTGCTGCCTAACCCGAACGGCACAGCGCCCGGCATGTACGTCGAGCACGACTCGCGCGTCGTCGTCCTCCTGCCCGGCCCGCCGCGCGAGATGAAGCCGATGTTCGAGTCGCACGTGCTGGCGAAGCTCTCGGAGCGCGCTGGTCAGGTGCGCGTCGCGCGGCGCGTGCTGAGGGTCGCGGGGATGGGCGAGTCGGCTGTTGACGAGCGCATCGCGCCGGTTTACACGCAGTACAAGAACCCGCAGACGACGATTCTCTTCAACAACACCGAGATCGAAATCCACCTGACCGCGCAGGGCAAGACCGAGCAGGAGGCCGAGCTTCTGCTCGACGGCTTGGCCGGGCAGATCGAAGAGCGCCTCGGCGACGCAATCTTCGCCTTCCGCGGCGAGACGATGGAGGAGGTCGTCGGCCTCCGCCTCGCCGTGGGCGGCTTCACGCTCGCCGTCGCCGAGAGCTGCACGGGCGGCCTCGTCGCGCACCGCCTGACGGAGATTCCCGGCTCGTCAAATTATTTTATGGAGGGGGTCGTCACCTACTCGAACGAGGCGAAGACGCGCCTCGTCGGCGTGCCCGCAGAGTTGATCGAGCGGCACGGAGCCGTCAGCGCCGAGGTCGCCGAGGCGATGGCCGAGGGCGTCAAACGCCGCGCCGCGACCGACTTCGGCCTCTCGGTCACAGGCGTGGCAGGCCCCGGCGGCGGCACAATCGAGAAGCCGGTCGGCCTCGTCTATATCTCTCTTGCTGACGACGCACACACCGAGCACCGCCGCCTGATGCTCCCCGGCGACCGCCACCTCATCCGCTGGCGCGCCTCGCAAGCGGCGCTCGACCTTCTGCGGAGGCGTCTGATCTAGAACCCGGAGTCCCTGACGCCATGACCGACGGCCCGACTTCACAAAACTCGCGCGCCACTAAACGGTCGTTCGTTCTCGTCTGCCTGGTTACTCTGGGCGTGGCCGCGCGGTTTTTCGTCCTGACCGACCGCTACGCCGTCAACGTCCTCTTTTCAGACCAGTGGGGTGTCTATAACCCACTTTTCTACGGATACGGCATCTGGCAGACGTTCACGATGCAACACGGCCCGCCGCGTTTGGGCGTCGGGATATTCTTGACCGAGGCGGTCGCGCTCGCCACCGGTTGGAACACGCGCGCGGAAGCTTTCGCCGCCGGCTTCATATTCTGCCTGGTGGCGATCGCGGCCCTGTACCTGAAGTGGCGTCTCTTCAAAAGTCTCACGGTCTGGGACTCTCTGATCCCGCTCATCGTTCTGAGTCTCTCCCAGGTCTCGTCGAACGCGGTCGTGGCCTTCCCCGCTTACTCGGCTGTTCCCGTCTTGCTCCTGATGCTTTACGCCGTCGGCCTGACTTGCCGGAACGTGAAGCTCCGTTACGGCGCGCTCTCTTTACTGAACTTCCTGCTGGCCTTCTCGTGTTGGGGAATCTTCGTAGGACTGCTGACGCCGCTGCTGCTGGCCTTCCTGCTTTTTCGTCACGCCGCCGCGCGCGAGGGGGCGGCCAAACGCTGGGCCGGCGTCGCCCTGGCGGCGTCTCTTCTTTCGCTCGCACTCTTCTTCATTGATTACAAGTTCCAACCAGCCGTCGGCTGCTTTCATTTCCCACACTACCCGCCGGGAGATTATTTCTTGTTCGTTGCCCACATATTCTCTTACTCGGTGGGCGTCGGGTGCAGGTATCAGAAAGTCTCGGAAGGCATCGGCAGCGTACTCGTGCTGGTCTTCCTCTTCGTCCTGGCTGCCGAACTTCGTGAGCTGGCCCGCGGAAAGGAGTACGAGCCTAAACGTATCGTCATCGTGGCCTTCATCAGTTTTTCGTTAGTCTTCGCGCTGAACGCTGCCTTCGGGCGCGTGTGTCTGGGGGTCTGCGCCGCCGTCACAGACCGTTACCAGGCCCTGTTGACGCCCGCGTGGCTGGGGCTTTATTTCGCCGTGACCGGCCTGGGAAAACGTTTTCAACGCGTCTCGGCTTGCTTCCTGATCTTTACGCTCTGCTTCCTCGTGCCGCAGCTAAAAGAGTCCTCCTACGAGAGAGACATGGGGCATTACACGGAAGCTAAGAAGAAGTGGGTGGCCTGTTACCTTGAAAAGGAAGACGCGGCGGTCTGCGACGTAGATGCGGGGTTGACCATCTACACCCCCAACCGCAACGCTGAGTTGAAAGACAAGCTGGATTACCTGAAGCGGAGGCGCTTGAATTTCTTCGCGGGTCAGTAGCATGACAAGGCAAGTGATGTTGCGCTCTGATAAGCGCGAGCCGTCTATAAGGACGTTGACGCAAAATGATTCAGCATCAACGTCCCGTGTATGTGTATTATGCAAAACCGTTCTGTAGATACATTGGTTCGGCGTCAAGAGTCGAGATGGTTAAGAGGAAGAAATCGGAAAGCGGAAATGAAGATCAGCCGCCGACGGCAGCCGTAAGCCGAAGCGCAGACATTTTTGCCGTAAGGAATCGTGGGAAGCTTTTCGACGTTCTGATTTTTCTGACAAACATCTTCCTGATGCAGTTGCTCGTCAGACTGTTCCTGCTTATTTTTCGACAGGCATCCGCCGGTGATGTCATCTCAAAGGCTTTGCTGCTGTTTTTCTATCTGGGGATGTTGGTCTTGCCCTCGGTCGGCGCGATTTTGAAGCGGTGGCACTATCATCAGAGAATCAAGAAGCTGGGAGAAAAGGAAGAGGAAGGCGGCTGGCTGCCGTTCGGTTGTATATTCATTCCGTTCTTCTACATGGTCGTGAGCATGATTATCACGCTGGCGGTCGCCCTGACTTTTTTAGACCTCTTCCCCGATTCGGAACTCGGCAGAACGGGCAGCGGCGTGCTCCTTGGATTCGGCCTCATTTACAACATTTTCCAGACGATTCTGGTCTTCCGCTATTTCTCCCCGCCGAAGCGGAAACCTAAATCCGAGTTCCTGCGCGACCCGCGCTCCGATATACTCGGCGACCTCTGCATTTTCCTGAACATGATTTTGTATCAGGTGTTTTTGAACTGGGGGGCGATGGTCTTTCCGGGCTTCCACGAGGGGAAATTTGTTGACAGGTTCATCCCCCTGGTCGTCTTCGCTTTGCTCATGTATCTGACGGGGCGAATTTTTTTCCTGGTCGAAGACATACGTCACCCGCGAACTCTGTTGACGATACTGCTAGCCAATTCGCCCGTTATTCTCCGCGCCGTTTTCGCCGGGGGGTAAACGTTGTAACAAACTAAACGGCCCTATGGTTTCGACCCAGCGGGTATCACGAAACGTCTGCCGAAGATAAGGAGAGGAGCTATGAACAATCTGGCTTACACGTCACAAGACGCCGCGACCGTCGGCGCGAAGGTCGAGGAGAAAGTCCGCGAGGAGGTCGGCGCGAGCGCGCCGCTCCCGTATCAGTTGGAGGCGGGCGATGCGGGAGCGGCGACGGTCGGCTCGTTCCTGGGCGACATGGCCGGCGCGCTCCTGGGCGGGAAAGACAAGACGCTCTTCAACCTGCAATTCGAGCTGCCGCACGCGCGGCCTTCGCACTTGCAAGTCTCCGTTAACCGTCAGGGCGTCGGCTCGCACGTCGGGCTTCTGCTCTACACGGCAGAACTCTCCAAGCCGGTCTTCGGCGAGGTCGCGCTCGAAGAGCCGAAGTTCTTCGGCAAGTCGAAGTTCGCGGGCGACGCGGCGGCGTGCGGGAAGTTGAATGCGAACGGCGAACTCATCAAGCGCGCCAACAATCTCGCGCGCGTCGAGTCGCAGTCCGGCGGGCTGACGCTCAAGATCAAACGCTGCTGCAAGATCGTGCCGCGCGAGGGCGGCTCGACGCTCATCATCGGCACTCTGCCCCGTCCCGTCAAGATGGGCTTCGGCGCGGCCATTGACGCCAAAGACTTCTTCGACATCGCGGACATGGTGGAGGCGTGCCTCTGAGTTGATTCGGGTGGGGCCGAGTCTCACATGGCCCCACCCTTCCTTGTCGCAAGCTCCGGGCGCTTGCTATAGTCGGACGCGCACTCCTAAACCCTCCACCGTCGCGTGAGGCTCGTCGAATGCTTCCGGCGTCTGTCGTGGTGTTAGCATACCTGCTCGGCTCAATCCCGTTCGGGTACTTGATCGTGCGTTTGAGCGGCGGCGGCGACGTGCGCGTTGCGGGTTCGGGCGGGACGGGCGCGACCAACGTGACGCGTCGCGCGGGCAAGTGGGCGGGGGTTCTGACGCTTTTGCTCGACGCGCTAAAGGGGGCAGCGGCGGTCGTCGTCGCGCACGGCGTTTTGGCGGACGGCCCCGGCGCGGACTGGTGGGTCGCGGCTTCGGCGCTCGCGGTCGTCGTGGGCCACGTCTTCCCCGTCTGGCTCGGCTTCCGCGGGGGCAAGGGCGTGGCGACGGGCCTCGGAGTCTTTCTCGTCCTCGCGCCGCTGGCCGTCCTGTGCGTGCTCTTCGTCTTCGTCGTCATCGTCTGGGCGACGCGCTACGTCTCGCTCGGCTCGATCACGGCGGCGGCGCTGATACCCGTCGCCGTCTGGCTGCTCGGCTTGCACGGCGCGGACGAGAACAAACTCCCCCTCCTGACAGCCGCGACCGTCGGCGGTGCGCTCATCATCTTCATGCACCGCGCGAACATCGGCAGGCTTCTGCGGGGGGAGGAGAACAAGTTGAAACTATGAATGCGGAATGATGAATGATGAATTAAAAAGCTCAAGCAGCTTCGTATTCATCATTCATCATTCCGCATTCATCACTTCCTTATGCGTCTCGCGGTCATCGGGGCGGGCGGTTGGGGGACGGCGCTGAGCATCGCGGCGGCGCGCGCCGGGCATGAGGTGAGTCTGTGGTCGCGCGGCGCGGCGGTGGCCGAAGAGATCAACGAGAGGCGCTTGAACAGCTCGTACCTCGCCGCGCGAGAGATTCCTGAAGGCGTGCGGGCCACGTGCGACGCGCGCGAGGCGATGCGGGGCGCGGAGGTCGTGATATTGGCCGCGCCGTCACACGTAGCACGCGGGGTGCTGGAAGGTTTGCGTTCTGCCTTAGAACCTGGGATGGTCTTCGTCAGCGCGACGAAGGGCGTCGAGGCCGAGACGGGCAAGCGCATCTCGGAGGTGGTCGGCGAAGTCCTCGGAGGAGGGGCGGCGTCGCGTTTCGTCTGCCTGTCGGGGCCTTCGTTCGCGCAGGAGGTCGCTGACGGACAGCCGACGGCGGTCGTCGCGGCGAGCGCGGACGAGCGTTTGAGCCGACTCGTGCAGTCGGCCCTGAGCGCGCAGAATTTTCGCGTCTATACGAACCCGGACGTGACGGGGACGGAGCTGGGCGGCGCGTCGAAGAACGTGATGGCGCTGGCCGCGGGGATGGTCGCGGGCTTGGGCCTCGGCACGAACAGCGTGGCGGCGCTCGTCACGCGCGGGCTTTCGGAGATGACGCGGCTCGCGCTCGCCGAGGGCGCGCGGCTCGAAACTTTAATGGGGCTGGCGGGCCTCGGCGACCTGGTGCTGACCTGCACGGGGAGTCTTTCGCGCAACCGCCACGTCGGGCAGGAACTGGGGCGCGGGCGCGCGCTCGCGGACGTGCTTGCAGGCATGAAGGAGGTGGCCGAGGGCGTGCGCACGGCGCGCGCCATCAAGCTCCTCGCCGAAAGGCGCGGCGTCGAGTTGCCGATCACGTGCGAAGTGCACGCAGTGCTCTACGAGGGCAAGAGCGCACGCGCGGCTGTCGAGAGCCTGATGTCGAGGCCGCTCAAAGACGAGTTTGAAATTAAATGATGAATGATGAATGCGGAATGATGAATGAAAGGCCGCACGTCTCTTCGTCATCCATCACTCATCATTCATCACTCATCATTTCGTTATGGCTGAAGAAGAGAAGGTGATCGTGACGAACCGCGCGGCGTTCCACGAGTACCACATCCTCGACAAGTACGAGGCAGGGGTGGCGCTGACCGGCACGGAGGTTAAGAGCGTGCGCGCGGGCCAAATTCAGTTGAAGGAGTCATACGTCGCCGTGCGCGACGGCGAGGCCTGGCTTTTCAACGCACACATCTCGCACTACTCGCACGGCAACCGCCTCAACCACGACCCCGTGCGCACGCGCAAGCTCCTGCTGCACCGCCGCGAGATCGAGCGCCTGGACGAGGCCGCGACGACGAAGGGGATGACGCTCGTGGTGACGCGCGTCTATCTGAAAGGGGGGCGCGTGAAATTTGAAATAGGCGTGGCTCGTGGTAAAAAATTGTACGACAAGCGCGAGACAGAGATGCGCCGGACACTGGAGCGCGAGACACGCGCCCAGTTGAAAGAGCGCGCCAAAGAGTGAATGAGGGGAGAAAGGGAGACTATGGAGATTCAAACGAGCAGCGGACGCTTCGCCGAGGCTGACGTGTGGGCTTTGGCCGTCGCCGTCTTCAAAGACGAGAAGGCCGACGAGGGATTCTTGAAAGACCTCGACGCGGCGGCGGGCGGCCTCGTCCGCGCGGTTCTCGAATCCGAGGAGCTGAAGGGCAAGGAGGGCGAGACGGCCTACCTGCACCTTTCACCTTCGGGCGGCGGGATAAAGGCGAAGCGCCTGCTTCTCGTCGGCGTCGGCGAGCGCGCGGACTACCGCGCCGCGCAGGTCTCGCAGTTTGCGGGGGCAGCCGTGCGCGCCCTTCGCTCGCGCAGCGTGAAGACGGTCGGCCTCGTCCCGCGACTCGAAGGCGCGGACGCCGCGCTCGTCGCCTCCGCGTCGGTCGAGGGCGCGGTCATGGGTCTCTTCGAGCCGGACAAGTACCGCACCATCGAGAAGGAGGAGCGCGCGGTCGAGCGTCTGGTCGTCGTGGTCGAGGGCGCTGACGGCGGGGCGCTGCGGCGCGGGGCCGAGCGCGGTCGAATAGTCGGCGAGTCGGCCAACTTCACGCGCGACCTCGCCAACGAGCCGGGCGCGTACATGACGCCGACCATCATGGCCGAGCGCGCGCAAGGACTGGCGAACGAGTTCGGGCTTGAGATTGACGTACTCGACCAGCCGCGGATAGAGCAGGAGGGGATGGGCGCGTTCCTCTCGGTCGCGCGCGGGTCGGATCAGCCGCCGAAGATGATGGTGCTTAAATACATGCCCGACGGCAAGACAGGGATCGAAGACGGCGAGGACTATCTCGCGCTCGTCGGCAAGGGCATCACCTTCGACACGGGCGGCATCTCGATCAAGCCGAGCGAGAACATGGAGCTGATGAAGTACGACATGACGGGCGGCGCGACCGTGCTCGGAGTGATGCGCGCCGTCGCGCAGCTCAAGCCGCCGATCCCCGTCCTCGGCGTCGTGCCCGCCACCGAGAACATGCCTTCGGGCAAGGCCACGAAGCCCGGCGACGTGGTGCGCGCCATGACGGGCAAGACCATCGAGGTCATCAACACCGACGCCGAGGGGCGTCTGATACTCGCCGACGCCGTCGCCTACGCGAAGAAGCTGGGCGCGACGCGCGTCATTGATATGGCGACGCTCACCGGCGCGGTCTCCATCGCGCTCGGCGACGTGAACACCGGAATCCTCGGCACGGATCAGGAACTCATTGACGAGGTGATCGAGTCGGGTCGCGAGGTCGGCGAGAAGTTCTGGCAACTCCCGCTCGACAAGGAGTACACGAAGCAGATCAAGTCCGACATCGCCGACATCAAGAACGTCGGCGGGCGCAAGGCCGGGACGATCACCGCCGCCGCCTTCATCAAGGAGTTCGCCGACGGCATCTCCTGGGCGCACCTCGACATCGCGGGAACGGCGTGGGGAGACGAGGCGAAGCCCTTCCGCGCCAAAGGCCCGACCGGCGTCGCCGTCCGCACCCTCCTCAACTTCATCGAGCGGGCTTCAAGGCGGGCCGCGGTCAATGGGGGGAGCGGGGGGGAGAAATAACCTCAAGAAGTTGTCTGGAGTTAGCTTTTCGGCAGACGCCGGTGTTCACATCAGTAAACGCCGGCGTCTTTTTTTGTGGACGACTCCGGCGATATGTCGAAGGAGATTTTCGGAATTACCCGGCGTTTTCACTTGCAATGAAATTGGCATATGTGTTGCAATGCAAGCTACAGACGAGCCGGAGGGTGTGGTAATCACGAAGCAAAGTCCTCGCCCCCCTCGGTGGCCGCCCGAGGTAAAAGCGCCGCACCCCGGCCCTTCACCGCTCACGAGCATTCGTCCCGCATCCGAGTAATTCGCGTAACTGTCCTCATCCCGCGGGAATTCCGGGCGGGACGAATGCACAAAATAATGCTATAGTGACGCCGACGGAGATGCCTCCCACCCGTCGGCGGTCGGCACTTTAGCATTCCTTCCCGTGCGTGTCCGCTGGCCGCGGAGTCGTTCGGAAAAGCGCCGTGGTTGATTACTACAAAGTTTTAAAGGTCAAGCGGACGGCGTCGGCGGCGGAAATCAAGTCGGCGTACCGGAAGCTTGCGCGCGAGAGCCACCCGGACGTGAAAGGCGGGACTGAGGCGGCGGCGCGCGAGTTCGCACGCATCGCCCTGGCTTACCGCACTCTGAGCGACCCGCACGAGCGCGCCTACTACGACTCGCAATTCAAGAGGGTTCACAGCAGCGACTTCGGCGGTTCGGTCTTCCACTCGAACAACCCGCACGCGCAGCGCCTGCGACGCGTGACGATACAGGCATACTACGACCGCAAAGTTGACCAGCTAATCGAGGCCGACCGCCGCGAGAACTTCGCGCTCCAGCAGGCGGTTTTCACGACCGTCACGCTCTTTCTTTCAACCTTCTTCGTCGCCACGTTCAAGCCGCGGCTCTGGGACAACTTCAGCCTGTTCGGGCGCGGCGTGATGATCGCGCTTTTCGCCATCGGCCTGTGGCACCTGGCCGTGCGCCTCAAGGCCAGCTTCGATCATTACACCTACCAGCCCAAGTCCATCCACGACTCGATCATCAACGCCGACGACTCCAAACCCGAAAAGCCTTTCACGCGCTTCACGGCTTCGACGTTTCTGATCCTCGGCTACTCGGCGAGCCTCGCCGCGGGTTTGTTCGTCGGCTCGCACGCGCACTACGTCACGATCTTCAACGACCTGCCATACCTCTTCGGCCAGCACTTCCGCCTCGACCTCCTCTTCTATCCGCCCATCGCCGTCCTCATCGTTGACACGATGCACACGGTCGCCTCCAAGATAGACTGAAGCGGCACGCACGCGCCGCTCTAAACTTTCCACACAAACTTAACCTTGCGCCCCTTGCACGTCTCGTGTATATTTCGCCGCTAGAAGCCACGCGAGGGCTTCTCTAAACGCTAAGCTAACAACCAAAGGGATGGAAGTCGGGGCCGGTTCAGACTGTGCCGCCCCCCTCCGTCAGTCGGAGACGCAGTCCGGTTCGTATGCCCCCTTCTGCGGGCCGTTGAACTTCGCGGGTTAAAGATAAAGAGTTTGCTAATCCAGGAGACTCGAACAACCGAAGTGAGTGACACAACAGCGCGCGCACAAGCCGCGCCGCAGCCGAACGCCGACGGCACACCCGCCCTCGTCCGCTCCGCACCGACGCCGAGTTGACCGCGGTTGGCCGTCCGGCTTCGCACGAAGGGAGCCGTCCGATGGCTAAGCGGATCACGGAGCGCCAGCGCCTCGCGCTCAAGCTCGAACACCTGAGCGAAACGGAAGTCAACGAAGTCCTCGACTACGTCTCCATCATGGAGACGATGCGCCGCGCCGCGTCCATGCCGTCCGCGTGGGAGGACGAACTCGTGTCGCTCCTCGCGGACTCGAAAGAGAACTTGCGCGCGCGGCAGGCTTTCGAGTGGGAGTCCGTGCGCCGCCGCGCCGAGCGCCGCGCCGCGATGAGCTACCCCGCCCGCGTATGAGACGAGCGAGCGCCGCCCGGCGCGAATTGAAGCCGCCTTTCGCCGCGCGCCCGCCCCTCGCGCTCGGCCTCGCCATCCTTTTTTCTCTGACCTTCGTCGCCCCGCTCGCGGCGTCTCGCGCGACCGCGCGACTGACGACTCCGCCGTCCCCGCCGCAGACGGAACTCACTCCGCTCCAGCGCGAAATCCAGGCCCTGAAGGCGAAGCTCTCGTCCGCCGATGTCGAGGAGCGCCGCGATGCGCTGATGCATCTCGGCGCTATGCAGCGTCCCGAAAGTTCGAGGGCCGCGGCGGCGGCGCTGGGCGACCCGGCGGCCATCGTCCGCGCCACCGCGGCACGCGCCGTCCTCTCGCTCGGCGCGGGCGAAGCCGCGTCGCTCGTCCTGCCGCTCCTAGGCGACCGCGACGAGTTCGTGCGGCGCGAGGCGGCCTACGCGCTCGGCCTGACGCGCAGCCCTGCGGGCGTCAGCGCGCTCGTCGCCGCGGTCGAGTCGGACAAGAAGCCTTCCGTGCGCGGGGCCGCCGCGGTCGCGCTCGGAGAGATCGGCGACGCCTCCGCCGTCCCCTCGCTCACGGGCGCACTCTCACGCCGACACCCTGCTTCTGGTCTTATAAGCCGCGTCCGGCGACGCAATGTGGAAGAGGACGAGTTCGTGCGCCGCGCCGCCGCCGTCTCGCTCGGACAGATAAAGAGCCGCGACGCTGTGCCCGCGCTCGTCGCGGTGCTGTCGGACGAGCGTGCGCCAGATGACGTGCGGCGCGAGGCCGCTCGCTCGCTCGGCCTCATCGGCGACTTACGGTCGGCCCCCGCGCTGCGCGCCGCCCTCACGGCCAAAGACCCATACCTCGCGCGCACGGCCTTCGAGGCGCTGCTCAAGTTTGACCCGCAGAGCGCGAAACGTCCGGGTTGAAATGCGCGCGGCTGAGGCGAGGAGCAGCGTCGAGAAAGAAAAGCCGGGAAGAGCATTAGACTCTTCCCGGCTTTCGTGTGATTTCGGCAAGGCCGCGGTTCAGCCCTCGACTTTATCGCCGCGGCTCTGACTCTTGCGCGCGGCCTTCGCCTGCGGGAGTTGGACGGCGGCTCCGCCCGACTTGGCTGCCGGCTTGTCGGTCTCGTCTTCAAACTCCGGCGCGTCGGCGATGAGCGCCCCGCCGGAGCGCTTCGAGAAGGTGAGCCTGCCGCGCCCTTCGTCGAAGTCAACGTGGACGAGGTCGCCCAGGCCGACCTGCTCGGTCGCCACGAGGTTCGACAGGGGATAGACGAGGAAGCGCTCGATGGCGCGCTTCAGGTGGCGCGCGCCGTACTTGAAGTCAATCCCCTCTTCGAGCAGGAAGCCTTTGGCCGTGTCCGAGCATTGGAAGATGAACTTCGTCCCGGCAGACTTCATGATGCGATCCTGCACGGCCTGGAGTTCCAGTTCGAGAATCTGCCTCAGGTGGTGCTCCTTCAGAGAGCGGAAGACGACCACCTTGTCAATGCGGTTCATGAACTCCGGCGAGAACTTACGCCGCGCCGCCTCGACCGCCGTGCGGTAAATCTTCTGGTCTACTTCCGTGTCGTTCGGGTTCTTCCCGCCCTTCGCCGGGGCGAAGCCGATGCCGCCGGAGATCAACTCCGACATCTCGCGTGCCCCCAGATTCGAGGTCATTACGACCATCGTTTTCGAGAAGTCCACGCGGCGGTTGTCGCCCAAAGTCAGCGTGGCCTTGTCGAGGATGCCGAGGAGGAGCTGCCACAGGCTGTCGGAAGCCTTCTCGATCTCGTCGAAGAGGACGAGCGAGAGCTTGCTCTCCTCGTTGTGGTAGCGGTCGAGGTTCTCCTGCGTGAGCATCGGCGAGGTCTCGCGGTGGCCGAGGTAGCCCGGCGGAGAGCCGATGAGCTTGGCGATCTCGTGCGAGTGCTGGAACTCGGCGCAGTCAATCTTGATGACCGCGTTGGGGTCGCCGAAGAGAACTTCCGCCGCGGCCTCGACGACGCGCGTCTTGCCCGACCCCGTCGGGCCGAGGAAGAGCATCGTGCCGACGGGGCGGTTCGGCGGGTTCATCCCGGCGAGGAAAATCTGGTAGAGGCCGCTCATGCGGCGCACCGCGCGCTCCTGGCCCACGATGCGCGCCGCGAGCTTCTCCTCGAACTCCTGCGCGCGGGGGCTTTTCTGGTCGGGGTCGAGCAGAACCGTATTAACGTTGATCTTTTCTCTTTCCATCGTTGCAACCATGGCTCGTCCTCCTTTGCGGAGAGCAACGCGGGCGCGCCGGCCGTAGGCTTGTGGCGGGCCGCCTCGGTCGGCGGCTCCCGGCCCTTGTGGCCGCACCCCGCGTCTGCTCCATGCAAAGAGCGAACCGCACTTCTTAGATGAATAGTTAAAGACGTGGTTTGCCTGACGGCGCTGGCCGGGGGGCGGCTGCGCTTACGGAACGAGAGCACTATATATACGACAACGAGCTTTTTGTCACCACAAAATATGCGAGCGGGGAAACTTTTTTCGTGGGCCGGACAACCTCGGCGGCGGCAGCGCGTGACATTTTACGGCAGCGCCGGGCTGACAATAAAAGGTTCAATTCAATAAAATGAAGATGGGGAAAGAGCGTTTCGCCACACCGAAATGTCAATTACCTGACGAGCGGCGTAGCAAAGCGTGTCCTTCAGTTGACGCACAGGAGGGCGGGAGCGCCGCCGCGCTGGGGCGCTCCCGCCTTGAGTTAATCCGGGCGCATGAGAGGGCCGAGACGTTAGTCGTAGTATTCGAGGCCGAGGTGCGTGATGAGGTCTTCGCCGCGCAGGTGTCGGAGCGTGTTCTTGAGCTTCATCAGTTGGATGAAGATGTCGTGCTCCGGGTAGAGTCCGGGCGCGGTCATCGGCGACTTGAAGTAGAAGGAGAGCCACTCCTGTATCCCACGCATGCCGACGCGCTGCGCGAGGTCGAGGAAGAGCGCGAGGTCAAGGACGATGGGCGCGGCGAGGATGGAGTCGCGGCAGAGGAAGTCAATCTTGATCTGCATCGGGTAGCCGAGCCAGCCGAAGATGTCTATGTTGTCCCAGCCTTCCTTATTGTCGCCGCGCGGCGGGTAATAGTTGATGCGGACGACGTGCGAGAAGTCTTTGTAGAGCTGCGGGTAAACATCCGGCTGGAGGATGTATTCGAGGACTGAAAGCTTCGACTCCTCTTTGGTCTTGAAAGACTCGGGGTCGTCGAGGACTTCGCCGTCGCGGTTGCCGAGGATGTTCGTCGAATACCAGCCGTGCAGTCCGAGCATGCGCGACTTGAGGCCGGGCGCGAGGATGGTTTTCATCAAGGTCTGGCCGGTCTTGAAGTCCTTGCCGCAGACGGGCACGCCGTTCGCCGTCGCCAACTCCATGAGCGCGGGAGTGTCCACGGTCAGGTTCGGCGCTCCGTTGGCGAACGGGACGCCGGACTTCAAGGCGGCGTAGGCGTAGATCATCGAGGGCGCGACGGCGCGGTGGTTGTCGCGCATCGCCTGCTCGAAGGACTTCAAAGTCTTGTGAACGGCGTGCTGCTTCAAGAAGATTTCGGTCGAGGCGGCCCAGACCATGACGAGGCGCGCGCACTTGTTCTTGCGCTTGAACTCGGCGATCTCACTGATGAGCTGCTCGGCCAACTCCAGCTTGTTCGCGCCCTCTTTGACATTCGTGCCGTTGAGTCGCTTGACGTAAGACTGGTCGAAGACGGCCTTCATCGGCTTGATCTTCTGGAGCTGCGGCTTGAGCTGCGCGAGCAGTTCCTTATCCAGCACGCCCGCGGTCATCGCGGCCTCGTAGGCCGAGTCGGGGAAGATGTCCCACGCGCCGAAGACGAGGTCTTCAAGCGCAGCGAGCGGGACGAACTCCTTGACGAGCGGGACGCGGTTCTCCGTGCGCTTGCCCAGGCGGATCGCGCCCATCTGCGTCAGGCTGCCGACGGGTTCGGCCAGGCCGCGCTTGATGGCCTCGACGCCCGCGATGAAGGTCGTGCTGACCGCGCCCAGGCCCACGAGCAGCACGCCGAGTTTCCCTTTCGCCGGTTCGACGCGGACGCCCTTCTTCTCTGTGGTCACTGTGGAATGTCTCCTTCTCAAATTGTTTGAGGAAGGATAGCCGAGGCGTGCGGGCCGAGTCTTGTCAAATCTTGCGGAATAAGGGCGGGGAATTGCTCATTAGAAGGATGAAGGATGAAGGCGGAAGGATGAGATGTGAAGTTGACGGGGAGACGCGGGGACGGGGAGATGAATACCGCGTTCTTCGCCCCGTCTCCCTTCCTCCCCGTCGCCCCGTCATCTCTTCCGCCTTCATCCTTTCACTTGATGCCCTTGCGCGACAATTGTTCTTTCAGGGCGGAGGCGACCGCCGAGTCGAAGCCGTTCTGGCCGCCGGTCTGTTTCCTGCGCTCGGCGTTGATGAATTCGTCGCGCTGTTTGGAGAGCGAGACTATCTCGTCGCGCATCTTCTGCCGCTCGGCGAGTCGGCGCTCGACCTCCTTCTTGCGGTCGGCTGCCGAGAGCCTTTGCAGGTCGTCGGGCAGGTCTTCCGATTTGACATCGTCGAGCTTGACCGAGCCGTTCTCGATGGACTGCAAGAGGTCGCCGACGTATGCGTCCTTGTTGAGCGCCTTGTTGACGGCGCGGTCGGCCTGCGCCGCGGCGGGCGCAGCAGTGACGACCACGGTCTCGGCGGCGGCCTGCCGCTTCGCGGCCTCGGCGCGGTAGCTCATGCCGACAGTGCCCGCGCCGCCGCCGTAAGCCGTGAAGGTCGAGCCGAGATGGTTTCCGAGTTCGGAGAGGCGCGCGTCGTAGGGGGTGGCGATTGATTGGACGCCGCCGTCCTGCGCGATACGGAAGAACTGCCCCTCGCCGCGGCGCGCGATCCGCTGCCAGACCTGGCCTGTGTCGGCGGCGTCGCCGCACTCGATGGTGTTGACGATCATCCCGGCCTTCACGGCCTGGGCCGTTGTGTCGAGCGTGTCAGGCTCGTTCATGTAATCGTCGTGCGGCGGGGCGTCGCCGACGAGGAAGACTATCTGCGCAGTGCTGGCGGAAGCCTTCGACCAACCCGCCTTGCCGACGCCGTCGGCGAGCGCCTGGCGCACGTCTTCGGGCGTGTCGCCGCCGCCCTCGGCGCGGTAGTCCATGAGAGTGGTGTAAACCCGGTCGAGGTCGTTCGTGAGCGGGAGGACTTGCGTGACGTACTGGTCGCCGTGGTCTCGGTAGGCGACGAGGCCGACGCGCACCGAAGGGTGCGCGGGCGTCCGCATGACCTCGTTGATAATGCCCCAGACGCGCTGCTTCGCGCCCTCGATCAGCCCGCCCATCGAGCCGGTCGTGTCAATGACGAAGACCATCTCAAGCGTCTTCTCGCCGCCGGCCTTCGGGGGCACAGGCGGCTGATCGGCCACAGGGGTTCTCACGAGCGCCAGGACTGTGCCGACGCCGAGGACAAAGGTTAAAACCGCGGTCGGGATGCTGAAAAAGATGCGTCTCATTCTCGTCTTCCTTTCTGCCATATCTCTCTGCCGGAGTCGCTTCGTTCAATGCTGCAACGTCAACGCCCGGACGTTCGCGCCGGCGTGCGTGGCCGTCGCTTTCTGCCGATTGAACGGAGGGTTAAGAAGACTCTTGCAGAAATTTTTTTTAAGCGGTGCGCACGCGGACGGCGGCGAAGTAGGTCAGTACTGCCTGCGGTAGCGGGCGGATGTCGTAACAGTGCCCGCCCGCTACCGCAGGCGGTACTGACCTGTGCTCTCCAACGTAATGCGCTCTAGCTGCCGACGAGCGCCTTGCGGTAGGCGCGCGGGGAGATGCCTGCGGCCTGGCGGAAGGCTTTGGCGAAATGGCTGGAACTCATGTAGCCGACGCGCGCGCCGACCTCGGTGACGGAGAGGTCTGTTCCGGCGAGCAGTTCGCGGGCGCGCGCCGCGCGCAGAGAGGCGAGGTAGGCGTGCGGCGTCGCGCCCGTCAGCTTCTTGAAAAGTCGAGCAAAGTGGAAGGGCGAGAGGTGCGCGGCCTCGGCGATCTCTTCGAGCGGGAGGTCGCGGTCGAGGTGCGCGTGCATCAGCTCGACGGCGAGGCGGATGCGTCGGTCAACGAGGCCGGCGCGCGACAGCTCAAGGTTCTCAGAGCGGCGGACGTTCGAGTAGCGGCGGAGTAGTTGGACGAGCGCGTGCTCGACGAGCGCGCCGACGACCAACTCCTGACCGGCTGACTCTTCGAGCAGTTCTTCCGCGAGGTCGCGCGCGAGCCGCGCGAGTCGCTCGTCGCGTTCTACGGCGTGCGCGCGGAAGCTGACTACCGAGTCGGAGCGCGCGAGGCGCGCGCGCGCGGCACAGTCGAGGACGAAGAGGGGCGCGAGTGTGACCAGGATGAATTCGGCGCTGCCGTTGGCCGCGGCGCTCATCGAGTCACCCGGCGCGGCCAAAAGCGCAGAACCCTCGGAGACCACGCCGGACGCGGAGACTGAGCTGGACGCGGAGACCGAGCCGGACTCTTCCGTCACATCATTCAAGGACTGCCAGCGCATCTGGCCGCCGAGCAGGAGCAGTGCAGCGTAGTCCGTGCGCGGCCCGGCAGACCAACGCAAACGCCGCCCCGCGCGGTAGTGAACGGCGAAGTTCGGCGGGCGCGCGTAGATTCGTTCGGCGGTGTGCTCGGCGGCGCTCATGCTGTTTAGCGGTGCGCGCCTTCGCGCGGGAGGAGCTTCTGTGTGAGCACGGCCTTCAGATAGCGCGGGTAGTCTGTGATGACTGCGCGCAGGTTCAAGGCGACTGCGCGGCGCAGCAGGACGGACGAGTTCGCAGTCCAGACGACGACCTCGAAGCCGCGGCGTCGGGCGGCCTCGACCGTCGTCTTACGCAGGAGCGAGCGGTGCAGGGAGATTTCGTCCGCGCCGCACGCCTCGGCTTCCCTGATGATTTTGGAGGCGGGGACGAGCGGGCGCGGCCAACTGCGCCCGAAGAGCGCGGCCGTGCGAACCTCCGGGGCGAGCCGCTTGACCTCGATGAGCGAGTCGTGCTCGAAGCTCTTGACGATGACGCGCTCGCCGAGGCCGTGCTCGCGCATCAGCCCGACGACGGCGCGCGCCAGTCCCGCGCGGCGCGAAGGCTCCTCGCACTTCATCTCGACGTAGAGGTAGTGCGCGCCGTACCGCTCGAAGACCTGCGCGAGCGTGGGGATTCGCTCCCACGCGAAGGACTCGCGCGCGAACTTCGGGCGGCGAGTGTTATACCACTCGCCCGCGTAGAACTTCGACAGAAGCGTGGAGTCGAACTCCTCGACCAGGCGTTCGAGATACGCAGTGCGCACGAGCGAGGCGTCGTGGATGACGACGGGCAGGCCGTCGCGTGCGAGCCGAACGTCGAACTCGATGCCGTCCGCGCCTTCCTGAACCGCCATGTCGAATGCGGCGAGCGTGTTCTCAGGCGCGTAGCCGGACGAGCCGCGGTGGCCGATGATGAGGGGGACGCTGTAGGGAATGTGGCCTCGACTCATTCGGTCTTCTTCCGCGTGCCGCGTTTTGCCGCGCCCTTCGCGAACTTCGCGGCGGACTTTCTCTCGCTCAGGTCGGCCTTCGTCTCAGCCTTCTCCTCGCCCGGCGCGGCTTTCTCCGCGCCCTGCTCAGTCTTCGCGGCAGCTTTTTCGGTCTTCGCGGCGGCTTTCTTCGCGCGCGGCGCGGCCTTCGTCGCGGCGTCGCCCGCCGACGCGTCGGGCGTTCCCGCTTTTTTCCTTGTCGCCCTCTTCCGCGCTTTGGCTGGCGCGGTAGAGTTGAGTTCGGTTGCGGTCTCGGTCTTCTCGCTTTCCGACGGAGGCGCGTAATGTGAAGTTGAAGCGAAGTGGTCTCCGTCCTCGTTCGCGTCTTGAAAGACTTCTTTCGCGGGCGTGACGAACCAGAGCGTCGTGAGCGGCGGCAGGTCAACCGCGGCGGAGAAGGGCTGGTTGTGCCAGGGTCGCTCTTCGGCTTCGACCGAATCAATTTGCAGAGCGTTCGTGCCGGCGTAGTAGGACGAGTCGGTGTTGAGGACGAGGCGGTGGGTGCCTTTTTCGGGGAGGCCGAAGCGGTAGCTGTGGCGCGTGACGGCGCTGAAGTTGCAGACGCAGACGAGTGCGTCGCCCGCGGACGAGAGGCGCATGAAGGCGACGACGTTTTCGAGCGCGTTGTCAACGTCTATCCAGCGGAAGCCGCGCGGCTCCACGTCCAGCTCGTAGAGCGGCGTGTGCTTTTTGAGTAGGCGGTTGAGGTCGCGGACGAGTGTGTTAACACCCGCGTGCCCGTCCCGGTCTTCGAGCAGGTGCCAGTCGAGGCTGCGTGTCTCGCTCCACTCGCGCCACTGTGCCAGCTCGCCGCCCATGAAGAGGAGCTTCTTGCCGGGGTGCGCCCACATGTATGCGTAGAGCGCGCGCAAGGTAGAGAATTTCTGTTCGCGCGTGCCGTGCATCTTGTCGAGCATCGAGCCTTTCATGTGGACGACCTCGTCGTGCGAGAAGGGGAGGATGTAGTTCTCGCTCCAGGCGTAGGTGAGGCCGAAGGTGAGGCTGTTGTGGAAGTAGCGGCGGACGAAGGGGTCGCGCTTGAAGTATTCGATGGTGTCGTGCATCCAGCCCATGTTCCACTTGAAGTCGAAGCCGAGGCCGCCCTGATCCGCGCCCTTCGTGACGAGCGGCCAGGAGGTTGACTCCTCGGCGATCATCATCACGCCGGGCTGTTCGTGGTGGACGACCGCGTTCAGCTCGCGCAGGAAGTCGAGGGCTTCGAGGTTCTCGCGACCGCCGTACCTGTTCGGAACCCAGCGGCCCGCGTCGCGGCTGTAGTCGAGGTAGAGCATCGAGGCGACGGCGTCCACTCTCAGTCCGTCAACGTGGCACTCCTTGAGCCAGAAGACGGCGTTGGCGATGAGGAAGTTGCGGACTTCGTTGCGACCGTAGTTGAAGATGAACGTGCCCCAGTCGGGGTGCTCGCCGAGGCGCGGGTCTTCGTGTTCGTAGAGCGCCGAGCCGTCGAAGCGGCCCAAGGCCCAGGCGTCTTTGGGGAAGTGCGCGGGAACCCAGTCCATGATGACGCCGATGCCCCGTCTGTGCAGGTGGTCAACGAGGAAGCGGAAGTCGTCCGGGTTGCCGTAGCGCGCCGTGGGCGCGTAGTAGTTCGCCACTTGGTAGCCCCACGAGCCGCCGTAAGGAAAGCCTTTCAGCGGCAGGAACTCGACGTGCGTGAAGCCCAGGCGCTCGCAGTAGTCGGCGAGCGCGGGCGCGGTCTCGCGGTAGGTGAGCGGTCGGTCGCCCTCCTCGACGATGCGCCGCCAGGAGCCGAGGTGGACTTCGTAGATCGTGAGCGGGCCGCGGTAGTGATCGGCGCGCGCACGACGACTCATCCACTCGCCGTCAGTGAACTGGTAGCTCGGCTCGAAGACGATGGAAGAAGTGGCGGGCGGGACTTCGGCGTAGAGCGCGTAAGGGTCGGCCTTGAGGAAGGCGGGCGAGCCGCGCCGGTGAATCTCGTACTTGTAGATCGCGCCGGGCCGGAGGTCGGGGACGAAAATCTCCCAGACGCCGGAGACGCCGAGCCGCCGCATTTGATGGAGGCGACCGTCCCAGTTGTTGAAGTCGCCGACGACGCTCACGCCGTCGGCGTGCGGTGCCCAGACGGCGAAGGAGACGCCGCCGACGCCTCCGAGGTCGCGCACGTGCGCACCGAGCTTTTCGTAGAGCTGCCAGTGGCGGCCCTCGCCGAAGAGGTGTTCGTCGAACGAGCCGAGCGTCGGCATGAAGGCGTAAGGGTCGCGTAGCGTGAAGACGTTGCCGTCGGGGTATGTGACGCGCAAAAGATACGGGAAGAGCCGCGTGCGCCCTTCGAGCAGAAGCTCGAAGAGGCCGGCGTCGTGCACCCTCGTCATCTCGCGCGGGCCTTCGCCCTCGACGATTGCCTCGACGCGCGCGGCCTCCGGGCGCAGGGCGCGCACGACGACGCCGCGGGGCGTCGGGTGCGCGCCGAGGACTGCGTGCGGGTCGGGCGAGTTCAAAGAGAGCAGTCGCGCGACCTCCGCGCGGCGGACGGTCGAGGGGGCCGCGCCGCCCTGCGTCCTCGTTTGTCCCGGCTTGTGCGACATCTGTGTCTTCCCTCGGCGCAGACCGTGTTTGACTTGCACGGGCAGAGACAAGCCCTGTCCTGCGGCTTTCAAGATGTCAGCGTTGACTCGGCGGTCGCAACGTCCTCGCCCCTGGCCGGCGGCGCGGCGAGCGCGACGGGCGCGAGGCCGAGGGCGAGGGCGAAGTCGCGCGCCTCTTCGGAGAGCGGCGTGCCGGCCAGAACCGCCTCGTAGATGATCTCCTGCGCGCGCTCAAGGTTCGCGTCAAGCCCCAGCTCGCGTCCGAGCGCGATGAGAGTGCGCGCCGCGCGCGTGTTCTCCTCCGTGGGCCGCGCGACGAAGAGGCGCGCGGCGGCGTTGACCGTCTCCTCGAAGGTGCGCGTGGCGGAGGTGCGGTCCAGGCGGTAGCCGAAGCGCGCGGCGTCGCGCGCAAGCTCAAGGGCGGGGAGGTAGTCGCCCGCGCCGCTCCGCTGCTCGCGCAACTCCCGTTCGAGCCGGCGGCTCATCGTCATCTCGGCGGCGAGCCGCAGCTCACGCGGCGCGTGGAAGCCGATCTCCTGTAGGCGCTCGACGACGCGCCGGTTCTCCTCGTAGAGATGCTCGTACTCCTCCATGAAGCGCTCGGTGAGCTTGCCGAAGACGCTCAGCGACAGACGGCCCTGCCCCTGCGGGAGCAACGCTTCGAGGCCGAACTCTTCGGGGCCGAACTGCTCTTGCGCGACGCGCAGCAGGACGGGAAGCGACGCCGTTCGGAAGTGCGACCAGAGATTCACTTCGGCCTCGCGAAACTTTTCCGGCCCGTCGAACGGGCTGAGGGCGCAGTAGTAGTCAATCTCGCCGAAGTGCATCGCGGCGAGCGCGAACTCGTGACGCCTGAGCGTCGAGAGTTCTTCGAGCGCGAGCCGCCCCGTCTCAAGCGTGACGCGCCCGTGCCGCCGCTTCTGAAAGTCGCTCTTCCGGTGGACGTACCCGGCAGACTCGCACCCGTCCGCTTCGCGGTCGCGCTCGATGAGGTCGCAGATGGCGAGGTGCGCGGCGACGCGGCGCGGCGTGACGCGCGACTGCCCCGTGGCGCGCAGGAAGATGTCCGCGCCGCTGCCACGGTCGGGGACGTTGCTCTTGGCCCCGGAGAGTATTTCGACGAAGCGACCGACGGAGGATTCGAGTCCGGCCTCGCTCATCAACTCGACGGCGCGGCCCGCGTGCCGTAGCGTCTGCAAGGTCTCGATGCCGGAGATATCGTTGAAGAACCAGCCGCAGCTCGCGTACATCGCCAGCGCCGCGCGCTGCGCTTCGAGCAAAGTGAGCGCGCGCACCTGCTCGTCGCGCGAGAGCGCGTGCGAGGCGTGCCGGCGCAGGAACTCTTCGCGCGAGGCCGCGCGGTCAACTAACAGCTCGACGTAGTCGTCGCGCGCCGCCCAGGAGTCGCGGAGCATCTGGCCGCAGGCGTCCTCGAATTTCGGCGCGAAGTCGTCGCGCAGGAAGTCGAGGGCGGCGCGCAGCGGCGCGCGCCAGCGCTGGTTCCAGCCTTCGGGCGCGCTCGCGTGGCAGCCGCAGTCGCGCGCCCAGCGCCCCAGCCCGTGCGCGCAACTCCAGGCCGTGCCTTCGCCGTCCGGCCCCTGCTTGAGCCGGACTTCAAAGGCGGGTTCGTGCTCTTCGAGAAATTCGCCGTAGTTCGTCACGCGCAAGCCGCGCCGCGCCGCTTCCTCTTCGAGGGCGTAGGCGACGCAGCGGTCGCCCCCGCGGAAATGGTGCCCGTAACTCTCGCCGTCGTTAGCCACGTTGACGATCTGCGCGCCGTCGCGTGCGGCGGCGTTGGCGCACGCGCCGACGAGTGCGTGGCTCGACGCGAGCAAGCCCTCGAAGGCGATTGCGCGCGCGACCTGTCCGTCGTAGAAGAAGACCGCGAGCGAGCGGCCCAGAGCGTCGGAGTGGAAGAATTTGTAAGGGACTGTGGTGTCAACGCCGCCGTCGGAGACGTTTTGCCACGCGTCCGAGCCGAGCGGGCGAACGCGCCCGGCCTGGAATGGCGAGAGGACGACGTACTTCAGCCCCTCCTCGATGAGCGCGTCGAGCGTTGCTTCGTCGCAGGCCGTTTCGGGGAGCCACAGAGACTCCGGCTCGCGCCCGAAGCGTTGGCGGAAGTCCGAGACGCCCCAGCGCACCTGCGTGCGCCGGTCGCGCTCGTTGCACAAGGGGAGGATCGCGTGGTGGTAGCCTTGCGCGATGGCGTTGCCGTGGCCGCGGCGTCGGCGCGCGCTCTCGCGGTCGGCCTCAAGGACGCGCGCGTAAGTTTCGGGGAAGCCGCGTTCGAGCCAGGCGAGCAGCGTCGGGCCGAAGTTGAAGCTGAGGTTCGCGTAGTTGTTGACGATGCGCTCGACGCGACCGTACTGGTCGGAGATGCGCGCAAACGCGTTCGGACGGTAGCACTCGGCGTGGATGCGCTCGTTCCAGTCGTTGAAGGCTCCCGCGCCTGGCTCGCGGTCTATCAGGTCAGTCCAGGGGTTCTCGCGCGGCGGCTGGTAGAAGTGGCCGTGAACGACCAGCGCTACTGTCATCGAAGGCGGCTCCCTGCTTTGAGTCGTAAAGGCTGACTCAAAGCTACCACGATTCGAGCGAGAGTCAAATCACGACGGAACGGAGGGCTGCCCGCGTAAGGTACAGCAAAAACAGATTCACCACAGAGACACGGAGGCGCAGGGATTACACAGAGGGATTCAAACCTCTGTGCCGTCTCCGTGCCCTCTATGCTTGCGGTGGTGAACCCCTGCCTCTTTATCGAAAGAGCTATAGGAAAAGAGAAGGCGGAGCGCTGTAGCCTCCGCCTTCTGTCACACCGGAATGGTTCTAACAATTATTGAGCGGCGTCGCGCTGGATGCTCTTCAGCGTGATGTCGAGTTGGCCCATGTCCGTGGAGAGCCGGGCCTTGATGGGGACGTGGCGCTCGTCGCTCGAAACCCAGATGGACATCTTGCCCTTGCCCTGCTCGATGGGTCTGCCGTGGCCGAACAGCTCCACGTCCAGGCGCACGACCGCGACCTTGCCGAGCACGCTCTTCATCGGCTTTCGCTCGACGGCCACGAACGCCGGAACCTGGAAGACTCGGCCAGAGTCGCTGACGGCGATGTTGAAAGATTGTCCGGGCGTGAGCGGCTGCGTGCGCAGGAAGTAGATGGCGGAGAGGATGTCCTGCGTCGGCCCTTCGAGGGCGGCGGTGACGACACGCGGGGGTTGTTGCGCGTTGTTCGGGTCGCGCTCGGTGTACTCAACCCGCTTCGCGTCCTGGTCGAAGACGGCCTGGCTCGTCCGCACGCGCTTACCCTGCTCGTCCACCTTGTTCGTGCGCAGCACGTAGAAGGCGTTCGGCTCGACCTGCGACTCGACGTGGTAGCGGAAGTTGATGCCGAACAGTTTATGGAACCAGCCCTTCGTTTCCACGTCCGTCGTCAGCATGAGCGGTTGCGTCGCCGTCTGGCCGTCGCCCGCCGCCTGCGCGCCGGCGACCGGCCCCGCAGGGCGATAAGCCTTGAACCTCAGTTCGGCGATGTTGATGCCGCGCAGGAGCAGCTTCGAGAACTCGCCTTCATAGACGAGTTGCTCCGAAGGCGCGAAAGGCATGGCGGCTGCCGCGCGCGGTTGTGTATGCTCTCTGGGCGTGACTTTGGCGAGAGCGATTGAAGAGAGTACAACCGCGAGAAGGATTACGACCGATACAGCCTTCCTGAAAAGTCGAGGTGGCATAGCGAAAACCTACTTTTTCCGAAATTTTCCAGTTAGACGGCCAGAACTGCCTTCAACGCTAGCACGCCCCATGCCACGAGCAGGCCGAGCGCCGCGCGGTACTCGCGATAGCGCAGGTAAAGGTTCGGGTCGAACTTCACGGTCGTGCCCTCGCCGACCCTGTAAGGCTTGAGTCGTGGCAGGAGGAGCGGGACTGCTTCCGAGTAGTGCCTGTACTCTTCGCCGAAAAGCTCCGCGAGCGTCCCGGCTTCGACGCGCATCACCGGCAGGTAGATGCCCAGGAAGAGCGACGCGAAGAGCGAGCCGAGCAGAACGAATCTCCACACGCCCGACGACGCGGCGATGGTGAAGCCCAGGCCGAGGACGAGGCTGCCGAGGTAGAGCGGGTTTCGCGTGTAAGCGTATGGCCCGGAGACGGCGAGCCGCGCGTTCTTGCGTATGTGACCGCTGGCCCACGCGCGAAGCGCCAGGCCCGCGAGGGCGACCGCGCCGCCCGCGGCCAACGTCAAAGGCATCGGCTTCGCCAGCAAAAGGAAGAGCCCCGCGCAGGCGAAGCCGAGCGGGACTCGCCAACGCTGCATCCATGTCCCGCCCCTACGCGCCACCCGCGTTCACCTCAAAAGCCTCAGAAACTCTCCCCGCGCGCCGGAGCCTCTCGCCCGCGGCCTCGACCACGCGCCCGACTTCGATGTCCATGCAGACCCAGTGCGAGCAGGAGCGTCGGTGGCAGTCCGTCCGGCAATCAACGTCCGTCCGCTCGACGCAGATGTCTTCCACGCGTGGGCTTCCGTTGCGCCACCACTCCGTCGGCCCGAACAGCCCGACCACGGGCGCGCCCGCCGCGACCGCCAGATGCGTCGGCCCCGTGTCGCCGCCGACGTACAGGGAAGCCCGGCGCGCCAGCGCGTAGAAGCCTTTGAGCGACGGGCTGGCGAGCACGGTCGAACCACCGCGGCTCGACGCCGCGACGCGCTCGGCCAGCTCGCGCTCGCCCGGCCCGTAGGTCACGACCGAGCGCAGGCCGAAGTTAAGCCGCAGCGCGTCGGCGAGCGCGCCGAAGCGCGCGGCGTCCCAGAGCTTCGTCGGCCAGCCGCCGCCCGGATTCAAAATTGTGAACTTCTCTCCGACGCTTCGGACGATCTCGTCGGCCTCGCGCTCGTGCGTGCGCGAGACGGCGACGGGGAACTCGAACTCGTCCGCCGTCGTCGGCGCTTTAATTCCGAGCGCGCCCGCGACGAGCGCGAGGTTCTTCCTGACGACGTGCGTGCGCGCGGGCACGCCGACGGTCTTCGTTAGAAGAAACCGGCTCGCCGGCTCGCGCAAGTGAGCGCGCGCGAAGCCGACGCGGCGCGGCGCGCCCGAAAGCCTGGCTATCAAAGCTGATTTAAGGAGTCCCTGAAAATCTATGGCAAGGTCGAAGGGCGAGGCGCGTAACCGACGCAACTGACGGCGCGTTGCCGGCAGCGTCTCCCCAGACATCGGCCAGCGCCTCAGCACCTTCGTGTCCACTTCGATGAGGCTTTCAAGAAGCGGGTTGTCCTTCAAAATTTCCGCCGACCGCCGCTCCGCCACCCACGAAATTTCGGCGCGCGGCAGCGCCCGCCTCACCGCCGCCAGCGCGGGCAGCGTATGCACGATGTCGCCGATGCTTCCGAGTTTGACGAAGAGAACTTTCATCGTGAACCGTGAACCGTAAACCGTGACGAGATAAAAGCTGTGTGCCGGAAGCCGCGAACCTTGACGAGACCAAACCCACTTGTCACGGTTTACGGTTCACGGTTCACGATCTTGAGCATTTCCGTGCTCGAATGCTCCTTCGGGTCGCCGACGATCTGGACGCGCCCGCCGAAGGATCGTACCACGTCGCGTTCGGGGACGGTCTCCTCGGTGTAGTCCGTCCCTTTGGCGTGGATGTCGGGGCGGAGCGCGAGCAGAAGCTCCATGACGGTCGGCTCGTGGAAGATCGTGACGTAGTCAACGGCGCGCAGGGCCGCGACCAGCTCGGCGCGCTCGCGTTCGGGCAGCACGGGGCGGCCCTCGCCCTTGAGACGGCGCACCGCTTCGTCGCCGTTGACTCCGACGACCAGCAGGTCGCCCAGGCTTCGCGCCGCTTCGAGGTAGCGCACGTGCCCGACGTGCAGCAGGTCGAAGCACCCGTTGGCGAAGATGACGTGCGCGCCGCCTTTGCGCGCAATCGCCACGCGCGCGATCAGGCGGTTGCGTTCGAGTATGCGCGCCGCCGCGTCGGCCCTTTGTTGTTCGTCGTGCGCGGGCATGCGTAGAAGATAGAGTAAGCGCGCGCTTCGTTCAATCCGCCGCGGGGCCGGCGGCGGCGGCCTTCTGTTTCAGGTAGTAGCCGACGATGAGCGAGGCGGCCTCGTTGTAGTTCCTCACGCCCGACCTCACGCCGTTGACTTTCAGATAGACGTGGTTGACGCCCTGGCTGAAATTGCTGAGCCTGCCGCTGTAGCGCGCCCAGAACTGCGCGCGGACTTTAAGGTCGGCGCGCGGCCCTTCGCCGAGCGAGGCGGCGACCTCGCGGTAGCGCTCCGGCGCGATGCGGAAGAGCACGCCGAGCACGCGCAGCGCGCCCAGGTAGCCGGAGTAGCGCACGTATGGGTTCGAGGCTTTCGTGCAGACGAGGAAGGCGATGAAGTTGGCCTCATCCTCGCGCGCGAACCCGCGCTGGTGGGCCATCTCGTGCGCGATGTTGAAGGGAAGGTCGCAGTCCGTCTGAAGCGCGTTGTAGTTAGGCTCGCCCGTGAAGGGCGAATAGACGCCCGACATTCCGAGCCTGCTCATCAGGCCGGAGAAATAGACGGGCTTCGGCGGGACATTCGCGCCCGACGCGCCGCCGAGGAGCGGCTCGGCACGGTACGCCGCTTCCAGTACCGCGTAAAGCTCCGCGGACGAGAGCGGCATGCGGCTCCCGCGCGCGCCTTCGACGCGCGGACTGCTCTCGTCGTAGCTGCGGTTGACGCCATCCACGACCGCGCGGCTGATCGTTTCGATCTCAGTCGGTGTCGGGTCGCGCCGCTCAAACTGAAGAGTCTCGGCGAGGGGCTGCCGCTGGTAGTTGAGTCCGAAGACGAGCATGAAGAGCGCGAGGCCGAGGCCCGCCGCCCAGAGAAGTGTCGAAAGCGCGGGAAGCAAAACCGCGCCCGCCTGTTTGCGTCTGACGTAGAGTCGTCGCGCCAGCCGTGCGAGCCACAAGGCGAGCGCCGCCGGCAGCACGACGAGCAGCAATTCGGCCAGCGAGAAGCTTGTGAACCCGGCGAACGCGAAGGCGCGGGTGACGAAAGGGAAGAGGCCGCGGCTGTAGTAGCGTTCGACGAGGCCGGGGTTGAAGCCCGCACACACTTGCAGAACGAAGACGGCGGCGAGCAGGCAGAGAGGTGGCAGCAGTCCCTTCCAACGTGCTCGCCCGCCCACGCTGTTTCGCCCCGACTTCGGCAGCATCACGCCCCCTCTTGAAGCACCGACGCGAGAAGCTCATGCGGGAAGACGCAGGCCGTGCCGCGCTTCAACACGACGATGCCGCCCGCGTGGTTGGCGAGGAGCGCGGCCTCGCGGAAACTCGCGCCACAGGCGAGGGCGAGCGCGTAGGTAGCGATGACCGTGTCGCCCGCGCCCGTCACGTCCACGGCGTCGTGCGAGCCGACCGCCCCGACGTGAACGGGCGCGGCCCCTTCCTCGACGAGCATCATGCCGCGCTCGCCGCGTGTGACGAGCAAGGCCCTGTAGCCGAGGCGGGCGCGCAGACGCTCGCCCTCTTCCTCAAGCTCAGGCTCGCCGGCGATGCGCCTGCCCGCGACGTGCTCCAACTCGTCCTCGTTCGGCGTCGCCGAGGTGAAGCCCGCGAACTCCGAGAGGCGGAAGCGCGAATCCACGAGCACCGGCACGGCCTCGCGCCGCGCGAGCGAGCGGAGCGCGTCCAGCGTCTCGCCGCCCGCCACGCCGTAGTTATAGTCCGAGACGACGACGGCATCCGCGTCGCCCGCCCGCTCGCGGACGCTGCGCGCAAACTGGCCGGCGATTTCGGCGTCGGGCGGCGGCCCGCCCTCGTAGTCCAGACGGATGACCTGCTGCCGCGGCGAGTGCGCGTGCCCGGCGAGTATGCGAACCTTCGTCGTCGTCGCCAGCCCCGGCGCGACCAGGACGCCCCCGCAATCAACGCCCGCGGCTTCGAGTTTGCCGAGGAGCGCGCGCCCCGCCGCGTCTTCGCCGACGACGCCGACGAGTGACGCGCGCGCGCCGAGCGACGCCAGGTTCATCGCGCAGTTCGAGGCCCCGCCCGGAGCCGTGTCCGTGCGCTCGTGGCGCAGGATCATCACGGGCGCTTCGCGCGAGACGCGGCTGATCTCGCCGAACACGAACTGGTCGGCCACGAGATCGCCCACGACCAGCACCCGCCGCTCCGGGAATGAACGCACCAGCGCCGCCAGTCGCCCGGCCAACGATCTTTCGCTGTCACTCACCATTTTGATGAGTGATGAGTGATGAGTGATGAGTGATGAGTAAAGGCAAGCGGCTTTTACTCATCACTCATCACTCATCACTCATCACTATTTTCTGAACTGCTTCGAGCAGATTCTCGGCGACTAAGTCGGGGCGGTGTCGCCACGTCTTGCTCTGATGTTCCAACTCGCCGCGCCCGTAGCCCGTGAGCACGAAGGCGGAGCGCACGCCCGCGTTGCGCGCAAGCTCGGTATCGCTGTGGCGGTCGCCGACCATCCAGCAGCGCGCCAGGTCGAGGTCGAGTTCGCGCGCGGCGCGAAGGAGCAGCCCCGGCCTCGGCTTGCGGCAGTCGCAATCCTGCCGGTACGGCGGCTCGCCCACGGAAGGGTGGTGCGGGCAGTAGTAAATCGCGTCGAGCCGCGCGCCGCCGCGCTCAAGTTCGTCCGTCAGGAGTTTGTGGACTTCGCCGATTATCTCCTCCTTGAAGTAGCCGCGCGCGACGCCCGCCTGGTTCGTGACGAGGACTGCGAGCCAGCCCGCGTCGTTGAGCGCGCGCACGGCCTCCGCCGCGAACGGGAAGACTCGGTAGCGCGAGACGTGGTTGACGTAGCCGACTTCCTCGGAGATCGTCCCGTCGCGGTCAATGAAGACCGCTCGCCGCCCGCCACTCATCTGACGACCTCCACGCAACTCATCTCGCCACCTCCGCGCTGCTCATCGCGCGACCTCCAACTTCCGGCGAGAGTCGCGCGACACGCCGCGCGCTCCGAGGGCGGCGAGCGAGCGCCCGAATACTTCTTCCGCCGTGATCGCGGTCATGCAGCGGTGGTCAATCGGGCAGTCGCGCAGCATGCACGGCGCGCAGTCGGGCGGGCGTCGCACGACCTCCGCGAGCGGTGAAAGTGGGCGCGTCGTCGCGGGATTCGTCGGGCCGAAGATGACGACGACGGGACACCCAACGGCGGCGGCGACGTGCGCCGGGCCTGTGTCGTTCGTGACGAGCAGGTCGGCGACGCTCAGCAATGCCGCCGTCTGCGCGAGGTCTGTCCTGCCCGTCAGCACGGCGGGGCGGTTGCGCATCCCGCGCGCGACCTCCAACGAAACGTCCAGCTCCTCGCCCGCGCCGACGAGGAAAACGTCCGCGCCCGCTCGCTCGACGAGCATGTCGGCCAGAGCGGCGAAGCGTTCGGCGGGCCAGCGCTTCGCGCGGCTGTTGGTCGAGCCGGGGCAGAGCGCGACGAGCGGGCGCTCAAGACGCGCGCCGTGCTCACGAAGCAGTCCGCGCGCAAAGTCCTGCCTCCGCTCGGAGACTTCGAGGCTGATGCGCGGCTCGCCCGGCTCGTTTGAAGAGGAGCCGTCGAGCAGGCGCTCAAGCTCCGCGACGATGTTGAGGTAGTAATAAACTTCGTGTCGGCCAGCGCGCCAGACGGGCACTCGCAGCGGGTGAGTCAGAAGAAGGCCGCGCCCCTGCGTGGCGTAGCCCAAGCGCACGGGCACGCGCGCGAGTGCGGCGACGAGTGCGGGCGCGAAGGCGTTCGGGAAGAGAACCGCGAGGTCGAAGCGGCGCGCGCGCCACTCACGCGCCTCGCCCCTGACCATGCCCGCGCCGCGCGTCTCGCGTTTGTTGATGAGAAGGTCGTCAATGAAATCCGCGCCCTCGAAAATCCCTTCGGCCCACGCGCGCGTCGCCAGTGTGACGTGAGCACCGGGCAGCGCGCGGCGCAACTCGCGCAGAGCGGGCACGGTCATCACCGAGTCGCCCACCCAGTTCGCGCCGCGCACGATCACGCGCTTGATCTTTTCGGGCTGAAGTCTCCGGCTCACGTCTATATTTAACTCACTTCCGCGTCCCACGTGCCAGCGTGCCGAGTTCGGCGAGCGACTCGGCGCGTCCGATGCCGATGAGCATGTCGCCCTCTCGAATCTGCGTGTCGCCCGAAGGGTTGAAGATCATCTCGCCGCCCTGCCGGCGGATGGCGGCGACGACGATGTCGAGCGCGGAGCGGATCGTCGTGTCCTTCAGCTTCCGCCCGGCGAGCGACGAGCCTTCGGCAATCTCGACCTGCTCGAAGGCGAGGTCGAGGCTCTCCGCCGTGATCGAGTCCATGAAGTCTGCGACCGCGGGTTTAAGAAGCGCCTGCGCCATGCGGTGGCTGCCGATGATGGTCGGGGCGATGACGCGGTTCGCGCCCGCGCGCACGAGCTTCGGCTCGGCCAGCTCCTCGACGGCGCGCGCGACGATGTGAAGTGTGGGGTTCAGCGTGCGCGCCGTCAGCACGACGTAGAGGTTGTCGGCGTCGTCGGGCAGGCACGCGGCCAAGCCCCGTGCGCGCTCGACTCCGGCCTCGACGAGAGTTTCGTCGAGCGTCGCGTCGCGTATGAGAACCTGCGCGTCGGGGAGACCCAACTCGGCGGCGAGCAGGGCGTTACTTTCGACGGCGACGAAGGGCACGCCCGCGCGCCGCATCTCGCGCACGATGCGCGTGCCGACCCGGCCCGCGCCGCAGATGATGTAGTGGTCTCTGAGCTTGCTCATCTCACGCTGCCTGCGCCGCTCGCCGTAGGCCGCCAGAATCTCGGAGCGGACGAGAGCCTGCACCGCCGACGACAGAAGCAGGCCCGCCGTGCCGACGCCGACGACCATGAAGACGATGGCGAAGTTGCGCCCCGCCGGCGTCAGCTCCTTCGGCGGCCCGTAGCCGACCGTCGTCACCGTCATCACCGTCATGTAGAGGGCGTCGAGGGGCGACCAGCCCTCGATGAGGTGGAACCCGACCGTGCCGAGGGCGACGACGCCAGCGAGCGCGGCGAGCGAATACACGAGGCGCGCCCGCGACCTCAAACGCTGCGTCAGGTTTGTGACGGGAGGCATCGAACCATGTCTTGCGGCGGCGGCATCAAAACGGCGTCTCGGACTAACCGGCCACGTTAACGAAAAGGGAAGGAGAGTGTCAATCTCGTAAATCGTCAATCGTAAATGGTGAATGGTTTTTTTCCGGTTAACTCGCCAGAGCTATTCAACGTCTTGAAAACGCGATTTACTATTCACGATTTACGATTTACTATTCATCCGATGGCCCTGCGTCATCCGCCGAAAGAGATCATCCCGCCCGCCGCCGGCAAGAAGCCGCGCGCGCCGCGCGTCGTCAGGTTCGAGCAGCCGCCCGAAAGTTTCTGGCGGCGCTGGCGTCGTCGTCTGATACGCCCGGCCACGGTCGTCCCCGTCGTCGTCCTGACAGCCGTCACGGTCGGCGTGCTCGGCTACTACTACCACGTCTTCTCGCAGCGCATTGACCGACTGCTTCGCGGCGAGGTCTTCACCCGAAGCGCCGGCATCTACGCCGCGCCGAAGCAGATTCGCACGGGCGCGGGCCTCTCGATTGAAGACGTAATCAACCAGTTGAAGCGCGCGGGCTACGTCGAGCACGCGCAGCAGGCCGACACCGCTCGCGGGCGCTACAGCGTCGAGGGCACGCTCCTTGAGATCGAGCCGAGCAAGGACTCGACCATAGACGGCAGGCCCCAGTTCCCGCACGTGCGCGTCCAGTTCGGTCGCGGCGGCAAGACCGTCGCCGGGATCAACGACCTCGACGGCGGCGGCGCGAAGCTCCAGGCGGCTTGGCTCGAACCGGAGTTGATCAGCTCGGTGGCGGGGCCGCAGCGTGAGCGCCGGAAGGTGATCGGCTTCAAAGACCTGCCCGACCCGCTCGTCAAGGCCATCGTCACGACCGAAGACCGGGACTTCTTCAACCACTACGGCATCAACGTCCGCGGCATCCTGCGCGCAGCCGTCCGGCACTACGACACCGACCCAAACTCTCCGCTCGCGCGCCAGGGCGGATCATCCATCACTCAGCAGCTCGTCAAGAACCTCTTCCTCTCGCCCGAATACTCTCTCAAGCGCAAGGTCTCCGAAGCCTACATGTCGGTCATCCTTGAGACGCGACTGTCGAAGCAGGACATCTTCGGGCTTTACTGCAATGAGGTCTATCTCGGCCAGCGCGCGGGCTTCTCGATCAAGGGCGTCGGCGAGGCGAGCGAGGCTTACTTCAACAAGGACGTGACGGCGCTGACTCTGCCGGAAGCGGCGCTCCTCGCGGGGATGATCCGCAGCCCGAACCGTTACAACCCTTACAAGTACCCGGACGTGGCCTTCGAGCGGCGCAACCAGGTCTTGCAGTCAATGGTCGAGGCGGGCGCGATCACGGAGGTCGAGGCGGCGCGCGCGATGGCGACGCCCGTCCAAGTCGCGCCCGCGAAGGGCCGCATTGATTCGGAAGCGCCCTACTTCGTGGACTACGCGCAGAACCAGCTCGGCGACATCCTCGCGGACACTTCAGCCGCCGACCGCCTGCGCATCTACACGACCGTTGACATGGACTTGCAGCGCGCGGCCTACGCCGCCCTCGTCAAGCAGCTCGCTGCGCTCGACCGTGTTCAATCGAAGCGCTTCCCGGCGGGCACACTGCAAGCTGCGCTCGTCGCGATGCGCGCCGACACCGGCGAGATCGTCGCGATGGTCGGCGGGCGCGACTACGAGAAGAGCCAGTTGAACCGTGCGACCGACGCGCTGCGTCAGCCCGGCTCGGTCTTCAAGCCCTTCGTCTATGCGACGGCGCTGAACACCGCTTACGACCCCATCCCGCGCGTCATTACCGCCGCGACCACATACATGGACGAGCCGAAGACCTTCACCTTCGGCAACCAGCAATACTCGCCCGGCAACTTCGGCGAGCAGTATTCGCACAAGCCCGTCACCGTGCGCGACGCGCTGACGCACAGCCTCAACGTCGTCACGGTCGAGGTCGCGCAGGAAGTGACCATCGGTCGAGTGATGAACCTCGCGACGAAGGCCGGTCTGCCGAAACCGAAGCAGAACTACCTCGCGCACGCCCTCGGCACGAACGAGGCGACGCCGCTTCAAGTGGCGTCCGCCTACACGACCTTCGCGCAGTTGGGGACGCGCGTCACGCCCTTCGGCATCGCGCGCGTGACGACCGGAAGCGGCAACACCATCGCCGCGCCGCAAGGGCAGAAGAGCGAGGTTCTGCGCCCGCAGGTCGCTTTCATCATGGACTCGATCATGAAGGACGTGGTGAACCGCGGCACTGCCGCGAAGGTGCGCGCGCGCGGCTTCCGCGCGAACGTCGCGGGCAAGACCGGCACGTCGCGCGACGGCTGGTTCGCGGGCTTCACGCCGAACCTGGTCTGCGTCGTCTATGTCGGCTTCGACGACGGCTCAGAACTTGGCATGACGGGCGCGGACTCGGCGCTCCCCATCTGGGCTGACTTCATGACCGCCGCTCTCCAAGCGCACCCGGAGTGGGGCGGCGACTGGCAGCAGCCCCCCGACATCGTGCAGGCGGACATTGACCCGGCCACAGGCATGCTCGCCGCCGCAGACTCGCCGACGAAGCGCCCGGAACTCTTCATCAACGGAACCGCGCCCACGCAGGCGAGCAACGAGACCGACGAGACGAACCCCACGGGCGAGACCGTGCCCGGCGCGACACCCGAACCTTTGCCGACGCCCGACACGCTCGAAGTGCCGCCGCTCCTCGAAGAGACGCCGACGCCGTCGCCCGGCAAGCGCAAGACGCCCGGACTCGAAGGGCGCGACCCCACACAGCCCGACGTTCCGTCGCGCCTGTCGGGCACGGTCACGCTCGACATAGACCCAACCACCGGCCTCATCGCCGTGCCGACCTGCCCCGTCATACGCACCAAGACCTTCGTCATCGGCACCGAGCCGCACCGCTACTGCGGCCCGCAGTACCACCAGAACCAGACCATCATCCCCTCCGAGCCGCGCACGCACACGCCGTCGGAGACGCGCCCGCGCCGCGCCGCGCCTCCGTGACGAAGTCGAAGTCCGCATGTTTGAAGACTGCGAGCAAAGAGGCCGAAGTGAAGCGGCGCGTGGCTGCCACGACCTTTTCAGTGCCGTTGATTTTTAAGGGCCTCGCGCAGGGTCTCCACGGCGAGCGCGGCGGCGTGCTGTTTGCGCGAGGGGAGGCCGCCGAGTGCGCCCACGATTTCAGCGCGTGTGATCTGGCGTGCCTCTTCGACCGTGAGACCTCCGAGCATTTCGGCGAGGGCGGAGCCGCAGGCGAGCGTCGGCGGGCAGCCATAGGCGAGGAATCGCGCGGCCTCGACGCGACCGCCGCGGATGCGGAGCGATAGCTTGAGACGGTCGCCGCAGACCGGGTTCGACTGCTCGGCCACGGCGTCCGCGTCGGCGAGTTCGCCGGCGTTGCGCGGGTTCGCGAGGTGGTCTTTGAAAAGTTCGGAGTAGGGCACGATCAAGTTTCAAGTTCAAAGTTGAAAGTTCAAAGTTAAGAGCCGGCCTGCAACTTTGAACCTCGAACTTGGAACTTTGAACTCACACCGGCGCACACGCGCGCTCGGCCTGCGCCTTCTGGTAGAGCGGCGAGAGGCGGCGCAGGTTCTCGACGGCGCGCGGGAGGGCTTCGAGTACGTAGGCGACCTCTTCGTCGGTCGTGTCGCGCCCCAAGCTGAAGCGAATCGAGCCGCGGGCCAGCTCGTCGTCCCGGCCCAGGGCGCGGATGACGGGCGAGGGTTCGAGCGAGCCGGAGGAGCAGGCCGACCCCGTGGATACTGCGACGCCCTGCATGTCGAGGTTGATGAGCAGGCCCTCACCCTCGATGTAGCGGAACGAGATGTTCGAGATGTTCGGCAGACGCCGCACGCGGTCGCCGTTGAAGACGATGTCGGAGACCGAGTCGGCGACGCCCGCCTCGAAGCGGTCGCGCAAGTGCCGCAGGTGTTCGATGCGCTCGTCGAGTTCGAGTCGCGCGAGACGCGCGGCCTCGCCGAAGGCGACTAACAGCGGGACAGCCTCCGTGCCTCCGCGCCGCTCGCGCTCCTGGTGGCCGCCGACGTTCTGCGGCGCGAGTCGCGTGCCGCGCCGCACGTAGAGAGCGCCCGCGCCTTTCGGCGCGTAGAGCTTGTGCGCGGACATTGACATCAGGTCGCAGCCGAGTTCTTCAACGTCCGTCCGCATCCTGCCAATGGCCTGGACGGCGTCCGTGTGCAGCCAGAGGTGCTTTTGGCCCGCGGCGCGGCGCTCGCGCACGAGCGCGCCGATGTCGGCGACGGGCTGGATGGTGCCGATCTCGTTGTTGGCGAGCATGACCGAGACGAGAACGGTGTCGTCCCTGAGCGCCGCGCGCACGTCTTCGAGGCGGACGATGCCGTCTTCATAGACGGGCAGGCGCGTCACCTCCCAGCCGCGGCGTTCGAGCGCGTCGCAGATGGCGCGCACCGACGAGTGCTCGATTGCCGTGGTGATGATGTGGCGACCGCGCTCGCGCTGCTGCTCACAGACGCCGCGGATGGCGAGGTTGTTGGCCTCCGTGCCGCCGGAGAGGAAGACGACCTCGCCCGCGCGCGCGCCGACGAGCGCGGCGACCTCGCGCCGCGCTCGGTCAACCGCCGACCGCGCCTCCTGCCCGTAGAAGTGCACGCTCGAAGGGTTGCCGAACCGCTCGAAGAGGTAAGGCATCATGGCCTCGACCACACGCGGGTCAACCGGCGTCGTCGCGCTGTTGTCCAGGTAAACTCTGCGCATAACTAATAGCTGTTAGCTGTTGGCTGTTAGCTGTTAGCTTCTTTTGTCCTCAGCTAAAAGCCAACAGCTAACAGCTTCAAATCAAAAATTCCGTCAAACCTGTCGGGGCGGTGGCGGCATCATAAGCTGCGTAGAGCTTCTCCCACGGCCCTCGCTTGTCAGAAATTGACGGTTCGAGTCTAAGTCGCTGTCGAAGGGAGCGTCAAGGCGGTTGGATGTTTGGAGGCCGCCTGTTGTAAGCTCCCGCGTGGCCCCTCCGCCGTTTAACTTTCAGGAGAAGAAAGATGAAGACCCACAGAAGATTCTTCGCCGCAGCCATCGCCCTCGTGTTCACGCTCGCCACAGTCCCCGCGGCGCTCGCGCGGACTTCGGACGACGCGCCCGCCGCCGCGCAGGCTCAGGTCGGCGTGCTTGAGCGCGGCTACCGCACGGGCTACTCCGACGGCTATCAGGCGGGCTGGAGCGACCAACTGAAGCGTGCGCCCGCGGACTTCCGCGGCAAGCAGGACTACCAGCGCGCCGACCGCGCCTACATCGCCGCCTACGGCTCCGCCGAAGACTACCGCGACGGCTACCAGCAGGGCTTCGAGGTCGGCTACGAGGCGGGCTACAACCAGCGCGGCTTCGACTCAAGCGTCCCGACGGGCGGCGTCACGCGCCGCGGCGCGACTCAGCGCGAAGTCGCCGAGAGTAGCAGCAGCGAGCGCGGCAACAGGCCCGCGGCGGACGCGGGCGAAAGCAGCTCGCAGAGCCGCGGCGCGGCCACCGCTCAGCCCGTCAGCGGCGTGAGCAGCATCCCTTCCGACACAGTCCTCCTCGTAGAGCTTCAGAACCGCATCTCGACAGACATAAGCCAAACCGGCGACCGCTTCGAGGCGCAGGTCGTCGAGCCGAAGGACTTGGCGGGCGCTACGGTCGGCGGGCGTCTGACGCAGGTGCGGCGACCGGGCAAGGCGCGTGGCACGGCCATGCTGCAACTCACCTTCGACCAGATTCAGATGCCCAGCGGCGGCGGCTGGCAGGAGTTCAGCGCGCAGGTCGTCGAGGTTCTGCCCGCGGGCGACACCGGCGTCTCCTCTATTGACCCGGAGGGCGGCGTGCGCGGCAAGAGCAGCACGAAGGACGACGTGGCGAAGATCGGTGCGGGGGCTGGCATCGGCGCGATCATCGGCGGCATCACGGGCGGCGGCACGGGCGCAGTCGTCGGCGCGATCATCGGCGGCGGGGCCGGAACTGCCGGCGCGATGACGCAACGCGGCAAAGACATACGCCTCGAACGCGGCCAGCAACTCCGCATCCGCGTGACGAGCCGCGGGCGCTGAATTGTAGTTCAAAGTTCCAGGTTCAAAGTTCAAAGTTAAATGCTTCGGCCTTGAACTTTGAACCTGGAACTTTGAACTTTGAACTTTGAACTCTCCCATGATCGTCACGCTGCTCACGGACTTCGGAACGGCGGACTACTTCGTCGGCGCGATGAAGGGGGCGGTGCTCGCCGTCAACCCGCGCGCGCAGGTCGTTGACATCACGCACGAGATTCCGCCACACGACATCGAGGCCGGGGCGTTCACTTTGCTCGCTGCGTTCGAGGCGTTCCCTTCGGGCACGGTTCACGTGGCGGTCGTTGATCCGGGCGTCGGCTCAACGCGCCGTGCCGTCGTCGTCGAGGGCGGGGGACACCTCTTCGTCGGGCCGGACAACGGCGTGTTCGGCTACGTCCACGAGCGCGTGAGGCCGTTCAGAGTCTTTCACGTCACGAACGAGAGTTATTTTCGACCGCGCGCGAGCGAGACGTTCCACGGGCGCGACATCTTCGCGCCGGTCGCGGGCGCGCTCGCGGGCGGCGTCCGCGCGGAAGAGTTGGGGCCGGAGGTCGGAGACTTCGTGCGCCTCCCCTTCGCCAGGCCGGGGCGCGACTCCGAAGGCACGCTCGTCGCCGCGATCATCCACGTTGACCGCTTCGGCAACTGCGTCACGAACATCACGCGGCAAGACCTGGACGATGAATCAATCAAACGCGGCGTCATTCTCCACGTCGGCGACCGCGAGATTCATTCCTTCCGACGCTTCTTCGCAGACGAGGGCGGACGTGTCGGCGAGCCGTTCGCCGTCTGGGGCAGCGCGGGCCTGCTCGAACTCGCCGTCTTCCGCGACTCAGCCGCGCGCGCTCTCGGCGCAACGCGCGGGCAGACGGTAAAAGTTGAAGTCGCCGCCGTGGAGTGAGCGCAGCCGTCGAGCTATCCTGCGCCTGCGGCGTTGAACAGCCTCGCGCTTCATGCTCAAGAGTGAAATGACCCTGCCGCGACCCGCTTCCGGCTTGTAACTCCTCACTTCACTTTGCTATTTTCAATCCACCCCGAAAGTTAAGGACTGAAGCTTCATGGACAAAGCAGAGAACAAGCCCGCGGCGACCGCGAAGTCGCCCGCCGGGCTTGAGGGCGTGGTCGCGGCTGAGTCGTCGGTCGGCGACGTTGACGGCATCCGCGGCGTACTCATCTACCAGGGGCTGAACATACACGACCTCGCCGAGCACTCGACCTTCGAGGAGACGGTCTTCCTGCTCTGGCACGGTCGCCTGCCCAAACGCGAAGAGCTGGACGCGCTCCGCCGCGAGCTGGCCGCGAGCCAAGGGCTGCCCGAAGAGGTGTTGGCGCTCGTGCGCCGCATCCCGCGCGACGCCGAGCCGATGGACTCGCTGCGCACCGCCGTCTCCGCGCTCGCCTTCTACGACCCGCGGTCGCGCGACCTCTCGCGCGAGGGTGCTCTGCGCACGGCGACACGGCTGACGGCGCAGTTGTCCGTCCTCGTCGCCTCCATCGAGCGCCTGCGCAAAGGCGAAGAGCCTGTCGAGCCGAAGCCGGAATTGAACCTCGCCACCAACTTTCTCTACATGCTCAAGGGCGAGATGCCCTCGGAGCGCGTGGCGCGCATCTTCGACGTGTGCCTCGTCCTCCACGCCGACCACGAGTTGAACGCCTCGACGTTTACGGCCCGCGTCATCGCCGGGACGCTCGCAGGAATGTACGGCGCGGTCACGGGCGCGATTGCCGCGCTCTCAGGCCCGCTCCACGGCGGCGCGAACACGAACGTGATGAAGATGCTGCTTGAGATCGGAAGCCCCGAACGCGCCGAGGAGTGGCTGCGTGACGCGCTCGCCAGCAAGAAGAAGATCATGGGCTTCGGCCATCGCGTCTATAAGACGGAAGACCCGCGCTCCGTCTGGCTCCGCCGCTTCTCGAAGGAGATGGGCGAGGCCAGGGGCGAGACGCGCTGGTTCGAGATTCTCGAACGCCTTCGCGAACTGATGTTCCGTGAGAAGAAGCTCTACCCGAATGTTGACTACTACTCCGGCTCGGCCTACTACCTGATGGGCGTCCCGCTCGACCTCTTCACGCCCATCTTCGCCGTCAGCCGCATCTCCGGCTGGACGGCCCACATCCTCGAACAGTACGCCAACAACCGCCTCATCCGCCCCCGCGCCGAATACACCGGCGCGCGCGACGTGCCTTACGTGCCGATTGACGAGCGGTAAAATTTAGAGCGAGAAAAAATCGGAGCGACCGGCAGCGATCTTCAACACAGCAATCGCCGCCGGTCGCCCTTTGTGCCCGCGCTAATTTTCTAGCCCCAGTTCCCGCGGATCGTCACAGGCTCGCGCGAAGGGTTCGGATTCTCTCCGTCCGTGTACTGCCGCATCTCCGGCGTCGCCGAGACGAGCCGCGTGCGCCAGATGAAGACGGCGGAAATTAAGAGGGCGAGCGTGCAGGCCGCGCCGCCCTCGATGCCGTAAGCGCCGCCGCCGATCCAGGCGGGGCCGTTGTCGGCGAAGCGGACGAGCGGCGCGCGCGTGATCTGCGTGATGCCGCTGACGGGCGAGCCGAGGAGCGTGCCCTGCGCCCAGTTCCAGCCCCAGTGGACGCCGAGGGGGAACCAGAGGCTGCGCGTGCGCCAGTAGGCGACGGCGAGCAGCGCGCCCGCCAGCACCGTGTTCGCGACGGTGAAGCCGGGGGCGACGTTCGGGTTGTCGAGGTGCACGAGCGCGAAGAACGCGGAGGTCGGGACGAGCGCCAACAGAAGCGGCCACGAGCGCATCGCCGTCTGCAAGGCGTACCCGCGGAACGTCATCTCCTCGGCGGCAGCGCCGAGCATGAAGATGAGGCCGGACGAGATGAACGCGCGCGCCGTGGCGAGCGCGTCGAGTTGGGCCGGGGCGCTGAAGCGGACGCCGCCGAAGGCCGCGCCGAGTGCGGCGGCGACGCTGACGGAGGCCGCGCCGACGAGCAGACCCTTGAGCAGGTCGCGCGCCCAGCCGCCGTGCAAAGCCCAGCCGAGCGCGCGCCACGGCAGGTCTTCGAGCACGCGGGCGCAGCCCCAGCCGACGAGCGCCGCCGGTAGAAAAAAGATGAGGGACTGGAAGACGAAGGCCCAGTTGCTCTCGATCAGAAGCCGCTTGTGCGTCTCCGGCGAAAGGAAAAAGGCGAGCCCGAAGTCGGTGGCGAGAAACAGGGCGGTGAGCGCGACGAGGTACGCGACGGTGAAGACGGCCAGCCGCCACAAGCTGCGCAGTCGGCCTGCGTCGTTGAAGAAAAAATCCGGGACTTCCATCGTCGCGTCAGTGGTCGCCAGAGTCGAAGGCACACTATAAACGAAACGCGCCCGCCGGGGCGAAGACGCTGCGGCATGCGCGCGCGCGCGCGGGCGTGATAAACTCCCGCGCAATGGGCGAAGGCGACGACGGATTGGGAGAGGCGAAGGCTAAAACCGCGAGGCGGCGCGGCGCTCCGTGGCTCTTCGGCGGGCTGGTGCTGCTGCTGCTGTCGGTGCTCGTCGTCTTGCAGGTCTTCGGCCTGTGGGAGATTTTCACGCCCGACACGGCCAGCGACACGCTCCTCATCTACGCGCTCTCGACGCTCAACTTCGTCGCCTTCTTCCTCTTCAGCTTCATCTTCATCCGCAGTCTTCTGAAACTCCGGCGCGAGCGGCGCGAGCGGCAGCTCGGCTCGAAGATCAAGACGCGCCTCGTCGTCTACTTTATCGCCGTCAGCCTCCTGCCCATCACGGCGATGGCGCTCTTCTCTAACATGTTCTTCAACCGCACGCTCGAAAAATACTTCAGCAACTTCCCCGAAGGCGTCGTGCGCGAGGCGGACGAGGCGCAGAAGCGCGACTACCAGCAGCAGTCCGAGCAACTCGTTGACCTCGCCTCGCTCGTTGCCGTCCAGCTCAACCTGCGGCAGGGCGAAGTCGGCGACCAGCAACTCGCCGAGTTAGCCAACGGGCGCTTCGTGTCGCTCGCCGTCATCAGGCCCGGCGGCGAAGTCGTCGCCGAGAACGTCGAGGGCCGATACGCGGGCCTCCGCGACCGGCTCGACCAGTTGATGCGCGGCGCGGCGGGTGCCGGGGCCGTGGCGCTCGGCGGTAAGACTTTCGACGTGACCATCGCGCCGCTCGACAGCGGACGCCGCCTCGTCGCCGTGCGCGAGCAGCAGCAGGACGCGAACCTCGGCAGGCTCGCCGCCGGCGCGCAGAGGTTCGAGCAGTTCAAGCTCGGTCAGCGACGTGTGCGCCTGCTCGGACTCTCGACCATCGGGCTACTGACGCTGATGCTCCTCTTCGCGGCGACCTGGAGCGCCATCCACCTCGCGCGCGGCATCGGCACGCCCATCCGCGCGCTCGCCGAGGCGGCCCGCGAGGTCGCGGGCGGAAACCTCACCTACCGCGTCGAGCCTGTGACGGATGACGAGCTGGCCGTGCTCGCCTACGCCTTCAATGACATGACGGCGCAGCTCTCGGAGAACCGCCGCCGCCTCGAAGCCAACGCCGCCGAGCTGCGCGAGAAGAACTGCGCCCTCGAAGAGCGCCGGCACTACATCGAGACCGTTTTGCAGACCGTCTCCACGGGCGTCATCTCGCTCGACGAGGAGAACCGCGTGACGACGATCAACTCCGCCGCCCTCGCCATGCTCCGACTCGAACACAGCCCTGCGCCGCAGACGCCCCTCTCCGAGATCATCAGCGCCGACGACTACGCCCTGCTCGAACGCGTCCTCTGGCGCTCGCGCGCGCGCGGTCGCGCGACCGAGCAGATCGAGTTGGCGCGCGCCGCCGCGAACGAAGGCAACGGCAGCATCAACGGCGTCGAAGGTAGCGGCAACGGCGGCGGTGTCATCCCGGTCGCGCTGACGGCGACCGCTTTGGCCCCGCGCGCGGACAAAGGGCGGCGCGGCGTCGTCCTCGTCATCGAAGACCTCTCGGAGCTTTTGACCGCGCAGCGCGCCGCCGCCTGGAGCGAGGTCGCGCGCCGCCTCGCGCACGAGATCAAGAACCCGCTCACGCCCATACAACTTTCCGCCGAGCGCATCGCGCGCAACTTCCGCCGCGCGGCGAACGGCGACGGCGGCGGCGTTGTCCCAACTGATAAAGGCAGCACCGCATCAGCTTCAGTCTCGCGTAGCAACGGCGACGCGCGCGGGGGCGACGGCAACGGCCACTCAGCGGAGCAGGAGCGCATCGCGCGCGTGGTCGAGGAGTGCACGGCGACCATCAGCCGCGAGGTCGCCGGGATGAAGGCGATGGTTGACGAGTTCACGCGCTTCGCCCGTTTGCCGCACGCGCGCCTCGAACCCGCAGACCTCAACGATGTCGTGCGTCAGGCCGTCTCGCTCTACGAAGACCGGCTCGAAGACGTTCGGATGGACGCGCTGCTCGGACGCGACCTGCCCGGCGCGATGCTCGACGCCGAGCAGATCAGGCGCGTCTTCGTCAACCTCATAGACAACTCCATCGAGGCCATGGCCGAGGCCGGGGGCGAGCGCCGGATCACCATCGCCACGGGACACGACCCCGCGCGCGGCCTGCTCATCGCCGAAGTCACAGACACCGGCCACGGCATCGCCCGCACGGACTTCGCCCGCCTCTTCCAACCGTATTTCTCCACACGCGGGCGCGGTACGGGCCTCGGCCTCGCCATCGTCCAACGCATCATGACCGAGCACGGAGGGCGCATCCGCGCAGAGTCGAATAGACCGAGAGGCGCGCGGATGATCATCGAGCTTCCGGTCGCAGAAGACGCAAAAATAGATGTCAGATGCTAGATGCTGGATGCTAGTCATGGCCCTTAACTGACATCTAACATCCAGCATCCGGGTTTATGTCTGACTCCGTTCTCATAGTTGACGACGAGCGCGGCATACGCGAGACGCTGCGCGCTGTTCTTGAAGACGAGGGCTTCGAGGCCGACGTGGTCGCGTCGGGCGAGGAGTGTCTGAAGACGGTCGAGCGGCGGGCGTTCGGGTGCGTGCTGCTCGACGTGTGGCTGCCCGGCATTGACGGGCTGGAGACGCTCGCGCTGATGAAAGAGCGTGGGACTGACGCGGCGGTCGTGATGATTTCGGGGCACGGGACGATTGAGACGGCGGTGCGCGCCACCAAGCTCGGCGCGTTCGACTTCATCGAGAAGCCGCTCTCCATCGAGAAGACCGTGCTCATCGTCCGCAACGCCCTGCGGCAGCGCGAGCTTGAGCGCGTGAACGCGGCCTTGAGCGAAGACCTGCGCGACGAGTGGGTGATGGTCGGCGAGTCTGTGGCGATGAGGGCACTCCGCAAGCAGATCGAACTGGTCGCGCCGACCGACGGGCGCGTGCTCATCTACGGCGAGTCGGGCACGGGCAAGGAACTCGTGGCGCGCGCCATCCACGCGCGCAGTTTGCGCGCCGCCGCGCCCTTCGTCGAACTGAACTGCTCGGCGGTGCCCGAAGAGTTGATCGAGTCGGAGTTGTTCGGCCACGTCCGCGGCGCGTTCACGGGCGCGACCCACCCCAAGCGCGGCAAGTTCGAGATGGCCGACGGCGCGACGCTCTTCCTCGACGAGGTGGGCGACATGAGCCAGCGCATGCAGGCCAAGGTGCTGCGCGTCCTCGAAGAGCAGCGCTTCGAGCCGGTGGGGAGCACGACGCCGATGCGCGTTGACGTGCGCGTCATCGCCGCGACGAACAAGCGGCTCGAAGTCGAGATCGAGCGCGGGCATTTCCGCACAGACCTCCTCTTCCGCCTCAACGTCATTCCTTTTGAAGTGCCCCCTTTGCGCGAACGCGCCGAAGACATCCCGCTCCTCGTCGAGCACTTCAACCGGAGGTTCTCCGTCGCCTACAAGAAGAAGCCCAAGCGCTTCGATCCGGACGCGGTCGAGGCCCTGCGCGGCTACTCGTGGCCCGGAAACGTGCGCGAGCTTCGCAACACAATCGAGCGCGTCGTCATCATGCACACGGGCGCGCGCGTCATGGCCTCAGACCTCCCCGCGCTCGGCGGCGAGGAGCCGCCCGCCGCCGCCCCGCGCTTCTCCTCCTTCCGCGACGCCGGCGAGGCCCACCAGCGCGACTTCATCCGCTCGAAGCTCGCCGAGGCCGAGGGCAACGTCTCGCGCGCCGCCGAACTCATGGGCATGGATCGAAGCCACCTCTACCGCCGCATGCGCGCCCTCGGCATCAACGTCCGAGAGGAGCGGGCGCAGACCGGCTGAACGCCCCGGAAACACCCGCGCCGCAGCGGAGCATTCGAGCTTTTCCTGGAAAAATAACGGCCTACTCTCTGCGCTCCTCCCGGCATCAAAACATTTCGCCGCGAGTCCGCTCTCGGCGCGTTGACACTCGGAAATTAATCCCGTATCTGTTACGCTTAATTTCCCGACGTGAAGTTTCGGCGTGCGACTCTGGCCGCCGCGCGGGGGAGAATAAGGACTGCAATGGATTACACGACAAGAGAGCTTCTGAAGCGCTACGCGAAGCTGGCCGTGGGCCAGCCGTTTGCGCCCGTGCTGCTGAACATACTGGTGACGAGCGTGTGCGACATGCGCTGCACGCACTGCTTCTTCACGGACGAGCTGGACGACCGCCCGCGCAAGAAGTTGCAGATGAAGACCGACGAGCTTCGGCGCATCAGTGAGACGCTGGGCGGAAACCTCGGCGTGCTCATCATCGCCGGCGGCGAGCCGTTCACGCGCAAAGACCTGCCGGAAATCGTCCGCGCCTTCTACGAGAACAACCGGCTCGAATCGGTCTATCTCATGTCGAACGGGCAGATTCAGAAGCGCATCATCCCGGATGTTTCGCGCCTCCTGGAAGAGTGCCCGAACCTGAACGTCACGGTCGCGCTCGGCATTGACGGCCTGAAAGAACAGCACGAGAAGATTCGGCAGAAGCCCGGCTCGTGGGACATCGCGATTGACACGGCGCGGCAACTGCAAGCCATCAAGCGCGAGCGCCCGCGCCTCGACATACAGACCTGCACCTGCTTCATGCACTCGAACCAGGACACCATCTTCGACTGGTACGACTTCCTCAAGTATGAGCTGCGGCCCGACAAGGTCAACTTCAACTACATCCGCCCGCCCTCAGCCGACCCCGTCGAGCTGGACATTGACCACGCGCGCTACGCGAAGTTGGCACGGATGATTGACGAAGACTCGCGCCACGCCGCCATCAAGAACAACTACGGCGGCGAGGCCGGCTACTTCAAGGCCGCCGTGGACATCTACATGCACGGCCTCATCGCCAAGACGCAGGAGGAGCAGAAGGCGCAACTCAAGTGCTACGCGGGCACCGCGGGCGCGGTCATCTACGACGAGGGCACGGTCTCTTCTTGCGAGAACCTCGCCCCCGTCGGCAACCTCCGCGAACACGAATGGAACTTCCAGTCGCTCTGGCGCACGGAGGCGATGAAGGCCCGCCGCGCGAAGGCCGCCGACGGCTGCTTCTGCACGCACGAGTCGAACTGCTACTACCCGTCGCTCCCCTTCAATCCGAAGCACCTGATTCAGATCAAGCGGCTGGAGCGCGAGATGAAGAAGGCGAGCCGGGAACACGCGCAACAGGAAGAGCAGGCGGACGGATTGGCGGTTAAGGTCTGAGCAGTTTCAAGTTCGGGTTGAGCTTCTGAAAGCTGAATCAATGTTTCAAGCGCGAGGCCCCAAAATTTTAATCATCTCGTCCGACACGGGCGGCGGGCATCGCTCGGCTGCCGCGGCAATCGTGGCCGGGGTGCAGAAGTTTTTCGAGGGCGACTCTTACGCGGTGCGCGTCGTGCGCGCCGTCGAGGAGTCGCACCACCTCTCGGCCCGTCTCGTCTCGCTCTACAACTGGGTGCTGCGCAACCGGCAGCACTGGATGAAGTACCTCTTCTGGGCCGTCAACCGCCTCCGCCCCGAAACGCGCGAGTTCTTCCACCGCCGCTGCATCGGCTATTGCCGCGAGCTTTTCGAGAAGTGGTGCCCGCACGTCGTCGTCAGCGTCCACCCACTGACGCAGCACATCTTCGCGCGCGTCCTCAAAGAGATCGGACTCGCCGACAAAATCCCGCTCGTCACGGTCGTCACAGACCCCTGCTACGGCTTCTGGAAGGGCTGGGCGTGCGACGACGTGACGCTCTACCTTGTGGCGAGCGAAGAGGCCCGCCAGCAGTTGATTGACTACGGCATCAGGCCGGAGCGCATCAAGGTCTCCGGCATGCCAGTCCACCCGAAGTTCGAGCTGCCGGACGAGCGCTCGGCGCAGGCCGCGCGCAGCGCGCTCGGACTCGACCCCGAAAAGTTCACGGTCTTCGTCAACGCGGGCTGGGTGGGCGGCGGAAACATCCCGCAGATTTTCCGAGAGCTGGCGCGCGGCGAGCTGGACGTGCAGGCCATCTTCCTCGCGGGCCGAAACGAGGAGCTGCGCGCCGAGGCCGAGTCGGTCGCGGCCACAGCGAAGTTCCCCGTCAAGGTCATCGGCTACTCGGAGCAGGTCGAGCAGTTGATGCAGGCGGCCAACGTCATGGTCTCGAAGCTCGGCGGCCTGACCACCTTCGAGGCGCTGAACTGCCGCGTGCCCATCATCGCCGACGCGACCACGCCGCCGATGCCGCAGGAGTCGGGCGCTGCCCGCATGCTGGCGAAGCGCGGCGCGGGCGTGCTCCTCAAGCGCGC
>QHXN01000055.1 GCA_003222975.1 Acidobacteriota bacterium | reverse complement strand
ATCCCTGCCCTTCCGCCTTCGCTTTTTCCTTCAAAAGCTCCGGCAAACGCTCGCCGACGCGATAGACGTTGCCCGCGCCGAGCGTGATGACCATGTCGTTCGGCCTGACCTCTTCGAGCAGAGCGTCGGTCGCCTCCTCGATTGTGCCGACGTGGCGCGCGTCCTTGTGGCCGAAGCGCCGGACGGCTTCGACCAGAGCCGCGGCGGTGACGCCTTCAATCGGGTCTTCGCTCGCGGCGTAGATGTCCGTGACCATCAAAACGTCGGCGTTATTGAAGGAGCGCGCGAACTCGTCCATCAAGTCCTGTGTGCGCGTGTAGCGGTGCGGCTGGAAAAGGACGACCATGCGGCGGCCACGCAAGCCGAGCTTCGCCGCCACGAGCGTCGCGCGAACCTCCGTCGGGTGGTGGCCGTAGTCGTCAATCACGATGACGCCCGCGGCCTCGCCCTTGAACTGGAAGCGGCGGTTGACGCCCGCGAAACTCTCAAGCGCGCTGGCGATGGTCTCGAAAGGCACTTCCAACTCCAGCCCGATGGCGATGGCCGCGAGCGAGTTGTAGATGTTGTGCAAGCCCGGCACGTGCAAGCTCACCTCTCCAATAGGCTCGCCCTCGCGCCGTACCTGGAAGACCGAGCCGAACTGCTTGTCGTAGCGCACCTCGCGCGCGGCGATGTCGGCCTGCGCGCTCAAGCCGTAGGTGATGCGGCGGCGGACGACTTCGGGGATGACGGCCTGCACGTGCGGGTCGTCGAGACAAAGAATGGCCGCGCCGTAGAACGGCACCTTATTGACGAAGTCGGCGAAGCACTTCCGCACGTCGGTCATGTCCGTGTAGTGATCCATGTGCTCGCGGTCAATGTTCGTGACGACGGCAAACGTCGGCGTCAGCATCAGGAACGAGCGGTCGCTCTCGTCGGCCTCGACCACCATCAGGTCGCTCTTCCCCAAACGCGCGTTCGACCCCATCGCGCCGACGACGCCGCCGACGACCACGGTCGGGTCTAACCCGGCGTGCGCGAGCACGGTTGCGACCATCGAGGTCGTCGTCGTCTTGCCGTGCGAGCCGGCGACGGCCACGGTGTGGGGTTTGAGTCGCATCAACTCGGCCAGCATCTCGGCGCGCGGGATGACGGGTATCGAGCGCCGCCGCGCCTCGACCACTTCCGGGTTGTCCTCGCGCACGGCGGTCGAGCGGACGACGACGTGCGCGCCGTTGACGTTTTCAGCCGCGTGCTCCTCGTAAATCTTCGCGCCGAGGCGTTCGAGCCGCGCCGTCGCGTCCGAGCGCCGCAGGTCGGAGCCGGAGACGCGGAAGCTCATGTTGAGCAAGACCTCCGCGATGCCCGACATGCCGATGCCGCCGATGCCGACGAAGTGGACGTGTCGAATGCGACGAAACATATTCAAGAGCTGTTAGCTATTAGCCATTAGCTGTTAGCTTCCGGCAGTCAGCTTCTTGTTCCGGCTAAAAGCTAACGGCTAACAGCTAACAGCTTTTCCATCAAATCTACTGCCGCGACCGCGGCGTCGCCGCGCGCCAGACTCCGAGCGGCCTCTTCCATCTGCGTGACGCGCTCCGGGTTTTCAACGAGCGAGCCGATTTCGCGGGCGAGCCGTTCGCCCGTCGCGTCCTGTTGCAAGACCATGCGGCTTGCTCCCGCCTTCTCCAAAGCCTCGGCGTTCCTGCGCTGGTGGTCGTCCGCGGCGAAGGGGAACGGGATCATCAGCGAGGCCTTGCCCGCCGCGATGAGTTCCGCCGTCGTCGTCGCTCCGGCGCGGCAGACGACGAGGTCGCTTTCGGCAAAGAACGCGACCATGTCGTCAATGTACTTGCGCGCGTCCGCCTGCTCATTCCAGCCCGCGGCCTCGTAGCCCGCGCGCACCTTTTCAAAGTCGGCCTCGCCCGTCTGGTGGACGATGCGAAGCACGCCCTTGTGCTCTTCGAGGTGCGCGAGCGCCGCGAGCACCCCTTCATTGATGGCGCGCGCGCCCTGCGAGCCGCCGAAGACGAGCAAAGAGAAGCGCGTGGGGTCGCGCTCCTTCTTCGGTATCTCAAAGAACTCGCGCCGCACGGGGTTGCCTGTGACGACGCCCTTGCCGCGGAAGAACCGAAGCGACTCCTCGAACGTGACCGCCGCCGCGTCAACGAAGCGCGCGAGCTGCCGGTTCGTAAAACCCGGCAGCGCGTTCGGCTCAAGGACGAGCGTCGCGACTCTCATCAACGCCGCCGTCAAAAGCACTGGCCCCGAAACGTAGCCGCCCACGCCGACGACCGTCTCAGGGCGGAACTCCTTTATCAAACGCCGCGCCGCGAGAAGGCTCTTGGGCAGCACCAGCAGCCCCTTCAACTTCCCCGCCGCCCCGACGTTCTTCAGCCCCGCCGATTCAATGAGCGATAGTTCAAACCCGGCCCGCGGCACGAGCCGCGTCTCAAGCCCGCGCGCCGTGCCGACGAAGCGGACGACCGAGGCTGGGTCGCGGCGCATCAACTCCTTCGCCAACGCGATGCCGGGATAGATGTGCCCGCCCGTGCCGCCCGCGGCGATGAGCACGCGCATGCTTACCCCCGCGCCTCGCCGCGCAGCAGCGAGCGCATCGTCGAGACGCCTGACGGTCGCGGCTGCGTCGCGGCGGCGCGGCGCGCCGGCGCGGCTGGACTGCCTCCTTCAAAGACCGGCGCGAGCGCAGAGCCGTGGCTGGCGCTCGCGTGCTGCGAGATGTTCAAGACGACGCCGACGGCGAAGAGCGTCGGCACGAGCGACGAGCCGCCGTAGGAGATGAACGGCAGCGGGATGCCCTTCGTCGGCAGCATCGCCAGCACGACGCTCATATTGAAGAGCGCCTGCGCCACGATGCCCGTCACTATCCCCATGCCGAGCAGCGTGCCGAACCTGTCGGGCGCGCGAAGCGCGGCGCGCATCCCCCGCCACAGGAACAGGCCGAACAACGCGACGACCGCCAGAGCGCCGAACAGCCCCAGCTCCTCGCCCACGACGGCAAAGATAAAGTCCGAGTGCGCGAACGGCAGGAAGAACATCTTCTGCCTTCCTTCCGTGAACCCCAGCCCGTGCACCCCGCCAGAGCCGACGGCGAGCAGAGACTGCACGACCTGATAGCTCGTGCCCTGCGGGTCTGCCCACGGGTCGAGGAACGCCGTCATGCGCCGCATACGGAACGGCACGAAGATGAGTAGCCCCGCCAAGCCCATGAGCGCGGGCGCGGCGGCCAGCGCCATGTGACGAAGCTGCGCGCCCGCCGTGAACAGAACGACCGTGCAGACGACCGCCAGCATCAAGGCCGTCCCCAGGTCAGGCTCGGCCACGACCAGGAGCGCGAGCAACCCCGTCACCGCCACCGACGGCACGAACGTGCGCCAGAAGTCCGCCTCGCGCCCCGCGCGCCGCTCAAGAAAACGCGCGAGGAAAATGGCGAGCGAGAGCTTGGCGATCTCCGACGGCTGCATCGAGAAGCCCGCGAAGCGAATCCAGCGCCGCGCGCCGTTGACGGGCGAGAAGGCGAACACGCCGACGAGCAGCACGACCGACAGCGCGAGCAGGCCGTAGGCGATGGCCGGGCTGCGCAAACGCCCGTAGTCGAAGCGCATCCCGGCGAGCATCGCCGCCAGTCCGATGAGCGTCCACAGGCCCTGCCGCGCCACGTAGAAATACTGCGTGTGGTTCTCGCCCGCCGCGACGATGGCCGACGCGCTGTAAACCATGATGACGCCGAACAGCGCCAACGCCACCGTCGCTCCGAACAACCACTCGTCTGCCTGTAGCTTCCTAGCCATAACGCTCAACGCCGAATGCGAAATGATGTGTGTTGAATCTCAGGAGGCGTGCACCTTCTCATTCATCATTCCGCATTCGGCATTCATCATTTTCTTCAACTCTTCCTTGAACGCGCGCCCGCGGTGCTCGTAGCTCTGAAACATGTCGAAGCTGGCGCAGGCCGGGGCGAGCAGCACAACGTCGCCCGGCTCCGCCGCACGGTAAGCCCGACGCACCGCGTCGGCCATGTCTGATGCGCGCAGGACGCGCGCGAAGTTTTTCAACTCGCCCTCGATGCGCTCGGCGTCCTCGCCGATGAGGACGAGCGCGCGCGCGTGCCTGTGGACGAGCGGCGCGAGCGGCGCGTAGGGCGCGTTCTTGCCGCGCCCGCCGAGGATGAGAACTATCCGGCCCGGCTCGTCCGCGAGCGCCTCGACCGCCTTGACCGCCGCGTCCACGTTCGTCGCCTTCGAGTCGTTGTAGAACGTGACGCCTCCGACTTCCGCCACGCGTTCGAGCCGGTGCTCGACGGGCGCGAAGCGGCGCACGGTTTCGCGCATCGAGTCGGGCGACGCGCCGCACGAAAGGCCCGCGGCGAGCGCCGCCAGGGTGTTCTGGACGTTGTGCAAGCCCTTCAACTGCATCTCGTCGCGCGTCAGGAGAACGCGCTCGCCCGACCAGGTGCGCGCGACGAGTTCGCGCCTCCGGAGGAACAACCCCTCTTCGAGTTCGCGCGCCGTGCTGAACATACAGACGTGCGCTTCCAGGCCCGAAGCCCAGGAGGAGACGACCGCGTCGTCCGCGTTCAAAATCGCCACGTCGCCCCCGGTCTGGTTGCGGAAGATTCGGTGCTTGGCCGCGCCGTAGTCTGCGAGCGTCTCGTAGCGATCCATATGGTCGGGCATCAAGTTCAGCACCACGGCCACCGTCGGGCGGAACTCTCTGATGGTTTCGAGCTGGTAGCTCGAAAGCTCGACCACCGTCCAGCCGTCTTCGCGCGACGACTCGACGAGCGAGACGAGCGGCGTGCCGATGTTGCCGCCGACCTGCGTCGGCAGCCCTGCGTCCTTCAGCAACTCGCCGACGAGCGTCGTGGTGGTCGTCTTCCCGTTCGTGCCCGTGATGCCGACGACGCGACCCTTCAAAAAACGCCACGCCAGCTCGACCTCGCCGATGACTTCCGCGCCCGCGCGCTCGGCGTAGCGGGCGGGGATGCTTTTGGTCGGCACGCCGGGGCTTAAAACCACAAGCTCCACCTGGTCGAGCAGCCACGAAGGCACGTCGCCCGCGAGCAGCTTGACGACGCCGTCGCCCTTGAGCGCCAGCGCGTCGTTCGGCCAGTCAATGAAACCCTTGCGGTCGTTTAAGACGACGAGCGCGCCGCGCGCCGCGAGGAACCGCGACGCCGCCACGCCGCTACGGCCCGCGCCGACCACCAGGACTTTTTTGCCGTCAAGCTCCATCAAAATAAATGCGGAATGATGAATGCGGAATGATGAATGAAATGCGCGAGCGCCTTAAAATTCATCATTCATCACTCATCATTCATCGTTTCTCCTCACCTCAGCTTCAAGGTCGAAAGGCTCAGCAGCGCGAACAGGATCGCGATGATGAGAAAGCGGAAGACGATCTTCGGCTCCTTCCAGCCCGACATCTCGAAGTGGTGGTGCAGCGGCGTCATACGGAAAAGCCGCCGGCCCGTGCCCGAACTCCGCTTCGTCATCTTGAAGAAGGAGACCTGGAGCGTCACCGACAGCGCCTCGATCACGTAGACGCCGCCGATTAAAACCAGAATCAGCTCCTGCTTCGTCAGCACGCCGATGGTGCCGATGGCCCCGCCGATGGCGAGGCTGCCCACGTCGCCCATGAAGACTTCGGCGGGCGGCGCGTTGTACCACAGGAAGCCCAAACTCGCGCCGACCATCGCCCCGCAGAAGATCGTCAGCTCGCCGATCTCCGACTGGTGTTCGAGTCCCACGTAGTCGGCCCAGCGCTTGTCGCCGCTGATGTAAGTGAAGGCGGTCAGCGTCGCCATCGCGATGACCGTCACACTGATCGCCAGCCCGTCCAGACCGTCCGTCAAATTCACCGCGTTCGAGAAGCCGAGCAGCACTATCGCGATGAACGGCAGGTAGACGACGGGGCCGATGTCCGTGACGCGCGACAGAGCCGTCTGCTTGAAGAACGGCAGGCTGAGCTTCCAGGAGTAGTCGGCCCAGCCGTAGTACGTGAAGACCAGAAGCGCGCCCCACACGCCGACGGCTATAGCCAACTGCCCGCCGAGTTTCCAGCGCCCCTTCAGTCCGAGGCTCTGCTTCTTCGCGACCTTCTTGTAGTCGTCAATGAACCCGATGACGGCGAAGCCGGTCGTCGCGATCAGCACGATCCAGACGTAGAGGCTGGAGAGCCGCGCCCACAGCAGCGTCGAGATCACGACCGAGCCGATGATGAGCACGCCGCCCATCGTCGGCGTGCCGCGCTTGGCCTGGTGCGCCTGCGGCCCCTCCTCGCGGATCATCTGCCCGACGTTCAGGCGGCGCAGGTACTCGATGACGCGACCGCCGAAGACGAGCGAGATCAAAAGCGCCGTCACCGCTCCGTAGGCCGTCCGAAACGTCACGTACTGGAAGACGTTCAGCGCCTTGACGAAGTAGGACTCGCCGCCCCCGCCCGCCGAGAGCGTCTTGAAGAGCCAGTCGTAGAAGATGTAGTAGATCATCGGAGTCGAAATGATGAATGCGGAATGATGAATGATGAATTAAAAAGCGCATGCCTGCCTTCATTCATCATTCCGCATTCATCATTCATCATTTCAGTTCGTGTCTCTCCTTCAACGCCTCGACAACCCTTTCCGTGTGGACGCCGCGCGAGCCTTTGACGAGGACGAGGTCGCCCGCGCGGACGAAGGACTTGAGCGCGTCGGCGGCCTCGTCGGACGACTCGAAGAAGCGGGTCGTCTCCGCGCCCATGCCCGCCTCGCGCGCCCCCTCGACCAACTCGCGCGCGTCGCCGCGCACACCCCACAGCACTTCAACGCCGAGTCTTGCGATCTCGCGCCCCGCCTCGCGGTGGAGCGCCTCCGACTCCGCGCCCAGCTCAAGCATCTCGCCCGCGACGACGACTCGCCGCTTCACCGACTCGCCCCCTTGCGCCACGGCCTCGGCCATGCTCAGGAGCGAGTGCGGGTTCGAGTTGTACGAGTCGTCAACGACCGTGAACCCTTCGGCGAAGCGCAAGACCTCGCCGCGCATCTCCGAAGGCGCTGCCGTGGCAAGGGCAGCCGCGATCTCTTCCGCCGTGACTCCAAAGTGCGTCGCCACCGCGGAGGCCGCGAGCGCGTTCAGGACGTTGTGCCTGCCGTGCATCGGCAGCACGACCGAGGCCTCGCCCTCCGGCGTCCGCAAAAGGAAGCGGCTTGCGCCGACGCCGACCGCCTCCAGCCCGACGGCCCGAACGTCCGCCGACTCGCCGAGTCCGTAGGTGACGATGCGCGCGGCGTGTCGGGCCTTCTCGCGCATCGCCGCGACGCGCTCGTCGTCGGCGTTCAGGACGGCGGTGCCGCCCGGCTTCAAACCCTCGACCAGTTGCGCCTTGCCACGGGCGATGGCCTCGACCGTGCCCATGAATTCGAGGTGCACGGGCGCGACGTTGGTAACGACCGAAACGTCAGGCGGCGCGACGCGGCAGTGCCGCGCGATCTCGCCCGGCATGGACATGCCCATCTCAAGCACGGCCACGTCGAAGTCCGCGGGGCTAGCACCATTGGACTCCATCTGCAAGACCGAGAGCGCCACGCCCAGCTCGTTGTTGTAGTTCTTGCGGCTGCGCAAGACCCTCCTTCCGGTCGCGCCGAGGACGTGCGCGGTCAAGTCCTTCGTCGTCGTCTTGCCCGCGCTGCCCGTGATGCCGACGACCGCGCGGCCCCACGACTCGATGACGCCACGCGCGAGTTGTTGCAGCGCTTCAATCACGTCTTCGACGAGCAACAAACGGTCGCGATAGGGACGCAACTCTTCATCGCCTTCTACGCGTTCGGCGCGCGCGACCGCGGCGACCGCGCCCTGCTCGAACGCCTGCGGGATGAAGCGGTGCGCGTCTGCGAAAGACGTGGCCGTGAAGCAGTGCCGCCGGTAATCTTCGGGCGAGAGGGCGAAGAACAGCTCGCCCGGCGCGGTCGCGCGCGAGTCAATCGAAAAGCCTTTTATTCCTTTGTCAAAGAACTCCCGCGCGGCCTCCGCGGAGGCGCGCATCAGAATTTTCGCTTCGGCTGTCTTCACTCGGTCTCTTCCTCCCGGCCTGAGACGTTTGCGGCACGGCCCGCGCACGTCGGAGGGAGAGCCGGGCCGCCCGTTAGACCTCCTCCTCGCGGACTTCCGTCCCGGCGTAGGCGAGCGCCAACTCAGGCTCGGCTGCCGCGAAATCGTCCATGTGGGGAGTGGCGCGTTCCGTTATTCTGCGCGAGGCGCGGTTGCGGCGCAAACGCTCGCGGCAGTCGGCGATTCGTCGTCTCATCTCCCCTCCGTCGTAAACATCGTTCGGTGGAGAATTAACCGGCGTCCTCTGATTTCTCATCTCACCTTTCCGGGGAAGGAAGCTGTTAGCTAATAGCTGTTGGCTGTTAGCTGTTAGCCTTCAGCTTTCTGTTTTTCTGGGGCAATAAGTTTCACTTCATCGCTCGACATCAGAAGGGCAGAAGCTAACAGCTATCAGCTTCTGTTCACTCGCCCCGCCCGAACTCGATGCGGACGGACTGGCCGGCCTCGACCTGTGAGCCGACCGCGGGAGTTTGACGCACGGCGCGGCCCTCGCCGCGCGCTTCGAGTTCGAGGCCGAGCTGCGCGCAGACGCGCGCCACGTCGCGGACGCTCCGCCCGCGCAAGTCCGGCATCAGCAGCGCGCGCTCGCCCGCCGACGCATAGACTATCTCGCTAATCTCGCCGCCCGGCGTCGTACTCACTGCCACTTCCGGCAGCGCGACGGTCGAGACCGTCGCGCCCTCATGCTCCTTCGCCGCGCGGGCTGCCGCCTGCGCCGACGCGGTCAGCGCGGGCGCGGGCGCGGCGGCGAGTTGGCGGGCGGGCGCTTTCGCGTCCGGCGCGTTGTCCGGCATCACGTCGAGGTACGGCAGGATTTGATCGGCGATCTCGCTGAAGACGGGCGCGGCCACCGCGCCGCCCTGGTGCGCGCCGACCGGCTCGTCTAAGACGACGATGATGACCGCCGCAGGGTTCTCCACGGGCGCGAAGCCGACGAACGAGCCGACGTACTTCGTCTGCGAGTAGGCGTGCGTCTTCGGGTCAACCTTCTGCGCCGTGCCGGTCTTGCCCGCCGCCGTGTAGCCTTCGAGCCGGGCGGCGCGCGCCGTGCCTTTGAGCGTCACCATCTCCAGCATCCCGCGCAACTCGCGCGCCGTCTCCGCGCTGACGACGCGGTGCGATTCGGGCTGCGACTGTTCAACGACTTTGCCTTCTGCGTCGCGCACCTCGCGCACGAGATGCGGCGCGACGCGCACGCCGTCGTTGGCAATCGTCGCGTAGGCCGCCGCCATCTGCACGGGCGTGACGCCGACCTCCTGGCCGATTGGGACTGAGCCGATGGAACCCGGCTGCCACTTCGAGACGGGGCGCACGAGGCCCGCCGTCTCGCCCGGCAACTCCACGCCCGTCTTCGAGCCGAAGCCGAAGCGGCGTATGTAGTCGTACAGGCGCTCGTTGCCCAGGCGCATGCCGAGCTTGATGGCCGCGACGTTAGAAGACTTCGCCAGCGCCTCGGTCGCCGTCAGCGTCCCGCGCGCGTGGTCGTGCACGACACGTCCGGGGACGCTGATCGAGCCGGGGCATTCGATCTTGTCGTCCGGCTTGATCAACTTCTCTTCGAGCGAGCCGGAGTAGGCGACGACCTTGAAGGTCGAGCCTGGCTCGTAGATGTTTTGCAGCGCGGCGTTACGTCGCGCGTCCGCGCTCACGCCCGCGGCGTCGTTCGGGTCAAACGCGGGCGCGTTTGCGAGCGCCAGAATCTCGCCCGTGCGCGGATCAATGACGACCGCCGCACCCGACTTCGCCTGCGACTTCTCGACGGCGGCAGTCAGCTCGCGCTCGACGATGTACTGCACGGTCTGATCAATCGTGAGCACAAGCGTCCGCCCGTCCTGCGGCGCGCTGCCCGCGCTCTCGAACGCGCGGCGCTTCGCGTCCGTATCAACGACGAGGCGGCCCGGCTCGCCCGTCAGCGCCGCGTCGTACATCTGCTCAACCCCGGCCAGACCTTTGTCGTCCAGCCCGACGAAGCCGACGACGTGCGCCGCGAGCGCGCCGTTCGGGTAGCGACGCTTCTGCTCCTCGACCGGATAGACGCCCTTGATCTTCAACCCTTCGACGGCGCGCGACTGCTCCTCGTCAACTTTGCGCGCGAGCCAGACGAAGCCGCGCTTCGCGTCCTTCGCCTCTCTCAGCCGCGCGGCCAGAGAGGTCTGGTCAACTTTAAGAACGCGGGCCAGGCCCGACGCCGCCGCGTCCACGTCCTCGATCTCGCGCGGGTCGGCGAAGAAAGAGTCAACGCCGACGCTGCGCGCAAGCTCACGGCCCTGCCGGTCGAGGATGAGTCCGCGCACCGCCGCCTGCGGCTCGACATCCAACTGCTGCGCGCGCGCGCGGCGGGCCAGCCACTCGTGCTGCGACGTTTGCAGGTAGGTGAGGCGCGCCCCGACCGCCACCATCCACAGGCAAAGAAAAACGGCGACTACTAAAGCACGCCGCCGTGAAACATCGGGACGCAGTGTGTGATCCGAGCCGTATCGGTCTAACATATCGGACAGCGGCCTTCTCATCAGACTTCCGAACCGTCGCGAGGCACGCGTTCGAACGTGTGGTCGCTTTCAAATCCCGCGCGCTCGACTAAAGAAGGGAGAGGCCGTCCGCGCGCGTAGTTCTCGAAAACCTCCTTCGCCTAACGGCGCATGACAGTCCCGGCGGTCGCCGCCGCGACGAAGACGCGCCCGCCGCCCGCCCGCCCCTGCTCGCGCTGCGGCGCGGCGGCCTCGATCTGCGCGGCGCGCGCGGGCTGCATCCCCAACTCGCGCGCGGCCTGCTCAAGCTGCGCTGGCGAAGAACTCTCTTCCACGGTGAGGAGCAGTCGCCGCCGCTCGTCCAGCAACTGCTCGCGCTCGCGGCGCAGCGCCTCGGTCTTGTAGCCGTAATCCACGGCCAGAATCTGCTGCCGCGCGGCGTAAACGAACCCGGCGGCGAGCGCCAGGCAGCTCGCGAGCAGGAGCGTCTGCCGCCGCGCGGCGCGGGGGTCGCGCTCGCGACGGACGTGGGGGTTGGGGTACTGCTGGGGCACTCTTCTCATCGGCTTCGGGTCTCTTAACTTCGGAGTCGGATTTGAGTTTCAGACCGAGAGTGAGGCGGCACTCTTTTCTGTCTCAGTCCCGCCGCTGACGGCGGCCTCAAAGTTTCAAGCAGGCGCGCAACTTGGCACTCCGCGCGCGTGGGTTCTCTCCCACCTCTTGCTCGCTCGGTACGACGGGGCGACGCGTCAGAATCTCGACCGCGCGGCGCGCGCCGCACGTGCAGACGGGAGCGCGGCGCGGGTCACACTCGCAATGCCCCGACAGGCGTCGCAGCGCACGCTTCACGATGCGATCCTCCAGCGAGTGAAAGCTGATGACCGCGAGACGCCCCTGCGGTTGTAAAAGATCAACTGCCGTCTCGACGAACTCGCCCAGTCCTTCCAGTTCTCGGTTGACGGCGATGCGCAAAGCCTGGAAGGTTCGGGTCGCCGGGTGAATTCGCTCGCCGCGCCTGTGGCCGACGGCGCGCGCGACCAAATCCGCCAGCTCGCCCGTCGTCCTCAAAGGCTCGCCCCGCTCGCGCCTTTCGATGATCCAGCGGGCGATGCGCCGCGACTTCCGCTCCTCGCCGTACTCGTACAGGACGCGCGCGATCTCCTCTTCGGGCAGCCGTTCGAGTAGCGCCGCCGCGGTCTCCTCCTGCCCCTCTGCGTCCATACGCATGTCGAGCGGCGCGTCGTGCCGGAAGCTGAAGCCGCGCCCCGGCGTGTCGAACTGGAGTGACGAAACGCCGAGGTCTGCCAGAACGCCGCTCGCCACCCGCTCGCCCGCCCCGCTCATCACGCGCGCGATGTCTCGGAAATTCGCGTGGGCGCACTGGAAGCGCGCGCCGAAACGTGCCAAGCGCTCGGAGGCGAGCCGCAGAGCCTCGCGGTCACGGTCAATGCCGAGCACACGCGTTTCGTCCGAGGCTTCGAGGACGGCTTCGCTGTGCCCGCCAAGACCTAGCGTCGCGTCCACAAACAGCCCCCCGCGCTCCGGTGCGAGCAGCCCCGTGGTTTCAATGAGCAACACGGGGCGATGGGGCGTGCCCGGCCCCCCTCCGGGCTCCGCCATTACCACCGCCCCGTGGTCTTGAAAAGCAGCAGCGAGCATCGGGTGACGAGTGACGGGGTGACGAGCATCGGGTCTGGGATCCTTGCTTTAGCCTTATCGCTCAACACGCTCACTCTTTGCCGCTTTTCAGATTCCGAGCCGAGCAATCGCCGCCTCGTCTTCCTCTGTATAACGATCAGATAGGAGACGCTGCTCGAAACGCTCAAGCTCCCAAACTTCCAGGTATGTCAAATAGCCAAGAATTGCCACGTCGCCAACGACTCCCGCCGTCTTTCTCAGCAGCGGGTGGATGAGTACGCGCCCCTGCCCGTCCACAGTCGCCTGCTGGCCGTAGTAATTCGTCCTGTCAAGGAACTTTCGTCTCGCCGGGTCCATCGAGGGCAGGAGCGCCAAGCGTTGCTCGATGGACTCCCATTCGGGTAAAGGATAGAGCCTCGCGCATTCGCCGGTCAGGCTCGTGACGTAAAACTCTGTAGTAGAATATTTCTCTTCAATGAAGCGCCTGAAGGCCGTCGGTATTTTGAGTCGCCCCTTAGAATCAATGCGCGCCGTGTAATTTCCTCTCAACATTGAAGTTTGCGGCGTCGGCTGGGGCAAGGACTGCTTAAAACTTAAAGTGAAACTCTAACCTTCGGCGGCAAGCTGCTCTGGGTAGCCCACTTTCAGCCACTTTTGACCACCCGCCGCGCATAGTACGCCCGCCTGTATTACCCTGTCAAGCGTAATAACACTGTCAAATCGAAAATTTTAAGCACGATTTGGTGTATCCTCTTTTAAGTTTAAGCTACCCGTAGCGGACGGCACAGTTATCCTGTTATAGTGGCGCACCCAATCATTAATATTAAGGACAAGTCGGGCGGCTGCTAACTTTCGGATGAATTTCGGCGAACTTCTATTTTTCGGCGGATTAGTGGCACTGGCGAACGTCGGGGGCGGGCTTCTACTCACACGCCCCCGCATTTTTCAAAAAGGCAGGCAGTTTCTCGGCTACCTTGTGGCTCTCGGCGCGGGTTTCATGCTGGCGGCTATTTTTATTGAGATCGTGCCGGAGGTGGTCGTGCTATGGACGAGGGGGGCGGCGGACGGTGCGCAAGCGGGACACGGCGTTCTCGGCGCGATGACGCTGCTGCTGGGCGGCTATCTTCTCATCCATTTCGTCGAACACACAGTCGCCCCGCACTTCCATTTCGGCGAAGAGACACACCCGGAGGCCGTCGTGCGCCCGTCGGCAGCATACACGGCCATCGGCGGGCTTTCGATTCACACCTTTTTTGACGGAACGTCGGTGGCTTCGGCCTTCGTGGTTGATCGTAAAGTCGGGCTGCTGGTCTTCGTGGCCGTGCTACTGCACAAATTGCCGGAGGGGTTTACGGCGGCATCAATCATGCTGGCGTCGGGGCGGGCCGCGAGCAGCGCGCTGACGGCGACGTTAATAATCGGGGCGGCGACGCTCGCCGGAGTGTTGAGCGTGGCGTTGTTGCAGTCGCACGTGACGGAGGCCGTGGTGTATGCGCTCCCCTTCTCAGCGGGCGTGACGCTGTACGTGGCGGCAAGTGATCTCATCCCGGAGGTCAACCACCTCGAAGAAAAGAATCCTATCGTGTCGTTGATAGTTTTTGCCGGCGTCGCCCTCTTTTACCTGTTTCATCTTTTGATCGAGCGATGAGTTTGTGGCGATTCCGGCGCGGGTTGAGGGCGGATGCAAAACAGTCGGGGCGCGTTTATCGTATAAGCATTAACGTGACATTGACGCAAAGCAGACGTTACTCTTCGTTCGCCGCGCTCGTCGCGCTCCTGAGCCTCTTCGCGTGCGCCGACCCCGCGCGTGCGCAGAACGCGCGTGCTTACACGACAGCACCTCTGCCCGTGCCCACGGGCTACTACAAGTACGTCACCGACAACGCCAACGTCATTGACGCGGCGACGAAGGAGCGGCTGGCGGCGATTCTCAACAACCTCAAAGAGCGCGCCGACATCGAGTTCGCCGTCGTGACCGTGCCCACGACGGGCAACACGGACGCCTTCGAGTACTCGCTGGAGCTGGCGCGGGGATGGGGCATCGGCTCGAAGGAGGGCGAGAAGAATGGGCTGCTGCTGCTTGTGGCGGTGAACGACCATAAGTGGCAGGTTCAGGTCAGCCGACACCTCGAAGGCGACATGCCGGACTCGCTCGCGGGAGAGATCGGGCGTCAGCGTTTGACCGGGCCGTTCAGGCAGGGCAACTACGGACAGGGCATTTCAGACTTCGTGCAGACGGTCGTGGCGACGCTCGCCGAGAAGCGCGGGTTTCAGTTGGAGGGCATTGACCAGCGTTATGCTTACAGACCACCGTCGCAGCAAAGTGGTGGGACGCGCATGCGGAACACAGGGGGCGGGGGAATCGGGATCGGCGCGTGCTGCTTGGCGGCGGGGGCTTCGGCGGTTTCGGCGGAGGCGGCGACTTCGGCGGAGGCGGCGCTGGCGGAAGCTGGTGAGAAGTGATGAATGATGAATGCGGAGTGATGAATGTAAGGACGGCTCGAGCCGTGAAAGACAACGTGCTCTTCATTCATCATTCATCATTCTGCATTCATCATTTCGGAGAGTGTGACAGATGGCGAACAAAGTGGCGCACGAGGCTTTCAACCACCTGATCGGCGACTTGCGGGCGACGCACGGCAACAACCTCGCGTGCGTGGTGCTGTACGGCTCGGCGGCGTCGGGCGACTTCGTGCAGATCGAGTCGGACTACAACCTGCTTATCGCCCTCGACCGCATCACGCCGGAGGACTTGCGTCTGGCGCAAGCGCCGATGCGCGAGTGGCGGCGGCTCGGCCACCCGCTCCCCGTCTATTTCACGTCCCGTGAGCTGCACGACGCGGCGGACGTGTTTCCCATCGAGTTCTATCAGATGGAGCGCGCGCGCGTCGTGCTCTACGGGCGCGACCCGTTCGAGGGCCTGCGAATCTCGGACGAGAACCTGCGCCACCAGACGGAGTACGAACTGCGCAGCAAGCTCATCCAACTGCGTCGGCTCTACATCCCCGCCTCCGCCTCGGTCGAGCGGCTGCGGGACTTGATGTGCGACAGCCTGTCGAGCTTCGCCACGCTGTTCGCACCCGTGCTGATGCTGCACGGCGAGGAGCCGCCCGTCCTGAAGCGCGAGGTGGCGCGCGCGACGGCCAGATTGTTAAAGCTTGACGGCGGGGTGTTCGAGCGCGTCTTCGAGTTGCGCGAGGCGGGCGACGCGCACGCGCTCGGCGAGCGCGAGGCGGACGAACTCTTCGCCGACTACATGGCGCAGGTCGAGCGCGTCATCGAGGCGGTGGATAGGCTCGAAGTTTCCGGCGCGGGTAAAATTTCGTCGGTTTGATTTTCATCTCGTCAGGCATTGTAGGAAGTGAGGAGGATTGTGATGAAGGTAAGAAGGGTGTTGCTGTTGGCGTTGGTCGTGCTCGTCTCGGTCTCGACGGGCGGCTGCGGATACAACACGCTCGTCACGAAGCAGCAGAACGTCAGGCGCAGTTGGTCTGACGTTGAGAGCAATCTTCAGCGGCGTGCCGACCTGGTGCCCAACCTCGTCGCCGCCGCGCAATCGGCGGGCGTGCAGGAGCAGGAAGTCTTCGGGCAGGTCGCGGCGGCGCGCTCGCGCCTGCTGAACGCGGAGGGCGCGCCGGCGCAGGGCGCGGACGGCGACAAGACGCCGGAGCAGAAGCAGGCCGTGATTGACGCGGCCAACAGCTTCGGCGGGACGGTGGGGCGACTGCTCTCCTTACAGGAGAACTACCCGCAACTGCGTTCGAGCGAATTATTCATGAAGGTGCAGGACGAGTTGTCCGGGACGGAGAACCGCATCAACGTCGCCCGCCAGGACTACAACGCGGCGGTGCAGGATTACAACACCGCGCGCGGGCAGTTCCCGATGGTCATCGCGGCGAGGATGTACGGCTTCAAGGAGGAGCCTTATTTCAAGGCCGAGGAGGGCGCGAAACAGGCTCCGCGGATTGACCCCAACGTACTACGCAGGCCGGACACCTCGCCGAACCGCTGACGTAGAGTCGAGACGCGCGCGCGACGAGTGGAAGGATGCCATCAGATTAATCCCTGCAACTCGGAAGATGAAAGAGGCCGCACACGCGGCCTCTTTCATCTCGCGGCGACGCCGCCGAACTTCGCGACGCCGGACTTAAAAGGTGCGCCTCTTCTCGTCCTCAGAATCCGCGCGAGCTGCACATGCCGCAGTGGTCGCAGGGCTTGCCGCCCGGCTCGACGTTGCAGGTCTTCTCGCGCTCGAACAGCTCGACGAGTTCCGAGACGGCCTCGCCTATCCCCGTGAACTGCTCCTGGCTAGGGTGTGAAGTTGCAGGGACGTATGTCCCGCTCAGCCACGCCGGGCGCGCGTTCGTCGGGGTTGACGAAGGGGTTTGCCGCGGCGCGCCCGCGCCCGGTGTCGTCGGCAACATGCCGCCACGCGTTTCGTGCTCGCGGCGCTCGCCGTGCGAGAGGTGCGATTCGATGTCCGCGAGACGCCTCTGAATCTCCGACAGGCTGGCCCGCAACGCGGCCAGCTCGCCCGCGCCGGTGCTTACAGCGCCGCCCTCGCCGCCCCGCTCCGGCTCGTCCGAGAGCCGGCGCGCGACGCGCTCGGCCAACTCGCGTACCCTGTCTTGCTCGCTGCTGCTCATCAGACAGTCTTCAGTCTTCAGTCCTCGGTCTTCAATTTTTAGTCTTCAGTCCCCGGCTTTCAGCCGGAGGCGCGTCCGGCCTTCGCCTCGTCTTCGAGGAGGTCAACGCGGTCAACGACTCCGACGATGGCCGAATCAATCGCCGCGCCCTGCTCGCCCGTGGCGGCGGTCGAGGCGCTCCATCCCTCCTGCACGACGAGGACGAGGTCGCCTATTCCAGCGTCAACCGAGTCGAGCGCGAGCAGGGTCGCTCCCCACTCCTCGCCCGCGGGCGTGACCGGCTGGCAGAGCATCACACGCGCGTTTTGGTAGCGCTCATTCTTCTGCGTCGCTACGACGTTGCCGACGACGCGCGCCAGGATCACGTGCGCCTCCCCTTCGACACGTGGCCTTCGGAATCCACGATGCCGATGATCGTGCAGTCGGTCGGCGTGTCCTCGCGCCTGAAGGGAAAGCTCGCCTCCTTGCCCCGGCACCAGAAGATCAGCTCGCCCACGCCTGCGCCGATGGCGTCGAGCGCCACGAGCGGCTGGCCCTGCGGCTGCAAGTCGGCGTTGAGCGACTGCACGACGAGGAGCTTGCGCCCCTCCAGCGAATCGTTCTTCACCGTAGCCACGACTGTGCCGATGACGCGCGCGAGTTGCATGAGAGCTGTTAGCTGTTAGCTATTGGCTGTTAGCTTTTCACGCCAACCCGGCGACGCTCCCACGTCGTCGTCCGACCATCGGAAAGGTTTAAGCTAAAAGCTAATGGCTAATAGCTAACAGCTAATCGTTAATAAAATCCACAGTGTCCACGATGCCGACGATGGCGGCGTCAACGGGCTTGTCCTTCATGCCTTCGGCGAGGCGCGCGCTGGAGCCTGCGACGACGAGGACGCGCTCGTGGAAGCCCGCGCCGACCGTGTCCACGGCGACGACGTAGCCTGACGCGTCCGAGCCGTCGAGGTTCAGAGGGCGGACGAGCAAGAGCTTGTTGCCCTTCAGACGCTCGTCCTTCTGCGTCGAGACGACCGTGCCGAGGATGCGCGCGATAATCATAAAAGGCGTGAACCGTAAACCGTGAACCGTGACAAGAAAAACCCGTTGGGCAAGAACCGCGAGCCGCGACAACACTCAACCTCTCTGGTCACGGTTTACGGTTCACGGTTTACGGCTTTTATCTTTCCCCGCCGACGGGCAGGGCCTCGTCAACGCTGCCGTGCGGGCGCGGGATGACGTGGACGCTGACGAGTTCGCCGACGCGGCGTGCGGCGGCAGCGCCCGCGTCGGTGGCGGCCTTCACTGCGGCCACGTCGCCGCGCACGATGGCGGTGACGAAGCCCGCGCCGATCTTCTCGTAGCCGACCAGCGTGACGTTGGCGGCCTTGACCATCGCGTCCGCCGCCTCGATCATCGCCACGAGTCCCTTCGTCTCGACCATTCCGAGTGCTTCTTGAGGCATTATCCTTCTCCGATCCGCTGTCTCTGTTTATTAACTGCTTATTAACCGCTTGAGCAAACTCGGTCGGCCAACCCTTCCGGCTTGCAGGTCGCCTTCCGCGCCGCCGCCCGCCGCCTCAGCCCCGGCGCTGGTACTCCGCATACTTGAAAACGAAAACGAAATCAAACGGGGCGCGCGTCTCCCGTTCGACTTCGGCGGGCAGGCGCAACGCCACAGTCTGTCCCAGCACGTTTCTCGTCGCGCCCGAACTCCCGCCTTCGGGGCTGATTTCAAACTCCAGAGTGAACCTGCCCGACTGCCCGCCGTCTATCCTCACGACCCTCTCGGCGAGAAAGACCGGCCCGCCCGCCGCCGCCTCATTGCTCAGAGAGCGCAGTCGCAGGCGCTGGCCGCTCTCCTTGATGACTACCTCGCAGCGCCCGAAGTCCAGCGACGCGGGCACGTCGTTCGTGTTCGCGACTTCGAGTATAACGGAAGTGCTGCCGTCGGCCACACTCCAGAGGCCGCGGGCCTTCAACGTCACACCGCCGCGCGTGAGCGAGAGCGTGTCGCCCTCGAACTTGGTCGTGGCGAGCGCGGCCCCTTCCTGGCCGGCCAGGGGGACGAGGTCGCCCCCGTCGGGCGGGCACGCCGTCAGGAGCACGCAGGCAGCGAGCAGGAGGGCGAGCGCCAGCGCCTTCATTCCCGCGACCCCGCCTTTGAAACGCCACGCGGGCGAAGTGTCTCGCATCAGGCCCTTGAACGGTTCGACTCAGTTCCGACCGGCGCGGATGTTGTTTTCGACGTAGGTGTACAGATCGTCGTCGGTCTTCATGCCGCCACGATACCAGTTCTGCACCATGTATGCCTGCTGCTCGACGTTGTAGCTGTCCCACGGGTCGCCGGCCTTGTAGTTGTACGCCGCGTTCCTATCGTGCTTCGTGATGATGGCGTGGCCCTGCGAGACCATGGAGTTGACCATGTACTCCCAACCGAAGCGGCTGTGTTGGCCCTGCCAGACGTGCGTCAGCTCGTGTATGAACGTGTCCCTGATGCCGGGCTGATCCGCGCCGTTTTTGAAAACGTCCGGCCCGAAGTAGATCGTGTAGTGACGCGAGCCGAGCAGGGGCAGCAGGGTGGAGACGGAGGCCATCGTGACGGGCACTCCCTGGTTGCCGGGCAGGTAGTAACCGGCGATGTGGACTTTGTCGTAAGGCAACTGGTCGCGGAAGACCTGTCGGGCCAGGTCTATCTCCGACTGATTAAGCAGGCGACTGGGCATGTCAACACCTCCCCGAACGCGCAGGGCGTGCGCGTCCGCCGAAACCGTCTGACTTTTATTGGCCGACTCGCGCCGCCTGGCACAGCAGCTCGATCAGCTCTTCGCGGGTGAGGGCGATTTTGCCCGCGCCGTTCGCGCCCGTCCTGGCCGCGTCCGCGCGCTCGCCCGTGGGACATACGACTTGAGTCTCGTGCAGGTAGCCGCAAGACTGGCAGCGCGCTCGTTCGTCGAGATAGCCCGCGCGCTCGCGCACCTCAATGAGCTTCTCGATGGAGTCGGGCGGCAGGTTGCGCGCGCCGCCGAGCGCGCGCGAGAGAATCGCAATCTTCGCGGTGTGCTCCAGAGTTTCGAGACGGTCGAAAGCCTGCCACACGTCCGCGCCGTAGGCGACCGCGCCGTGGTTCGCCATCAACAGCGCGTTGTGATTCTTGACGAGCGGGCGCATCGCATCAGTCAACTCGTCGGTCGAGGGCGTGCCGTACTCGGCGAGCGGAACGCAGCCCAGAGTCAGGATGACTTCGGAGAGGATCGGCTGGTCAATCGCCAGTCCTGCGACGGCGAAGGCCGAGCCGTGCGGCGGGTGCGCGTGGCAGACCGCGCGCACGTCCTCGCGCTCGCGGTAGATGAGCAGGTGCATCGCCAACTCCGACGAGACGCGCCGGTCGTCGAGGGCTTTGCCTTCGAGGTCTGTGACGGCGAGCATCTCCTCCGTCATACGCCCCTTGCACGTCTGCGTCGGCGTGGCGACGATGCGCCCGTCGTCGAGGCGCACGCTGACATTGCCGTCGGAGGAGACGACGTAAGAGCGCTCGTACATCAATCGCCCCACGCGCACGATCTCGCGCCGGGCTGTCTGTTCGTCCATCAGAATTTACATGGGCGCGTCAATCGCTTCCCATCGGCTTTCCGCCTGTGAAGAACGGTATCTCAATATCTTTCGTAACCGTGACAGGAACGCCGTTAATTGTCTCCGGCTCGAAGTAGATAAGCCGCGCCGCGCTCTCGGCTGCTTTCTGCATCGCGTCAGGCATCAAGGGTTGAAGCTGTTCGACATCCTGCACCTTACCATCCGCGCCGAAGGTTACGCGCACCAACATGGAAGTCGGATATGCTTCTGAATAGCGCGGCACACGCGCGTGCGGTATTAAGTGGATGAAGAGCGGCTTCGTCTCGGCGACGAGGTCGCGGCGGTACATGCGGCAGCTATGGCCGTAGCCGCGTCCGGGGGCGAGGCCGAGGTGAACGTCTTCTTGTTCCAGTCGCGCCGTCATCCTCACGAACCGCCCGCCGGTTCCATGAAAATTGAACAGCACGCCGAGGAACGAGCCGATGATTAAAGTCAGCGTGAACGGAAGGACTCTTTTCAGCAAGCATGAAAACATGGCCGGACTCCTTGTCAGTTCTGCTGCAACTCCTGCTCTTCGCGCTGCGCGATCTCCTCATAGGGGAGGATGCTGCGCGGGTTTGTGATGCAAGTGATCTGCGGTCGCGCCAGGAAGTACGATAGCGATTCCAGCGAAATGGTCAAGTCAACCGCCTTCACCTTCACGCCGAGGCGCGCGTGCAGACGCACGGGCGCGAAGTTCAAGACGGCCTTCACTCCTGCCGACATCACCTGATTCAAGACGCGTTGCGCGACGCGCGCGGGCACGGCGATGACGGCCACGTCAATCCCTTCCTCGCGCACGACGCGCGCGAGCCGGCGCACGTCGTAAACCGCAACCAGCGCGTGCCCCAACTTCTTGCCGATCTTCTCGCGGTCGTTGTCGAAGAGCGCGACCACCTCGAAGTTCGACTCGCGGAAGCCGTTGTAGTTGGCGAGCGCCGTGCCGAGGTTGCCCGCGCCGACGATGCCGACGCGGTGCGCGCGGTCGAGGCCGAGTATCTGCGTGAGGTGGCGTCGCAACTCGTCCACCGAGTAGCCGACGCCGCGCGTGCCGAACTCGCCGAAGTACGCGAGGTCTTTGCGTATCTGCGCCGAGTTCATGTTGAACTGGTCGGCGAGCGCCTGCGACGAGATGGTCTTGATGCCGGCTGCGGCCAGTAGATTCAGGCAGCGCAGATAGACGCTCAGGCGGCTCGTCGTCAGCTCCGAAATTTTCTCCGATTTCATCGCGCGCCTTTTCTCTGGAGAGAGCGGCCTACAGTATAGCGCGCGGGGGGCCGCCGCGGAAAGACTCGCGGCACGCGGCGCGTCAATGGGCGACCGCGCGGGCGCTCGCATTCATCATTCACCGTTCCGCGCTCATCACTCCCCAAGCGTTTGCCGAACCCTCCGGGTTCATCTAAAATCGGACGGAAACGTGAGGCGCTCCCGAAATCCCTTCTCTCGTCAAAGCAAGATAGATGATCGCACACCTTTCCGGGACTCTTTTGGCGAAGCACGCGACGAGCGTCATCTTGGACGTGGGCGGCGTCGGCTACGAGGTGACGATCCCCGTCACCACCTTCTACGACCTCGGCGACACAGGCGCGCCCGTCCGCCTGAGAATCTACACGCACGTCCGCGAGGAGGCGCTGCAACTCTTCGGCTTCCGCACCGAGCGCGAGCGCGAGCTGTTCACGCTGCTCATCTCGGTGAGCGGCATCGGGCCGAAGTCGGCGGTCGCGATGCTTTCGGGCATGAGCGCCGACGAGATCGTCACCGCGATTCGCACCAACAACTACGCGCGGCTGACTTCGATTCCGGGCGTGGGCCGGAAGACCGCCGAGCGGCTCGTCATCGAACTGCGCGACAAGATGGCCGCGCTCTCCAGCCCCGCGCTCGACGAGGAGTTCGCGGCGGGCGCGGGCGCGCCGCAGACGGAGGACGCGCTGCGCGAGGACACGCTCGCCGCGCTCCTGCAACTCGGCTTCCCACGGCCCGCCGCGGAGAAAGTCATCACCCACGCCATGAGCGAGGGCGGCGAGCTTTCGGTGGAAGTGCTGCTGCGCCGCTCCCTGCGGCAACTCTCGAAAGGATGAGACGGAAGTGATGAATGCGGAGTGATGAATGATGAATAAGAGAAGGCTCGTGTCTTAACATTCATCACTCCGCATTCATCATTCATCATTTCTTTTATGTCTGACCCTGACCCCGTGAGCGTGCGCGAACTGAAGCCGACGGACGACGAGCGGCAGTTCGAGTTGAGCTTGAGGCCGACGCGACTGGCCGAGTACATCGGCCAGAGGAAGGCGACCGAGAACCTCGGCATCTACATCCGCGCCGCGCGCGGGCGGCGCGAGGCGCTCGACCACGTTCTGCTGACCGGCCCGCCGGGCCTCGGCAAAACGACGCTCGCTAACATCGTCGCCAACGAGATGGGCGCGGAGCTGCGCTCGACCGCCGGGCCGGTCATCGAAAAGCCGGGCGAACTGGCGGCGCTGCTGTCGAACTTGCAGGAGGGCGACGTTCTCTTCATAGATGAGATTCACCGTCTCAACCCCGCGATTGAGGAGGTGCTCTACCCGGCGATGGAGGACTACCAGCTCGACATCATGATCGGGCAGGGTGCGGCGGCCCGCTCCATCAAGCTCCCCCTGCCGAAGTTCACTTTAGTCGGCGCGACCACGCGGCCCGGCCTGATTACGTCCCCCCTGCGCGGTCGCTTCGGCATCATCTTCCACCTCAACTTCTACACGCACGAAGAACTCGAACTCATCGTCCGCCGCTCCGCCGAAATCCTCGGCACGGACGTTGACGACGGCGGCGCGCGTGAGATCGCGCGCCGCGCGCGCGGAACCCCGCGCATCGCCAACCGACTGCTCCGGCGCGTGCGCGACTACGCCGAGGTCGAGCACGACGGGCGCATCACCAAAGAGGTCGCCGACGACGCACTTAACCGCATGGAGGTCGACACCTTCGGCCTCGACGAGATGGACAGGAAGCTCCTGCTGATGATCATTCAACAGCACATGGGCGGCCCCGTCGGCCTCAACCACATGTCCGCCGCGCTGCAAGAGGAGAAGGACTCCATCGAGGAGATCATCGAGCCTTACCTCATCCAGATCGGCTTCCTCAACCGCACACCACGGGGCCGCACCGCCACGCGCCTCGCATACGAACACTTCGGCATCTCTCCACCACAGCAGCAGCAACAACAACAACGTCTCATCCCCGACCCGGAATGATTACCTTCGGAGCTTGAGCGCCTTGAGACTCCAACCTCGCACACGTCGAACTCTCGCCGCCGCGCTCCTCGCGTGCGCCATCTTCAACGGCGCGCGCGGGCAAATTCGCGGCGGCGACGGTACGCCGCAACGCGAGTCGCAGCCCGCGCATAAGCAAGGGCCGCAGAAGCAGGGGGTGCGGGAGCAAGGGGCGCAGAAGAGGGCGGACGCCGACGCGGCGCGCAAGGCGCGGGAGGTGCGCGAGGCGGTCGCCGCGCTGCGCGAAGTCGCGGACGACGCGCGCTCGTTCGACGACCTCTACGAGAGCGCACGCTTGCAGTCGGAGGCGGCGGACGCCCTCTGGCCTTACGACGAGCAGGCGGCGCGCGCCGTCCTGCGCCGCGCTTGGGACACCGCCAACGCGCCGGGCGCTGAAGACAAGGTGCACGGCTTCGGGACTTCCGAAGACTCAAAGGAGGACGCGCGGAACACTCTGACGAGCGCGCGACGCCTCATCATCAAGGCCGCCATCAAGCACGACCCGCGCCTGTCCGACACCTTCATGCGCGACTTCGAGCGCGGACTAAGCGAGGACGAATCGTCCTCGCCGGAGCAGGGCGAACAGCCCGCAGCGCAGGCGGGCGAACAGACCAAAGATTCTTCGGCGTCAGATTCTTCTGCGTCGGGTCGCGGCAGGCGTGACCTGAGTTCTTCCGACTGGCAACGCATCGTCATCGCGGGCCAACTCTCCGACGAAGGCGAATTTAAGAGCGCAGCCGAACTGGTCGCGCCGCTCGTCGCCGAAGGCCCTTCGTCGCAGTTCCTCAGCTTCATCCTCGCCCTGCGCCGGGGCGACGCGCACGACGCCGACGCGCTCTACCTGCGCCTGCTCGAACAGACGCGCGCCGACGCGGGCGCGGACGCCAACGACGTACTCATCCTCTCGACGCCCGTCGTCTCGCCCGACCTCTACGTCGTCGTTAACGCGGACGGCTCCGCCGCCTTCACCCCGCGTTATCGCAGAAGTGGGGGTGAGCCGAGCGCGGCACAGCCGTTCCCCCCGGAGCTGCGCGCCGCCTTCTACAGCACGGCGGCCTCCGTGCTCCTCAGACCGCGCGCGCCGCGCGGCGTCGGGCAGCCCGGCGACGACTCCGCGGCGCTCTACTTCGCAATCGGTCGCCTGCTCCCCTTCTTCGAGCGCGAAGCGCCGCAACTCGCCCCCGCCTTGCACGCGCGCATGGTCGCGCTCGCGTCCGAGATGGACGCGGCGCGGCGCGATGCGCTCGCGGCGAAGATGGACTTGAGCAGCCTGACGCCCAGGAACTACTCCGACCCGCTGGCCTACTGGACGGACGCGGTCTCCGGCGCGCGCGACGCAGCCGGGCGCGACTCCATGCGGCTGCGCGTCCTGTTCGTCGCTGTGGATAAAAGACTCTGGGATCGCGCGCGCGGCGTCGCCGACGAGATGGAGGACATGGAGGAGCGCCGCGCGGCGCGGCTCACCATCGCCATCTTCCAGGTCTTGGACATCGCGCGCGCTTACACCGACGATGACGATGCGGACGACTTCGTGCGCGCCGCCGACTTCGTGCGCGCGGCGGACGTGCCACCGGAGGTGCGCGCCGCGGGACTAGCGCAGGCCGCGGAGCTTGCCGCGCGGCGCGGGAAGCGTGAGCGCGCCGATGATCTGCTCGCGGAGGCCGCCGGTTACGCCGCGCAGGCCGACCGCGGCCAGCAGCGCGCGGCGGCGCTCGCGCTCGTCACACTCTCGGCGTCGCGCGCAGACGCGGGGCGCGTGTGGGAGTCTCTGCCGTCGCTCGTGCGCGCCGCGAATGAGGTTGACGAGTTGCAGTGGGGCGCGTTGAACTTCAGGTTCGCGCTCGGCCCGAAGAGGTTCGAGTTCGGCGTCCCGACCCCGGCGCTGAGCCTCCCCGACGTGTTCGCCGCGGCGGCGCGGCTCGACGCCGTGCGCGCGCTCGCCGAGGCGCGCACGCTCAAGGACGAGGTGCTGCGCGCCTACTCGACCTTGGCCGCCGCGCGCGCGGCGCTTGAGAAAAGTTCGCGCGCGCGGGCCGCCGTCGCGCGCTGAGGTTTTGCGGCGGGGCGGGAAATGACGGACAATCGGGCGTGTGCCGATTGCGGATTTCGGATTGCGGAAGTGGATTTAAAAACAACATTGCTTTCATCAATCCGCAATCCGAAATCCGCATTCCGCAATCACGAGGGCGGTGAATGATGGAGAGCTTGCGACGGACAGTTCCCTTCTTCTCGCGGCGGCGCTGGGGCGTGAAGAACCTCGCGCCGTGGAAGACCATACTCCAGCACACCGCCCACCAATTTCACGAGAACGACCTGTTTACGCCCGCCGCCGCGATGAGCTACTTCGGGCTGCTGACACTGTTCCCGGCGCTCCTGGTCATGCTCGCCATCGGCAACCGCTTCGCCGCCGGGAGCGAGGCGCTCTCGCACATCGTCGAGGTCTATCCAGGCTCGCGCGAGTTTTTGCGCGCGACCGTCCGCTCGCTCAAAGACGTGGGCTGGGCCGGCATCGCGAGCGCGGCGGTCGTCACGCTGTGGGCCGGCTCGTGGGTCTTCGCCGTCATCGAGCGAGCCTTGAACCGCATCTGGGGCACGCGCCCGCGCGCCTTCCTCCACGGACGCGCGCTCACGCTCGGCATGATCGGCGCGGTCGGCGTGCTGCTGATCGTCTCGGTGTTCCTGACCTCGGTGCTCGTCGGGTTGCAGGAGTTGATTGACCAACTGCCGATCCGCGTCGTGCAGCGCTCGCCGTGGATGACTGTGTTGGGCAACGCCTTCTGGCAGTCGCTCTTCGCGTCGGCGGGCGCGCTCGTCACCATCGCGCTCTTCTCGGTCGTCTATCGCTTCGTGCCGAACGGGCGCGTTACGCTCAGGGACACGCTGCCGAGCGCGATCATCGCCGGGCTTTTGTGGGAGACGGGCAAGTACATCTTCGCGTCGAGCCTACAGTATTTCCACTACGACGAGATTTACGGCTCGGTCGGCGCGGTCGTCGCCGTGCTCACCTGGAGCTACGTCTCAAGCCTCATCCTTATGTTCGGCGCGCAGCTCTCCGTCGTCCTGCACCAGGAGCACGCGGGCGCGGAACTCGCGGCGGAGACCCCGGCCTCGCCTTCTTAAAGGGGAAAGGGGGAAGAGGGTAAACGGGGAAAGGGTAAAATCCTTTTGCCCTCTTCCCCTTTCCCCTCTTCCCCTTCTCGTTCTATGCTCATCTCCGACTTCGACTACGAGCTTCCCGATGAGTTGATCGCGCAGCACCCGCTCGCGCGACGCGACGCCTCGCGCATGCTCGTCGTCGAGAGGGGCAGAGGGCGCTGGCGCGACGCGTTCTTCTCCGAGTTCCCTTCCGAGCTGCGCGCGGGCGACGCACTGGTCGTCAACAACACGCGCGTCTTCCCGGCACGACTGGCCGGCAGGCGCGTGCCGACGGGCGGGCGCGTGGAGCTTCTGCTCGTGCGGCGGCGCGAAGACCTGGGCGCACACACCTGGGAGGCGCTGGCGCGGCCCGCGCGCAGGCTCGACGCGGGCGCGCTCGTGACGTTCGGCGACGGGCGACTGCGCGCGGAAGTTCTCTCGCTGACTGACGACGGCGCGGGGCGCGTCGTGCGCTTCGATTCCGATGGCGACTTCGACGCGCTCGTCGAGGAGTTCGGCCAGATGCCCCTGCCGCCTTACATCAAGCGCGAGGGCTGTGACCTCGCCGCGCGGGCCGAAGACCGCGAGCGCTACCAGACCGTGTACGCCGCCTCTCGCGGCGCGATTGCCGCGCCGACCGCCGGGCTGCACTTCACCCCGCGCGTGCTCGAAAGCTTGCGCGCGCGCGGCGTCCGCGTCGCCGAGGTGACGCTGCATGTCGGCTACGGCACGTTCGCGCCCGTGCGCGCCGAAGACTTGGCTGAGCACCGCGTCGCGCCCGAATTTTTCGAGATAGGTGAAGAGGCCGCCGGTGAGATTAACGACGCGCGCGGGCGGGGCGGGCGCGTCGTCGCCGTGGGGACGACGACCGTGCGCGCGCTGGAGTCTTGCGTGGACGAGGCGGGCCGCGCCCGCGCGCGTCGCGGCGAGACCGGCCTGACGATCACGCCCGGCCACGAGTTCCGCGCCGTGGACGCGCTGCTGACGAATTTCCACCTGCCGCGCTCGTCGCTGCTCGTACTCGTGAGCGCCTTCGCCGGGCGGGAACTGGTGCTCTCCGCCTACCGCCACGCCGTCGCGTCGCGCTACCGTTTCTACAGCTACGGCGACTGCATGCTCATCGTCTAGTGAATGGTGAATGGTCGTCGCGCGTTGTTCGCGTTCAGTAGGCGCTGCCAGACTTGAATGCCAAACGACCGCCGTTCGCTATTTACCATTCACCATTTACGATTTACTATTTACCAGCGATGGCTGTGCTGAAAAAAATCCGCTCGAGGCTTTTCTCGTCGGGGGCCGCGGGCGAAGGCGATGCCTTCGGCGTGCCCGAATCGGCGCGGGCCGCGCGCGCCGCCGCGGGCGCGCAGACGCGCTACGACATCCGCCCGCTCACGGTCGCGCAGCTCGACGAGTGCTGGCGTCTCGACCAGCGCTGCTTCGTGGACGGCGAGGCGTACAGCCGGGAGACCTTCGAGTACCTCCTCACCTCGCCCGACTCCGTCTCCTACCGAGCGGTGACGGCGGACGGCACGATGGTCGGCTTCATCGTCGGCATCGTCGAGCCGGACGCGACGGGTCACATCACCACGCTCGGCGTCGCGCCCGAACACCGACGGCGCGGCATCGCCCAGCGCATGCTCGCCAAGGTTGAGGACGGCTTCCGCCGCCGCGGCGTCCGCATCGCGCGCCTCGAAGTCCGCTCCGTCAACAACGGCGCGCAGGAGCTTTACGTCAAGCTCGGCTTCGCCGTCACCCAGCGCCTCCCGCGCTACTACTCCAACGGCGGCGACGGCCTGCTCATGATCAAGTCTCTGGTCTAAAAACCGTGAGCCGTAAACCGTGAACCGTGACAAGAGTCAAATCTCTTGTCACGGTTCACGGTTTACGGCTCACGGTTTTTCTAGCTCTTCCGCAGTTCGGTCAAGACCTGCTTGGCGACGGACTTGAGCGTGTCGAAGACGCCCGTTCCCGTGGAGGCGACCGCCTCGTGCACCGGCTCGTCCTTGCGCCGGAGTTCGGCGACCATCTCGTCGGGCGGGATGATGTTCGACAGGTCGCGCTTGTTGAGTTGGAGGACGTAGGGAATCTTCAGCAGGTCGTAGCCGTTGGCCGACAGGTTCTCCTCCAGGTTGTAGAGCGACTCGATGTTGGCGTCCATGCGCTCCTCCTGGCTGTCGGCGACGAAGACCACGCCGTCCACGCCCTTGAGGATGAGCTTGCGCGAGGCGTCGTAGAAGACCTGCCCCGGAACGGTGTAGAGGTGGAAGCGAGTCTTGAAGCCGCGCACCGTGCCCAGCTCCAACGGCATGAAGTCGAAGAAGAGCGTGCGGTCGGTCTCGGTCGCCAGGGAGATGAGCTTGCCTTTCGCGGTCGGCGCGGTCGTGTCGTAGATGTATTGCAGATTCGTCGTCTTGCCGCACAACCCCGGCCCGTAATAAACGATCTTGCAGTTAATCTCTCTCGAAGCGTAGTTGATGAAGGTCATAGGATTACCGTGACGGAGAGCCTGGAGCCTGGAGTCCGAAGTCTGAAGTCAGCCGGACGAAAGGATTCTGTTTCGACTTCAGACTCACGAATTAATTAAAGAGACTGTCTATGTCGTCGTCCGTGATCTCGGCGAAGAGCGATTCCTCCGACCCCTTGCGCTGCTCGGCGAGCCGCGCGATCTCGTCGAAGACCGCGGAGAGGTCGCGCGACGCCTGCTTGACGCGCAGTTTGATGAGGCCGAGGCTGGAGCGGTCGTCGAAGACCACGACCAGCAGCACGCGACCGATGATGCAGATGTGTATGCTCTCGCGCTCGCCCTCGTGCGAGAGAGTCGGAAACTCTTTCTCGCCGATGAGCCGCGCCATGCCGCCCGTGGCGGCCACGTTCCCGGCGGCCAGCGAGGCCAGACTCGTCGTGTCGAGGTCGCCGATGTCGCCCTGTGCGGCAATCTGCTGGCCGTTTTTGTCCACGAGAAAGACCACGCGGGAAAAAGAATCGAGGCGCAGCTTGTTGAGAATGTGCCGGAGCTGCTGAAACTGCTCCTCGTGCATGATGATAGGTGCGTCTGTCATTCGTACACCGGCTCTTTTTCTCGTAGGATGCAGACTGTAAGGCGAGTTTTCCGGGGGCGTGGTCTCCGAGGTTCCGCCGCGGAACTAAATGAAGAGTTGAGGAGACTTGGCACGCGAGTTCGACGGCGGTGCGCGCGCCAAGAGACTAAGCGCGGAGCCTCGTCACTCCAAAAGCACTCTAGCATAAGGCAAAAGATGACTTCAATAGTTTTTCTTTGTTGGTCATTTCTTAAATGCTTCCGGCCTTCGATGAGTTCCCGCAAATCCTACTTGTGCGTTGATTTATGCCCTCTCATGTGTTAAGCTGCTGGAGGTCGGCGGCTTCCCTCATGGGAAGCGATCTGTGAAAAGCGAGTGCTTCGCATGAGCGATCCAGTCATCAAGGGTTCAAAAAGAACCTCCTCCCGCCCTGCACCGCATAGCGCTTCGCCAAAGTCTTCGGCCAAGAGCCGCAAGCTGACTGCAAAGTCCGCAAAGCCTAAGCCTAAGCGTGTGGCGGAGAAGGCACCCGTGCGAAAGGCCGCCCCCGCGAAGACCGCTTCCGTCCCGAATCGGTCGCGTACGACCGCGAAAAAAAGCCCCGCGAAGCCGCCTGCAAAACAATCAGCGGGTAAGGCGCGCCACGCCGCCCCGGCCAAGAAAAAGCCCGCGACAAAATCTCCGCCGCGCAAGTCCGCGCCCGCGAAGGCGACCAAGGGCCAGACGAAAGCCGCCCCGACGCAGCGGAGTGCGGCGAGGCCGGCTCCGACGCACGTCCCGCGCCAGCCTTCGCGCGACGAGGCCGCGGCGCTCAAAGCCTTCGAGCGCGCCCACAAGGAGTTCGCTCGCGGCCATTTCTCGACGGCGCGCGACCTCTTCCGCTCGCTCATCGAGCAGCACGCGGGCGTCTCCGAGGTGACGGCACGCGCGCGCACCTATCTGACCATCGCCGAAGCGCGCCTGCGCACGGAGGCGTCGCTGCCGCGCGACCCCGACTCGCTCTACGACCGCGGCGTCATCGAGTTGAACCGCGGAGACTTCGTCGCCGCGCAGGAGATGTTCGAGCGCGCCCTCAAGCGCGACCCCGAAGCTGCCGACACGCACTACGCGCTGGCGGCCACACGCGCGCGCCTCGGCGCGGTCGAGTCGGCGCTGCAATCGCTCGAACGCGCCGTCGAGTTGAAGCCCGTGCTGCGCGTCCGCGCGCAGACGGACGCAGACCTCGCGCCCTTGCGCAACGACCCTGAGTTCGAGCGGATAATTTTTTCGACGACTCGCCCCTAGGAGGGCCGCCCTCAAATTCCTCCCCCGCCGCATCTTAAAACCACCTTTCGCCGTCAAACTCCTTTGAAAGCCTATTTCTTTCAAGTATGATTCCGTCATCGGCGCGCTCGGCGCGCCCGCCCGTTTGCAGAAGGAGACCGAGACAGTTGCAAGTAAGTTCAGAGCGTGGCCTCAAGCTCGTCGCCATAGGCGGCGGCACGGGCCTGTCCACCGTGCTTTCGGGGCTGAAGCAGTTAGTCGGCGACCACGGGCGCGGCGACCTTTGGCTCGAAGCGCTCTCGGCCATCGTCACGGTGTCGGACGACGGCGGCAGTTCGGGCCGCCTGCGCGAAGAGTTGCAGATGCTCCCGCCGGGCGACATACGCAACTGCATGGTCGCGCTGTCAGAGGACTCGACGCTGCTCTCAAGGTTGTTCCGTCATCGCTTCCGCGGCCAGGGCGACTTGGGCGGCCACAGCTTCGGCAACCTCTTCCTCGCGGCGCTGACGGAAGTCACGGGCGACTTCGTCGAGGCCGTCCGCCTCTCGTCCGAGGTGCTGGCGAGCAAGGGGCGCATCTACCCCGCGACTCTGAACGACGTGCGCTTGGTCGCCGACCTCGAAGACGGCGAGGAGGTGCGCGGCGAGACGCGCATCACGGCCTCGCGCTCGCCGATTCGACGGCTGCGGCTCGAACCGGAACAGTGCCTCCCTCTGCCCGAAGCGCTCGCGGCCATACGCGCGGCGGACATCATCACGGTCGGCCCCGGCTCTCTCTACACGAGCATCCTGCCGAACCTTCTGGTCGCGCGCGTGGCAGACTCAATCGGTCAGGCTTCCGCCGTCAAGATTTTCATCTGCAACCTGATGACGCAGCCGGGCGAGACCGACGGCTACACGGCGCGCAGGCACATCGAAGTCGTCAAGAGGTACGCGCCAGAAATCGGGTTCGACTTTCTGGTCGTGAACGAACGCCCCGTCAGCGCAGAGCAGGCCGCCGCTTACGCCGCGGAGGGCGCGCGACAGATCGGCCTGACCGACCACCTGCTCGAGGAAGAGTTCGGCGGCGAGGCCGAGGTCGTGCGCGCCGACCTGCTCGACGAGGGCGAAAAGGTGCGCCACAGCCCCGAAAAGCTCGCGCGGGTCATCCTCGCCTGTTACGAACAGGCTTGCGCACGCGCGCCCGTGACCGCCGCACGCTGAAAAGCGACTATGGACAAACATCCACAGCAACCTTCCCAGCCGGGCCTTAGCCCCCCACTCGACATACTGATACTCGCCGCCGGCCTCGGCACGCGCATGCGCTCCGAGACGGCGAAGGTTCTGCACAAGTTGGGTGGCCGCCCGCTCGTCGCGCACGTCTGCCGCACGGCGGCGGCGCTCGTCAAAGGCGAGCGGCCCGTCTATGTCGTCGTCGGCCACCAGGCCGAGGAAGTCAAAGAGGCAGTGCGCGAGGAATTGGGCGAGTCGGGCGCGGTCTTCATCACGCAGACGGAGCAGCGCGGCACGGGCGACGCCGTCTTCGCCGCGCGCGGCGCACTCGCCGGCTCGAACTCGACGCTGCTCGTGCTCTCCGGCGACGTGCCGCTCGTCCGCGCCGAGACGCTCGGTTCGCTCGTCCACCAGCACCGCACGCACCGCGGGCGCGGCGCGGCCTGCACGCTGCTGGCCGTCCGGCTCGAAGACCCTGCGGGCTACGGGCGCGTCGTGCGCGACGAAGAGGGGCGCTTCGAGAAGATCGTCGAGCAGAAGGACGCCACTCCCGAAGAGAAGCAGATCAGCGAGGTCAACGCCGGCATCTACTGCTTCGAGACGCGCCTCCTGTTCCCCGCGCTCGAACGCGTCGAGCCTGAAAACGCGCAGGGCGAGTTTTACCTGACGGACGTGCCCGGCATTCTGCGCGCCGAAGGCGAGGATGTGAGCGTCTTCCCGCACGCGGACGCGCGCGAGGTCTCCGGCATCAACACGCGCGTCGAGCTATCGGAGTTCGAGCGCATACTTCGCCTGCGCACCCTGCGCAGCCTGATGCTCAACAGCGGCGTCACCATTATTGACCCGCAGCACACATACGTCAGCCCCGACGCGCAGATCGGGCGCGACACGACGCTCCACCCGAACGTCCACGTCGAGGGGCGCACCGTCATCGGCGAAGGCTGCGAGATCATGCAGGGCACGCGCATCGCGGACTCGCGCGTCGGCAACGGCGTCCGCGTCAAAGACCACTGCGTCATCGTCGAGTCGGACATCGCCGACCACTGCACGGTCGGCCCGTTCGCACACCTCCGGATGAACGCGCGGATGGAGGAGGGCGCGGCGGTCGGCAACTTCGTCGAGGTGAAGAAGTCGCGCCTCGGCTCGAAGTCGAAGGCAATGCACCTCACGTATCTCGGCGACGCCGAGGTGGGCGAGCGCACGAACATCGGCGCGGGCACGGTCACGTGCAACTACGACGGACGTGCGAAGCACCAGACCACAATCGAGAACGACGTGAAGATCGGCTCTGACACGATGCTGGTCGCGCCCGTCCGCGTCGGCGCGCGCTCGGTCACTGCCGCCGGCTCGGTCGTCACCGAGGACGTTCCGCCCGACACGCTCGTCGCCGGAGTCCCGGCGAAGGTCAAGAAGAAGCTGCCCCGCGAAGCAGAGGCGACGGCGGAGAACAAGGACGTGGAAGAAGAGGTAACTGCCGTGAACCGTGAACCGTAAACCGTGACCAGACGGAAGACAGCATTTCTCTCGTCACGGTTTACGGTTCACGGTTCACGGCTTTTGAAAGGAAAGCATTTATGTGTGGCATCGTCGGTTACGTCGGAAACAAGCAGGTCGTGCCCGTCATCCTCGACGGGCTGAGGAAGCTCGAATATCGCGGCTACGACTCCGCGGGCATCGCGGTCGTTGACGAGGCCCACCACCTCGACATCCGCCGCGCCGAAGGGAAACTGCGCAACCTCGAAGAGGCCATTCGGCTCAAACCCCTCGACGGAACCTACGGCATCGGCCACACGCGCTGGGCCACGCACGGGCGTCCGACCGAGGAGAACGCGCACCCGCACCGCGACTGCACGGGCCGTGTCGTCGTCGTCCACAACGGCATCATCGAGAACTACCTGCAACTCAAAGACCGTCTGCGCCGCACCGACCACCACTTCGTCACGGAGACCGACACCGAGGTCATCGCCCACCTCATCGAGGAGTACTTGAAGCGCGACGACTCGTTCGAGCGCGCGGTGCAGATGACCGTGCGCGACCTGCGCGGCATCTTCGCCCTCTCGATCATCTCGACGGACGAGCCGGACACGATCATCGCCGTCAGGCAGGGGCCGCCCGTCGTCGTGGGCCTCGGCGACGGCGAGTTCTTCGTCGCCTCTGACGTGCCGCCTATCTTGCAGCACACGCGCGACGTGTTCTTCCTCGGCGACGGCGAGATCGCCGTGCTCACCAAAGACTCTGTGCGCGTCACGAACTTCGAGGGCGACTCGGTCGAGCCGCACACGCAGCGCATCACCTGGGACCCGATCATGGCCGAGAAGGGCGGGTTCAAACACTTCATGCTCAAGGAGATTTACGAGCAGCCCCGCGCCGTGCGCGACACCGTGCAGGGGCGCGTCTCGCTCGACACGGGCCGCGTCTATCTCGACGAGATGAACATCACGCCCGAAGAGTTCAAATCTTTCGACCGCGTCGCAATCGCCGCGTGCGGCACGTCGTGGCACGCGGGACTTGCCGGCAAGTACATGATCGAGCAGTTGGCGCGCGTGCCCGTCGAGGTGGACTACGCCTCGGAGTTCCGCTACCGCGACCCCGTGATGTCGGAGCGGACGCTGCTCGTGGTCATCTCGCAGTCGGGCGAGACGGCAGACACCATCGCGGCCCTGCGCGAGGCGAAGGAGCGCGGCTCGAAGGTGCTCGCCATCTGCAACGTGCAAGGCTCGATGGTCACGCGCGAATCGGACGGCACGATCCTGACGCACGCAGGGCCGGAGATCGGCGTGGCCTCGACGAAGGCGTTCACGGCCCAGATGATCGCGCTCTACCTGTTCGCGATGTACCTCGGGCAGTTGCGCGGCACGCTCAGCGGCGACGAGGCCAAACACCACGCGCAGCAGTTGGCCGGCCTGCCCGTCAAGATCGAGCGCCTGCTGTCGGAGTCGGACGAGCTGGAAGAGCTGGCGCGCGAGTTCCACCGCGCGACCGACTTCCTCTACCTGGGCCGCGGCATCAACTTCCCCGTCGCGCTCGAAGGCGCTCTGAAGCTCAAGGAGATTTCCTACATCCACGCCGAGGGCTACCCGGCGGGCGAGATGAAGCACGGGCCGAACGCCCTGATTGACGAGCGGCTGCCCGTGGTCGTCGTCAACCCGCGCGAGGAGGGCAACCAGGCTTCGGAGCTTCGCTACGAGAAGACGCACTCGAACATCGTCGAGGTCAAGGCGCGCGAGGGGCAAGTCATCTCCGTCCTGACCGAGGGCGACGAGATGTCGGCGAAGGTCTCCGACCACGTCATCTCGATCCCGGAGTCGTCCGACCTGCTCTCGCCGATCCTGGCCGTCATCCCGCTGCAACTGCTCTCCTACCACATCGCGGTCAGGCGCGGCTGCGACGTTGACCAACCGCGCAACCTCGCCAAGTCCGTGACGGTCGAGTAACCCGGCGGCAGCTCGCTTCTTCGTCGCGCGCGTCGTCGGGTTCTCACTCGACGACGCGCGCGATAACGCACTTGAGATAGAGGGTTTCGGGGACGCCGACGAGGACGGGGTGGTCGCGCGCCTGCGTGCGGCGCTCGACTATCTGCACGCGGCGGCGCGCGTCCGACGCGGCCTCGGAGATGAGTTCGAGGAAGAGCGGCTCAGTCATGTGGTAGGAGCAGGTGCAGGTGACGAGCACTCCGCCCGGTTCGAGCATCTTCAAGGCGCGCAGGTTGATCTCCTTGTAGCCGCGCGCCGCCGCCGCGACGCTCGCGCGGTTCTTGGCGAAGGCCGGCGGGTCGAGGATGATTGTCTGAAAGCGCTCGCCCGCGGCTTCGAGTTCGTGCAGCGCGTCGAAGACGTTCACCTCCCGGAACTCGACGTTCGACGCGCCGTTCAGCTCGGCGTTGCGGCGCGCGGCGGCCACGGCCTCGGCTGAGATGTCGAGCGCCAGGACGCTCTCGCACGCGCCGGCGAGCGAGAGGGCAAAGCCGCCGTTGAAAGTGAAGCAGTCGAGAGCGCGGCCCCTGGCGTAGCGCCGCGCGGCGAGATGGTTCTCGCGCTGGTCTAAAAACGCGCCGGTCTTCTGACCGCCGAGCGGCGCGACGCGCAGGCGCACGCCGTGCTGCACGACCTCCAGCTCCGCGGGCGCGTCGCCGTAGAGGACGCCCGCCGACGAGGGCAGACCTTCGAGCGCGCGCACGCGCACGTCGTTGCGCTCGACGACGGCGCGCGGCGCGAACTCTTCGACCAGAAGCTCGACCAACATCCCCTTTAACTCTTCAGTCCCCTGCGAGAGCGTCTGCAAGACGAGCACATCGGCGTAGCGGTCAACAATGAGCGACGGCAGAAGGTCGCCTTCCGAATAGACGAGGCGGAAGGCGTCCGCCTCGCGTTCAAGTCCTGCGCGCCTTCCGGCGGACGCGCGCAGACGAGCGTGCCACCACTCGCGTCCGACCTCTTCGTCCCTCGTCGTCAGCACGCGCAGCGCGATCTCGGAGCGGTCGCTGTAGAGCGCGCGGGCGACGAAGCGTCCGCGCTCGTCGCGCACGGCGACGACCGAGCCGCCCTCCGCGCCCTCCGCGCCGCGCACGTCGCTGCGATAGACCCACAGGTGGCCGCCGCGCACGCGCTCGGCTCCGCGCCGCGTGATTGTGACTTGAGCCCGACTCATAAAGTCCGTTCAGGCTTCATTGAAGCATGAGAGCGGAGGCGTGTTCAATGAGACTGGCCGACTGACGGCTTCTCGTTGTTCTCATCCTTGAGCACGCGGACAGGGAAAGCTAACCACCGCAGGCACAGAGTACGCAGAGGGGGCACAGAGAATTTTAAATTCAAATTTGAAATTTCAAATTCTTAAACCCTCTGTGCCATCTCCGTGTCCTCTGCGCCTGCGGTGGTTAACTTCCGCTCGCCGTACACTCAAGTTTGATGTTGCGCGCGCCGAACCTTGAAATCGTCCCCTCATGGTTGTAGCCTAGAGGCGTAAGTTCCCCGCAACAATTCAATCTTGAAGGAGGTAACTCTCTGATGCCAGAAGTCGGAGACGTGGCCCCGGACTTCGAGTTGCCGAGCCACCTTGAGAAGGGCAAGAAGGTGAAGCTCTCGGACTTCCGCGGCCAGAAGAACGTCGTGATAGCTTTCTACCCGCTGGCGTGGACTCCCGTCTGAACGGCGCAGATGCCTGCCTACGAAGCCGACCTCGAACGCTTCGGGCAGTATGATGCCCAGGTCTTGGGCATATCCGTTGACAGCGTCCCATCGAACACCGCCTGGGCCAAGTCGCTCGGCGGTCTCACCTACGATCTTTTGAGCGACTTCGAGCCGAAGGGCGAGGTCGCACGCCTCTACGGCGCGTACCGGCCCGAAGGCTATTCGGAACGCGCGCTCTTCGTTGTGGACAAGGACGGCCATGTAGCCTACAAAGACATCCACGACATCGGCGACCAGCCCGACAACGAGGATTTGTTCGAGGTGCTCCGCAAGCTCTAGCGGCGGCGCTGCCAGTATCCAAGCCGCACCGGCGGGCTGAAAGTCCGAAGCGCGAAATACCTTCGGACTTTCAGCCCGTGAAGCTTTAGCAATATAATGATTGTATGAAGAAGGAAAAGTCCTGGTTCAAGGCAGAGGCTAAATGGAACGTGGCCTTCCAGTACGGCCCGGCGGTCGTCGGCCTGTTAGCTCTTTTTATCGTGCTGGCCCTCAGGTGGCTTAGAATTACGGGTTAACCTACCCGAATCCCATGACTACACTTTCACGTAAATGCGTGCCGTTCACGCCGTTCGACGGCGAGCTATCAAAGGCGACGGTCGCCATCGTCACCGCGGGCGGCGTGCACCTGAAAGACCAGGAGCCTTTCAATATCGCGGACGAACTGGGCGACCTGACTTTCCGCGTCATCCCCGAAGACGTGGACTCGTCGCGGCTAATGGTCACGCACCACCATTACGACCACGGCGACGCGGACGAAGACATCAACGTCGTCTTTCCCGTTGACGTGCTGCGCGATCTGCAAGCGGAGGGCTTCGTCCGCGACCTCGCCAAAAAACATATCGGCTACATGGGCTACACGATGCAGCTCAAGGCGATGTACGAGGGCACCGCGCCCGAAATCGCCAACGAGATTGACCGTGGCTCGCGCGCCGACGTGGTCGTCCTGACGGGCGGTTGACCGAACGTGTGCCACCGCACGGTCGTCGCGGTTCAGAGGGAGATAGAGATGCGCGGCATCCCGACGGTGCTCATCACCGTCAGCCCCGAAGTCTCGGCGCAGATGCGCCCGCCGCGCGCCCTCTACCCCAAAGGCTTCAAAGTCGGCAACAGCCTGGGACGCCCCGGCATGCGCGAACTCCACCGCGAAGTCCTGCGCGATGCGTTGCGACTTCTCACACAGGACACGCGCCCCGGTGCGGTCGTCACGCGCGAGTACCCGGAATACGGCGAGCAGTACGAGCCGCCGAGAGTGAGAAACAAATGATGAATGCAGAGTGATGAATGATGAATTAAAGGCAAGCTGCTTTAATTCATCATTCCGCATTCATCATTCATCACTTCCCTATGAAGACCATCGGGATCGTGACGGGCGGCGGCGACGCGCCGGGCTTGAACGCGGTGATCCGCGCGGCGGTGAAGACCGCCGTGAACGAGTACGGCCTGCGCGTCGTCGGCATCGAGGACAGCTTCGAGGGGCTGCTCGCGGAGACGCGGGTGCGCGAGCTGAGGCCGTCGGACGTGCGCGGACTGCTTCCGCGCGGCGGCACAATCCTCGGCACGCGCAACCGCGGGCGCTTCGTCGTGCGGCAGGAGGAGGGACGGGCCGAGAAGTCGGAGGAGATTTACCGCGAGGCCCTGGACAATCTCGCGCGGCTGCGGATTGACGCGCTCGTCGTCGTCGGCGGCGAGGGCACGCTCGGCATCGCCGCGGAGTTCGACCGGCGCGGCATGCCGGTCGTCGGCGTGCCCAAGACGATTGACAACGACCTGGCAGCGACCGAGCTGACCTTCGGCTTCATGACCGCGCTCGACACCGCGACCGAGGCGCTCGACCGCCTGCACACGACCGCCGAGTCGCACGACCGCGTGATGATCCTCGAAGTGATGGGCCGGCATACGGGCTGGATCGCGCTGCACTCCGGCGTCTCCGGCGGCGCGGACGTGATCCTCATCCCCGAAATCCCCTTCTCGATGGAGCGGGTCGCGCAGAAGGTTCGCGACCGCGCCGCGTGCGACGCGCAGTTCAGCATCATCGTCGCCGCCGAGGGCGCGAAGGAGATCGAAGGACAGCATCACTACCAGGACGTGGGCGATAGTCGGGGCGCGGCCCGGCTCGGCGGCATCGGCCACCACGTCGCGCAGGAGTTGATGGAACGGACGGGCAAGGAGGCGCGCTGCGTCGTGCTCGGACACCTGCAACGCGGCGGCAGCCCCAATGCCTTCGACCGAATGCTCGCCACGAACTTCGGCTCGTCGGCGGTGCGCTCGCTCGCGGGCGGCGAGCGCGGCGTGATGGTCTCCTTGCAGGCGGCCAACATCCGCACCGTGCCGCTCGCCGAGGCCACCGCCAACCTCAAGACCGTCTCGCCCGAAAGCCAACTCGTCCGCACCGCGCGCGACGTGGGCGTCTCCTTTGGCGCGCCCGACGAGGAACGCTTTCACCACGGCGAGGGCTGCGACCAGTGAGCTGATTGCGGAATGCAGATTTCAGATTGCGGATTTAAGGCAGCTTGGCCCTCATCAATCCGCAATCTGAAATCTGCATTCCGCAATCGTCTGTGCTTTAGCTATAATCCCTCACAGCCGACACACGCGAGCGGAGGAGACCAAGTGACCGAAGGCGTCAAGCAGAAGCTCCAGCAGGAGCTGAACGATTTGGACGAGGAGTTGCACGTACACCTGCCGCGCGAGATCAAGCGCGCCAAGGAGTTCGGCGACCTGCGCGAGAACGCCGAGTACCACGCTGCGCTCGCGCGCCAGCAGTACGTGCAGGCGCGCATGCAGCAGTTGCGCCAGCGCCTCGGCGAACTCTCCTCCATAGACCTCTCGAAAATCCCGCACGACCGCGCCGCCTACGGCTCCACCCTCGTCCTCTACGACGCGGAGCGCGAGGAGGAAGTGACCTATCGCCTCGTCACCCCCGAAGAGAGCGACCCCGCCGCCGGACTCATCTCCACGACCTCGCCCGTGGGCCGCAGCCTCATGGGCCGCGAGGAGGGCGACGAAATCAAAGTGACCACGCCCGCCGGCACGCGCAACTTCGAGATCAAGAAACTGACGACGATGCACGACGAAGCCAAGAGCAATGCCGCGAGCGAAGACTAAACTTCGGCGGATTGAATGCCGGCGTTCAGTTACTTTGTTGCTCTTGACCTTATGAATTGTGCAGACGTAATCTCAGCTTATGAACTACCAAGACTACATCACCATAGACCCTAATAAACGCGGCGGGAAGCCTTGTGTTCGCGGCTTGCGGATTACGGTTTATGAAGTGCTTGAGTACCTGGCTTCGGATATGACCGAGGAGGAGATTCTCGATGATTCCCCGACCTCACGCGCGAAGACCTGAAGGCGTGCATTGCCTTCGCCGCCGACCGCGAGCCTAAGCTCGTCACTGTGCCAGCCGCATGAAGCGGGCGCTAAACTCTAATCCTTTCGTTAGATTTCCTCCGTCCGAGCACTTCCTTGACAAGCCTTCCGGCGCGTTCCTATGATGACTCGTCCAAACCAGGGCGCTCTGACGGGGCGCGTCCGCGCAGGTTGAGCGCGCGGAGAAAGGCTTTGTAGAGTTGTTCGGGGCGAGCATCGGACGCGGCGCGAGCCGGATCATCAGCGCGATGGTGCGGGGGCTGGCGCGCCGCCGGATTAACCCGAATCTGCTGACCGTGACGGGCGTCTCGATCAACGTCCTGTGCGGTTTGATGTTCGGACTCGGCCACTTCTTCTGGGCCGGCGTCGTCCTCATCGTCGCCAACCTCTTCGACATGCTCGACGGCCAGGTCGCGCGCCGCACCAACCAAGTGACGCGCTT
>QHXN01000054.1 GCA_003222975.1 Acidobacteriota bacterium | reverse complement strand
TGGCGCAGTGGCGGTCGAGCGCGGGCGTATCGTGGCGGTCGGGAAGAGAAGCGACATCGTGAGTCAGTACGCGGCGCGCGAGGTGATTGACGCTACGGGGCGCGCTGTTCTGCCCGGACTCATCAACGGCCACACGCACGTCCCGATGACTCTATTCCGCGGCATCGCCGACGACCTCGACTTGCAGGAGTGGCTGACGAAGTACATCTTCCCCGCCGAGGCCAAGAACGTCACCGAAGAGTTCGTGCGCGCGGGCACACAGCTCGGACTGGCCGAGATGATTCGCGGCGGGACGACCACCTACTGCGACATGTACTACTTCGAGGACGCCGTCGCCGACGAGACTGAGCGCGCGGGCGTGCGCGGCCTGCTCGGCGAGACCGTCATTGACTTCCCCGTGCCCGACAACAAGACCTGGCCGGACGCGATGCGCTACACAGACAACTTCGTCCGCAAGTGGAAGGGGCACGCGCTCATCACCCCGGCCATCGCGCCGCACGCGCCCTACACAGTCAGCGAAGCTCACCTGCGCGAAGTCAAAGCCTTCTCCGACCGCACGGGCGCGCCCGTCGTCATCCACGTCGCAGAGACGCGCAAGGAGGTCGCCGACATCACACGCGACCACGGCGCAAGCCCCGTCGAGTACCTCTCGCGCATAGGCTTCCTCGGCCCGCGCGACATCTTCGCGCACACGGTTCACCTCACCGACCAAGAGATCAACCTGCTCAAGCAGAACGGCGTCGGCTCGGTTCACAACCCGCAGTCGAACATGAAACTTGGCTCCGGCGTCGCGCCCGTGCCGCAGATGCTGCGCGCGGGCGTGGCCGTCGGACTGGGCACGGACGGCGCGGCGTCGAACAACGACCTGGATATGTGGGAGGAGATGGACACGGCTGCGAAGCTTGCCAAGGTGGCGACCTTCGACCCGAAGGTCATTACCGCCGAGGAGGCGCTCGCGATGGCGACCATCAATGGTGCGCGCGCTCTTCACATGGACTACGATGTCGGCTCGCTCGAAGTGGGCAAGCGCGCCGACATCGTAGTCGTTGACCTCGACTCGCTCCACCAGACGCCGCGCTACAATATCTATTCGCACCTCGTCTATGCGACGAAGGCCGCGGACGTGCGCACGGTCGTCATCGAGGGGCGCGTCGTGATGCGCGACCGACGCCTGCTCACTTTGAACGAGGAACTCATCAAGCAGAAGGCGCGCGCGATCCGCGAGCGCGTCTCGCGCAGCCTCTCGGCGCTGTGGCGATTGCGGAATTCGGATTGCGGATTGATGAGAGCGGCGCTATGTCACGTCGCGCTTCCGTGCAACATAAGGCGCTTAGCGAAACTGTTGCCGCTCTCAATCCGCAATCCGAATTCCGCAATCCGCAATCAAATTCGTCGCCCGCGGGGTTGAACGAAACGGCGGATGGGGTGATAATAGGTTTGCGAATAAAGATGTGAGTTGATAGGCGAGCGAAAACGCTCGCTTTTGAATTTGTGGAGTAAGTAGTGAAATCAATTCGCCAGTATCCCCTAAATCTTTTCGTCAAAACTTCTCTCGCCCTTGCATTCCTGACCGCGGCGACGTGTGCCCGCGCGCAAAGTCCGGCGACGACGCCCGCGCCGACGCAGGGGCAGCCGTCCGTGACCGGGCAGTTTCAGCCTTCGACCGACGGCAACGCTTCGTCTAACGCGTCGGCGGCAGCCGAGAACGACGCGGTGCAGAAGCGCCTCGCGCGCGCGCGCTCGCTGGCGGCCATCGGGAGGCTCGCAGCCGCCGCGAGCGAGCTTGAGTCTTTGCGCGCTTCGACCGCCGACGAGTCGGTGCGCGACGTGGCCCGCCTGCTCCTGATGTCCATCTTCGTCGAGATGCCCGACTACACGCGCGCCGCGGCGCTGCTCGACGAGTCTTTCAGGGCGCGCACGCAGGGGCAGACCTCAGACGCGGCGACACACACCTACTTCGCGCTGGCCGGGCAGACCGTCAACTCCGTGCGCACGCACCTCGAACGCTACCGCTCGTTCGGCGTCAACGTCTCGGACGCCGCCGACCTCCCGCCGGAGGCGGGCAGCGACATCGAGCAGTTACGCGCCCTTCTGGAAAAAGTCGCCGGGCAGGCGAAGTCGCTTCACGAGGAGCAGATCAAAGGCGGCGAGGAAGGCACGCGCGGCCTCGACGCGGCGGCGCTTCTGGAAGACGCGGCCACGGTGCGCATGCGCATCGCGCGCCACGACCAGGATCGGGCGCAGTGGCAGGCGGTCGTCGCGGAGGCGCGCGAGCACCTCTTCTCCTCCGAGATGCGCATCGCCAGCATCAGCGCCCTGCCGGCCTCGCGCCCCGCGCCCGCGGCTACGCAGCCCGCCCCCGGCCCGACGCCTTCCGCGGCGTCGAATAAGCCGGCGCAGTCTGCGGTCGCGCAGAAAGCTCCGGGCGGCGACGAGAAGCAGTCGTCGAAGAAGTCGCGTAAGGCCGAGGCGGGGACAAGTCAGAAGGCGGCTTCGTCGGGCGCGCAGTCGTCGTCAGGCGCGCAAACGGGCGCTCCCGCGCAACAGCCGCCGCCGCAGTCGAACAACACGCAGCCGCCTCCGGCGTCCGCGGGCGACGCGAAGAAGAGCGGCGGCGGGCCTGTCGCGGTCGGCTCGCTCGCGGGGAAGGCGAAGCAGCGCGTATCGCCCGCCTACCCGATGCTTGCGCGCACGGCGCGCGTCAGCGGAGTCGTCACGGTCTATCTCGTCGTCAGCGAGAAGGGCGAGGTCGAGTCGGTGCAGCGCACCGACGGCCCCCTACAGTTGCAGCAGGCCGCGTCGGACGCCGCGCGCCGCTGGAAGTTCACGCCCACAGTCATTGACGGGCAGCCCGTCCGCGTGTCGGGTTACCTCAGCTTCAACTTCTCGTTGTAACGCGGAAGGGAAATCAAAAACTAAAGAGCGCGGGCGTTTGAATCCCGCGCTCTTTTTATTGCCGCCCGATTCTGTCGAACTTCAAGCCGACTTACGCCGCCCGCCCTTCGGCGGGCTAATCTGAATCAACACGTTCGCCGACCTCGCCGGGATGACTTCCTCGCCGCACTTGCCGCAGCCGGTCTCACAGCCCGCTTCTGCCTTCGATCCCGCGCGGAAGGAGCGCAGGCGCGCCAGTCCGCGACGCGCGACGTAAAAGAACGCGCCCGCGACGATGAGGGCGACGGCGATTGTCTGCCAGTCGAAGACCATCTCGGCTAACCCAGTCCCAGAAGCCGCCCGCCCTGGTACGTGACGAACGAGGCAGCGTAGGCGATGACCAGCATGTAGGCCACCATGAAGAGCGGCCAGCGCCACGAGTTTGTCTCGCGCCGGACGACGGCCACCGTTGACATGCACTGCAAGGCGAGGACGAAGAAAACCATCATCGAGACGGCGACGAGCGGCGTCCACGCAGGGCTTCCGTCGGGCCGCTTGGCGTTTCGCACGGCCTCGATGAGCGAAGGCGAAGAGGCGTCCGCATCCTTGCCGACGTTGTAAATGATGCTCAAGGTTGAGACGATTGTCTCGCGCGCGGCGAAAGAGGCGATGAGGCCGATGCCCATCTTCCAGTCGAAGCCGAGCGGGGCGATGACCGGCTCGATGACGTGGCCGAGCCGCCCCGCGAAGCTCTGCTGCAACTGCTCGCTCGCCTCGCCCGCGCCGCCTTGTGCCTGCCCTGCGCCCTGAGAAGTTTCGCCCGTCGGCCCGATGCCAGTCTGGCTCGCCGTCTGCGCGGCGGCGACGACCTGCGCGCCCGGCGCAGGATTGTGCGACGCGCGCGGGAAGGTCATCAGCGCCCAGAGAAGGATCGAGATCGTCAGGATCACTGTGCCCGCGCGCTTCACGAAGAGCCACGCGCGCGTGCGCATCGCCTGCGCGACGTTGACGAGGTTCGGCACGCGGTACGGCGGCAGCTCGAGGACGAGCGGCGGCGGCGGCGCTTTCAGAATCGTGTGCTTTAGAATCCACGCGACGACAATCGCCACGGTGATTCCGAGCAGGTACATCGAGAGTATCAACAGCGCGCCGACCGAGACGAAGCCGAAAAGCTTCTTCTCCGAGAAGAAGGCCGCGATCATCAGCGTGTAAACTGGCAGGCGCGCCGAGCAGCTCATGAACGGCGCGATCATGATCGTCGCCAGGCGGTCTTTCGGGTTCTCGATGGTGCGCGTCGCCATGATGCCGGGGATGGCGCACGCGAAGCTCGACAGCAGCGGCATGAAAGCCTTGCCGTGCAAACCGACGCCGCGCATCAGCCTGTCCATCAGAAAGGCCGCGCGCGACATGTAGCCGCTGTCTTCCAGGAGCGCGATGAAGAAGAAGAGCAGGAGGATTTGCGGCAGGAAGACGAGCACGCCGCCCACGCCCGCGATGACGCCGTCGGCGAGGAGGTCGGTCAAAAGTCCGGGCGGCATGTGCGCGCGGGTAAGTTCGGCGAGCGCTCCGAAGCCTCGGTCAATCAAGTCCATCGGCAGCGTCGCCCAGGAGAAGATCGCCTGGAAGACCACGCCCATGACGAGGAGCAGGACGACGGGGCCGAAGAGCCTGTGCGTGACGACGCGGTCAATGCGCTCGGTCGTGCTCGGTCGCTCGGTCTGCGTGCCGCGCACGGAGCCTTCGGCGACGCGCTCAATCCAGCGGTAGCGCGCCGTCAGAGGCTCCTGCCACCACTGCGGGTTCAAGCGCGCCAGGCGCTGGCGCGCCTGCTCGACGGCCTCGCGCCGCGCGGCGTCCGGCGGCAACTCGTCCGAGTATATGTCCCGAAGGGCCGCCTCGCGCCCCGCCGCGCCGTCGCCCGCGAGCAGCAAGACCTCCTCCTCGGCGCGCGGCGACAGACGCCAGCACACGCCCGGCGTTTCAACGCCGACGGCGCTCAAGACCGCGTGCGCCAGCTCGTCAAGCCCGCGCCGCTGCCTGGCCGTGACCGCCACCACGCGGACGCCGAGCGACTCGCCCAGCCGCTTCACGTCAATTTCCAGCTTTGCGCGCTCGGCCAGGTCGAACATCGTCAGCGCGACGACGACGGGCCGGTTCGTCTCCAGGAGTTGCGTGACGAGGTAGAGGTTGCGTTCGAGGTTGGTCGCGTCAACGACGGCGACGATCACGTCGGGCGCGGGCGTGTCGGCCATGCGACCGGTGAGTACGTCGTGCGCGATCTGCTCGTCAATTGATGTGGCGTCGAGGCTGTAGAGGCCGGGCAGGTCGAGCAGGCGCGCAGGCCGCAGGTCGGGCGCAAGCGCCCAGACGCCCTCCTTGCGCTCGACCGTGACGCCGGGGTAGTTGGCGACCTTCTGCCGGAGACCCGTGAGGGCGTTGAAGAGGCTCGTCTTCCCGGCGTTCGGATTACCCGCGAGGGCGACGACCAGCGGTCTCACCGCTTGTTCGGCCTGGCCGCCCGCCGGCTCGGTTGTGCGCGGGGAAGGGGATTCGAGGGTACTACTCATAAAAAACGTAAACCGTGAACCGTAAACCGTGACGAGAGAAAAGCAGGTCTTAACTCGTCACGGTTTGCGGTTCACGGTTTACGACTCCAACACTACCGAAATGGTTTGCGCCTCGCTACGGCGGAGCGCGAGGTGGTAGTTGCGCACGCGCACTTCGAGCGGGTCGCCGAGCGGCGCGCACTTGACGACGCGAACCGGCGCGCCCGGAACGACGCCCATCTCCATCAGGCGGCGCGCGACCGCGCCCTCGCCCTTCACGGCGAGGACGCGCGCGTGCGCGCCCACGCGCAGGCGGTCGAGCGAGACGGTCGCCGTCTCGAACGTCTCCGCGCGGTCGAGAATGTTGGCGGTCGGATTGAGGGCTGCGTAGGCGATGCTCATAAGACGTTCACCGATGAGTTCAAAATTAAACGGGCGCGGCTGGGGAGATTCTCGACAACCGCTAACTGCAATATACACAAGTTGAAAATAAATTTCAATTTCATCGCCGGGTTTTCTGGAAAAATTTTCGACTCCGGCGGAGGGATAGAGGGGCCGCGATTGGGCAACGCGGCGCTTGCCGGGAATAAAGGCGCTCCCTTTTCTTTACGCTAGTGCAGAGAAGTCGGGATGATTGCGAGGTCGGCGCGCAAGGGGCCGAGCGGTGTCTGGGCGGTCAGTCGCAGCGGGAGGCGGCGGCTATCTGTGCTGACCCAGAGACGCAGGTTGAAGCGGTTGCCGTCCGTGTCGTTCGTGGCGAGGGAGAGTTCGACGGCGGGGATCATCTGGCCGCCCAGCGTGAGGGGGCCGCGTTGCAGGGCCGTGATGTAGAGCAGGCGGGGCCGCTTGTTGACGAGCAGGGAGACGGCGTTGCGTTTGCCCGGCGTGAGGTCGAAGGAGCGCAGCGCGTAGAAGACCGAGAGGAGGTCGTGCGTGCCCACGGGCATCTCGACGCGTGTGCCGTCGTCGAAGAGCGCGTTGCCGCCGTTCTGGTCTGCGGAGACGATCCAGCGCGCCTGCCGCTTGCCTTCGACGAGGCCCAACTCCGTGCGGAAGGGGAGCAGCGTCGCCGCGTCAACGTATGTGCTGATGCGGTCGTTGACGGGGAAGAGCGTCTGCCCCGCGCCGGTCGTCTGCAAGACGGTGGTCAGCAGCAGCCCTTCGCGGTTGAAGTAGCGCGCGCGCGGGCGCACCTGGAACGACGCCGTCCCGACGGGCTGCGCGTTCGCGCCGAGGAAGAAGTTGAAGTTCAACTGCTCGCCGGGCCTGAAAGGCAGTTCGGGCAGCGACGCGGCTGCCGGGCCTGCGGGCGTCCGTGCCGGCGTCGGATGGCCGGGTGTCGGCGGAGTCGGCGTCGCGCCGGGCGGCGGCGTCACGAAGGGCTGAGGCGGCGGAGTCGCGCCAGCGGTCACGGGCAGAGGCCCCGCCGTCATCTCGGCGCTGGCGAGCTCTACGCGAATCTCTCCGGCGGGGTGGCGCGCGGTGATGAGCACGGGCACGTGCCGCTCGTCGTCCGTGAAGTAAGCGCGCACGCGGTAGGCGTCGGCCTCGTCGTTGCCGCGCACGCGCACCTGCGCGACGACCGCGTTCGACGAGCCGACGTTGGTCTTGACGGTCTCGCGGCCCGTGACTCTGACCTCGGCGTTGTAGGCAGCGTCTCCGTTCTGCACGGCGAGCGTGTAAACCGCGCCCGGCGCGAGCGGCAGGGCGCGCAGGCGGTAGAGAGCGGCCAGGAGGTCGTAGGTGCCGGGCGCGGCTGCTCCGCCCGCCGTCTGCGTCGCGGGCATGGCTGTGTCGCCGAGCGGCGCGCTGTAGTCGCGCGTCACGTCCTCGACGCGCGCGCCCTCGCGTATGACGCGTTGCGCCCGGTACGGAAGGCCCGTCGCGGGGTCAACAAAAGTGACGTAGGTGTTGTCGAGCGCGTAGAGCGCGGCGGAGACGACGCCGATGGTCTCGACGTGCGCGTGCAGCTCGACCCCCTCGCGACCGTAGAGCTGGCCGCGGCCCGCGACGAGGAGTTCGACGTGCGCCGCCGTCGGGAAGTTTGAGAAGGCGACGGTGTAGGTCAGGTGTTCGCCGACGCGGTAAGGCGCGTCGTTGAAGGGACTGCCGCCGACATCGCCGCGCGCCTGGGCGAGTGCCGCGGCGCAGAGGCAAAGGGTCGCGAGCGCCGCGGCCAGAGTTTTCAGCACGAACACCCCTCGGAACAAAGAATCTCCCCTCCCCAAACTTACACATCTTCGCAGACTCCGCGCCCGCGCGCCAAACGCGGCGACGCCCTTCTTACACGCACGAAGCCGCCGCCGCGTTCCGCCGTCTTAATGTTTTTAACTCACAGCCCGTCGAACTCCGCCAGCCACTCGCGCACGCGCACGCGCTCCGACAGGAGCGCGACGTGGCCCGTCCCTTCGAGCAGCTTCAGGCGCGCGCGCGGCAGCCCGGAGGCCATCAACTTCGCTGCGGCCACGCTGTCGAGGAGTCGGTCTTCAGTTCCCGCGACGACGAGCGCGGGGACTCCGATTTCCTTCAGGCGCGGGCGCAGATCGGTGTCGCGGATGATTCGCATGCGCGACAGGTAGCCCTCGCGCGGCACGACGCGCGTGCGCTCGCGAAACTGCCGCCTGTCATCCTCGCTCACGTCCCCGCCGAAGAGCAGGCGACGCGCGGCGCGCGTCCGGTGGGCCTTCATCAGAGGGTAGCCGAGCGAGAAGAGGGCGCACCCCGCGTGAATCTTCAGGCGCGCGGCGAAGTGCGGGAACGTGTTGACCAGGATCATGCGCTCGAACAACTCCGGGTGTTCGAGCGCCGCGGCCATCGTCAGCAGCCCGCCGAACGACTCGCCGAGCACGGTCGCGCGCCCGCGCCCCGCGTCGCGCACGACCCACGCGAAATCTTCGACGAGCCGCGGGAGCGCATAGCGGCCCTCGCCGCGCAGCGGGAACGAGATGACCGTGTGGTCGCGCGCGAGGTCTGCGGCCTGCTTGTAGAACAGGCTGCCCGTCCCCTCGATCCCGCACACGTACACGAACGGCGGGCCGCTCCCTTCGACTCGATACTCGACGCTCATCTCATAAACCAGGAGGCAGACAGCAGGGGCAGGAGGCAGATAGAACTGCTTCGATTTCAAATGTGAGATTCAAAATTGGAACTCGCAACTACGCTGTCTGCTTCCTGCCTCCTGCCCCTGCCGTCTGCTCCTGCCTCCTATGCCTCCTCCATCTCCCTGACGACTTCCGACGCGGCGCGCGCGGGGTCGGGGGAGTTGAGGATGGCGCGACCGACGACGATGAAATCCGCGCCGGCGCGAATTGCCCCGGCGGGAGACATCACGCGCTTCTGGTCGTCGTGTGCGGCTGCTGCCGGGCGCACGCCGGGCGTGACGACGAGGAAGCCCGCGCGCGCGACCGAATCGCGCACCGGCGCGATCTCGTGCGGCGAGGCGACGACGCCGTCGCATCCGCTCGCGTCCGCCAGACGTGCGAGCCGTCTCACCTGCGCCTCGACCGAACCGGCCTCGACCCCGGTCTCGGCGAGCGCGCCTGCGTCCACGCTCGTCAGCACCGTGACGGCGATGAGGCCGGGCTTGTTGACTCCGAGGCGCGCGGCCTCGTCAGCCGTGGCTTCTGCGGCGCGGCGCATCATCTCGCCGCCGCCCGCGGCGTGGACATCGAAGAGCGAGACGCCGAGGCGCACGGCCTCGCGGCTCGCGGCGGCGACGGTGTTCGGGATGTCGTGGAACTTGAGGTCGAGGAAGACGCGCGCGCCCGCGCCGACGATCTCGCGCACGAACTCCGGCCCGGCTGAAGTGAAAAGCTGCGAGCCGACTTTGAACATCCCCGCCGAGTCGCGCAGGGCGTCGAACAAGCGCCTCGCCTCGCCCGCCGTCGCAACGTCGAGCGCGACGATCAGTTTCTCCTTCGCCGAAACACCTTCCGCCGTTCCCGTCAGGCTCATACGGCCTTCCTCCTTCAAAGTTATTAACCCTTAGCCGACGGCGGCGAACTCTTCGGCGCGGCAGCCGACGGCCTCGTCGAGCGTGCGCAGGCCGTGCCGTTCGAGGAGCGCCGTCAGCCCTTCGTTGATGCGCCGGGCGACGCCGAAGCCCTCGTAAACGAAGCCCGTGTAGAGCTGCACGAGTCCGGCCCCGGCGCAGATTTTCTCCCAGGCGTCCTCGGCCTTGAAGACGCCGCCGACGCCGACGATCTCCAGCGTGCCGCGCGTCAGGCGGCGCAGCGCCGCGATGATTTGGGTCGAGCGCTGCCTGAGCGGAGCGCCGCTCAAGCCGCCCTCGCCGCACGCGACGACCTGCTCGCCCGGAGTTCGCAAGCCCTCGCGGCTAGTCGTCGTGTTGGTCGCGATGATACCAGCGACTTCGACTCTGCGCGCCACGTCAACGATCATCTCAAGCTCTCCCGCGTCGAGGTCAGGCGCGACCTTGACGAGCAGCGGCACGGGCGCTCGCGCGTCGCGCTCGGCCAGTTCGCGGTTGCGCCGCTGAAGCTCGCCGAGCAGCGCGGCGAGGAGGTCTGCGCGCTGAAGCTCGCGCAGGCCCGGAGTGTTCGGCGAGCTGACGTTGACGGCCACGTAGTCGGCATGCGCGCGCACGGCCTCGAAGCTCGCGAGATAGTCGGCAGTCGCCTCTTCGAGAGCGACGGCGCGGCTCTTGCCGATGTTGACGCCGAGGATGCAGTCGGGCCTCGCCCGTTCGAGCCGCCGCGCGAGCGCCGCCGCGCCTTCGTTGTTGAAACCCTGGCGGTTGACGAGGGCACGGTCGAGCGGCAGTCGGAAGAGTCGCGGACGCGGGTTGCCGGGTTGCGCGAGGTTCGTCACCGTGCCGACCTCCACGAAGCCGAAGCCGAGCGCCGCCAGCTCGCGCGCCACGACGCCGTTCTTGTCGAAGCCCGCGGCGAGGCCGACCGGGTTTTTGAAGCTCAGGCCGAAGCGTTTGACCTCGCCGAAAGTCTCCCGCCCGAAGCGCCGCGACGCCGCGCGCCTCGCGGCCTCCGTGCCGAGCGAGAGCGATAGCGCGTTGAGTGCCAACTCGTGTGCCGTCTCCGGCGGGAGCTTGAACAGGAGGGGGCGTAGCAGCTTGCGATAGAGCATCGGGCGGGCTGGTCGTCTCCGGCTTGAGGCGCGTTAACGTCGTGCCTTACGCCGAACGGCGTCGAATGGGTTTCATGCGCAAGAGCGGTTCGAGCGTAGCAGAGCGACGGAAAGGGTGTCAAAGAAATGATGAAAGATGAATGCGGAATGATGAATGGAAAGCAGGTTGCTTTAATTCATCATTCATCATTCCGCATTCATCATTTCTCTGACACGTCTCTCCAAGTCCGCCGTGACTGCCGTGGGGTCTTCGTCGCGCGAGTACGTCACCGGCTCGCCGAAGTTGATGGTGACGCTGCCGGGGAGGGCGAAGCCGCGGCGGCCCGACATCTTCAGCTCGGCCAGCCCGTCAATCCGAACGGGGACGACCGGCACGCCCAGCTCCGACGCGAGTAAGCCGATGCCGATCTTGAACGGGTTCATCCGGACGTGCTCCGTGCGCATGCCTTCGGGGAAGACGAGCACGCTGTAGCCGCGGTCAACGGTCTCGCCCGCGAAGGCGAAGCTGCGTCGGAAGCCACTCGACTTCGGGAGCGAGAAGGTGTTGAAGATCAAGACGGTCAGGAAATACTGGGCGAGCCAGCGCAGGCGTCTGTGCCAGGGCGAGCCGGCGGGAGGCCGACGCCACCAGCGCAGGCGCTCGCCCTCCATCGCGATGGCGAGGCGGCGGCGGAAGCGACCGGGTAGGGCCGAGAGGATGAGCGCGTGGTCGAAGTACGTGACATGGTTCGACACGAAGAGCGCCTGACCGCGCAGGCCCCGCAGGTTCACTTTGCCGCGCACGCGCACCCAGCAGAGCAGCGACGTGATCGGCAGGACGACAGCGTAGAAGAGTGCGAGTCGAAACCATGTCGCGGGGAAGCGCTGCGCCCACGCGGGGTACGGGTACTGCGACGCTGACTCCGCCCCGCCGCCGCTTTGAATGATGCGCTCGATGTCGCCGACCGTCGTCGCCTCGGTGAAGCTCGCCTCGTCAATCTCCATCTGGTAGCGGTCTTCGAGCGCGCTCAAAAGCTCGACGCGACCCAGCGAGTCGAGTTCGGGGAGCGAATGGATTTCAAGAGACGGGGGGACTGGGGGACGGGGGGACGGGGAGACATGAAGAGAAACGGCCCCCATTCTCGACTCGTCATTCAGTCCCCCCGTCTCCCCGTCCAGCCTTTCGAGGATGTCGCGCTTGCGAACCTTCTGCGTGGGCGTGCGTGGGAAGTCGCTTTCGGGCCAGACGTGCCAGCGGCGCACGTGCTGATGTCGCGCGAGCGTCTGGTTGGCGCGCTCGACGGCGGGCGCGGGGTCTGCCTGCGGGTCGCGCATGATGAGGACGGCGAGGGGTTCGGGGCCGCGCGCGCCCTCGATGCCGACCACGGCGCTCTGCTTGATTTCGGGCTGGCGGTTGAGCGCTGCCTCGATGTCTTCGGGGTGAATGTTGAGGCCGGCGGCGGTGACGATTGTCTCTTTCTTGCGGCCCTTGAAGTAGATTTGGCTGTCCTCGTCCATCTCTCCGATGTCGCCCGTGCGCAGCCAGCCTTCGTCGTCGAGCGGCTGCGCCGCGCCGTCGCGCCAGTAGCCAGGCGAGACGTTCGCGCCGCGCACTAAAATCTCGCCGCCCTCGCCGAGCTTCAACTCCTGACCGGGCAGAATCTTCCCGACCGAGCCTCGGCCCGACTTGAACGGATGATTGACCGTGACGAGCGACGCCGTCTCCGTCATGCCGTAGCCCTGTACGACCGCGAAGCCGAGGCGACGCCAGAACATCTCACTCTCGGCGTCGAGCGTCGCGCCGCCGGTGATGAAGGCCCAGAACTTCCAGCCGAAGTAACTGTGGACGTGGCGGAACGTCCAGAGGCGCTTGAGCGTGTGCGCGCCTCCGGCTGTCGCGAGTTTGCGTCTCAACTCTTCGCCGCGACCGCGCGCGGCCTCGCGCCGCTCGACGTGCTCGCGCAAACTGTCGAGCATGCGCGGGACTGTGACGACGACGGAGATGCGCTGTGCCCTGATCGTGCGGGCGATCTCCGAAGGGTTGAGCGAGTCCTGAAAGTGAACCTCGCCGCCGAGCATTTGCGGCACGAAAAGCCCCATGAACTGCCCGAAGACGTGGCTGAGCGGCAGGAGGTTGAGGAAGCGAACCGGGTGGACGACGCGCTCCCAGCGCGAATACTTCACGACCTCCTTTTCGAGCGGCGCGAGGTTGGCGAGCAGGTTGCGGTGCGTCAGGCACACGCCGCGCGGCTCTGACGTAGTCCCCGAAGTGTAGATGATCTCGACGAGGTCGCTGTCGGAAATGTCCTGCGGCTCGAAAGGCTCGGACGGATGGCGCGACAGTGCCTCATCCAACTCTTCCAGCATGAGGAAGGGAACTCCGAGGCCCGCGGCGTTCTGTCTCGTCTCGGAGCTGAGGAGCAGAAGGCACGCTTTCGTCTGCCGCAGGACGCGTGCGACGAAGTCGGGCGCGCTCTCCAGGTCGAGCGGCACGACGATGACGCCGCGGAGCAGGCAGCCGAAGAAGGCCGCGACCCACTCGGCGCTGTTCGCCGCCCAGACGATGACGCGCTCGCCGCGACCGACGCCGCGCGCTTCGAGTTCGCGCGCGAAGCGTCGGGCCGTCTCCGCGACGCGCCTGTACGTCCAGCGCTCGACGCGCAGCCCGCGTCGGTAGGCGAAGGCGTTTTCGTCGCCGCGCTTCAGGAAGTCTTCGAGGTAGCTGTTGAGAGTCGAACGCATAAAACCGTTGCCCGATAAATTTTGCAGCCCGCATTAAGCATTGTCGAGTTGTCGCCCGCCTGTGGCCGCGTCGCTTGTGGCACTTTTTAATCTAAACGGACGGAGGAGCCAGCATGAAAGAGAGAGGCTTAACACTTCCTGAACTTGGTATCATCGCAAGCACGCGCGGCATGCTCGGCGCGGGCGTCGCGCTCCTGGTAGGCGACAGGCTCGACCCGCGGACGCGCCGCACAATCGGTTGGACGCTGCTTTTGGTCGGCGCGCTCAGCTCAGTCCCGATACTCGTCCACGTGCTCGGCAAGCCGGAGTTGAACGACGGCGAGGAAGGCTTGGCGAACAAGGGCTGAGCTTCCAGGCGGGCGGGGCGGCAGACTTTCCTCCTCGTTTTCAAGACGCGCGGCAAGCGGGCCACGCGCGTGCTGCGCGCGCAGCACGCGCGTGACTGGCATTACTGGCGATGAGTATCCTGAGTGTTGAGCCGGTTAACCGGAGACGCCGAGTGAGCCGACACGCCGCGCGCCGCCGCCGCGCCAAAAATGCCGGGCGCGGGCCGACAGCTTACGCCAGACCGTCGTCCCGACTTTAGGCGCTTGGCTATCGTCGTGCGGGCCATCTTCCATCATCCGGCTCGCAACCGCGATGCACTCGTCGCAGATGTAAACACGCGGGCCGGCGACCAGCTTCGATACCTCGGCGTCCTTCTTCCCGCAGAAAGAGCAACGGAGCCGCCTTAACTTGAACATCTTGCTTACCTCCAAAGGCGAGGGAACGTTTCTCCGAAAGCAGGATTATACGTCTGTAAGCAAGGAACGGCATAACGCCGGACTCGCTTATGTGGTCTTAGGCGGCAGTCCTTACGCGGCGTTGGCGGGCGCGTTTGAGACGGTGTGGCGGACGGTGTTCTTGCCGAAGCGCTTGGCGGAGTACATGAGTGCGTCGGCGACGTGGAGCATCTCGTCAACTGTGGAAGGCGGGGCGTCCCACGTGACGACGCCGATGCTGAAGGTGACGCGCAGGCCCTGCCGTCGGACGGCTTCGAGGAGTTGGCGGTGCACGCGGCTGATGACGACACGCGCCGCCGCCTCGCCGGTTTCGGGCATGAGGACGGCGAACTCGTCGCCGCCGAGCCGCGCCACGGTGTCTATGGCGCGCACGTTCTGGCGGATTGAGTCGGCGACCGCCTTCAAAAGCCTGTCGCCCGCGCTGTGGCCGTGGCGGTCGTTGACGAGCTTGAAGTCGTCCACGTCCACGTAGGCGACGCTGAAGGGGTGCGCGTGCCGCCGCGCGCGGTTGATCTCGGCCCCGGCCAGCTCGTTGAAAGACCTGCCGTTGAACGCGCCGGTCAGGTAGTCAGTGCGCGCCAACTCGCGCTCGCGCTCAAGAGAGCGTTTGAAAGACGCGACGAGGTGCGCGAGGATGACCATGAAGCCGAAGCGCACCGCTGCGTTCCAGTAGGCGACCGCCGGGTGCGAGAAGTGTTCGACGGTCGCGTATGCGCCGACGAGCCACGAAAGGCCGCTCGCCGCGCACATCCAGAGGCCGGCGCGACGCCCGACGTACCACGCCGCGACGAAAACCGGCACGACGTAGAAGATGAGGAACGAAACGTCGGGCCCGTTCAGGTAGTCCACCACACCGAGCAGGAAGACCAGCAGGAGTCCGGCGACGAAGATGAAGGGTTTGGAGCGTCGTTCCAGGAATGCGTTCAGTGTCATGGCTCACCGCCTTGGACGCGCCGTCGGCGGGGGAAGGCTTTCGCCCGGAGAAGTTCGCGAGGCTATTCGTGCGAAAGCGCCGCCGGCCCGAAGGCGGGCGCGTGCGTTAGTTTGATTAGCCGGGAGGCGGTTTCGTTGCTCGAAAACAGGGCGTAAAGAGTGGCGCGGCCCGCCCAATTTCACACGCGCGTTTGGCCGTGCTAGACTTCAACTCTCCCAAACGGCTTCGAGGCCGCTCGCTTTTGTAAACCTTTCGCGGGCCTCTTCGGGACTGAAGCGAAGACAACTCCACATGAAGCTTTGCGCCGCATGCAATAACACGTTCGCCGACACCGAGACCTTCTGCCCGCACGACGGCGAGGTCTTGCAGGAGTCGCCCGAAAACATCGTCGGGCAGGTGATCGAGGGCAAGTACAAGGTCGAGAGCTTCATCGCGCAGGGCGGCATGGGCGCGGTCTATCGCGCGCGCCACATCCTTCTCGGCGACCAGGTCGTCATCAAGACGCTGCGCTCCGAGATGCGCGGCAACTCCGAGTGGCTCAAGCGCTTCCAGCGCGAGGGCAAGGCCGCGCGCGCCTTCCGCCACCCGAACGCCGTCACCGTCTATGACCTCTCCGCCGGTAGCGACGGCATGATCTACATGGTGATGGAGTACGTCGAAGGCCACACGCTCGACCGTGAGTTGAAGCGGCGCGGTCGCTTCAGCCCGGCGGAGGCGCTCGACGTACTCGAACCCGTCGCCGACGTGCTCGACGCGGCGCACGCGCGCGGCGTCGTCCACCGCGACCTCAAGCCCGAAAACATCATGCTCGGCACAGACGACCGCGGCGGCACGGTCATCAAGGTGCTCGACCTCGGCATCGCCAAGATGGTCGGCGCGGGCGACGTGCACGCCGCGAACGCAACATCGCTGACCGTCGCCGGGCAGATACTCGGCACGCCCTACTACATGTCGCCCGAACAGTGGGGCGAGATGCCGCGCGACGGCAACCCCGAAGTTGACGGGCGCACCGACATCTACAGCCTTGGCGTCATCTTCTTCGAGCTGGTCGCAGGCCGGAAGCCCCTGGGCGGTCGCACGCTCTCCGAGCTTCGGCAGAAGCACGTGGCCGAGCCGCTGCCCTCGCTGAGCGAAGTCGCGTCCGACGTTCCCGCCGAGTTCAGCCGCGGCGTCGCGCGCGCGATGGCGAAGGATCGCGCCGACCGACCGCAGGCGGCGGGCGAACTTGTTGAAGAGCTACGCGCGGCGCTCGGCATGGAGCCGCACGCGCGCCGAGCGCGAACACACGCGACGAGCGCGGGCACGATTCACGCTACGGACGCGGGGGGCGCGCGCGGCACGAGCGCGCAGGCGCGCGACGTGAGCGAGGCCGCGACCGCGAACCTCTCGCCGGGCGCGCAGCCACTCGAACACAGCCACGCCGACACGATTCTCACTTCCGAATTCGACCCGCCCGCCACGGGCCGCGGTCGCGGGACGGTCGCGCAGTCCTCGCAACCCTTCACGAGCGGCAACGCCGCCGCGCGGCGCGAAAGCGGTCGCGAGACGGGCGTCTCCCAGGCCCCAGAGACTCATGTGGGCGCGACCGGCGACGCGCGGCAGCAGCAGTCGGTCTCCGGCGTGCAGCGGCAGGCGGTCTCCGAGACGCACGCGGCGCAGGCGATTCCAGGGACGCGCGTGGCGTTCGAGAATGAAGCCACGAATCAAGGCGGGCGCGTCGTCACCGCGCCCGTGCCGCGCCGCTCGCTCGCGCCGCTCGTCGCGGTCGGCGTGCTTGCGCTGGTGATCGTCGCGGGCGTCGGCGGCTGGCTCGCGTGGAGAAGCATGCAGCCGAAGCCGCCCGCTGTCGTCGCGCAGCCGACTCCCGCGGCCAACGTTGCCGGGCCGTCGAAGCCCGCCGACGCGCCGAGGGTCGAGGCGGCGAGCTACTGGTTCGAGGCCTTCGACAAGCCGGAGGACGCCGCGGGCAAGCGCGTCGCCGAGACCGCCGCCACACTCGTCTCCGGCCAGCGCTTCCGCTTCCACTTCATGCCGCAGGAGCGCGGCTACCTCTACATCATCGGCCCCGGCGCGGGCGGCAACGCGCAGATGACGATACTGACGGCGCAGGGCGCGGGCGCGCTCAAGTCGAACCTCGTCGGCGCGGGCGCAGACTTCGCCTTCCCCTCGATGAACGGCGCGAAGCTGAAGCTCGACGACACGCCCGGCTCCGACGAGTTCACCTTCATCTTCTCGCCGACGCCGCTCATGTCGCCCTCGTTTCTGGCGGGGAAGTTCCTGCACGAGCTGACGCCCGCCGAGGTCAAGGAGCTTGAAGACTTCCGCGCGCAGTTCAAGTCGGACGCGCCCGCGGTCGCGGTCAAAGACGACGGCGGCGAGAAGCGCGTCGTCGTCAGCGCGCCGCAGCCGGCAACCTCCGGGGGCAAGCCCGTCATCTTTGATGTGAGGATCAACCACCGTTGACATTTTTGATTTTAGATTTTTGATTTTGGATTGACTGCTTGTAAGAGACGCGCTGTCTTTCAATCGCAAATCAAAAAATCTAAAATCAAAAATCCTTTGAGGAGAGTTCGCAGATGCCTTTCAAACCTCTTCTGGCGCTCGCCGCCTTCGCGCTCCTCTGCGGTGCGCCCGCGGCGCGTGCGCAGCAGCAACAGCAGCAAGACCAGGCGGTCATAGACGACTTCGTCACCTCGCGCGGCGTGAGCTTCGACGACCCCGGCAAGAAGACGACGCAGCCGCAGCGGCAGACCACACACACCGGCCCGGCTACGCACAGGAGCAACTCCGGCGCGAGGAATCCGGGCGCGGGCGGCGTCGCTTCCGGCAGTAAAGGCTCTTCCTCAACGAAGGCGTCTCAGACGAACACGGCCTCGAACAAAACCTCGACGGACAAGGGCGCGACCGAGAACGCCAGGGAGAACGCCGCGGACAAAGGCGGCGTACAGACCGTGAAGGCCAGTTCGACGACCGGCTCGCTGCAACCCGTCGGCCTCGGCTACACGGTCTTCATGAAGGACAAGTCGGGCGGCCTGCTCGCCGTTGACACGTCGCAGGAGTACAAGTCCGGCGACCGCATCGCCATCTCGCTCGAACCGAACATCGAAGGCTACATCTACATCTTCAACGCCGAGAACGACCGCGACCCCGAAATGCTCTTCCCGAACGTGGTGCTCGACAAAGGGGCGAACGCCGCGCACGCGCACGTCCGCGAGACCTACCCGGCGGATTTGGACTACGCCTTCGAGTTCGACCAGACCCCGGCCAACGAGCACGTCTATGTTATCGTCTCGCGCCGCCCGCTCGACGGCGTGCCGACGGGCGACGCGCTCGCACAGTTCTGCGGCAAGAGCCGCGACGACTGTTACTGGAAGCCGACGCCTGAGCAGTGGGCGCGCATCAAGTCGGGCGCGGCGGGCGGGCGCGTGACCGAGGCGAAGAACACTCAACTCGCACAGTTGCAGAAGCAGCCCGTCCAGCCGAGCACCCTGCAACGCGGCATCAAGATCAAAAGGGACGACCCGGCCCCCGCGGTCGTCCGCGTGAACGCCTCGCCCGACTCGGACACGCTCGTCACCGTCATCAAGCTCGTCCACAAGTGAGCGCCGTCGGTGGCGGGGGCCGCACCGTCTTGACACGGCGCGGTAATTAATCACCTCGGAATCTGAAACCTCAAACCGGCAGTTTCAAATTTGGGGTTTCAGATTTTCGCTTTGTACGCGGGCCTCACCAGGTTAAATTCGAAGGGAAGAAAATGAAACAGGAGTTGACTGACATGCGCCGCACTACACGCGCTCTCTCGTGCCTGCTCGCCGCCTCGACGTTTCTCTGCGCCGTGCCTTCCGCCGCGCCGCGCGCCGCCGCCCGCGGCTCCGCGGCTCGCGCTTCGGTGGGTGTGCCTCCCGCGGGAGTACAGCAGGCGGGCGACGCGGTCGGCGAGCGCGAGCAGGGGCGCGCGCTGCTGCACCGCGGCAAGGCCGGCGAGGCCCTCGTGCACCTCGAACGCGCGCTCAAAGCCTTCCAGCAGGCGGGCGATAAATCGGGCGAGGCCTCGACCCGCGACCTGATGGGCGAACTCTACGAACGGCAGGGGCGCTACGACATCGCGCTCCAGAACTACAACGCCGCATACGACCTCTACGCCGCGCTGGCCCTCGGCGAGAGCCGCCAGGGCCAACTCGCCGGCGCGCTCTCGACCCAGGAGAACGCCTACAACGCCAACCTCATGCTCGCCAAGATCGGCCAGATGCACTACCGCCGCGGCGACGCCGACGCGGCGCGCTCGGCCTTCGGTCGCATGCGCGTCACGCGTCCTGAGACCGACCAGCTCAAGGCCGCGAAGAACGCGAAGTCGGGCACCGAGTCGAAGGTGAGCAAGGCGAGAGGCTTGGGTTCGGGCCTCCGCGGCGTGTTCGGCGGCAAGCCCTCGACCTCGACGCCGAGCGCGACCGTCGGCGTCGTCTCAGACATCTCGTCTGACGTGAAAGGCCCGTTCAACGCCTACCGCGAGACGGTCATCTACACGACCTACGAGCTGGGCATGGGCCGCGTCGAATACCTCAAGGGCAATCTCGACGAGGCGAAGAAGCACTTCCAGAACGTGCTCGACGCGACCGTGGGCGGCCTGCCCCTCGTCGGCAAGCTCGGCCAGACGCGCCGCTACCGCACCGCCGCGCGCACGAGCCTCGGCGACGTTGCCTTCCGGAAGGGCCAGTACGCCGAGGCCGCCAAGTTCTACGACGCCGCCGCGAAGGGTGCGCGCGAAGACAACCGCCTTGACCTGATGTGGCCCGCGCAGCGTGGAACGGGGAAGAGCCTCTGGTCTCAGGCCGCGTCCGAGAAAGACCAGAAGAAGGCCGCGCGTCTGCGCGAGGAATCGCTCACGTCTTACCGCCAGGCGCTCGACACCATCGAGGCCGTCCGTGAGGGGAGCCTCCGCGCCGACGAGGCGCGCACCTCCTTCCTCGCCACGACCGAGGACGTTTTCAAAGAGGCGTCGAGCGCTCTCGCGGAGATGGCGCTCGCGGGGCCGTCGAGCGCTGCCCCCGGCACGTCGAACGCGCCCGCCACCACGCCCCCGCTCGAAGGCCAGGCGCTCGCCTACGCGGCGGAAGCGCTGAGCGTCATCGAGCGCGGGCGCGCTCGCTCGCTCCTCGACATGCTGAGCGAGAGCGGCGCGGAGATCACCGAGGGCGTGCCTGCGGACTTGCTGCGTCAGAAGCAGGAGAACCAGAAGCGCCAGCAGGAGATCGCCGCGCTGATGACAGGCGTCAACCTCGGCGGCGAGGGGCCGAAGAAGTCTCTCGAAGAACTCCAGGCCGAGCTGGATCAACTTCAGAACGACTACGACAGCATCGAGAACCAGATTCGCTCGGCCAGCCCGCGCTACGCCGCGCTCACCGCCTCGAAGCCGCTCACACTCGAAGACATACGCCAGCAAGTTCTGGACGACGACACGGCGCTCCTCGAATACACGCTCGGCGACGAGCGCTCGTACCTCTTCGCCGTCACGCGCGCGGGGCTAACGCTCTCGCGCCTGCCCGGTCGCGCCCAAATCGAGCAGCAGGCGATGGCCTTCCGCCAGCAGATCATCCCCGCGACCCTGCGCCGCTCTCTGACCGATCTCGTCTCGGCGTCCGCGGAACCGCAACGCGGCCTGACGCTCTCCGGCGGCGGAACAGCCGCAGACCCCGCCGCCGTGAGCGCCTACGCAGGCGTCGCCAACGCACTCTACAAAACTGTTATCGAGCCGGCGGCTCCGCTCTTCAAGAACAGCAGGCTGCTCGTCGTCGCCGACGGCGCGCTCAACTACGTCCCTTTCCAGGCGCTCGTCGCCGCGGCCCCGCCCGCGGGCGCTGACTTCTCGACTCTGCCATACCTGCTCAAGACAAACGACACGCTGTTCGCGCCGTCGGCCTCGGTCGTCGCCGCCATACGCCAGCAGCGCGCGTCGAGTGGAGACAGTAACGCGGGCGGCATGCTCATCGTCGCCGACCCCGTCTTCAACGCGTCGGACGCGCGCGCGCGCGGCGCGAAGACAGTAGCACAACAGACGGACGGCGAGGCGGCGCGCGGCCTGAGTTTCGACAGCGCGCTCGCCGACGTGTCCGACAGCGAGAAGCCGAATGGTGCGCCCGCCGCGACGGGCGCGCAGCGCGGCGTGCTCGTCCGTCTGGCCGGCACGCGCACCGAGGCGCAGCAGATCGCGAAGTTCGCGACCGCGGCGGGGCGCAAGGCCGACGTGTGGCTCGACCTCGACGCCAGCGAGTCGAACGTCGAAGACCGAGACCTGCGGCAGTACCACGTCCTGCACTTCGCCACGCACGGGCTTCTGAACACGCAGCGCCCGCAGTTCACGGGCGTCGTGCTGTCGCTCGTCGGCAACCGCGAGGGCACGGACGGCTTCCTGCGCACCGACGAAGTCTTCAACCTCCGCCTCGGCTCGCCGCTCGTCATGCTGTCGGCCTGCGAGACGGGGCTGGGGCGTGAGGCGCGCGGCGAGGGCGTCATCGGACTCACCCGCGCCTTCATGTACGCGGGCGCTCCCACGGTGGGCGTGAGCCTCTGGTCTGTGGCCGACAAGTCCACGGCAGACCTCATGGCCGACTTCTACAAGAACCTGCTCGGCGGCGCGGGCGCGCAGCCCTCCGCCGCGCTCCGCACCGCGCGCCTCGACATGATCGCCGGCAAGCGATACAGCGCGCCCTTCTACTGGGCACCGTTCGTGCTCGTTGGCGACTGGCGCTGACCGAGAAGGAAGAAGGCAAGAGTAAAAAGGCAAAAGTGAAGACTCAGGCGTCTCCTGTGGCCTTCACTTTTGCCTTTTGCCTTCGCCGAGGGCTATTATCCTGAACAACGATTAAGTATAAAAACTTCAACGCGAACAAGGGCTGATTCGATGGAGACGAACTTCAACCCGGTTGAAGACGCCGCGGCGCTCGAACGGTTATTGGCGCGCTCGCACGAAGGGCCGGTGCTGCTCTTCAAGCACAGCAACACCTGTCCCGTAAGCGCGCGCGCCTACAGGCAGATGCAGGGGGTTAAGTCCCCCGTCTCAATCGTCGTCGTGCAGAAGAGCCGCGACCTCTCACGCGAGGTCGAGACGCGCACGGGCGTGCCCCACGAGTCGCCGCAGGCGCTCGTGCTGCGCAACGGCCAGGCCGTCTGGTCGGCCTCGCACTTCGACATCACCGCCGACGCTGTCGAGCAGGCACTCAGAAACGCGGAAGGATGAACTGAGGGATTTATTCAACGATTCAATGACCCAATGAGTAAGCGACTCAATGAATAAATCCGAAAGACTTGGCGTTCCGCGCTCATCCTTATGACTGAAGCGCCGAGGCGCGGCCCGGCGGTCGAGCCGCGCGAGATCATGCAGGAGTCGGACGAGTGGCTGCGCGTCACCTGGGCGGACGGTCGGGCGTGCCGCTACAGGGCGGCGCGGCTGCGGCGGCTGTGCCCGTGCGCGCAGTGCGTCAACGAGTTCACGGGCGAGCGCGTGCTGAGGGCCGAGGCCGTGCCCGACGACCTGACCGTCGCCGACGTTGAGATCGTCGGGCGCTACGCGCTCACCTTCCGCTGGAGCGACGGCCATGACACAGGCATCTACAGCTTCAGATACCTGCGCGAAATATGTGAAGAGCCGTGAACCGTAAACCGTGAACCGTGACAAGAAAGAATCGTAAACCGTGAACCGTAAACCGTGACGAGATAAATCCGTGTGCCGGAAACCGCGAGCCGCGCCGATGCTGAAATAACTTGTCACGGTTTACGGTTCACGGCTCTTTCCTATGAAAAAGATTCTGGTCGTCGAGGACGGCGAGGTCGAGCGCGAGCTGATGCGGATGGCGCTGGAGCGCGAGGGCTACCGGGTAGTGGTCGCCGAGGACGGCGTGCGCGGCTTCGAGCTGGCGCTTGAGGAGCGGCCCGACCTCATCATCACGGACGTTTATATGCCCGAGGTGGACGGCGTCCACCTCGTCCGCCGCGTGCGCTCGACGCCGGAGCTGGCCGCGACGCCCATCCTCGTCACGACGGGCTTCGGCACGGGCAGCGCCACCTTCACGCTCGCGCAGGGCGCGGACGCCTACGAGCCGAAGCCGCTCGACCCCGACTCGCTGCGCGAAACCGTCAGGCGGCTTTTGTCCTGAGCGCGGGCCGTGGGCCATAATGTCTGCGACTTTAACGGACGCGCGCTGGGGAGGAAGGCCGGATGCTCGTCGAGGCCGTCGGCTGGGTCAGCTCGTTCATACTCGTCCTGACCATCGCCAGGCAGGTTCACAAGCAGTGGCAGGAGGGGACGAGCGAGGGCGTCTCGAAGTGGCTCTTCGTCGGGCAGATTTCGGCCTCGCTCGGCTTCACGGCCTATAGCTGGCTGGTGCGAAACTGGGTCTTCGTCGTCACCAACTCGCTGATGCTCCTGAACGGGCTGCTCGGCCTGGCAATAGTCATCCACCACCGTCGCCGCGAGTGCCGCGGCGGGAAGCGGGCGGAAGAATTTGAGACAGAGAGGGCGTGAAAGGAAGAGGTTGGAGGTTAGTTAAAAGCTTTGCGCGGTTTAACCGCTCGCCGCCGCGAGCGCGCAACTACTGACCTCTGACCTCTAACCTCCGAACTTATGAACGAGAGAGATTTCTTCAACGAGCGACAAGAGACGAAGCGCGCGAACTACAGTTGCCCGCACTGCCGCGAGCGCAGCGACTTCGAGGTGCGCTGGATGGTTCGCACGAAGAAACAGCCGCCCCCGCGCGGCATGAACGAGCAGCAGAAGGCGCAGTTCGCCAAGGCGCGCGATTACATGGTGCGCGTGGACGACGTGCTCACCTGCGCGCGATGCCGCCGACGCTTCGACATCCCGAACTTCCAGACCGTCGTCTTCATCTGAGGTGGACGGCGCGGGCCGGTCGCTTTCAGGCGGGCGGCCCGTCATCAAACGAACGAGAGGAGGGTGATCCGTGGACGAACTAATCAAGCAGGTGGTCGAGAAGACGGGCATCAGCGAATCGCAGGCGCGCATGGCGGTCGAGACGACCGTCGGCTTTCTGAAAGAGCGCCTGCCCGCGCCCATCGCCGGCCAGGTTGACGGCGCGCTCGGCGGCGCGGCGGGCGCGGTCGGCGGCCTCGCGGGCAAGGCGGGCGACGTGCTCGGCGGCCTCGGCGGCATGTTCGGCGGGAAGAAGGATTAGGCCGTAGAGCGGCGGGGCGGCCCGCCCGCCCCGGCATACATCACGATATGCATCACGACATGCACAGAGTTCTCGCCCGCCTAGCCGACATCGGCGTGGCCGACGGCGAAGAGAGAGTCACGAAACTCTTCGAATGGGCCTTCAACTACTCGATGGAATGGGCGAAGATCGTAATCGCCTTCGACGCGTCTCTGGTCACCTCTTTCCTGCTAGCCTACTTCAAAGGCACGGAGTTAAATCAACACTTGGAGGTCGCACGCTGGGCGTTCGCTGGTGCTATCCTCACGGTGGTAGCCGGACTCATTTATTACTGGCGGATACGCCGCACTCGGTCGGAGTACGTCTACGGCCTGCACCTCTACTCGCAGCTCGAACTCGTTGTCCCGTACCTCAAGGAGAGTTTCCGGTCGGTATATGAACTTCTGATGTAACTCATGTCGCTGTTTACCTTCTTCGAGTTTGCCGTCGTCATCCTCAGCCTCGCCGCTGGGCTGGCAAGCTTGTTCTATATCCTAATAGTCGTCATTGATTCCTTCGGCCTCAACCGCTGGGTGACGCCATTCATAGTTAAGCTCACGCGGTGGCTAGCCAACGTCTTATCCGGAGCTAAAGCTGGTGACAAGCAATCGCCGCCAGGGGGAGACGAGATGTTGAAAGTTAAAGCAGAAAATTTTTTTCGGGATAAGTTCGGGCCGGGATCATTTTACAGGTATGCGCATGACGCGGAGTACAGGATGGAACTCGACAATCTCTTTGAAGAGTTTCGCAAACAAATGCCGCCCCCACAGCCTACGCAGAAAAACCCTTGATAGTTTCGTCCTGGTGCGAGCCGACATCACCCTCCGCAGTAACCACCGAGAGCAACACCCCCGTATCAGCCGACCACAGACGAGGTAGATCCGCCGGGCAGCCACCGTCCCGTCACACGGCGTCGTAGCGCTTCAGCTTTCTATACAGCGTCGAGAGGTCTATGCCGAGGATGTTGGCGGCGCGGGCCTTGTCCTGGTTGACCGAGGCGAGGGTGTCGAGGATGTGGCGGCGCTCGATTTCGGCGAGCGTGGGGCGCAGGCCGTCGGGGTCGAGCACCACGGGAGCCTGGCCCGCGGCGTCGCGGACGCGCGGCGGGAGGCTGTCGAGGTCAACGCGCTCGCCGCTCAGGGTGAAGGCGCGCTCGATGGCATTCTGCAACTCGCGGACGTTGCCGGGCCAGTTGTAGTTGATGAGCGCGGTCATGGCCGCCGGCTCGACAGACTTTTCGTCCTGCCCCTGCTCGCGCGCGATGCGCTTGACGAAGTGGCGCGCGAGGAGCGGGATGTCTTCGCGCCGTTCTCGAAGGGGCGGCAGGTGAAGCTCGATGACGTTGAGGCGGTAGAAGAGGTCTTCGCGGAAGCGCCCCTCGCTTACCTCTCGTTCGAGGTCGCGGTTGGTGGCGCAGATGATGCGCGCGTCGAAGCGCGCGGGCGCACTGGAGCCGACGGGCGTGACCTCGTGCTCCTGCACGGCGCGCAGGAGTCGCACCTGAAGGGCCTGGCTTATCTCGCCGATCTCGTCGAGGAAGACCGTGCCGCCTTCAGCCGAGCGAAAGAGGCCGGGTCGCGCTTGCGTAGCGCCGGTGAACGCGCCCTTGGTGTGGCCGAAGAGTTCCGATTCGAGGAGCGTTTCGGGCAGCGCGCCGCAGTTGACGGCGACGAAGGGACGCAGGCTGCGCGGGCTGTTGTGGTGGATGGCGCGGGCGATGAGTTCCTTGCCCGTGCCCGATTCGCCGTAGATGAGTATGTTCGTGTTCGTCGGCGCGACCTTCTCGACGAGGCGGAAGACCTGCTGCAAACTTTCGGACGTGCCGATGATCTCGGAGAAGCTGTAGCGCCGGTCGAGTTCGCGCCGGAGCGCGCGGTTCTCGCGGAACAGCTCGCGCTGGCGGAGCGCGTTCTTGACGGACTGAAGAAGGTCTTCGTTGACGAACGGCTTGGTGATGTAGTCGTAAGCCCCTTTGCGCAGGGCGGCGACCGCCGAGTCAACGGAGGAGTAGGCTGTCATCACGACGACGAGGGCTTCGGGGTCAATGTCTTTGACGCGGTCGAGCAGGGCGAGGCCGTCCATGCCGGACATGCGTATGTCGGTGAGCGTGACGGCCACGTCCTCGGCGGCGAAGTGGTCGAGCGCCTCCTCGGCGCTCGCCGCCGCCGCGACGCGGTAGCCCGACTCTTCCAGGAGGCGCGAGACGATGGCGCGCATCAGGTCTTCGTCTTCGGCGACGAGGATGAGTGGCGGTGTGTTCATCTTCTGTTTTTGTCCTGCCACTCGCGCGCGAGCATCGAGTAGGCGACGAGGTCTTTGAAGTGG
>QHXN01000053.1 GCA_003222975.1 Acidobacteriota bacterium | reverse complement strand
TCACAAACTACGCGCCCGCCAACTCCGCCTTCTCGACGGCGGCCATCACAACGGCACACGCCGAACTCCTCGCCGCGCAGACCACGGAGGCGCAGACGGCAGCAGCAGCGGCGGCGGCACGCGACAACGCCGTCGCGAAAGAATGGAATTTCCACAACCTGATGCTTGGCACGAAAGATCAGGTGACGGCGCAGTTCGGCAGAAACTCGAACGAGGTGCAGTCGCTCGGTCGAAAGAAGCCCTCCGAATACAAAGCGCGCACGCGGAAGCCGAAAACCCCGAAGACTTAAATTCATCCTCAAGACAAAACAGAAGGCCCCGCGCGTGTAAGATTCTTTCCCACGCGCGGGGCTTACCTGATTCGTTATTACTGCGAGCGCGTCAGAGCTTCGCGTAAACATCTCGGAGCGCAAGCTCGCAACCGATGACGCCAAGCTTCAATACGTCTCCGGCGTCGTGATATTCGGAATATCTCCACTCCCTGTTGCTCTGCCTGACGTACTGCTCAACCCTCTGCGGCTCCTGGGCCACGAGCAGGTACTCCGCGAGTGATTCGATCTGCTGGTACTGCTCAAATTTCTTACCGCGGTCGTAGGCTTCCGTTGACTCCGATAAGACCTCGACGACGACGACCGGATTGAGCAGCGTGTCCTTCTCGGCGTCGTCGAATTTCTCCTCGTCGCAGGCGACGACCACGTCGGGGTATGTGTATTTCCCGGTCGCGCTCACCTTCACGCGCATGTCGCTGGGATAGACGTTGCACGTTCGATCCAGCAACTGATTCCCCAGGACGCGAATGATGTTCGCGGCGATGAGATTGTGCCGTCTGCTCGCCCCTACCATCGCAAATATCTCGCCCGCGAAATATTCGTGTTTGACCTCGGACGTTCGCTCGGCGGCGAGATACTCTTCCGGCGTTATTAGAGTTTTACGCTGAGAGGACATGAGCCTGCTTCTCCCTCGCCCCGTAATTTATTCCAAGACGCGAGCGGGGGCAAACGGCACGGATGCCTGGAGCGCGACGCCGCCCACGCCGTTCTGTCGGTTCGTCCGAATCCGCTTCCGGCTTTTTGTCTCCCGCGCGCACTCAGTCCGTTCAGGACTTCTAACGCTTGTCTTTCGTCCCCTCCGGTTGACTCTTCTCGCGCGGCTTGACGGTCGAGCGGATGACGATGAACTTGTTGAGCAGGTCGAACCAGAAGGGCGCTCCCTGCGAGACGGCCAGCGCCGTGAGGATGATGCCCAGCAGCTTCATGATCAGGCCGCCGTAGTTCTCGCTCGGAGCCGGCCAGCGCGGGTCGGTCTCGTAAGCCTTCGTATCGGCCTTGAATCGGTCATCGGCTGCCTTTAACGCCGCCGCGTCATTCTTATCCGAGACTTGATACTTCGGGTCGTCGGGGCGCGGCTTGACGGGCCACCCGACGGGCAGGTTGAGGCTGTTGAACTGGCCCGTGATGGTGCTGATCTTCTGGCGCGCTTCGGCGGCTTGCTGTTCGGGCGTCAGCGGCGTCGGCGTCGCGGTCGGGGGCGTCGCGCCCGTCTGCGGCGGGGCCGTCGCGCCCTGCGGCGGGGGCGTCGGGTTCGCCTTCGCGTAGTCTTCGGCGGCGGCGACGACCGACGTGCGCAGCGCGTCGTTGAACCAGAGCGCCTTAACCACCGTGATGGTGTCAACGTTGAAGGCCAGCGCCGCCAGCAGTCCGAGCACGATCAGAATCCAGTGCGTGCGCCGCTTGTACCAGCCGGAGACGCGATCCATCGCGTCGTTGTACCACTGCTCGACGTTGGCGCGCGCCTTGTTGATGTCAGTGCCCGCCTCGTCAATCAGAGTCAGCAGAGCCTTCTTGATGTTCTGTAGCTTGGCATCCTCGACCCCCGCGATCATGGCGCGTATCGAGGCGAGGTCTTGCGTCACGCCGGCTGCGGCGGCCTGCCCTTGCGCCGTCTTCGTCGTGGCGATGTTCCAGAGGGCGAGGCTGAAGGTGCGCGCGGGGATGTACGAGGGGTTGTCGCCGAGCGGCTTGACGAGCGGGTGGTCGAAGAACTCCGCCGCGAGGTCTTTGTCGCTGAGCAGCCTCACGATGCCCTTCTCAAGGTCGCGCGCGCGGAACTTGATGAAGGACTCGATCAACTCGCTGAGCGCCGAGCACAGGAGGCTCAGCAGCAGATAGACGAAGATCATCCCGATGGCGACTTCGAGCAGGGTGGAGCCGAAGAGCATGTGTCTCTCCTTTCGTGGATGGGCAAGGCCCGCGGCGGCGGGGCCGTGCGCGTGTGAAGAAAGATGCGTCGAGCGTAAAGGTCTAGCGGGTAGAGCCAGCTTGCGAGGGGCGGCGGCTACAATATCACCGAATCGGCGGGATGCAACTTTTTTTTCGCGGCGGGGACTGCTACATCAAAGAGTCAATGTTCGCGCGCTCGCGCCGGGCGACGCCCGTGCGGTAGGCGGCCTCCTCGACCTCGCGCGAGACGGCCTCGGCCACGCGCTTGTCGAAGACCGAGGGGACGATGTATTCGGGGTGGAGTTCTTCGGGCGTGATGATCGAGGCGATGGCCTCCGCGGCGGCGAGCTTCATCTCCTCGTTGATGCGCGAGGCGCGGCACTGCAAAGCGCCGCGGAAGATGCCCGGAAAGCAGAGGACGTTGTTGATCTGGTTCGGATAGTCGCTCCTGCCCGTCGCCATCACGGCGACGTACCCGGCGGCCTCCTCCGGCATGATCTCCGGCGTCGGGTTCGCCATTGCGAAGACAATCGGGTCTTTCGCCATCGCTCGCACGTCCTCCACGCCGATGACGCCGGGCGCGGAGAGTCCGAAGAAAACGTCCGCGCCGCGGATCACTTCGTGAACCGAGCCGCGCTCGCCCGCGGGGTTGGTCAGGCGCGCGTAGTGATCCTTGACCCAGTTCATGTGCTCGGTTCGCCCCTGATAAATCGCGCCGTGCTGGTCGCAGCCCACGACGTTTCGCACGCCCGCGCTCAAAATTATCTTCGTGCACGCCACGCCCGCCGCGCCCACGCCGTTGACGACGACCTTCAAGTCCTCCATGCGCTTGCCGACAAGTTTGACGGCGTTGATGAGCGCGGCGAGGACGACGACCGCCGTGCCGTGCTGGTCGTCGTGAAAGACCGGGATGTCTAGTTCTTCCTTCAGACGCTCTTCGATCTCGAAGCAGCGCGGTGCGGAGATGTCTTCGAGGTTGATGCCGCCGAAGGCGACCGAGATGCGCTTGACTGTGTTGACTATCTCCGCGGGGTCTTTCGTCGAGAGGCAGATGGGGAAGGCGTCCACGCCCGCGAACTCTTTAAAGAGCATCGCCTTGCCCTCCATCACGGGCAGCGCCGCCGCCGGGCCGATGTCGCCGAGGCCCAAGACGGCAGTCCCGTCCGTGACGACGGCGACGGTGTTGCGCTTGATCGTGAGCGTGAAGACCTTCTCCGGGTCGCGCGCAATGGCCTCGCAGACGCGGGCCACGCCGGGCGTGTAGGCCATCGAGAGGTCGGCGCGCGTCTTCAGCGGAGCCTTCGAGACGACCTCGATCTTGCCGCCGAGGTGCATGAGGAAGACTCGGTCGCTGACGTTGATGACCTCGACGCCGTCCACCGAGCGGGCCGCCTCGACGATTGCCGCGCCGTGCTCGGCTGAAGCCGCGTTGACGGTCACGTCGCGGATGATCGTGTCGCGCCCGACGCTGACGATGTCAATCGCGCCGATGTCGCCGCCCGCGCGCCCGATGGCGACGGTGAGTTCTCCGAGCGTGCCTGCGCGCGACGACAGCTTCACGCGCAGGGTCAGGCTGTAGCTCGCGCTGGGCGTGGTCTGCATCGAGGGCAAAGCCTTCCTTTCGCGTCCGTCTCCGGCCAAAAGCTCTAAAGGGAATCTTGGTTTTTACTCTAGCGCCAAGTCGCGAAGGGCGCAAGACAGGCGCGCGCCAGGCGCGGCTCACTCTTCAGCTATGCCAAGCGCTTCGGCGAGTAGTCGCGCGATCTCCTTGAGGCGACCTGCGTCCGCGCCCGCACGCGCGGCCAAACGCAGCGAGCGTCCGCCGAGCAGCGCGTAGGTCAGGAGTGATTCGGGCTCGCCCGCGCCGCGCAAAGCGACGAGATGCTTGCGCACGGTCTCGGCGTCGCCGCGCGCGAACGTGCCGGTCAGTGCGCGCTCCGGGGGCGTGCGCGAAAGGTTTTCGAGCGTGCTGCCGACGAGCGGCAGCAGGACGTGCCGCGCCCTCTGCGGCGCGAGGCCGCAGCGCGCGAGCAGTTCGGCGGCGATGTCGAAGAGCGCGACCGTGTGCCCCGCCGCCATCAACGCCGCCGCATGGTAGAGCGCCTTGTCTTCGGCCCGAACGGAGAAGCTCTCCCCGCCGAGGTCGCGCACGACCCGGCGCGCAGCCGCGACCGCCGCCCCGTCGCCCTCGACGCAGTAGAAGGCGCGGCGCAAACTCTCCGCACCGGCCACCCCGTCGCTCACCGACGCGAGCGGGTGCATCGAGCCGACTCGAAACCCGCGGGCGCGCAGCGGCGCGAGCACCTCCGACGAGAGCGCGCCGCTCGTGTGCAGCGCGACGCGACCGCGCACGCGTCCGTTCCGTAGAGCGGCGATTCGTTCGGCCACTCCCGCGACCGAATCGTCCGGCGTCGTGATGAAAAGGAGTTCCGACGGCGGCAGCTCTTCGAGCCGCGCGAACGGCAGCGCGAGCGCCTTCACCCCGGCCAGCTCGACCGCGCGCCGCGCGTGCCCCGCGCGCCGCGCGACCAGCGCGCGCACCTCGTAGCCGCACGCCGCGAGTGCGCGCGCCAGCGCCGTGCCGAGCCTCCCAGCGCCGACGACCGCCATGCTCGGCCTGCGCCTCGCGGGGGAAGAGGGGAAAAGGGTAAAAGGGGAAACGGGGTGAATATCTCTCCCCTTTCCCCTTTTACCCTTTTCCCCTCTTCCCCCTTCAGCCTTCGCCTTTCGCCTTTCGCCTTTCGCCTTCACGGTGCGTTGATCTCCGCCTTCGAGACGACTTCGATGAGCACGGGCCGTTCGGGCAGTTCGTCGAGCCACTGCTCGAAGCGCGCGCGCAGTTCCTCGCGCGTCAAAAGTCCGGCGTCGCCGTTCGGCGCGACCACGCGCACGGGCGGCGGCGCGGGCATCCTCCGCAAAGCGCGCTCGACGAGCAGCACGTCGCCCCGCGTGAAATGTTCGGGCACGCGCCCCTGCGCGAAGACCCCTGCGAGTGCGCGTGCGTGCCGGGCCGTCTCGTCCTCCCCCTCGCGCCGCGCCAGCGCGTCGAGCGAGATGGCGAGGTTCGCGCCGAGCAACAGAAGCGTGCGGCGGTAGACGGAAAGCCCGCGCTCCATCAGCGCCTCGACCTCCTGCGGCAGCTCTTCCAGCCCCGCGGCCTGCGACAGGCGGAAGCGGCACGCGCACGACGGCTGGCCTTCGAGCAGCTTCCGCACGGGCAACTCGCAGCGCGCGCCGGACGCCGCCCGCAAAAGGTCTTCGGCCTGCCGCCACACCTGTGAGCTGACGAAGGGCAGGCGCGACAAAGACTCGAACTCGCGCCAGCGCTCGCCCCGCCGGAGCAAGTGCAGCGACTCGCGCGCGCCTCCTGCGCCCACAGTTTTATCATGGGCGGCTGCGTAATGCTCGGTGTAGCGCGCGCGGAACTCGCGCCATAGCCGCCCGAACCTCTCGCGCCGCGCGGCGTCGAGGAAGCTGTTCGGGTCTTCGGCGATGGCGAGCAGCTCGCGCCGCGCCGTCTCGATCTCCTCGACGCCGGTCGGCTCGGCGGCGGCGATGTAGGCGCGCACGCGCTCGCGCGTCGCGTAGCCCTCGACGAACTCGGTCAGGTCTTCGAGCGAGCGAGCGCGAAGCGCGAAGGTCTCCGGCGAGCGGCGGAACGCTTCGGCGACGCTCGTCAACCCTTCTTCGAGCGAGAGCTTTCCGCCGAGCATGGCTTCCAGCGCCGCGGCGGCGTGACCGAAGCTCTTGCGCACTTCGCCCTCCGCGCCCCACACGCGCTTCGTCAGGCAGCCGCCCGGCAGCGCCTCGAACTTCTGCCGCAGCCCGCGCCTGCGCCACTCGTCGAGCCACAGGGCGAGTGCGTCGCGCGCCTCGTCGCCGGAGCCGAGCGACGCCTTGCCCGTCAATAGACGCGCCCACTCAATTAACTCTTCGGCCAAAGGCCGGGCCTCGCCGGACGACTGTTGAGGCGTGTCGTCAGGCGATTGAGACGCGCCGCCGTCGCCGCTTTGTCTCGCCTCGCGTGCGCCCGCGCTGTCTGGCTTCGCGCCTACTTCGCCCGCGCCGCCCGGCGTGACGACTGAGCCGACGGACAGCCCCTCGGGCTGTCCGTCTTCGGCAGCGACGCTCTCATCAACGCTCTCACCGCCGGTTCGCGCGTCCCCCGCTCCGTGGCCCGCGGCGGAGTCCGGAACGGCGTGCTCCTCATTCTGTACGATATTCTGTACGACGCTCTGCGCGGCGCTCGCGTGCTGGAGCCGAGCGTCGTGCGCTTCGAGCGCGGCGATGTGGAACTGGTAGCGCGTCTCGCCGCCGGCTGCGACCGACTCGTCGAGGCGGCCCGCGCCAGCCGCGTGCGCGAGCTGCGCCAGGGTGTCTCCGGCCTGCCGCGTCGCGCTCCCCTTCGCGCCCTCGTCCCCCAGCAGGAGCGCCGCGCACATCTCGCGCGAGGTAGCGCCGCGCCCGTCGAGCGAGAGCACGAAGAGGCTCTTCAGAATCAGCCGCGCCTGGTAGCGCTGCATCACGGGGAGCTGTGCGATGCAGCTCTCGGTCAGGTAGTCGTAAGTCTCGAACGGGGCGGACAACTCCGCGGACTTGCGCAGCTCCGGCTCGGTCGCGTCGAAGACCTCGTCGAGCAGAACGAGCGAGAGCGCGGGCCGCTGCGTGGCGCGCGCCGCCGCGGTGGCCGCGAACGAAAGGAAGGAGAAGGCCGGGACGTAGAGCCGCACGCCCGGCGCGGACTCCGCGACGAGCGGGTGGACGGGGTAGAGCGCCGCGAAGCGCGACTGGCTCCAGTTGAAGTCATAGACGGTCGCGCGCAGGTGCTGGTAGATTTCGCGCAGGGTGTCGCCGACCTGCGGGCGCTTGCGCAGCACGAATTGGTCGGCGACACGGTAGAGGTTTTCGGGGTCGAGGTAGTCTATGTGATAGGTGGAGACCAGCGCGACGTTCGCGCCGTCCGCGCCAGCTATGTCGTCGTCGAGCGCGAGCGCGAGGAAGACGTTCATGGAGCGCACGGCGGAGGCCATCGCGCCGAGCACGGGGCCGTCGTCGCGCGCCACGCGCGCGGGCCGGTTAAACGCCGTGTCAACTATGACGACCAGCGTCTCACCCGTCGCGCGCGAGGCCGCGACGGTCAACATCTCCGCGGGGTCTCGGCCCCACTGCGCGTCGCCCCCGCCGAAGTAGTCCGCGAACGCCGCGCCCAGTTCCTCGGCCAGCGTCGGGCGCGTGCCCCGCTCGACGCGCACGACCGCGCAGCGACGCCCCACGAGCCTTCTGGCGCTCGTCCCGACGTGCGCGTCCTCGACCAACGAGCGCAGGCGCTCCGAGCCGGCCAGCGCCCCGAAGACTGCCAAGGTGTGGCTCTTGCCGACTCCGCGCGCGCCGGCGAGCGCGTGCGCCGCGCCCGTGCCGGGCGCGAGGTCGGCGAGCACGTCGAGCCAACGCGACAGGAGGTCGGAGGTCACGTCCGTGAAGCGGTAGGCGGCGAGCGCCTGCGCCGGGTCGTCGGCGAAGTTCCCGACCTGCTCGAACGACTGCGGCTCGATCAGGTCTTTGATTTTATCCTGTATCCGTTTCATGCGATTCCGGCGGGAAAAGGGCTTACACGTCCCTTGTCGGATGAGATATGTCCCTCGTCGAGTGAGGCCGGGACGGGCACTTTTGAATCTAGCACGCGGCCCGCGCCGATGGCAATCAATAAGTTTTTGGGCGCGGCGGGGTTTTGGCTGTATAATCCGGGCGTCTCCTCCAAACGGGTCGAGGGAAAGGGCCAGCCGGGACAGGCGCGCGGTCGGCGCGGTTCGGAAGTCCGGCGCGGGCGACGGCTTTTTTGCGGGCGCGGCCTGCACAACCAACGGCGCGAGACGTAGCATCAAAGTGTCACGCCTTGCCGGGTACTTCGCCGGTCAAACGCCCTGCTCCGGCTCGCGGCACGGCGAGTCCGCCCCGTCGAGACGCGAGAGACCAACCCGTCCGGGCGTCCGAGTTTCTAAGAGTGGATGAACACCTTCTCTTTCGGCCACAGGCGTTGAAAAGTTTTTGGAGGCATACGTTATGCACAACCGTTTCTCCCGCACGCTCACCGCGCTCGTCGTCGTCTTCGGCCTGTGGGCAGGCTCGCTGACGGCCCTGGCCTCGACGCTGCCCGCGCAGCAGGGCGCGCAGCAGACTCCGGCCAAGCAAGCGTCGAGCGATCAGAAGGGCCAGAAGAGCGGCGACGACACGACCGCGACGAACGCGCCGGAGTCTGAGCCGCAGGCGACGCAGGCCGGCTCCGGCAGGGCGCTCTCCGAGAAGGAAGCCCCGCGGCTCATAGGCAAGCGCAACATCAACAAGGGCATCATCGCGCACATGAGCGGCGGGCTGGACAAGGAGGTCGCGCTCGGTCGGCAGTTGGCCGCGGAGGTTGACCGCGAGGCCAAGTTCATTGACGATCCCGTCATCACGGAGTACGTCAACCGCGTCGGCCAGAACCTCGTGCTCCACTCCGACGCCAAAGTGCCCTTCACCATCAAGGTCATTGACTCCGACGAGGTCAACGCCTTCGCGCTGCCCGGCGGCTTCTTCTACGTCAACAAGGGACTGATCCTGGCCGCCGACAACGAGGCCGAGATGGCGGGCGTGATGGCGCACGAGATCGGGCACGTGGCCGCGCGCCACGCGATGGAGAATCAGACCAAGGGCATGCTCGCCAACATCGGCCTCTTGGCTGGCTCGATCTTCCTCGGCGGCCTGGGCGGCATGCTCATCAACGAGGGCGCGCAGTTCGGCGCGCTCCTCGGCTTCATGAAGTTCAGCCGCAGCGCCGAGTCCGAGGCCGACATGCTCGGCGTCGAGTACCTCTGGGCCGCGGGCTACGACCCGAACGCCATGTCCACGATGTTCGAGAAGCTGGCGGCGCAGAACAAGAAGAAGCCCGGCACCTTCTCGAAGCTCTTCGAGTCGCACCCGCAGTCGGTTGACCGCATGGAGGCGTCGCGCTCCCTGGTCGCGCGCTTCCCGGAAAAGGAGGAGTACGTCGAGAACACCTCCGAGTTCCAGCGCGTCAAGGCCCGCCTGCTCCGACTCTCGAACGCGCGCGCCTCGACCGCTGGCGACCTCGGCTCCGGCGACAACGGCGCTCCGGGCCGTCCGACCCTCAAGCGCCGCTCGCCCGCGCCCGACGACACCACGACGCCGGACGACCAGACGAAGCCGACCGAGAAGAAGGACGACAAGCCGACGCTCAAGCGTAAGACGGACGACGACCAGCAGCAGAAGCCGCCGCAACAGTGACGCGCGCCGGGCGCGCTCCTGGGCGGAAGAGTCCGAAGGCTCTCAGGTCATCTGACCTGAGAGCCTTCGCCTTGAGAGCCGACATCTGAAATAACGGGGCGAGCGCCGCGGCTTGACAACAAAAAGGCCGTTTCGTATTCTAACCGTTCGCGTTTTAGACGCTTAAAATTGAGAGAGTTATCCTATGTCAACCTATTTTCCCAGCGGGGACTCGCTCGCTGACAAACGCAAGTGGTACGTCGTGGACGCGGCGGGCCAGACCGTAGGCCGGCTGGCGACCGAGGTGGCGCGCGTGCTGACGGGCAAGAACAAGCCGCAGTACACGCCCTTCCTCGACACGGGCGACTGCGTCATCGTCGTCAACGCGCGCAAGGCCGTCTTCAAAGGCTCGAAGAACGACCAGAAGGTCTATCGCCATCACACGCTCTATCCGGGCGGACTCCGTGAGATTTCCGTCCGCAACCAGTTCGAGCGCCACCCGGAGCGCGTCATCGAACTCGCGGTCAAGGGAATGCTCCCGAAGAACAAGCTCGGTCGGGCGATGGCGAAGAAGCTCAAAGTTTACGCCGACGACGAGGGCTTGCGCCGGCACGCGGCGCAGCGCCCCGAGCCGCTCACACTTAGCGCGCGCGCGGCGGCGCAGAAGGCATAACCGAAGTTACCTGAAGGAAGAGGAACTGTGGCAGACATTCAGTATTACGGGACGGGACGGCGCAAGACTTCCACCGCGCGCGTTTATTTAAGGCCGGGCACGGGCGAGTTCAAGGTCAATCGCAAGACTTTCGAGCAGTACTTCCCCAACCAGGCCCTGCGCATGATCATCCGCCAGCCCCTGACGCTCACCGACACGGCAAGCAAGTTCGATATCGTCGTCAACGTCGCGGGCGGCGGCCCCGCCGGACAGGCCGGCGCGGTGCGCCACGGCATCACGCGCGCCCTGATGGAGTACAACGCAGACCTCCGCCCCGCGCTCAAGGACGCCGGCTTAGTCACACGCGACCCCCGCGCCAAAGAGCGCAAGAAGTACGGGCAGAAGGGCGCGCGCAAGCGCTTCCAGTTCTCCAAGAGGTAATGATGAGTGCGGAATGATGAATGATGAATTCAAGCCGCGACTTGCTTCTCATTCATCATTCCGCATTCATCATTCATCATTTCGCTTGAATCCATTGTCGCGCCCCGGTTGGTTGCTCTTACCAGAGTCGCTTGGGGCGCGGCGAGTACATTAAACCAATCCAGACCTAAGGAGGAGCAGTTTGGCAGTCACCGTCACGATGAAAGAACTCCTGGAGGCCGGCGTCCACTTCGGCCACCAAGTCAGGCGCTGGAACCCGAAGATGAAGGAGTACATCTTCGGCGAGCGCAACGGCATTAACATCATTGACCTTCAGAAGACGCAGAAGATGTTCCGCGACGCCATCTCGTTCGTCACCTCCCTGATGGGCGAAGACCGCGGACGCAACATCCTCTTCGTCGGAACCAAGCGCCAGGCGCAGGACGCCATCCGCGAAGAGGCCGAGCGCGCCGGCCAGTTCTACATCAACCAGCGCTGGCTCGGCGGCCTCCTGACGAACTTCCAGACCGTGCAGAAGTCCATCAAGCGCCTGCGCGATCTAGAGGCGATGCAGACCGACGGGCGCTACGAGAAGATGACTAAGAAGGAGCGCATCAAGCTCGACCGCGAGCGCGAGATTCTCGACAAGAACCTTTCGGGCATCAAGAACATGACGCGCCTCCCAGACGCGCTCTTCGTCATAGACGTGCGCAAGGAGGACATCGCCGTCAAGGAGGCCAACCGCCTCGGCATCCCCATCATCGCCGTCGTTGATTCCAACTGCTCGCCCGAAGGCATTGACTACATCATCCCCGGCAACGACGACGCCCTGCGCGCCGTGCGACTCTTCGCCTCGCGCATCGCCGACGCCGTCATCGAGGGGCAGCAGGTGAGCACGAAGGGCGGCGACGAGGAGGAGGCCGAGCAGGCTCAGGCCGGACAGGCCGCGACCGACGCCGCACAGCCGACCGCCCGCGTCGTCACCTCTTCGGTCACGACCGAGCGCGACCCAGGCCGCCAGTCCGTGAACTTCACCGACATGCAGGCCGCCGCGCCCTCCGCGGAGACGCAGGTGAGCGTGCCCGGAAACAAGGGCTTCGCGACGACGGGCCAGCAGCCCGACAGCGTCGGCGACCACGAGCAGGCGGGGACGCACGCGCCGGTGCGCGGCGCGACCGGCGCGACCGAGGGCGAAGGCACGGAGCCGCCGCGCTCGCCCGAACAGGAGAAGGGCGCGGAGACGGTCGGCGCGGCCAAGTAAAGGCCGCGGGCCGGTAACGGCGGAAGCTTTCAACTTTCAAACGACGGCGAGCGCAGCCCTCAAGTGCGGATGAACCGCCGGGCTGCGCTTTCTTACAAGTGCGGAATGATGAATGATGAATGATGAATGAGACGCGGGCCGTCGTCTTTCATTCATCACTCATCATTCCGCATTCATCATTTCTTTGAGGAGATTTTAAGGACATGGCGGAAGTAACACCGGGCGCGGTGAAGTCGCTCAGGGAGAAGACGGGCGCGGGGATGATGGAGTGCAAGAGGGCGCTCCAGGAGGCCGAGGGCAACGAGGAGCAGGCCATCGAAATCCTTCGCAAGCGCGGCATGGCCTCGGCGAGCAAGAAGGCGGGGCGCGTCGCCGCCGAGGGCGTCGTCGGCTCCTACATCCACATGGGCGGCAAGGTCGGCGTGCTCGTCGAGGTCAACTGCGAGACCGACTTCGTCGCGCGCACCGAAGAGTTCCAGCAGCTCGTCAAGGACATCGCGATGCACATCGCGGCGGCAGAGCCGCGCTACGTCTCGCGCGACGAAGTCCCGGCGGAGGTCATAGACAAGGAGCGCGAGATCACGCGCGCGCAGATCGCCAACGACCCGAAGAACGCGAACAAGCCGGAGCAGGTCGTCGAGAAGATCGTCGAGGGCCGCCTGAACAAGTTCTACGAGGAGGCCGTGCTCCTCGACCAGCCGTTCGTCAAAGACCCGGCCAAGACCGTCAACGAGCTTCTGACCGAGAAGATCGCCAAGACGGGCGAGCGCGTCACCGTCCGCCGCTTCACGCGCTACAAGATGGGCGAAGGACTCGCCAAGCGCGGCGACGACTTCGGCGGCGAGGTGGCCGCACTCGCGGGCGGCAGCCAGTGAACTCGATTGCGGAATTCGGATTGCGGAGTTAAGAACTAGCCTGACTGTTAATCCGCAATCCGCAATAGGCAAGACGAATGACATCAGTTAACACACGACCGGAGGGAGCGCCGGTCTTCCGCCGCATCCTCCTGAAAGCTTCGGGCGAGGCACTGATGGGCGCGCAAGCCTACGGCGTGGACGTGGGCGTGGCGCGCTCGATTGCCGATGAGATCAGGGCCGTGCACGATCTGGGCGTCCAGGTCGCGGTCGTCGTCGGCGGCGGCAACATCTTCCGCGGCGTCTCGGAGAGTGCGGGCGACATGGATCGCTCCAGCGCCGACTACATCGGCATGCTCGCCACCGTGATGAACTCCGTGGTGTTGCAGGACGCGCTCGAAAAAGTGGGCGTGCACACGCGCGTCCAGTCGGCCATCAACATCCCGCAGGTCGCCGAGCCTTTCATACGCCGCCGCGCTATCCGCCACCTGGAGAAGGGGCGCGTCGTCATCTTCGCCGCCGGGACGGGGAACCCGTATTTCACGACCGACTCGGCGGCGGCGCTGCGCGCGTTGGAGATCAAGGCCGACGTGATCCTGAAGGCGACGAAGGTCGAGGGCGTCTACACCGCCGACCCCGTGAAAGACCCGACGGCCACGCGCTACGACTGCATCACCTACCGCGAGGTGTTGGAGCAGCAGCTCAAGGTGATGGACGCCTCGGCCATCAGCCTGTGCATGGACAACGACCTCCCCATCGTCGTCTTCAACATGCGCACGCTCGGCAACATCCAGCGCGTCGTCGCGGGCGAGGCCGTGGGCACGCGGGTGTGCAACGAAAAGCAGTAAACCGTGAACCGTAAACCGTGACAAGAGAAAACCTGTTCTTCACTTGTCACGGTTTACGGTTCACGGTTTACGATTGACGGAGAGAGCCATGAGTGAGAAGGATGTCATCAGGGAGACGCGACCGCGGATGGAGGGCGCGGTCGAGGACTTAAGGAAGAAGCTGGCGACCATCCGCACGGGGCGCGCGGCGGTGAGTTTGCTCGATTCGGTGGTGGTCGAGTATTACGGCACGCCGACCCCGCTCAACCAGATGGCGTCGGTGCACGCGCCGGAGCCGAACCTGCTCACGGTGCAGCCCTGGGATCAGACGCAGCTCGGCGCAATCGAGAAGGCCATTCGCTCGGCAGACCTGGGCCTCAACCCCTCGAACGACGGCAAGCTCGTGCGCGTGCCCGTCCCGCCTCTCACGGAGGAGCGTCGCAGGCAACTTGCCAAGCAGGTGCACGAGGTGGCCGAAGAGCACCGCACCGCCGTCCGCAACGTCCGCCGCGACGCCAACGACCGCCTCAAGCGGATGCTCAAGGACAAGCAGATTTCCGAGGACGCCGAGCGCGACGCCCTCGCCGAAGTTCAGAAGATGACGGACACCTACATCGGGAAGGTTGACGAGCTGGCGAAGTCGAAGGAGCACGAGATTCTGAGCGTCTAAGCCGAGAGAGAAGCCGGCGGGACTCAAGACAATTTAACCGCGAAGACGCGAAGGGCGCGAAGTTAAGTTCTTGAACTTAACTTCGCGCCCTTCGCGTCTGATCGTCTTGAAACCCGCCGTGCGACAGCGGGCGGTCATGTTCTCTTCAGAAGCTGAGCCGCACGGAAGCCTGGATGCGCCGGTTGCCGGAGGCGGCGTTGCCGCCGCCGAAGCCGCCGGCGGTGGAGAGCGATTGCCCGAAGAAGGGCGAACTGAGGTTGCCGACCGGGTTGGCGCGGTTCGTGTGGTTGAGCATGTTGATGAAGAAGAGCGAGAAGGTCAGCGAGTAGCGCTTCTGCTCGCCGCCCGCGCCGCCGCCGCCGAAGAAGCCGCCTCCCCCGCCGCCGCGCTCGCCGCCGCCACCCGGCCCGCCGGCGATTATCACGGGGCCGCCCATGCCGCCGGGCCGCCCGCCGCCACCGCCGCGGTTGCCGCCTTCGCCGCCGCCGCGCCCACCGCGATCACTGCCGCCTTGCTGCCCCCCGTTGTTCTGCGCCGCCCTGCGACTGGCCGCGCCCGGCAGGTCGCCGAAGCCGAAGGTGCGGCTGACGCGCATGTTGACGGAGAAGAAGCCGGGGCCTTGGCCGAAGTTGCGCGGGATGATCGCCTGGCCCGGCTTGGGGTTGATGTCGAAGTCGCCGAAGGGCGTGTGGCGCAGGTCTGCCGCCGCCGTCCGAGAGTCGGCGAATGCGGGGCGGTCGTTGAAGATTCCGTCGAGGTTGTTGTCGGAGCCGGTGATGATGTTGAAGGGGCGGCCCGTGCTGGCGATGATGATCGGGTTCAGCGCGAGCTTCAGGTAGGGGATGCCCACCTGGCCGACGAGGGTGAAGCGGTGGCGCACGTCGAAGCTTGAACGCCCGTACTCGCCGCGCAGGTCGTACTGGTTGACGGGGAAGCTGCCGAAGTCGGTGTCGCCCTGGGCCTTGCCGAGCGTGTAGTTGGCGAAGAGCGAGAAGGTCCGGCTGATCTGTTTGCTGACGCCGACGTTGAGCTGCTCGACGTTCTGCACGCCCGAAGTCTCGTACTCGTAGATGTCGCCGAGCGAGGGCTGCGGGCGCAGGCCCGTGGGGAGCGGGGCGTTGATGCTGCGCGAGCGCAGGACGTGGCGCGAGTTGTAGGTCGAGGCGAAGACGTTGAGCGTGAATTTCTTCGGGAGCTGTCGCGTTAGGATGAGGCCGCCGATGTAGGAGTAGGGCGCGGTGATGTCGGGCGCGAGCCGGCGGGTCGTCTGCGGCACGGCGAACGCGCTCAGTTGGTCAACGGTCGGGATGAGGGGGAACTGGCTGAGTAGGGTGAGCGCCTGCTGCGCGCGCGCCGACGTGTCGGTCGCGAGCGGCGAGGTGATGATGAACTGCTGCTGGTTGACGCCGTTGAAGCGCTCGGCGTTCAGCGAGAGGGCTTCAGAGATGCGGTCGTAGAAGATGCCGAAGCCGAGGCGGATGACGGTCTTCGCGGGCTTCCCGGCCTTGCCGTCGGGCGACCACGCCAGATACACGCGCGGGGCGAAGTTGAAATGGCTGCTGATGTTCGTCTGCGCCTCGTAGCGCAGGCCGCCGCCCAGGGTCAGGTTGGGCCGGAGCTTCCAGTCGTCCTGCACGAAGCCGCCGAAGTCCACCTGGCTAATTTTTGCGAGCGGCTGGCCGCCCACGAGTGTGAGTTGCGTCGGCCCGAGGCCGAAGGCGGCGAGCTGCGCGGGGCCAGCGCCGGCGCGCAGAAGCTCCTGCGTCTCGCGGAAGCGTTCGAGACTCGTGATCGGCCCCGCCGCGCCGGCGACCGCGTGGCCCAGGCTGTCGAAGCTGACGGGGCGGGCGAAGCCTCCGGCGAAGGTGTAAGTCCCGTTGAAGTTGCTCTCGGAGAAGTCCGAGACGCTGATGCCGCGCAGGCGCGCGCCGAACTTGAGCGAGTGCAGCCCGTGCGCCTGCGTCGTCGTGTTCGTCACGTCCCAGCGGTTCGTCTCGTTGAACGAGTCGCCGACGGTCGCACCGCCCGACGTGAAGGCGTCGAGCACGTTGACGGCGGTGGCCGTGCTGAGCGCGGTCTGCTGGGTGCGGTTGCGTATGAACTGGAAGCGCGTCTCGTTGACGGTCGTCTTGTTGAGGACGGCGGTCTCGGTCAGTTGCAACTGGTGCGAGTGCGTGCTCAGGTCGAAGGCGCGCTCGGGCAGGGAGAACTGCGAGACGCCGATGTTCTGCTGCTTGCTCTGAAAAAAGTTGTAGCGCCCGACGAGCGTGTGGTTCTTGCTGATCTGGTAATCAATGCGCGGGCTAAGGCTGATGCGCCGCGAGGGCGTCAGCACCGCCGCGTTGAAGGGCGTGGGCAGGAGCGTCAACGGGTCGAGGACGGTCGCGTTGACCAAGTCGTTGTCGTCCGTCTCGCCGCGCTCCAGCTCGAAGAAGAACGAAGCCTTCTTCGGGACGATGGTGCCGGAGAGGCTGCCGCTGTACTGCCGGAACTGGAAGGGCGGGCGCTTCGCGCTTCGGAGGAAAGGGTTGCGCGAGTTCATGCTCTCGTCGTTGAACGTCCCCGAAAGGCTGCCGCGCAAGTGGTCCGTGCCCGGCTTGGTGAAAATCTGTATGCCGCCGAAGCCAGGCTGGTCGCGCTCGGCGGAGAGCGGGTTGTCGTTGACGCGGATTTCGCGGATCGAGTCCTTCGAAGGGATGCGCCCGCCCTCGAAGCCGTCAATCAGAATCTGGCCGCCGTTCGGCCCGACCGAAGGGCCGGCGAGCGCCGAGAGAGCCGCGGCTAGCTCGTCCGGGTCGTCGGGCAGGGCTTCGAGGTCTTTGCCCTTGAGGACGATTGCGCCCGCGCTCGCGTCGTCAACGTTGACCGCCGACTCGGAGGCGACCGTCACCTCCTCCTTTTGAAGCGAGACGCCGAGCGTGACCTTGCCGAGGTCGTTGCGACCCGGGGCTATCTGCACGTCCGTCTTCTCGAAGACCGCGAAGCCGGGCGCGGCGGCGCGCACGGTGTAGGTGCCGGGCGCGAGGCCCGCGAGCAGGAAGTTGCCGTCGTTGTCGGTCGTCGCGGTCTTCTGCTTGCCTGTCGAGTCCGTCGCGGTGACGGTCGCGCCGACGATGACGCCGCCGAACTCGTCGGCGAACTGTCCGTGCAGCGTCCCCGTGCCGGGCGTCTGCGCCGACACGACGACCGCGACGAGCGCGACGAGGAGCAAGAAGCAGAGGCTTCGGGCGAATATTTTTAGAGAGACTTTCATGTCGAGTACCTTTGAATCAAAGGATGAAGGATGAAGGCGGAAGGATGAAGTGAAGACAATTTGCTTTGACTTCATCCTTCATCCTTACCTTACGGTTGTCCAATGCCGAAGCCGAAGTTGAAGCCGCCTGCGCCGCCCGCGCCGCCCGCGCCACCGAGGCCGGCAGCGCCGCCGCCCGCGCCCGGCCTGCGCGACATCATCGCGACGAGCGGCTCGATGTTGGAGACGAGCTGGATGGCCGTGACGCGCGTCGGGTCTGCGCCGACCGTGCTGGAGACGACGACCATCGTGCCCGGCTTGAGTTCGGCGAGCGTGACCGGTGGCAGGCGTTCGAGCATCTGCTGCATGAAGTCGCCTCCTCCTCCCATGCGGCGCACGCCGCCGCCCTGCCCCTGTCCCGTGCCCTGACCGGTTCCCTGCCCGCCGCCCTGACCAGTGCCCGCGCCCTGACCGCCGGCTGGTGCGCCCTGTCCTCCCGCGCGGCGCTCGCCGCCGCCTGCCCCACCCGCGCCGGGGCCGCCCATGCCGCCGCCCATCATCATCGTCAGGGCCTCCGGCGGAACCTGCTTCAGAACGGAGTCGGGGCGGACGACGACCGTGAGCGGCTGGTCGCCCTGCATCTGCTTGATCGTGATCTCGTTCTTCGCCGGGTCAACCGAGGCGACCGTGCCGACCGAAGTGCGGAACGAGCCGGTCACGATCTCTTCGGGCGTGAAACGCGCGCCGTCCTCACTTCGGTCGCCCTTGGCGCGGAGCTGGTCGCCGACCTTCACCTCCTCGAACGCCGAGGGCTTGCGGTCGGAGAACTTGATGGAGTCCGGCGCGTAGCGCGTGAGCTTCACGTTTGCTCCGCCCGCGGCGACGACGACGGGCTTCGGGCCTTCAGCCGTGCGCGTCTGGATCGTTATCTCTTTGGTCTGCGGGTTCAACGCCGAGACGACGCCGACGATGCCGCGCCGCCGCCACTCGGCGCGCTCGGCCTCCTGCTTCGCGGCGATGTCGGCCTTCGTGTTGACGACGACCACGCGCGGGCCGACGAGCGTCTTGCCATCGGCCGAAGGGCGGCCGAGCGCGAGCACACGGTCGCCCGCGGCCACGTCGGAGAGCTGCATCGGCGTGGCCTTGTCGAGCTTGGTCTCGCCCGGAGAGTTCTTCAGAATCCGCGTCGCGTCGGAGACGGTGATGATGACGACCGCGCCCGCGTCCGTCTTCACGTAAATCTGCTTCGAGGCGGCGTCCACCGTGAGCACGTCGCCGAGCACGTTGTTCGCGGGGGCGGGCGTTTGCCCGAAGGCGGCCACAGAGACCAGCGTCAAAGTTAAGGCAGTCAGAAATTTTCTCATCCGATAAAGTCCTCGTGCTTCTTACTTGAAGACGCCGCGTGCGCGGCGCGCGTTACAAAATTTAGCTTCGGGCGGGATAAAGCGTTGCGGCAGACCGTGTAGTACCGACGGTTTTACGCAGCAGCCGCGCCGATAGTTCCAAAAAACCGGCCTTCAAAGGCCGAAGACTGACGTGGCATACGAAAGCGACCTTCGTTCTTAGTTCCGCCGGGGGAGTTTGAAAGTTCCGTCTTTCGGCGCGGCGGGCGTTCGAGACCGACGGCGTTAGACGCGTGCAGGGGGGTTGTGAGTCGGCATGCTTGCGCAGTAACAATCCATCTTTTCGTATCGTCGCGACCGGGCGCGTCCCTTTCAGCCGGGGGCGCGGGCAAGGATGAACGCGCCCCCGGCTTTGGATTAATGCTGGGCCGAAGATTTGAGCGCCGCTTCGATGGCCGCCTTCAGGGCCTCGTAAGTCCGCTCAGGAACCTGCCTGCCGTTGATGAAGAAGGTGGGCGTGGCGTTGACGCCGACACGCTCGCCGTCGCGCACGTCGCGCTCGACCTGGCCGGCGAACTTGCCTGAGTCGAGCGCGGCGTCGAACCTCTTGCGGTCGAGGCCGATCACGCCCGCGTACTGCTTGAGCTGTTCAGCGCCGAGCGCCGACTGGTTGCGGAAAAGTATCGCCGTGAAGTCCCAGTACTTGCCCTGCTCGCGCGCGGCCTCGGCGGCCTCGGCGGCCTTCTCCGCGTCCTTGTGCTGCGCCAGCGGAAAGTCGCGCACGACGAAGCGGACGCGGTCGCCGTACTCCGTGATGAGACGTTCGACGACGGGCTGCGCCTGCGCGCAGACGGGGCACTGGTAGTCTGTGAACTCGACGACCGTGACCGCGGCGTCCGCCTTGCCCTTCGTCGGCTGGTCGTCGGTGGCGATCTGGAAGACGGGCTGCTCCGGCGGGGTGATGAAAGTCTGGACGCTCGCGCCGTTGCGCAGCCGCTGCGCGAACGTGCCTTCGAGCTTCTGCTGCTCCTGCTGTTGCAGGAACTCGATGAGCTGGTACTTGACCGCGGGGAAGTTGCCCGTGATGCGCTCCTTGTTCTTGTTGTAGAAGTCCTGCGCCTGCGCCTCCGTGACGACGGGGATTTTCGACGTGACCTCCGAGTCGAGCAGGGCGCGCGTGGTGACGCTGCGCTTCTGCGCCTCCTGCGAGAGCAGGATGTCGTTGACGCGGAGGTCGAGGTCGTTGCGGCGCAGGGCATAGACCTGCTGCTGCACCTGCGAGACGAGCGGTCGCAAGCCCTCCTCGATGTCGCCCGCGGTGATGTTCTTGCCGTTGACCGTGGCGAGGACGCGCGCGCGATCCGCAGGCGTGGCGGGCGGCGTCACGTCTTTAACGAGCACCTTCACGTCCGCCGCGGCGCGCAAAGAGTCGGCGAACTTCTTCGACTGCTCGTCCTGCCGCTGGCTGCGCATGAAGGCGACGACCTGGTCTTTGACCTGCGCGAATTCGACCGCCGCGCCGGCCTGCTGTTCGATCTGCGCCTTGTTCTGGTTGAAGAAGGCCAGCGCCTCGGCCTGCGTCGGCTCGACCGTCTTGGCGACCACCTCCGTCTCGTAGAGCTTCTGGCCCGACACGCCGCGCTTCTTCGCCTCGGCTTCAAGCAGAAGGCTGTTGATCTGCGCGTCGAGCGCGTACTTGCGCGCGTCCGTCACCTGCTGCTGTAGCTCCTTGATCTGCTGCTGGACTTCGGGGCTGAGATCGGCCTGCGTGATCTTCACGCCGTTGACGACGGCAAGCACGCCCGGCAGGGGCTTGTCCTCGCAGCCGCAGTCGTCGCCCGCGACGACGCCCGCCCCCGCTATCGCATTGGGCCGGCCCGCCGCCCCTTGCGGCTGCGCGGGCGTCGTCGTCTTCGCCGCGGGCGTCGGCGTCGGCTTGGCCGCCGCCCCCGTCGAGGTCTGCGGTCTGCTCGTGGCCGGCGTGGTGCGCCGCGTTTGCGCCGCGACCGAGCAGGCGACGGCGAGGCTTAGAATGATTGCGTAAAAAAACTTGCTCATCAGTTCTCCGTCTGGTTTTTACGAAAATCGGGCCGGGTGTCCGTGCGACGTAGAGTCGCCGCGCCCTTCTTTGATGCGTCTCTCAACTCCTACGTCGCTTCCGGGCGCGCAAGTTTAGCACCCCGCCGGACGGTTTCGCCACCCGGCGGTCGGGAGCGCGTCAGAGACCGCCCCGGCCTCCTCGCCTTGCCGCCGCCGGAAATTTTCTCTTGACCCCGGAATCAATTCCGGACTTTATAATCGCCCGGTGATGAGCGCCCCGGCGAAAAAAGAGTTCCTGCGCGCGGGCGAGTTGGCGCGCGCGGCGGGCGTCAGCACGGACACGCTGCGCCACTACGAGCGCAAGGGCGTGATGCCTGCGCCGCGACGCTCGGCGAACGGCTATCGCGAGTATCCTGCGGCGGCGCTGGCGCGCGTGCTGCTGGTGCGGCGTGCGCTCGCCGTCGGCTTCACGCTCGACGAGCTGGCGCAAATATTACGAGCGCGCGAACGCGGCGTCGCCCCCTGTCGTGAGGTGCGCGCGCTCGCGGCACAGAAGCTCGCGGGCGTCGAAGAGCGATTGCGCGAACTGGCCGCGGTGCGCGAAGAGTTGCGCGCCACACTCGCCGACTGGGACTCGCGCCTCGCGAAGACGAAGACGGGCGAGCGCGCGAGCCTGCTCGAATCACTCTCAATTTCGGAGCGCCCGCGCGACGAAAACAGCCCTGCCCCCGCATGGCGCAGGCGGAAGAAAAGAGAAAGGTCAAAGAGAGATGAGAAAGATTAAGCTCCTACTCGGCCTCCTGGCGTTGGTCGTGGTCGCCACGGTCGCAATCTCCATCCGCGCGCAGAAGCAGTCAGGCGCATCAGCCGCGCAGAACAAAGGAGCGGGCGTCGCGCAGCGCGACGAGACGACGCACCCCGACTGCCCTTTGAAGATGGAAAGCAAGTCGCATCCCGACTGTCCGTTGATGCGCGGCGACAAATCGTCAGCCGCCGTGGACGCGGGCGGACACGACGCGCACCTGGCCGCCGTCAACGAGCGCGGCGAGAAGGCGATGGGCTTTTCGCAGTCCGAGACGACGCACCACTTCATACTGAAGCCGGACGGCGGCGTCATCCAGGTCGAGGTCAAAGACCCGAAGGACGCGTTGAACCGCGATGCCGTCAGGCAACACCTCGCGCACATCGCGCAGGTGTTCGCCGCAGGCGACTTCGACACGCCGATGCTCGTCCACGAACGCGTGCCGCCGGGCGTGCCTGTCATGCGGCGTCTGAAGTCTGAGATCAGGTACGAGTACGAGGAGACGGGCGGCGGCGCGCTCGTCCGCATCAAGACGCAGAACGCCGAGGCGCTCGCGGCGATTCAGGACTTCCTGCGCTTCCAGATTACCGACCACCAGACCGGCGATTCGCTCGAAGTGAACAGGCAGTGAGCGAGTAATCCCCGGCACGCGCCTTTCGGCAGCAACGCCGACTCGGCCTCGCGGCGACGCTGCACGCTTGCTATCATCCGCGGGATGGCCGAAGGGCTTGAGAGTCTGCGCCTGATGGTCGTGGCGGGCGAGGAGTCGGGAGACGCGCACGCGGCGGCGCTGGTGCGCGCGCTGCGCGAGTGTGCGCCCGCGACCCGTTTCGAGTTCTTCGGCTCGACGGGCGCGCGGATGCGCGAGGCGGGCGTCGAGTCGGTCGTGCGTGAGGACGACCTCGCCATCACGGGCCTCGTTGAGATCGCGCGCGCCCTGCCGCGCTTCGCCGCGGCCTACCGCGCGCTCAAACGTGCCGCGCTCGAACGCCGGCCTGACGCCGTCGTGCTCGTTGACTGGCCCGACTTCAACCTCGCGCTCGCGCGCACGCTCCGCCGCCGCGGCCTGAAAATCATCTACTACATCAGCCCGCAGCTCTGGGCCTGGCGGTCGCATCGCGTCCGGCAGGTGCGACGCGATGTTGACCTGATGCTCACCATACTCCCGTTCGAGCGCGACTGGTACGCTGCGCGCGGCGTCGCGCACGTCGAGTTCGTCGGCCACCCACTTGCGGGCCGCGCGCGCCCGCACGACAGCCGCGCGGAGTTCTGCGCGCGTCACGACCTCGACCCCTCGAAGCCCGTCGTTGCGCTCCTGCCCGGCAGCCGCCGCAAAGAGTTCGAGCGCATCCTACCCGTCATGCTCGACGCCGCCGCGCGCGTCTCGCAAACAACACACGGCGCGCAATTCTCAGAGACACCGCCCGGCGCGCGGTTCGCGGAGCCACGGCCCGGCGTGCAGTTCGTCGTCGCGCTCGCCTCACGCCGCTCGCCCGAAGAGGCCGAGCGCGTCATCGCCGCGCACCTCGAAGCCTCGTCGCTCGCCCCGCGCGTCCGAATCGTTCACGACGAGGCGCGCGAGGCTCTGGCCGCGGCGGACGCAGCCGCCGTGTGCAGCGGCACGGCGACGCTCGAAGCGGCGCTCACGGGTACGCCGCTCATCGTCGTCTATAAGGAGTCGGCGCTCAACTGGCACACGCTCGGACGCCTCATCAACGTCGAGCACTACGGCCTCGTCAACCTCGTCGCGGGCGAGCGCGTCGCGGCGGAACTGATGCAGGACGACTTCAACGCGGCGTCGCTCGCGCGCGAACTCCTCGCGCTCCTCGACCCGGAGCACAACGCGCGCGTGCGCGCGCGTCTGCGCGAGGCGACGGCGCGGCTCGGCGAAGGCGGCGCTTCGTTGCGCGCGGCTGACGCGGTGCTCCGTGCTGTTAGAGAATGGAAGAAAGATGGTGTGAAAGGTTAAAAACCATCCCACAGCCTCGAAAGCCGCAGAAAATCAGGGCGAAAAGTATATTTTGGATGGATCGAAGTTCGGGCTGTGGATTCGGCGAGTGCGCGTCGTGGAATTTTACTCGCCTTTCTCGTCGAGACGCGCCGTCAATTCCTTCACCTGTCGTTTCAACTCTTCGATCTCCTCGCGCATACGCGGCAGCCGGCCCCACGATGCGTTGCGGCGCTTGTACTCTTCGAGCGGCTGGACGGGCGTGCCCCACCAGACGCCGGGGCGCACGATCTTGCCCGGCAGCACGCCGGCCTGCGAGCCGATGACCGCGCCCGATAGCACGCGCGCGTGGTCGCCGAAGCCGACCTGCCCGCCGATGACCGCGTCCGACTCGATGACGGTGCTCCCCGAAACGCCGGTCTGCGCCGCGATGACCACGCGCTCGCCGATCTCCACGTTGTGCCCGACCTGCACGAGGTTATCTATCTTCGTCCCGCGCCCGACTCGCGTCGTGCCGAGCGCCGCGCGGTCAACGCACGCGTTCGCGCCGATCTCCACGTCGTCCTCGATGACAACCGTCCCGACCTGCGGGAACTTATGATAGACGCCCGCCTCGTCGCGCACGTAGCCGAACCCGTCTGCCCCGACGACCACGCCCGCGTGCAGGATGACCCTGTCGCCGAGAGTCACGCCTTCGTAGAGCACCACGTTCGGGTGCAGCACGCACTCGCGGCCCACGGTCGCGCGCTCGCCGACGAACGCCCCCGCCAAAATCTGCGTGCCCCCGCCCACCTCTGCGCCCTCGCTGACTGTGACGCACGCGCCGACGTACACGCCCTCGCCCACCTTCGCGCTCGGCGCAACGCTCGCCGTCGGATGGATGAACGCACCGCGACGGCGCGGCGGGCACAACACCTCCGCGACGAGTGCGAAGGCGAGCTTCGGTCGCGCGGTCTCGATGACGCTTTGCGCCCCCTCGAGTTTTGCGCCCGCACCCTCCGGCGCGATCACGCACGACGCGCCGCACGCGCGCGCGGCGTCCAGGAATTTCTCGTCCTCGACGAACACCACGTCGCCGCGCCCCGCGTCCTCGATTGAGGCCACGCCGCCGACGTGCGCGCCCGCGTCCCCAACCGCGCGCCCGCCGACGTGCGCCGCCAGCTCGGCGACAGTCTTCACACGATCAGAATCATTCATGGCCGAATGCTAATTCAGACCTTCATCTGAGTTACGTTGCGAATCACTTCAACAATCTTATCAACCTGCGGCGACCAATCTTTAGCCTGAACGCTGACGTGCTGCATCTTAAAGTTTTTCCCATTGTCTAAGTCCGGTAGTTTTTTCAACTCTTCTCTCAAAATGTTTGCGACAACAGCGGCGTTGCCCTCTTCATGCCAACTCAAGTTCAGCTCCAACACTCCGGTTGAGTAAACTGTATAAAATGCTTTCTTCGGATCGATGTGGCTGAACTTCACGCTAAATGTTCCTGTCTGATTCGTGTTCCACTTCAAGCTCGGCAACGAGAATTCGTAAAGCTTCCGCAGGCTCGCGACCTCAATGGCACTCAGTTCCTGCTCAGCCTTCGCGAAAAACGATGCCTCGTCCCACTGTTGCTTTGCGCCAGTGGCTTTCGGTGCGCTGACCTCCTTCGTCACTTCCGCGCCGAACAGTTTCGGAATCAGAATCTCGAATCTGTCAAATTTGTAAAACTCCATCTCGACGCCGTAGATCGTGAACTGGCTATTGCGATTGACGAAGGTAATAAGATTCTTCAAACGGTCTTCGAGACGATCCATTAGCACAACGAAGCGGAAGTCACCCGCACTCAAATTCTGACGCGCCGTCTGAATCAACGCGGTCACATCCTCAAACTCTTTACTGAAGAAGTCACCAATTTTGTCGCCCAAAGTAGAGTGGAAAGTTTCTGCGACAGATCGTTCCAAGCGCTCGACGAACTCATCTCCGTTTTCATACGTGCGCCAGAGAGCCGCGCCATAGTCGAGCACCTGTGCAAGTACATAGCGCTTATCAGGGTTCTTTGCCAGCTTCGTCTCGATGACATATATGTTGCCATCCTGATCTACGCCGAGAGCGTCTATCGGCCCGCTCCTGGTTGGAAATTCACGTGCGAGTACCAGAAGGCGCAAGTCCTCTTTTATCTCGTCAATCGGGATGGCGTGCGGATTATTCTTGATGTAAGCCTGCAAGTAATCCTCTTGTGCTATTGAAGTCGGCTCAAGTTTCCGAGCATTCATGCCCTTTTCTGAGATGATGATGCTCATGATGTTACCCTTTCGCGAGGCCGCGCCGAAGTAGCTTTAGCCAGAGACTTTGAAGAGGAGTTCGCGCTCGGCGGCGGTCGCCTCGGCGCGGGCCTCGCGCGTGAAGCCGCGGCGCGAGGCGCGTATGAATCGGGCGAGGTGCGAGACGTTCTCGTCGCCCATCTCGTCGAGCGCTTCGAGCGCGCGCCGGAGCGGCAGACGCGCGCGGAACAGTATCTGGTGCGCGCGCTTCAGGGCGGCGCGCGACTCCTGTGAGAAGCCGCCGCGCCTGAGTCCTATCGCGTTCAGCCCGCGCACGCGCGGCGGGTTGCCGTCCGTCGTGAAGAACGGCAGAACGTCTTGGACGATCTTCGACTTGCCGCCGGCCATCGCGTAGCGCCCGAAGCGGACGAACTGGTGCGCGCCCACGTTCGACGACAGGAAGACATGATCCTCGACGACGACGTGTCCGGCCAGTGCCGCGCCGTTGGCGAACACGTTGTCGTCGCCCACCTCGCAGTTGTGCGCGACGTGGACGCCGACCATTAGGAAGTTCCGGCTCCCCACGCGCGTCGCCTCGCCCTCGCCGCTCGCGCGGTGAATCGTCACGTACTCGCGTATCAAATTGTCGTCGCCTATAACAAGCGCGCTCCGCTCGCCCTTGAACTTTACGTCCTGCGGCTCGCCGCCTAAAGTGGCGTGCTCGTAGACGCGATTCCTGCGACCGAGCGAGGTGAAGCGCTTGACGACCGCGTGCGCGCCGATCTCACAGCCGTGTTTGATGATGACTTCATCTTCGATGACGGCGTAAGGGCCGACGCGAACGTCGCGGGCGACGGACGCCTTCGGGCTGACTACTGCTGTCGGGTGTGCTTCCATAGCCTTGCGGACGAAGCCGGATGGTACGACGGGAGAAGGCAAAAGGCAAAAGGCAAACTTCAAAAGGCAACAATGAAAGACGGCGGTTCGATACGGCGCGCGTTTTCACTTTTGCCCTTTGCCTTTTGCCTCTTGCCTTTTGCCTTTCTTGAGGGTTAACGTCTTGTGTTCGCACGCGGATGCCTTTATCATGTCACGGACGTTGGAACCGGCCTCGGCTTTGTGTGTCCGGGCTGGCCGCCGTTAAAAGCACTGATACAATTTTTTGTTACCGGGCACGCCCTTCGCGTTCGAGGCGCGCGTGCTTTCACGGACGAAGGAGCGAAGAGTCTTGTTCAGCGATAATTTCCGCCGCGGCGAGTCGGAGAAGTCCCGCTTCAGCGGCGTGAAAGCATCCCGACTGGTTTCGAGTCTGTCGGACGTGGCGTGGAAGGCTTTCCAGTCCGTCAACACGCGCCTGCCCGAAGGCGAGGCCGTCAGGCCCAAGTGGGCACCTGGGCCGCTCCTCAAATCCTACGAGCGAACCGCGCCGCCGCTCGGCTTCCCGCGCGAGACCGACAGCCTTTGCCCGCGCTGCGTCAAGGAAGTCCGCGACGCGGTCATCAGCGGCGAGACGCCGCTTGAGACTTTGATGGACGCGCACCCAGGCGAGATCAAGGCGGAGATTTACGAGGAGGGCGGCCAAGTCTTCATGCGGAAGACCTGCCCCGTGCACGGCGAGTTCAAAGACCTCATGGCGACCGACGCGCGCTTCCTCGAACGCATCGAGTCGCTCTTCTTCGGGCGCGACTTCCGCGCCGCCGAAGACACGCACGTCCACAAGCACGGCACTTCAAACATCAAATTCGGTCGCGGCGCTGTTCTCACAGTTGACCTGACGAACCGCTGCAACATGATGTGTAACCCTTGCTTCATGGACGCGAATCAAGTGGGCTACGTTCACGAGCCGACCTTCGAGGACACGAAGTGCATCCTCGACCGCGCCGTCTCATTCAAGCCGCGCCGCCAGATCATCATCCTCTTCTCCGGCGGCGAGCCGACGCTGTCGCCCTACTTCCTCGACGCCGTCGCCTACGCCAAGCGTGTCGGCTTCTACCGGATACTCGCGGCGACGAACGGCATCCGCTACGCCGAGGACATAGAGTTCTGTCGGCAGGCGAAGGAGGCCGGGCAGCACGGCGTCTATTTGCAGTTCGACGGCGTGTCGGAGGAGAAGAACAAGCACCGCGGAGTCGGCAACCTCTTCGACGTGAAGCTGCGCGCCATCGAAAACCTGGCTTCGGTGGGCATCAAGGTGACTTTAGTCACCACCATCGTCAACACCATCAACAACGACGCCATCGGCCAGATCGTCGAGTTCGCCGCCCGAAACATTGACAAGGTTCAGACCATCGCCTTCCAGCCCGTCTCCTTCACGGGCCGCGACGAGGACGTGCCCGACGCGGTGCGCGAGCGGCAGCGCTACACGCTCGCCGGGATGGCCGGAGATTTGGACTCTCAGCTCGGCGGTCGCATGAAGCCCCTGCGCGACTGGTTCCCGCTCTCGTCTTACTCGGCCTTCACTTCGGTGATGGACATGATGCAGGGCGCGGACGCGCCCTGGGGCTGGTCGTCTTGTAACTGCCACCCGAACTGCGGCATCTTCACGCTCGCGGTCGTCAACCGCCGCACGGGCGAGTTCAAGTCGCTCTTCGAGTTCTTCGACTACGAGCAGTTCATGCGCGACGTGTCGGTCATCACCGACACCGCCCGCGGCAAGAAGCTCACGCTGGCGCAGCTCGCGATGGCGATCATGCGCAACTTTAAGCCTGAGCGCGCCCCCGAAGGCTTCCCCGTCTCGCAGATCATCAACCTCTTCAAACCGTCCTCGACCAGTTCGAACTCCGACCGCAACGACCGCATGAAGGCCAAAGCGTCGGATGACCCCGCGGACGTGTGGCGCGTGCTGTGCGTCGAGGGCATGTGGTTTCAAGACCTCTTCAACTACGACTTCCGGCGCACGGAGATGTGCGTCATCCCCTACGGTACGCAGGAGGGCGAGATCAGTTTCTGCGCCTACAACACGGGCGTCGGCTGGCGGCAGATTATCGAGAACATGCACAAGACCGCGGGACTGGCCGACTGGTACAAGGAGCACGGGCGACATCCCGTCTATGCCAAAGGCAAGCCCGTCCCCGGCATCTCGAAGAAACATTCTTTGAGCCTGCCCGTCGTGCAGACAATACTCGCCGAGGACGCCGACGAGTCCGACAAGGTCGTGACGCCGCACCTCGTCGAGGAGGATGCTGAAGAGGTGGCCGTGTAGCGGCCCGTCCCTGCTGACAATAGAAGGCCCGGCGCGTGCGACGCCGGGCTTTTTTCTGCCTTGGGTTGGGCCTCAGTCGCGGGTCGGATCGCTCGGGCCTGCGCCGCCGCCGCGCGAGACCGGGCCGGACATTTGTATCTCGCGCAAGCTTGCCACAGTGTCGCGGATGCGGTTGGCGAGCTGTTCGATGGTCTGGACGCGGCGGCGGACGGTGTCACTCAGCTCCTCGCGCAGGAGCAGTTGCGCCTGCCCGATCAGCCCCGTCAGAGGGTTGTTGATCTCGTGGCGCGCGCGCGCGGCCAGCCCCGCGAACTCCTTTAGCCTCGCCTCGCACTCGGCGACGGCATTGCGCAACTGCTCCTCGTCCTTGGCGGCGGCTTCGGGCGAACGTGCTTCGTTTTCGCTCATCGCTGACAGTGTCCCCGGAGTGTGAAACTGGGCGGCAAAACACTTGCGGGGCTGAAAGAAGTTTCGCCGGACATGCCGGGCCGACGAAAGCCCTCAAACGCATTTTGCGCCCGGCGGAGAATTGAGGCAAGCAATCATCATCATTCACAGCATCAACCGCGAGCACCCTTGTGCGACGACGACTGCGGCCCCTCAAGCTTTCGGCGACTTGACAACTGAATCTGTGACAGTAAAATTTTATTGCGTTGATGCGGGATGGTGAAATGGCATCACACCTGACTCCGATTAATGGCTAGAGATATTGAGAGTCAAAGAAGCGCGAAGCGTCGATACTACGAACGCAACCGTGAGGTTTACCGAGAGAAGAATAGACGTAAGCGCGCGGATGCGGATACTTCTCCGGCAGGCCAAGTCCAAGCCATGTGCAGACTGTGGGAAAGAATTTCCTTATTTTGTGATGGACTTGGATCACAGAGAAGGCGAGACGAAAGAGAAAGAGGTCGCCACGTTGATAGGGACCTTAAGTCTTCGTCGTTTACTTGTCGAGATTGCAAAGTGCGACGTGGTTTGTTCTAACTGTCACCGGATACGAACGCATAACCGGCAGCAGTATTATTCGGGAGTGGTGCAACGGTAGCACGTCTGACTCTGGATCAGAAAATTGGGGTTCGAATCCCTGCTCCCGAGCTTACTTTTAGGTTCGAGTCCTAGTCCCGCAGTTAAGGCGGCGGGTTCTGAGACGGTCTGACGTTTCAGAACCCGCCTGCGTATAAGTTCGGCAAAAGAGAACGGGCAGCCCGCAAGCTGCCCGTTGCTGTGTGCCGTCATCCGGTTTGCGAGCGGCGGCGGGGTCACCGCGGCGACCCGCTCACTGGATGGTGTCGGTCGGGCCTCGGAAGCCGTGCATCGCCTGCTTCGCGATCCACTTCAGGACGCGCTTGGTGTCGTAGCAGTAGGCGAGGATGTAGTTGCAGGTCGAAAGGCAGTGCTTCGAGCACTCCGTCTTCATCGCGTCAAGCTGCTCAACGTCGAACTTCGGGTTCTCAATCGTGCCCCAGTCGTGGGTGGCCGAGTACATGGGGAAGCAGGGGGCGAGCGTGCCGTCGGTGCGGATGATGAGCGAGTTCTGCCCGGCGCGGCACTTCCACGGCGGCACTGCCCCGCGCATTAACTGCTTCATGTCCTGCATGTGCTTCGACTGGTTGACCATCTTGTAGCCCTCGTTGTGCCGCTTGGCGTCGAGGTAGTCCAGCAGGTCGTCAACCTTCGGCCAGTCTTCGGGCGTCAGGTAGGTGCTGTTCTCGCTGAGGTGCTTGAAGTGATCCTGCTCGGTCATCGGCGACTCGTTGATGTGGTAGTCGGTGGCGATGCCGGCGTCGTGCGCGATCTCGGTCAACTCCTTCACGTCGTCGAGATTGGTGCGGCAGATGTTGATGTTGAACATCACGGTGTAGCCGTAGTAGTGTTGCCGCTTGACGAGGTATTCGAAGTAAGAGCGGATGGGTTCGAACGCCTTGGGTAGTTCTTTACGCTCCTTGACGGAGTCAACGGCGAGGTTGACCGTGGCGAGGCCCGCGTCGCCGAGGCGGTCAATCACGTCGGGCTTCATCAGCCGACCGTTGGTCGGCAGATAGACGAAGATGTCCTTCTTGGCGCTGTAGTAAACGACCTTGTGGATGAGCTTGGGCCGGAGCAGCGGCTCGCCGCCCATCAGCGCCAGCACCCGCGAGCCGATGGAGTGCAGCCAGTCAATCGAGCGCTTGGCCGTCTCCTCGCTCATGCCCTTCACCTTGTTGTTGTACGACCAGCAGTAGTGGCAGTCGAGGTTGCACTTCCACTCGGTGAAGAGGTAGGGGATGATGGGCCGCAGCTCGCCGCGGTGCCAGAGCGACTTGAAGTAGGGCGAACCCCAGGTCTTCCACGTGCGGAAGGCGTTCAGGCGCTGGTACTCCTTCTTCGTCATCGGCTGCGGGTCGGGGTGAATCGGGTACGGCGGCTCCGGCAGGGCTTCGGGTTCGGGCGCGGGTTCAAGCGTCGGGCGCGCCGCCGGCTTGTAGAGAATCTGGTGGAGTGTGGGGTCTATACGAAACGCCGGCGTGCCGGTCGCTACGGTTGTGTGTTGCTGCTCGGACATAGTTCCCTTTCTCAGTTTTTCCTTTATCAGTGTTCGCAAAGAGCGCCGAACCAGACGGCTTGAACGGTTCGGCACCGGTCGGGTTTCGAGCGGGCCGGGGTGCCCGCAATTCTTGTTCGCGCTTGAGGCTGAAGCTACCTCGCCGTGACCCGGCGTGCGGGGCCTGAACAAGAGCCAATCGTCGAAGTCGGAATATTGTTCTAACTCGCCCGGAATTGCAAGTCCCGTCGCGCGGTTCGCGGCACTCCGGGTTCACGGGCGCGCGCGCCCCGCATCGTAACCGGGCGGCGGCGCGAGGTTTGAAACGGAGCCACGAACGCGTGGGCCGCAGGGGGTGTTCCCAGACTTGTCAGCACCTTTAGAAACAATAGTCACCGCCGGGCTGAGGCCGGAGATGCTCGGCCACCTGCACCCGCGCGCGCTGAGGGGCACGCCGCTGCTCCTGCTGCTCGCGGCGTTGCTCGTCGTCGGGCTGGCTTTCCGCGCCGCCAGCCTGGGGGCCGAGGGACTCAGCGAGGACGAACTCAACAAGCTCCAGGCCGTCGAAGACTACCGCGCGCACGGCCTGACCTCGGCCAACGGCGAGCACCCGATGCTGATGAAGGGCTTGCAGACCGCGAGCCTCGTCGCCGCCGACGCCTGGAACGCGACGGCGCTCGCCCGCGAGCACCCGGAGTCTCTGCGCGTCAGCACGGAGGCCGCGCTCCGCTTCCCCTCGGCGCTCTTCGGCGCGCTCACGGCGCTCCTGATCTACCTCGTCGCCGCCGAACTGTTCGGCGCGGAGGTGGCGCTCATCGCCGCCGCGCTGTGGGCGATAGACCCCGCAGCGATAGGCTTCAACCGCATCGCCAAAGAGGACACGTTCTTCGTCTTCTTCTTCCTGCTCGCCAACGTCTTCTGGCTGCGCAGCCAGCGCGTCGCGGAGGGCGGCGAGGGTCGCAGCCCCTGGCCCTTCTACCTCGCCACGGGCGCTTGCTTCGGCGCGATGGTGGCGTCGAAGTACATGCCGCACTTCATCGCCATCAGCGTCTGCTACAACTACGTCTTCCAGGGCCTGCCTAACAGGCGCTGGCGGATCGGGCGTCCGCGCTACCTCGTCATCCTCGCCTGCATGGGCGCGGTCTTCCTCCTGTGCAACCCGGCGATATTTTTGCCCGACACTTGGCGCGCGATGCTTTCCTTCGCGAGCTACAAACTGGTCGGGCACGACAGCTACGAGTTCATGGGCGGCCTCTACCACCACCGCTTCACGGACTGGCTGGGCGGCGTGCCGTGGTACTTCTACCTCGTCTATACGGGCGTCAAGCTGCCGCCGTTGACGGTGGCGGCGTTCCTCATCGGCCTGCCGCAAATCTTCCGAAGGCGGACGGGCGACGGTCGCTACTTCATACTCGTCTGGCTGCTCTACTGGTTCTTGACGTTCACTTTCCCCGGCGGGAAGTTCACGCGCTACTTCACGACGGCGCTGCCCTGCGTGCTTATCATCGCGGCGCTCGGCGTCGAGGTCGTGGGCGGCGAGGTCGCGCGCCGTTGCGGCCCCGTCTTCAACGGCGGCGGCAGGTGGTATCCGAGGGCGGCGCTGGCCGCTGCGGTCATACTCGCCTCGGCGCTCGCCTCGGCGGGGGCAGCGCCGCACTACAGGCTCTACACGAACGCGCTCGGCGGCGGCGCGGCGCGCGCGGGCGACTACTTCCCGCACGACGATTTCTACGACGCGCAGGTGCGCGACCTCGTGGCGGAGGTCGCACGACGCGCAAGGCCCGGCGCGCGCGTCGCCAGCGAGACGCCCGGCCTCGCGGCCTTCTACGCGCAGCAGTCGGGGCGTCCCGACCTGCGTTGCGTCTCGCTCTCCGACCCGGCGGCGCTCCGCGAGCTTGAGGCAGGAGACTTCCTCGTCGTCGCCCGCGGTCGCCGCTACCTCAGCAACGACGCGCTCATCGCCCGACTCAATCAGACAGCCGCGCCCGCCTTCAGCGTCGCGCTCGGCCAGACGAAGGCGGCTGACGTTTACGTCGTGGACGACTCGATTCTTCGCGTCATCGCCGACACCACGCGTTAGAACACAATCAAGGGTAAAAAGCATGAGGGCAGCCCCGTCCGGCTGCCCTCATGCTTTCGGCTATGCTTTCCTCGACGAAGTCTTATGGCCGGTCGGGGTTTCCGCCGCCTTCGCCCGGCCCGCCGCCGGGCATGCCTGCGCCCGCGCCGCGCTGACCGCCGCCGGGGCCGCGGCGGCGCTGCTGCATCCGCTGGACGAGTTCGGCGTCGCCCGCGACGAGCGACGCGGCTGTCAGGCGCGTGGCGTCCCGCACCATTCTGACCGGGCTGGCTGGCGGAATCGCGTTGCCGCTGCTCGGCCCTCTGCGCCATCGCCTGCGCGGCCTCAGCCGTCATGCGCCTGAGCGTCGTGTGCGCGCCGACGGCGACGTTGAAAGTCTTTCCGTTCGCGTCCTTGACGGTCAGCTCGTTGCGCGCCGCGTCCACCGATTCAATCGTGCCCATCAGTCTCGTCACCGAGCCGGAGACGACCTGCTCCGCCGTGACGCGCGCGCCGTTGCGATTGCCGAGCACGCGAACCTGGTCGCCGATGCGTATGTCTGAGAATGCGCCGGGCACGGCGTCGGCCTGGCTGAGCGAGTCGGGCGCGTAGCGCAGGAAGCGGACGTTGCCGTCGGCGGCGACCGTGACCTTCTCCGCCCCCTCGCGCGAGCGCGACTCGACCGTGATCTCCTTCTTCGCGGGGTCGACCGCCGCGACGCGACCGCCCGTGCCGCGCGCGCGCCAGTCCTGTTGCTCCTGCGCGCGCTTCGAGGCGATGGCGTCGCGCGCCATCACGATCACCTGACGCGCCTGCCCGCCCGCCGCGGCGTTCGGCACGAGTACGCGGTCGCCCGCGTGCACGTCGGCGCTCGTGATCGTCTCGGCGCTGGCGAGCGAGGTCTGGCCCGGCGGGACGCGCCGGTAGATTGTGTGTTCGTCCGTGGTGACGTTGACGGTTGAGCCGGCGTCCGTCTTGACGGTGATCCGGCTGCTCGACGTGTCAACGGCGGTCACTTCGCCGATGAGGTGCTGCGAGGCGCGCGCAGATGTGGCGGCGGTGGCCGCAGTCTGCGCTCGCGCGACGGCGGCGCAAGAAAGCGCGATGGCCGCCAGCGTGAAGATGATGAGATAGCGTTTCATAAAACTCCCCCCGATGAATCTAAAGTATCAGTTCGTAAAAGCGCGCGGCGCACCTTCAGTGCTCGTTCGCCCTTTCGTGGTCGCGGTCGTGGTCGCGTGCGTCATGCTCTGCGACTTTAGCGTCGAAGCGCTGCTGCTGTTCGGACGTGAGCAGGGCGCGTATGCGCTCGCGCCCCTTCTGGCGGATGGCGTCATAGCGCGGGCGGCACTCGGAGCTGAGCGTGCGGTACTCGTCGCGCGTCTCGTCGAGGACGGTCTTGACCTGGCGGGCCTGCTCGTCCGTCAGGCCGAGGTCGCCGCGCATCCGCTCGAAGATGTCCTTCTTCTCGCGTCCCGTCCGAGCGCCCTCGCGCCCGCTGCCGTTGGCCCGCAGGCGGTAGGCGCTGTCGGCGGCCACGCCGGTCAGGCCGCCGAGGACGAAGACGCCCAGCACCACGAGCCAGATTTTCAGTCGCGTCCTGCCGCGCGTCGTCATCTCGCGTCCTCCCGATTCTCGTCGCTGATGATGGTCGCCAGCACGTCGTCGTTGGAGATGGAGCGCGCGTCGGTGAAGACCACCTGCTCGACGCCCGCGCCGTTCCTGCCCAGGAGCGCTTCGTCGCTGAAGCCCTGCTGCGTCTGCGTGGACGTGTCCGCGGTCAGGAACATCGCGAAGGCGAGGACGGCCACGAGCGCCATCGCGGGGACGGCGCGCCAGACGACGCCGAGCACGGCGAGCCAGCCCTCGCCCTCCTCGCGCCGCGCCGTTTCGGCGGCGATCCGCGCGCGCAGGCGTGCGTAGAGGAAGGACGACGACGCGGCGGCGTCCGCCTCGCCGTCGTTAGATGCGGCGGCACGGACTACTGTACGACCGAGACGGTCGAGTCGTCCTTCGAGCCTGGGTTTCTTCTCTTCGCCAGCCATTATCCTTCACCTCAACTTCCGCCGCCGCAGGCGCGTGCCCGGCGGCCTCCGTTAATGAAAACGCGTGCCCGCGCCCGACGGTTACAGGAACCTCTTGAGCGCGCGCCGCAGACGCGCACGCGCACGGTGCGCGCGCACTTTGACCTTCGACACAGACCAGCCCATCAGCCCCGCGATCTCCGCGACCGACATCCCCTCGGCGTCGAGCATGACGAGCACCAGACGGTCTTCCGGCTCTAGCCGCGAGAGGAGCTTCCCGGCCAGGTCGCGCGAGACCGCCGCCGACTCCACGCCGCCGCCCGCCTCGTCGGCGCGCAGCCGCTCCCTCACCCACGCGGCCTCCTCTTCCGTGACCTCGCTCAGAGCGCTCTCCGGCCTGCGCTTCAGACGGCGCAGCTCGTCGTAGCACGAGTTGAAGGCGATGCGCGCGACCCAGGAGGCGAACGAGGCGTCGCGGCGGTTGGAGAAGTCTGGGAGGGCGAAGAAGGCTTTGGTGAAGCTCTCCTGCACGATCTCTTCGATTTGCTCGCGCTGCCGGAAGAAGCGGCCCGCGATGAGCGCGACGCGCCGTCGGTGGCGGTTAAAGAGTTCCTCGAAAGCCCGCTCGTCGCCGCCGACCACGCGGGCCACAAGCTCCACGTCCGAAGTCTCCGCGGGCCGCGCGACTTCGATGTCGGAGTTATCGGCCATCCCGTCCACGGCAGCTATACTAACGGCGCGCACCTTTATTTTCGAGCCGCGCGGAACCGCGAGCGGAGCGAAGACAAGGATGAAGGCGGAAGGATGAAGTGAAGGCAGAAAGCAGAGGGCCGCGCCTTCATCCTTCCGCCTTTATCCTTGCCGTAAGCTTGCACCCCGGCGAATAGGGAAGTGGCAGCCCTTCAGTCGAAGGGCTGCCACTTCGTCGTCCCCGCGTGTTCTGAACTTTCGGTCGCGCCCGCCGCGCTCCCTCTACGGGGCGACGGTCGCGCGGGCGTTGCCGGCGCTGCTTGTTACCCCCTTGATCCCGCGACCGACGACGCCCGCGCGACCGCTCCCGCTCGGAGATGGTGGGCCACCCCGAAGCTTTTACCGCTGCTGGGTCTGGTTGGGGTTAGCCTGGCGATGGGAGCGCCACTCCTGGCGCTTCTGCTCCCGCTGCTGGCGCTCGGCGGCGAGCTGAGCTTTCTGCTCCGGCGTCAGGACGTTGTACATCTCGTACATCATCCGCGCGTGCGCCACTTCCCTCTCGACCTCCGCGTTGGCGCGCGCCTGCGCCGCTGCGCGCACGGCGTTCTCGTCGAAAGCGCCGCCGCTGGACGGGTCGAACCCGCGGTGCTCTGCGCCTTCGTGCTGCCGCTCGGCCTTGAAGGTCTGGCGATAGCTGTCGGCGATCTGCTGCATCTTCGCCTTCTGATCGTCGGTCAGGTTGAGCTTCGAGAAGGGGCCGCCGAACCCGTGTTCGCCCTGCGCGCCGTCCTGGTTCCAGCGGCGGCCCGCGTGATCCTTGTCGCCCTGACCCTGGTGTGTCGTCTGCTGCGCGAAGCCGACGCCCGCGAGCGTCAGCGCCGCGGCCAGCCCCAGCCCGGTCATGAATTTCCTTGAACGAGTTAATTGCATCTGTCTTTTCTCTCCTAAGTTTTGAATTCTTCTGAGCCGCCTCGGACACTCAGGGGAGACTGACGCCTCGACTCCGGCCATTCAACGTGCAAGACGCGCGGATGAGTTCGGCGGTTACAACTATTTCGGACGGGCGTCGCGTCGGCTGGATTGTTCGGGCGCGTTAGCTTGTTTCGTCGGCGACCGCGCCGCCGCGGCCCGCCTTCAACTCTTCCGCCGAGGGCGCGCGCAAGTTTCGCAGGAGGCTCCAGCCGAGCAGCGCCGCCAGGAGCAGACCGGCGAACGCCCACGTGAAGTCGCCGAGCATTTCGCTCACCTCCTCGACGCGGTCGCTGAAGAACCTGCCGAGCAGGACGTAGAGTGTGACCCACAAAGCCTCGCCGAGCAGGTCGTAGAGGAGGAAGCGCGGCCAGGGGTAGCCGGTCAGCCCCGCCGTGATGTTGACGACGGAGCCTAATGGCGACAGCAGCCAGCGACTGAGGAAGATCGCGCCGCCCTGCCGGCGCTTCAGCCAGTCTTCCGCAGACCTGAGACGCTGCTCGCCGCCGACCCAGCGGCTGAGTCGCGCGGAGAGTCGCCGCCCGCCCCAGCGACCGAGCGCGTAGCCTACTTGGTCGCCGACGACCGAGCCGGCAAAGCCGAGCGCGAGCACGGGCCACAGGCCCATCTCGCCCTGCTCGACGAACGACCCGGCGACGAGCAGCAGCAGACTCCCAGGCGTGGGGACGCCGATTGCGCCGACGAGCAGAACGCAGAACAGTGCGGGCGGCCCGTAGAGTCCCAACATGCCCAGAAGGTAATCGCTGAGACTCACGGAGGCGTGCCCCCTTCAGACGGTCTAGCGCGCGGCGCGGGAGGCGGCGGGCCTGACGCTCGCTCGCGTGCGATTGTCTCTTGAAGCAGGGAGATAATTTCTTCGACCGGGCGGTTCTGGTCGCGCGCGATCACGCGGAGCGGTCGTTTGTCGTGCGGGTGCGCCGGGCTGATGCCGAGCGCCTGATAGAGGACGTGCGGCGGTACGCGGTACGAGTGCGCGATGTAAGGCACTGGCATCCACGCGCGGATCGGCACGTCCCTGTGCGTGCTCCAGTAGAGGGCATGGCGGACGCCGCGCACGCCGAAAAGCCCGGCGACGATTAAGGCCGCCAGGAACAAAGTCAACACGAGCCACTGCTGCCAGCCGAGCTTTCTCACGTCACTGTATTTAAAGACGCGCGCCCCGCGCTCCGGGTTACTGCGGCCCAGCTCACTCCGGCACGAGCGCGACGCGGAATCCGGCGAGCGACCACTCGGCCTCGCCCTCGACCTCGGCGATGAAGGAGAAGTCGCCCGGCGCGTTCGAGCCGACGGCGTAGCAGGTGGCGTTGCCGGCCTCGTCGCGGTAGAAGCCGAGTTCGAGCGTCTCGGTCTCGCTCCACTCCGGGTGGAAGACCGCGCCGACGAGGTTGAAGACAGCCGGCGGGCAGACCGTCGCGCGGTAGCCGGCGGGCAGCAGGCGGCGCGCGCGCCAGTCCTCGTTGACGACGCGGACGAATTCGCGCAAGGAGAGGTAGTTGTGATCGTAGCGCGTGCCGTTGACCATCGCGGCGCGGCCCAGGTACACGGCGAAGGGGTCGGCGGAAGGATCGTGGCCGTAAACACTGCCGTAGAACTGCCGGTTGCCCGGAAGGTAGCGCGGCTTCTGCGTCGCCTCGACCCCGACCATGCGCCCCTGGAGGCGCGCGTGCCCCCCGGCGAGCACGTCGCGGTAAGTAGGCTTGTGCTCGCGCATCCGCGTGAAGTCGCGCGGCGCGCGCGGGTAGAGGCGCGCGGCGTAAGCGTCGTCGAACGGCACGACTTCGGCGCGCGGGATGACGTGCCACTCGATCTGGAAGCCGCCGAGTCCCTCGCCCGGCTCCGGCTGCGGCGCGTCGGGCGCGAGCAGCTCCGCCTCCCCGCCCAGACCGAAGAACTCGCGCAGCCTGCCCGTCCTTTCTTTCATCCGGTCGTCCATAAATTTGGCCTCCCCTCCGCGTGACATCTTCGACACTTTAATACATTTCAATCACGATTTTCTCATCTTGCCCGGAGGCGGGGCCGGAGCGTAGAGTTATACTTGACATCCTCTTAAACTGACAGGGCGGACGTGACCCCAACGCGGATACGGTGTAACCCGCGGGCGACGCGCGTCGTCTTCTACTTGAAGAGGCAGGGATAAGTATAGATATGTCTTTTTTACAACACCTCCGCTCGCCGCGCGCCGCGCTCGCCGCTTGCGTGCTCGCCGCGTCGCTCGTCGGCGCGGCCTGCGGGCGCTCGGAGTCGAAGGCGGACGCCGCGGGCAACGAGGCGAAGGACACGAAGGGCCGTGGGGCCGCCGCGACCGAAGCGCCGCAGCCCGTCGTCGCCGTCACGACGGCCAAGGCGGTCGCGCGCGAAGTGCCCTCTTACATACAGGCCACGGGGAGCTTGATCGCGGAAGAGACCTCGGACGTTGCGCCGCAGACTTCGGGGCAGGTCATTTCGACGCCGGTCAACGTCGGCGCGTTCGTCCGCCAGGGCGACGTGCTCGCGCGCCTCAATCAACGTGACGCGCAGCTCAGACTACAGCAGGCGCAGGCCGGGGTCACGCAGGCCGTCGCCGGAGTCCGACAGGCCGAGGCGCGTCTCGGCCTCTCGCCGGGCGGCAACTTCGACGCCAGCACCATCCCGGAAGTCCGCTCCGCGAGCGCCGCCCTCGAACAGGCGGAGGCGAACCTCCGTCTCGCCGAGGCCAACGAGAAGCGCTACCGCGAGCTTGTGCAGACGGGCGACGTGGCGATGAGCGTTTACGACCAGTACCGCACGCAGCGCGACACAGCGCGCGCGCAGGTCAACAACGCGCGGCAGCAGTTGGAGACCGCCATCAACGTCGCGCGCCAGAGCAACCAGGCCGTCCAGAGCGCCGAGGCGCAGGTCGAGTCGGCCCGCTCGGCGGTCGCCATCGCGCAGAAGGCCGTGGCCGACACCGTCGTGCGCGCGCCCTACGCGGGCTACGTCAGCAGCCGCCCCGTCGCCGTCGGCGAGTACGTCACGCCCGCCTCCGTCATCGCCACGGTGCTGCGGACGAACCCGATCAAGCTTGACATGCAGGTGCCGGAAGCGGACGTGCCCTTCGTCACGCCGGGGATGGGCGTCTCTTTGCAGGTCGAGGCGCACGGCGACAAGAACTTCGCGGGCCAGGTCTCCGCCGTCAACCCGGCGATTGACCCGGCGTCGCGCTCGGCGACCGTCGAGGCTCTGGTCGAGAACGGCGACAACGCGCTCAGGTCGGGCATGTTCGCCACCGCCCGCATCGTGCGACCGGGCGGCAGCACAGTCGTCTTCGTGCCGAAGGCCGCGGTCGTCTCCGACCAGAACACGCAGTCCTACCGCGTCTTCGTCGTCCAGAACGACACGGCGCGCTTGCGCGTCGTGCAGGTCGGGCAGGAGGAGGGCGACACGATACAGATACTCAACGGCGTCAACGCCGACGAGACCGTCGCGACCGGCAACCTCGATCAGCTTTACGAGGGCGCGCGCGTGCGGGAACAATAAGTTTAAAGTTAAAAGTTCAAGGTTCAAAGTCTGCGGCATCTGAACTCTGAACCTTGAACCGGCGGGCAAGGCGGACTTTGAACTTCGGACTTTTTAACTTTGAACTAGCGAAGCGTTATGCAGAAATTAGCTGAAATTTGCGTTCGCCGACCCGTATTTGCCACGGTCATCATCCTCGCGCTGACGGTGGTCGGCGGCTTTTCATTCTTCACGCTCGGCGTTGACCGCTTCCCGAAGATTGACATCCCGACCGTCTCGGTGAACACGACCAACGTGGGCGCGGCCCCCGCCGAGATGGAGTCGGAGGTGACGGACGTTTTGGAAGGCGCGGTCAACACCGCGACCGGCATTGACGAGCTGCGCTCAAGCTCCAGCACGGGCCGCTCGTCCATCACCATCAGCTTCGACCTCTCGAAAGACCCGGACGTGGCGACGCAGGAGGTGCGCGACAAGGTCAACACCGTCCTGAACCGCCTGCCGCAGACCGCCGACCCGCCCATCATCCAGAAGTCAGACCCGGACGCGCAGCCGATCATCCTCTACTCGATGACCGGCCCCTACTCCGTCCTGCAACTCACGGACATCGCGCAGAACCAGCTCGTCAAGCGCGTCGAATCGGCCTACGGCGTCGGCGACGTGTTCGTTTACGGCGCGCGCCAGCGCCAGATCAACATCCACATTGACCCCGACCGCCTGCAAGCCTACAACCTCTCGACCGTTGACGTGGCGAACGCGCTCAAGGCGCAGAACCTTGAGCTGCCGGGCGGGCGCGTCAACGAGGGGTCGAAGACCGTCACGTTGCGCACGATGAGCCGCGTGACGAAGGTCGAGGACTTCAACGACCTGGTCGTCGTCAACAAGAACGGCTACCCCGTCAAGATCGGGGACATCGGCCAGGCCGAGGACAGCGGCGTTGACCCCGGCTCGATTTCGAGCTTGAACGGCGGCCCCGCCGTCACGCTCGCCATCCGCAAGCAGTCCGGCTCGAACACCGTCGCCGTCATCAACGCCGTCAAGCAGCGCATGGCCGAGGTCATCCCGACGCTGCCGCACGACCTCAAGTTCGCAATCGTCCGCGACCAGTCGGAGTTCATCGAGAACTCTCTGCGCGCCATCGAAGAGCACTTGATCATCGGCGGCCTGCTCGCGGCGCTCGTCGTCTTCATCTTCCTGTGGAACTTCCGCTCGACGATCATCTCGGCCATCGCCATCCCGACCTCGATCATCGCCGCCTTCGCCTTCCTCGCCGCCGTCGGCTACTCGCTCAACCAGATGACGATGCTCGCGCTCACCCTGATGGTCGGCATCGTGATTGACGACGCCATCGTGGTGCTGGAGAACATCTACCGCTTCGTCGAGGAGAAGGGGATGCACCCCTTCCAAGCGGCCATCGAGGGCACGCGCGAGATCGGCCTCGCCGTCCTCGCCACGACGCTCTCCCTGCTCGCCGTCTTCCTGCCCGTCGGCTTCATGGGCGGCATCGTCGGGCGCTTCATGTCCTCGTTCGGCCTGACCTCGGCGGCGGCCATCGCCGTCTCCCTGGTCGTCTCCTTCACACTCACGCCGATGCTCGCGGCGCGCTGGATCAAGACGCAGAAGGAGGAGCCTCTGCCCGCGGGGCCAGCGGCCTTCGCCGCGACGGGCGAGGGCACGAACCCCGAAGACGAGAAGCCGGAGGAGCACGCGGAGAAGGCTGAGGAGAGGTCATCGAAGGAGTCGCGCTTCTACCGACCGATTGACCGCACCTACAAGTGGCTGCTCGAATGGTCAATGGCCCACCGCTGGGTGGTCGTCCTGGTGAGCGCCGTCGTCATCATCTCGATCTACCCGATGTACAAGCTCGCCGGCATCAACTTCCTGCCGGACGAGGACGAGTCCTCGTTCCAGGTCTCCTTGCGCGCGCCGCAGGGCACGAGCCTCCCGGCCACGCAATCCATACTCGACCACATCGCGCGCGACATACGCGAGCAGGTTCCCGGCGTCGAGGCGACGCTCGCCATCGCCGGCTTCGGCGGCCAGGCTTCCCCGAACACGGGCCAGATCACCGTGCGCCTGAAGCCGCCCGCCGACCGCAAGCTCTCGCAGGCCGACATCATCCAGCGCACGCGCGCCATCACGCGCCGCTACCCGAAGGACTTGTTCATCGGCGCGTCGGCCATCTCCTCGATTTCGAGCGCCATCGGGGGGGGGCGCTCCGGCTCGCTCGCCTTCTACATCAGCGGCCCCGACCTCGACAAGCTGGACAAGTATTCGCAGGACATACTCAACAAGATCAAACAGAACCCGAACGTGCAGGACGCCGACCGCTCGCTCGTACTCGGCAACCCGGAAGCCCGCGTCGTCATTGACCGCCAGCGCGCGGCAGACCTCGGCATCAAGGCCGGCGACATCGCGCAGGTTCTCAACACGATGGTCGCCGGCTCGCGCGTCTCGACGTACAGCGAGGGGTCGGATCAGTACGACGTTGTGCTGATGGCCGAAGACCGCTACAGACAGAACACAGACCTGCTCAACCAGCTCACGGTTCCGACGGCGAAGGGCGGAACCGTGGAGCTGTCGAAGGTCGTGCGCCTCGAAGAGGGCACAAGCCCGACCTCGATTGACCGCATCAACCGGCAGCGCCAGGTGACCATCACGGCTTCGGTCTCGCCCAATGGCTCGGAGACCGAGGCCCTGAAGGCGATCCAGCAGGCGGCGGGCGACATCCACATGGAGGCCGGCTACACGACGGGCGTCACGGGGCAGTCGAAGCAGTTGGGGCAGGCGAACTACTACTTCATGCTCGCCTTCATCCTCTCCTTCATCTTCATGTACCTGGTGCTCGCGGCGCAGTTCGAGTCGTTCATCCACCCCGTGACGATTCTGCTGACGCTGCCGCTCGCGATTCCCTTCGCGCTGCTCTCGACCTTCATCGCCGGGCAGAAGCTGAACATCTTCTCGGCGCTCGGCATCCTCGTCCTCTTCGGCATCGTCAAGAAGAACGCGATCCTCCAGATTTCCCACACGAACGACCTGCGCTCGCACGGCATGGAGCGCCACGGCGCGATCATCCAGGCCAACCGCGACCGCCTGCGCCCCATCCTGATGACGACCATCGCGCTCGTCGCCGGCATGATCCCGCTCATCCTGGGGAGCGGCGCGGGCGCGGCCACGAACCGTTCAATCGGCGTGCTCGTCGTCGGCGGCCAAAGTCTGTGCCTGCTGCTGACGCTCCTGGCCGTGCCCGTCTTCTACTCGCTGTTCGAGGACGCGAAGGAGGCGGGCGTGTGGTCTCGCGTCGGCGCGGGCTTCGACGACTTCAAGGGCGGCTTGGGCCGCCGCGCATCGCAAGCCTACGCCTCCGTCGCCGCCTCCCTCTCCCGCAGGCAGAAGCCGACGGGCGGCACGCTCTCCCGACAAAAGCAGAAGGACAGATATGCAGACCAAGCTTCAGGTGACTAAGAGAAATGATGAATGCGGAATGATGAATGATGAATTAAGAACTTCCGTGTTCCCATTCATCATTCATCATTCATCATTCATCATTTCTTCAGTGCTCGCGTTCGCGCTGCTCGCGGCCCCGCTCGCCGCGCTGGCGCAGAACCCGCCGCCCCCGCCGTCGCCGTCCTCGCCCTCTTCGACGACGCAGACGCCGCCCGCGGGGACGACGACGCAGCAGAATCAGAACCAGCAACAGACGCCGCCCGGCTCGACGCAGCCGCCCTCCGCGCCGCAACCTTCGCCGACGCAGCCGCCGAACGCGCCCGGCTCGACCGTGAGTCCGGCCAACGAGCAGCAGCAGAGCACGCAGCCGCAGACCGGGCCGCAGCAACAGCAGCAGCAGACGACGCCGAACACGCAGGGGCCTCTGCCGCCGCAGCCGCAGCCGCCCGGCCAGACGCCTTCGTCAACGAACCTGCCCGGCCCTTCCACGCCCGCGGGCAACGCCGCGCCGCAGGCGGGCGCAGGCGTGGGCGGCACGCCTTCGACCGGCGGCACGCCTTCGACGGGTGGCGCGAGCGGCGCGCAGCAAGTTCCGGGGCAGAACGTCGGCGTCTCGTCGGGCGTCGCCCCGGCGGAGCTTCCCGCCGACCCGCCGCCCATCGCGCCGAACTACGAAGCGCCGCAGCGCCCGCTGCCCAGCGCCGAGCGCGTCGGCGTTGACGTGTCAGACCAGTTCCCGCTCGCCTTAAACGACGCCATCCGCATGGCCCTCAAGAACAGCAACGACATTGACGAGTCGCGCGTTGACGTGCAGATCGCCGAGTACAATCTGAAGGCCGCGCAGGGCGTCTATGACCCGCTCGCCTCTTCGACTGACTACTACGAGCGCGCGACCACTCCCACCAGCTCCACCCTCGGCGGCGCGGGCGCGAGCGGCGCGGTCACGCAGACCTCCGATGTCGGCTCGCTCCGGCTCTCCGGCTACTCGCCCTGGGCGGGCGGCTCCTACGAGTTCGATTTCTCTTCGACGCGGCTGACGACCACCAACCAGAACGTCACGCTCAACCCGCAGTACCCGACCGCCGCGACGCTCATCTACACGCAGCCGCTCCTTCGCGGCTTGCGCTTCGACAACAACCGCCGCCAGATCGAGATCGCCAAGAAGAATCTCTCGCTCTCCGACGCGCAGTTTCGCCAGCGCGCCATTGACACCATCACGCAGGTCGAGCAGGCCTACTGGGACTTGGCCTTCGCGCTGCGCAACCTCCAGGTCCAGATTGACGCCGTGAAGCAGGCGCGCTTGCAGGTCGAGAGCAACCAGCGCCTCGTCGCGAAGGGCGTGCTCGCCCCGATTGACATCGTTGCGGCGCAGACGCAGGTGACGACCTTCGAGCAGAACATCTACACGGCGCAGGAGTCCGTCACGCGCGCCGAGAACACACTGAAGACCCTCATCCTTCCCGACCGCAGCGAACCGCTCTGGTCGCGTGCGCTGACGCCGGTCACGCCCGTCAGCCTCGAAGCGCCGCGCGTGCCGCTGGAGCAGGCGGTCAGGTCGGCGCTCGACAACCGCCTCGACCTCGCGCAACTGCGGACGAGCGCCGACATCAACCAGGTGGACGTGCGCTACTACCGCGACCAGACCAAACCGCAACTCGACCTCGTCGGCACTTACACCACAGACGGACTGGCCGGCGCGCTCGTCCCGACGAACACGAACTCGTCGCGCGGCACAAGCCCCCTGCTCGTCCAGCGCGTCAACGACCTGTCGGCGCTCGCGGGCCTGCCGCCGCTCACGATCACGACCACCACGTCGTCGCCCGCGGCCAACCTGATCGGAGGCTACACGCAGTCTTTGCGGAACCTCTTCGAGCAACGTTACCCGACGGCGCGCGTCGGCGTGGTCGTCTCGCTGCCGCTCCGTAACCGCACCGCCGAGGCGAACCTGGGCCGCTCGCTCGCCCAGGGCAGCCGCATCAACGACCAGATCAAGCAGGCGCAGCAACTGATCGAGGCCGACGTGCGCAACTCCGTGCAGGCCGTGCGCTCCGCGGAAGCGCGCCTCGCCGCCGCCGCCTCTTCGCGCTCATCCGCCGAGCAGCAGTACGAGAGCCAGCAGCGGCAGTTCCGCGCGGGCACGACGACCGTCTTCCTCGTCCTCCAGGCCCAGACCACGCTTCTCCAAGCGCGCGCCAACGAGCTTCAGGCGCAGACCGCCCTGAACAAGGCCATCTCCCAACTCCAACACGCCACCGGCAACACGCTCGAAGCCAACAACGTCGCCGTCGTGGGCGGCGCGTCGCCGCGCGGCCTCGAAGTCCGCGAGCCGCTGCCGTCTGATTCCGTAACGTCGGGCAACGCCTTCGCCCCTTCCGCGAACGTCTCGTCCGGCGCGCCGGCGGGAAGCAGGCCGTAAAGAGAGGCAAACCCTGATGAAAGGTGGTCGCCTCCTTCAACACCCACGCGCATTACTGCCGCGCCGGCCCGCATCTCTTCAACGCGGGCCGGCGCTCGCCCTCGCGCTCCTGCTCGTCTGCGTGTCGGCGGCGTGTCGTTCGGGCGGCGCGGGCGCAGGCGACGAGTCGGTCGGCATCGTCGTCGTGAACGCGCCCTCGGCGGGAGTCGTGCGGCGCGTGCTGGTGAGCGAGGGCGCGGCGGTGAACGAGGGCGCAGGGATAATCGAGATCGCCGTCAGGACGCAGCCGCAGGGCGCTCTGGTCTCGCCGACGGAAGACCCCGTGGCGCGCGCCGCGAAGAACATCGGCACGGCGCAGAACGAGACCGAGTCGGCGCGCGCCGAGGTCGTGCGCGCCGAGGTCGAGGTGCAGAGGCTTGCGCCGCTCGTCGCCGCGGGCCAGGCCTCGCAGGGCGAGTTGGACGGAGCGCGCGCCGTTTACGAGCGCGCCGAGCAGCGCCTCCAGCGCGCGCAGGCGTCCGCGCAGTCGGCGCAGTCGGGCCTCGTCGCGGCGCGGCAGCAGCAGTTGAACGGGACGACCGCCCGGTCGGTTCCGGCGGAGCAAACAGTCGTCGCACGCGCCACGTCCGCCGGACGCGTGGCCGTCGTCAACGTGCGCGAGGGCGACGTGGTGACATTGGGGCAGCCGCTCGCGACCCTTCGCGCCGGGGGTCAATGAATGGGCACGGCGCAAAATGACGACGCGACCAACATCGGCCCGCGCGAGCGAAGGAAGCGGCGCTTGCTCGGCGTCGTCGCGCTCACGGTCGGCGTCTCGGTCGCCTTCTTGCTGGTGGTGACGGGCGCGCCCCGGCTGCTCCGCCTCGTCGTCTTCTTCCCAGTCTGGATCGCGGGCCTCGGACTCTTGCAGGCGCGCGAGAAGACCTGAATCGCGATGGCCGCGCGCGGGACGCGCAACATGGACGCGGGCGAAGAAAAACTCGACGACGAGAAACTAATCGAGCGTCTGCGCGCCAAGTCGCGGCGCATCAACCGGCGCGCGCTCATCACAGCCGCGGTCATCACGCTGCTGACCCTCATCTTTCCCTGAGATTCATAAACGAGCGGGGTGGTCGCGTGCGCCCGAGCATCGTCGCAGCCGCGGGCGGGAAAAGCGCCGCCGAGCAGTCGCCGACTCCTCAAAGGCGCTTCTCGCAGTGCTTACAGAGCGGGACTCCCGCCGGCCTGTCGGCGTTGATCTGCGGCGTCGGCTTCCCCGCTTTATATAATGACAGTTCCAGGCTGCTCAGTTTAACCCCGCACGGCGCGGCCCCGGTTCGATGGTCACTCAGGACGTGACACACAGTACCGCCTCGCTTGACGAAGTACATGCCTCACCTCCTAACGAACTATTTTTTTTACAGCCAAACCCTCGCGGCGTGAGGAGAGGCAAGGATAGTACCAATCGGCGCGGGCGAGTTGCGGAGAAAATGTTGAGATTGTTTGGACGGCGACCTGTGAGCCGCTTCACACTCCGACGGCCTTACAGGCGTTGCCGGTTCTTCAGAATCCTGACGAACGAGCCGGAACGAAACTCGTCGCGGGTCAGCCCCGTCAGCCGGACGGCCTCCTGCTCGGAGACCGCGCCGCAGTTGATGGCGCGCAGGAAGTAGTTGAGCAGGCCCTGGCCCGTGGCGGCGTCGTCGAACACGTCACCGACGAGCGTGGCGCGCGCGGCCTTCTCGACGAAGTTGCTGAGGCGCTCCGAAGCGGGTTCGAGGCTTTCGAGGAAGAAGGTGTAAACGGCTGCGTAGCGCGTGGGCAGTTGCGCGGGGTGCAAGTCCCAGCCCTGGTAGAAGGCGTTGGTGAGCGAGTGCTGTATGTGTTCGTAATGCAGCCGCCAGGCGCGGTGGACGGTGCGGCGGTTCTCTTCCTCCTGTTCCTCTGTGAGCGAGCCGCCCGCGCTCGCGCGGTGCGAGGGGACGGGCATGATGTTGGTCGCGCCGTCGGAGAGCCAGACGCCCGTGCCGCCAAAGGCGACCTGCATCATGTGGCGCGCGAAGTCGCAGGCGGGGTGCGTCATGTGCTGGTGCGCCGCCGTTATCTGGCAGCTCGCCGTGTAGTCGTATGTGCCGAAGTGCGCCGCCGCGCAGCGACCTCGCGCGGCTTCGAGGAGGATGGGCAGGTTCGATTCGCCGCGTCGGTTGATGATTGATTGCGTCGTCTCAACCATCATCTCCATCCTCAGCGCGCCGGCGGCGAGACCGCTCGCCTCTTCAAACTTATCGAAGATAGTGGCGAGCGCGGCGACCTGTTCGGGGACTGTGATCTTGGGGAGCGTGACGACGAAGTTGTCCGCGAGCCGCCCGCCGGTCTCCGCGACGAGCGTCGAGAGGAAGATGTCGAGCGTGCGTAAGGAGCGCGCGTACAGTTCTTCGGTGAAGGGCTTGATGCGGATGCCGACGAAGGGCGGGAGCGTGCCCTCTTTCATGCCGCGCGCCACCTCGCGCGCCGCCGACTCGGCGTGGCCGTCCTCTTCCGTATCGGGGCGGTTGCCGTAGCCGTCCTCGAAGTCTATGCGGAAGTCCTCGACCGCCTCGCGCCTGAGCTTCTCGACGACTCGCGTGTAAACGTTGTGCGCCAGCCACACGCCTTTGTGCTCGCGGCGGAACGCGGCCTCGTCCTGTTCAATTGCCGCGCGCACGGTCGAGTCGTCCGCGACCGAGTCGGGCAGCTCGTCCGAGCCGGGCAGCGCAAGCGCGCGCGCGAATGAGGCGAAGTTCGGCGCGTAGGCTTCGAGCGCGCGCAGGGCGAGCGCGCCGAGGCGCGGCGTGGTGTCGGACTTGAAGAGGTGCGCGCCGCCGTAAACCGTGTGGACGGGCTGGCGGCGCAGAGACTCGCCGGGGTAGCAGGCGGCGAACTCTCGGTTGGCCTCGCCGAGGCGCGCGGTCGTCTCTCGCGTCGAATCTTCGTTGAGCGTCGTTCTCATTTTTCTCCTCGCCTGCGGGGCGGGCCGGAGCATTCTACCGCAGCGCGTCCGGCGCGCGCGAGGCCGCCGCCCGCGCGCGGCGTTTCTGACACGCCGCCGAAGTGGGTTCTAACGCGTTGCCAAAAATGCCGAGTTATGTTTTAAGTTCCCGTCATGCCTTCGTCCGACTTCGTCGTCCGCGGCCAACGCGTCGTCACGCCCGGCTCGGTGCAGGCGGCCTCGATCTACGTCCACCGCGGGCGCGTCGTCGCCGTGCGCCCGTTCGACGACGTGCCGCAAGGCTGCAAGGTCGTGGAGGCGGGCGAGAGCGTGGTGTTGCCGGGGCTGGTGGACTCGCACGTGCACGTGAACGAGCCTGGGCGCACGCGCTGGGAGGGCTTCAAGACGGCGACTCGCGCGGCGGCGCGGGGCGGCACGACCACAATCGTTGACATGCCGCTCAACAGCGTCCCGCCGACGACCACGCTCGAAGGCTTCAGGCAAAAGCTCGGAGCGGCGCGGGGACAGTGCCGCGTTGACGTGGCCTTCTGGGGCGGCGTCGTGCCGGGGAATCTGCAACAGCTCGCGCCGCTCCACGCGGCGGGCGTCGTCGGCTTCAAATGTTTCCTCATCCCCTCCGGCGTCGAAGAGTTCCCCCCGGTGACGGAGAATGAGCTGCGCCCCTCGATGTTCGAGCTGGCGCGTCTCGGCGTGCCGCTCATCGTTCACGCAGAGTTGCCGGGGCCGGTCGAGCGTGCGCTAGCCGCCTGCTGCGCCGGCGAGACGGGCGGCGATCCGCGCTGCTACGAAACGTTCCTGCGCTCGCGCCCGCGCGAGGCCGAGGACGAGGCCGTCGCGCTGATGATTGGCTTGTGCCGCGAGACGGGCGCGCGTGTCCACATCGTTCATCACTCGTCGGCGGACGCCCTCCCGCTCTTGCGCGAAGCGAAGCGGGAGGGGCTGCCCCTTTCGGCGGAGACCTGCCCGCACTACCTCGCCTTCGCCGCCGAAGGGATTGCGGACGGCGCGACCGAGTTCAAGTGTTGCCCGCCCGTGCGCGAGCGCGAGAATCAAGAACGTCTGTGGGAGGCTTTGCGCGAAGGCACAATCTCGATGGTCGTCTCCGACCACTCGCCCTGCCCGCCGGAGATGAAGCGGCGACAGGAGGGTGATTTTCTGAAAGCGTGGGGCGGCATCTCGTCCTTGCAGTTCCGTCTGGCCGTAGTGTGGACTGAGGCGCGACGGCGCGGCTTTGCGCTCGAAGACCTCGCGCGCTGGCTCGCGCACGAGCCGGCGCGTCTCGCCGGTCTCGACCTGCGCAAAGGCTCAATCGCGCCGGGCCGCGAGGCAGACCTCGTCTTCTTCGATCCCGAAGCGGCGTTTGTCGTCGCGCCCGAAATCAACGAGCACCGCCACAAGCTCACGCCCTACGACGGACAGACCTTGAGCGGCGTGGTCGAGGCGACCTACCTGCGCGGCGAGAAAATCTACGAGCGCGGCCATTTCTCCGAAAGGCCGACGGGTCGTCTGCTCAAGCGCGGAGACGAGGGGAAAAGCTCAGACGTGTTTGATGACGTGGAAAGTTTTGAAGACTGACCGAGAGAAATGATGCCGGACTTCTCGAATCTCATTGACCTCGCCGCGGAGCGCGTCGGCGGAGCGGTCTTGTTCGCCAACGACGACTTCTTCGCGCCGAAGGAGAATCTGTTGAAGGCGAGCGCGCCGGTCTTCGTCGAGGGCAAGTACACGGAGCGCGGCAAGTGGATGGACGGCTGGGAGTCGAGGCGTCGGCGCACGCCCGGCTTCGACTGGTGTCTGATTCGCCTCGGCCTGCCGGGGCGCGTGCGGGGCGTCGTCGTGGACACGAGCTTCTTCCGCGGCAACTACCCCGAAAGCTGCTCGCTCGAAGCCTGCGCCGCCGAAGGCAACGCGACCGTCGAAGAGTTGACGGGCGAGGGAGTCGAGTGGGTCGAGATTCTTCCGCCCTCGCGCCTGCAAGGCGACTCGCTGAACCCTTTCGCCGTCTCTTCAAACGAAAGGTTCACGCACCTGCGCTTCAAGATTTACCCGGACGGGGGCGTCGCGCGCCTGCGCATCCACGGCGAAGTCCTGCCCGACTGGGGGCGCATCAAACGCGCGGGCGGCCTCGTTGACCTCGCGTCGGTCGAGCAGGGTGGCCTCGTCGTCGCGACGAGCGACGAGTTCTTCGGAGGCCGACAGAACCTCATCATGCCCGGTCGTGCCGCCGACATGAGCGACGGCTGGGAGACTAAGCGCCGCCGAGGCCCCGGCCACGACTGGTGCGTCGTCCGTCTCGGCGCGGCGGGCCGCGTCGTCCGCGTCGAAGTTGACACGTCGCACTTCAAGGGCAACTACCCCGAAAGCTGCTCGCTCGAAGCGGCCTGCGCGCCCGAAGGCACAGGCGACATGGGCGAAAGCGTTAACGACATCGCGGCACTCGATTCATTAAGCTGGCGGGAGCTTCTGCCGCGCACGCGCCTTCAGGCGCACACGCGCCACTTCTTCGAGGAGGAGTTGCAAGACGCGGGCACGGCGACGCACGCGCGCTTTCAAATCTTCCCCGACGGCGGCGTCAGCCGCCTGCGACTCTACGGGACGATTCTCGATTGATGGAGACCAAGACCGAAGAGACTGACGGCCACGCCGGACGGCTCAACCGCCTTTCGGCGGACGAGGCCGAGCGCGCGCTGCTCGACTGCTGCGGCTCCGCGCGCTGGGCGCGGGAAGTCGCTGCGCTGCGGCCCTTCCCGGAAGTGGGTCGTTTGCTCGACGCGGGCGAGCGCGTCTGGTTCGGGCTAGACAGCGACGACTGGCTCGAAGCCTTCCGCGCGCACCCGCGCATCGGCGAGAAGAAGGCCGCTGACGCCGTGAGCGAGGGCGCGCGCCGCTGGTCTGAGGGCGAGCAGTCGCGCGCGCGCGAAGCGTCCGATGAAACAATGGGCGCGCTCGCGCAAGCCAACCGCGAGTACGAGGAGAAGTTCGGCTTCATCTTCATCGTCTGCGCCACGGGGAAGACTGCCGGAGAGATGCTCGCCCTTTTGCGCGAGCGCCTGAAGAACGACACGGAGACGGAGCTGCGCATCGCCGCCGCGGAGCAGTGGCGCATCACGGAGCTGCGCGTCAAGAAGTTCCTGAACGTCTTGTGAAATTCCTGAACGTCTGATGAATGCCATCACCACGCACGTCCTCGACACCGCCGCTGGCCGACCGGCGGCGGGCGTGCCCGTCACGCTCGAAGCGCGGGACGACGCGGGCGTCTGGCGCGAAGTCGGGCGCGGCACGACCGACGAGGACGGGCGTTTGAGAGAACTCCTCCCGCCCGCCTTCGCGTTGCGCGGGGGCGCTTATCGCCTCACTTTCGACGTGGCGGCGTACTTTTCTGCTCAGGGCACAGAAGGCTTCTACACGGAAGTATTTATCTCTTTCGTCGTCCGCGACGCGGGCGCGCATTACCACGTGCCGCTGCTGCTCAGTCCTTACGGGTACTCGACCTACAGAGGAAGCTAGCCGATGAAAATTCCCCCGAACGTCAACGAGTGGCTGAACCTTCTCTTCCGCTGGTTCCACGTCTTCGCGGCCATCCTCTGGGTCGGCTCGACCTACTACTTTACTTGGCTCGACGGTCGCTTTCAGGAGGAGGAGCGCGAGGCCGGAAAAGTGGGAGAAGGTGCTGCCGGCGAGTCCGGCAAGGTCGAGGTCTGGATGGTTCACAGCGGCGGCTTCTACGTCGTCGAGAAGCGCAAGACGCCGAGCCTGCGGCGTCTGCACTGGTTCCGCTGGGAGGCGATGATGACCTGGCTGAGCGGCACGCTGCTGCTCACGCTCGTCTATTACATGGGCGGCGGGATGGTTGACGCGGACGTGCGAAACATAAGCGTCTCGACAGCCGTCCTTTTCGGCGTGGGGCTGTTGGTCGTCGGCTGGGTCGTTTACGACCTGCTCGTGCAGTCGCCGCTCGGCAGAAACGAGAAGGCTTTCGCGGCGGTCGCCTACGCGCTCGTCGTCGGCGCGTCTTACCTCTCGACGCACGTCCTGAGCGGGCGCGCGGCCTACATCCACGTCGGCGCGGCATTCGGCACGATCATGGCCGCCAACGTCTGGATGAGGATTCTGCCGGCGCAGCGCCGCATGATCGCCGCGGTGAAGGAGGGACGCTCGCCCGACCCCGCCGAAGGCGCGCGCGCGAAACTCCGCTCGAAGCACAACACCTACATGGTCGTGCCGCTGGTCTTCACGATGATCTCGAACCACTACCCCGTCTCGACCTACGGCCACGACTACAACTGGCTCGTCCTCTCCGCGCTTGTCCTCGCGGGTTGGGCCGCCGCGAAGATCATTCGCCGCGCCTAAGCACAAGCGAACAGTTCAAGGGTGCTGCTTGCCCGCGCCGATGGGGTCGCCCGGCGGCGCGGGCGGCGGCGGCGTGCGCTTGCGCGGCTCGGCGGGACGGGCGAGGAAGCGCTCGATGTCTTCGTGCGTGGCGCGCAGGTGTGCGTTCGTCGCCTCGTCCGCCGAGGTCATTGCGGTGTCGTTCACAAGAAGGCTCCGCAGTTGCTCGGTGGCAACGGCGCGCACCTGCACTGATGCGTCGGCGTCCGCCGCCAAGTCCATCAGGCGCGTGACGACGAGGCCCTGCACCGAGCGCGTGATCGCGGCGAGGTAAGCGTCCTTCGGCGCGGGCGGGCGCCACGTCCGCGCGACGAGCGCAGCGGCGACCTCCGCGAAGTCGGGGTTCACGCGGTCAAGCGAGTGATACTGATTGAGGCGGGCGGCGCGGTGCGGCTCAAGCAAACCCGACACGGCGAGGTCGGCGGCAATCGTGGCCGCGGCCAAGGGGTCGAAGGCCGGGTCGGTGCGCTTCGCGAAAAGCTCCTGCGTGCCGCCCTCGTAGCCGAAGGCGCGCGGCGGGATGAGCGCGAGTATGCGCGGCGGCACGGCCAACTCTTCGACCTTGATCGTGTCGAGCACCGCATTGAGCGCGTCGCGCTGTCGTGCGGCGGGCACGACCTGTTGCACCTGCGGCGGGCTAGGCCCCGCGGCGGTCTTCACGGCGTAGGTGTAGTAGAGGCCGCCGACCGACTTGACGGCGGCCTGGAGTTGATAGCGGTGGTGCAGGTAGAGCGGGAGCAGCTTCGCCTCCAACAGCGAGAGCGGCGTGCCGTTGGGTACGTTCGCGAGTCCGAACTGCGAGAGCGCGATGCGGCGCACCTCCATCTCGTGGCGGAGCATCGCCACGGGGTCGTCGCCGTTGTCCCAGAGGTTCGCGAGTGGGTGGGCCGCGCCCGCGGGCCGCGCGTCGGCGTCGGAGATGAAGAGCATCCCCGACTTCACGCCTTCGTCAACGACCTTCTCAAGCTCAGACGTTTCGTCCGCGCCGGGCGCGAACTGCGCGTAGGCGAAGCGGATTGCGAACTTGTCGTAAGCGCCGACGCCGACGGCGTAGGCGTTCGAGAGGTCGAGCCTGCCGTTTTTTATTTCAACCATCGGCGCGGGGTAATCCATGACGGAGGCGCGACCGTAGGTGCTGGCGGCGAAGTTGTGGGCGAGGCCGAGCGTGTGGCCCGTCTCGTGCGCGGCGAGCTGGCGCACGCGCGCCAGGGACATCGCGCCCGCGTCCGTGGAAGGGTCGAGGCCGTCGAGTTCGTCCATGTCGGCCATCATTCCAAGCTCGCACTCGGCCCACGGCGCGCCCGTGCCCCACGAGCTTCGCTCGAAAGGCGGGATGAGGCCCGTGCCGATCAAGTAGTCCTGCCTGATTCGTAAGCTACCGAGCGTGACGTTGCCTTTGATGATCTCGCCGGTGCGCGGGTCAACGACGCTGCCGCCGTAAGACCAGCCGCGCGAGGAGCGGTGCACCCAGTTGATCATGTTGTAGCGCACGTCCATCGGGTCGGCGTCCGCGGGGAGCACTTTGACCTGGAAGGCGTTGCGGAAGCCCGCGGCCTCGAACGCCGCGGCCCACCACGACGCGCCCTCGACGAGCGCGCTCCGTATCGGCTCCGGCGCGCCGTTGTCCACGTAATAGACGATGGGCTTCACAGGCTCGGAGACGGCAGCCGCCGGGTCTTTCTTCTCCAGGCGGTGGCGCGTGATCCAGCGCTTCTCAATCGGCTCGGTGAAGGGCGAGGCGTAGTCGTAGAACTCCACGGCGAAGAGGCCGACGCGCGGGTCGAGGCGGCGCGGCGTGTAGCCCGCGTCCGGCAGCTCAACGAGCGAGTGGTGCTCGCGCACCGTCAGAGACTGCGGGCTGGGGACGGTCTCGCGGACGAGCGGGCCGGCGTTGCCTTCGGTCGTGAAGGTGAGCGTTGCCTCGACTTCCGTGTTCTTGGGGAACGCCTTCGTGCGCTGCAAATAGACGGCGCTGCGCGAATCGTCGAGGCGGTACTGCCCCTGGTTAGACTCGCGCAGGCGGTCGGCGACGCCGTGCGCGTCGCGCACGAAGAATGAGGTTGCGTCAACGAGGACGCGCTCGCCCTCCGCCGCCTCGACTTTAAAACCCCACAGCACGGAGCGCGCGAACGACTCCTCGACCGCGCGCCGCTCCGCCTCGTCCGAGGTAATCGCGCGGAAGCGGTAGTTGCCTTCGACCATGAGCACCTTCGGCCCCGTGCGCTCGAAGTGTACGACGTGCGTGTCGCCGAGCTGCCCGCGGTCGAGTCCCAGGGGGTTCGACCCCACCCCGGTCGGCAGCGAGACCTGGTAGAGAAACTCCTTATCGAAGCGCGAGATTTCCAACAGGAGCTTGCCCTGCTCCGAGTCCCAGTAGAGCGGGAAGTAGCCGTCGAGCTTCTGTAGGCCGCGCGTCTTCGCGGAGATCGTCTTGCCTTCTGACTTCTCCTGCGCCGCGGCTGATGAGAGCGCGAGGGTCGTTACCAAAAGGGCGAGTAGTAATCGTCGCATGAGGTTTCCCCTAATCAAAAGCGAGCGGCGGAAGGCCAGCCAAACGAAGCTGTGCGTTGAGAGCCTGCACGTCTCTGCTCTTCAAATCATTCCAACCCGACATCAGCCCGCGGAGCTTTTGCTGCAAGTCGGCGGCAGCCGCGACGGCCTGCGTCGTCGGAGTGGCGTCCGATTGTTGCAGCACGTCGAGCAGCGTCGAGAGCGACGCGTGAATCTGCGAGAGGCCCGGCGGCGCGGGTGCGGCAGCGGGCGGGCGCTGGCCGCCTTCGCCTTCGAGCGCGGCGGCTCGCCTGTCGAGCGCCGCGAGCGCGGCGGCTGCGGCGGGCGCGATTCCGGCGCGGGCGCGGAGGTCTTTGATCTGCGCCCTCAGTTTTCCGATCTGTTCGAGCGCGTCGAAGCTCGCGGTCATCCCCGCGGCGGTCTGCGTCGAGAGATTGAACTGCTGCATGAGTCCGAGGCGCGGGGTCTTGACGCGCGGGTCGAGCAGGACTGTCAGCGGGCGCGTGTATGTGCGCCCGGCGACCGTGAGCTTGACGGTGTAGTCGCCGGGCATCGCGGCGGGGCCGAGCGGGTAGCGCGGCGTGTCCATGTAGTTCGCGGAGATCGGGTACTCATGGCCGCGCGCCTTCGGCTCCGGGTAGTGCAAGTCCCAAACGAAGCGCTGCATGCCCGCCTTCGCCGAAAGAGTGCGCGGCGGGCGAACCCAGTAGAGCGGGACGTTTATCTCCTTCTCGTTGATCGGCTCGGCACGGTCGTCACTCGAAAAGCGCCGGACGAGCTTGCCGGCGCGGTCGAATATCTCAAGCACGACGGGCGCGCTCGCGTCCGACTTCAGGTAGTAGTTGATGATCGCGCCGTCGGGCGGGTTCTGCCCCACGGGTTCTTCGGGCGGCAGCGGCGTGTCGGTGTTGACGTTGCGCTGGACGCGGTAGGCTGCCTGCGGTGCGAAGAGAAACGCGTCCGACGCGGCGACCTCGGCACTGATCTGCCGGAGCGGCGTGATGTCGTCGAGAATCCAGAAGGAGCGACCGTGCGTGCCGACGACGATGTCATCTTTGTGAATAACCAGGTCGCGGATCGAGCTGGCAGGCATGTTCAGGCGGAGCGGCAGCCAGTCGTCGCCGTCGTCGAAGGAGACATAGACGGCGCGCTCCGAGCCTGCGAAGAGAAGGCCGCGGCGCTGCGGGTCTTCGCGCACGACGTTGACGGGATCGTCGGGCAGACCTCTAACAATCTCAGTCCAGGTCTTGCCGCCGTCGTGCGTGCGATAGACGTGCGGGCGCATGTCGTCGAGGCGGATGCGGTTAATCGCCGCGTAGGCCGTGTTGTTATCGAAGTGTCCGGCATCAATGATGGAGACCTTGCTCCACGAAGTCAGCGCCGCGGGCGTCACGTTCTGCCACGTGCGGCCCCCGTCGCGCGTGATGTGAACCAGACCGTCGTCCGTGCCAGCCCAGATCGTGTTCACGTCTTTGTAGGAGGGCGCGACGGTGTAGATGACGCCGCGGCGCGGCATCTGGGCCATTTCGGGCTTGCGATAGACGCCGATTGATGCGGGCACGTCGTAGCGCTCGCGCGTCAGGTCGGGGCTGATGATGTCCCAGGAGTTGCCGCCGTTCGTCGTCTTGAAGAGGACGTTTCCGGCGTAGTAGAGCACGTGCGGGTCAACGGGCGAGAACAGGACGGGCGCGGTTCTCAGGAAGCGGTACTTGCCGCTGCGCACCGCTTCGGGCGCGATGTTCTGAACCTGGCCCGTCGTCTTGTCGAAGCGCGTCAGCTTGCCGCCGTAGATGAGGTTCGGATTGAGGGGATCGGGCGCGATGTAGCCGTACTCTTCCGCGCCCACTGTGCGCCAGTCGCGGAAACTTATCGCGCCGTTGTCGCCGCGGCTCGCCGTGCCGACCGAGCCGCTCTCCTGCTGCCCGCCATAGACCCAGTAGGGAAACTGGTTGTCGGTCGAGACGTGATAGAACTGCGCGGTCGGCTGGTTGTACCAACTGCTCCAGGTGCGCCCGCCGTTGACGCTCAAGGTCGCGCCCTGGTCGGAGGCGAGCAGGATGATGTCTGGGTTTTCGGGGTTGATCCAGACGGTGTGGTAGTCGTCGCCGCCGGGCGCGCCCTTGAAGGCGTGGTACGTGTGGCCGCCGTCGGTCGAACGATACGTCGAGGTGTTGGCGGAATAGACGGTGTCCGGGTCGCGCGGGTCAACACGCACCTCGGCGAAGTCGCTGCCGCGGCCCCACACGCGCATTTCATCATTCACGCGCTGCCAACTTTCGCCCGCGTCGTCCGAGCGATAGACGCCGCCGAGCTGCGGCGCGTCAACGTTCGCGTAAAGTCGCTTCGGGTCTGACGGCGCGACGGCGATGCCGATGCGCCCCAGGCCCTGCTCGAAGGTCGGCAAGCCCTTCGTCAACTGCTTCCAGGTCGAGCCACCGTCCGTTGACTTGAACAGGCCGCTGCCCGGCCCCTGCCACCCGCCATTCTCCCAAGGCCCCTGCCGCGCGGCCCAAAGAGTAGCGTAGATCGTCCTGGAATTTTTCGGGTCGAAGGCGAGGGCGATTGCGCCCGTGTTCTCGTCCTTGTAGAGAACCTTCTCGAAGGTGCGCCCGCCGTCGGTCGAGCGGAAGACGCCGCGCTCCGCGTTCGGGCCGTAGGGGTGTCCGAGCACGGCGACGAAGAGGCGTTCCGGGTTCTTCGGGTCAACGATGATCGCGCCGATCTGCTGGCCGTCGCGCAGGCCGAGGTGCTCCCAGGTCTTGCCGCCGTCGGTTGACTTGTAGATGCCGTCGCCGGTCGAAAGATCGGGGCGCTGCAAGCCCTCGCCGCTGCCGACGTAGATTGTGTCGGGAGCGGACGGCGCGACGGCGAGCGCGCCGATTGAGCCGGTGGGCTGTTCGTCGAACAGGGGCGTCCAGGTGCGACCGTAGTCGTCCGTCCTCCACACGCCGCCGTTGTTGACGCCGATAAGGAAGAGGTTCGGGCGACCTGGCACGCCGGTCGCGCCCACGGTTCGGCCCGCGCGGAACGGGCCGATCATGCGCCAGCGCATGCCCTGGTAGAGCCTCTGGTCAACCTGCTGCGCGCCGACCATTGACGAGAGCGCGGCGAAGACGGCGAAGACGGAAAGAGCCGATACGAGACGGCGCGTTAGACTCACGTTCGACCTCCTGAAAATTGTCCGGCGTTGAAAACCTGGTTCTGTGTAAATGAAAATTTTTGAATTGCCTACAGCTTTAGCTGTAGGAGCAGATAAGAAAAGAGATGATGGCTTTAGCCCAATTATTTGGCTAAAGCCAGGAAATGTAGCCATCTCATCCCACTAGCCGAAGCTAGTGGCAACTCATCCGTGGCAACTCATCCGACAACTTCAATCACACACCGCTTGCCCGCGTCTCTATTGCCGAAGGCGCGGCCCTACTTCCGGTTCGACAGCGCGCCCTGCACGAACGACTCCGCGTTACGCTTGAGCTGCGCGAGCGAGTTCTTGTCTATGTAAACCATGTGCCCGGCCTCGTAGTACGAGACCGTGACGTTGCCGTTGAGCGAGGGGTCGAGTCCCATGTGCTTCAGGGTGTACTGCGCGGCGAAGTAGGGCGTGGCGAGGTCGTAGTAGCCGCAGGCGACCATGAGGCGCATGTAAGGGTTCTTGGCGAAGGCGCTGCGGAGCGCCTCGCTCGTGTCGGCGTAGGTGTTGTCCGCGCCGAAGTCCCAGCGACCGACGCCGCCGCCGAGGATGTAGTATTCGAGGTCTGACTTGAAGCCGAGTTCCGCGCGCACGTAGTTGTTGAAGGTCGCCGTGTAGGGCGGGCGGATGGCGGCGAGGCTGGGGTCGAAGTCGGGCGTCTCCGAAACTGCCAGCGCGTCTATGCCCTTGAAGCGACCGTCGAGGCGGCCCACCGTTCGCTTCTCGTCGCGCAGCAATTCCTTGTCGAAGCGCTGAATCTCGATGCGGAGGTCGCTGTCGTCAATGAAGCGCTTGCTGAGTCCGGTGTAGCGGTTGAGGCGGTCAATCACCTCCTGCCGCTCCGAAGGGGTGAGGCGGTCGCCCTTGGCGAGCGCGACGGTGTAGTCGGTCGCGGCCCAGCGCTCCACTTCGTCGAGGGTCTTGCGCAGGTCTGTCTGCAAGTCGGGCGGGAGTTTTTTGTGATACCAGGCGATGGCCGAGTAGGTCGGGAGGAACAAAATGTAAGGCAGGTCGTTCCCCTTGGCGAAGCGCGCCGTCTGGAAGTTCATGATGGTCGAGATGAGGATGATGCCGTTGAAGGCGATGCCGTGCTCGATGAGGTAGCCCGAAAGACCCGACGCGCGCGTCGTGCCGTAACTCTCGCCGACGAGGAAGAGCGGCGAAGTCCAGCGCTCGTTGCGCGCGAGATAAAGGCGTATGAACTCGCCGACCGACTGGATATCGCCCTGGAGTCCGAAGTACCTGCTCGCCAGCTCCGGCCTGGCCGCGCGGCTGTAGCCCGTGCCCACGGGGTCTATGAAGACGAGGTCTGTGAAGTCGAGCCAGGTGGATTCGTTGTCAACGAGTTGGAAGGGCGGCGGCGGCATCTGTCCGTCGTCGAGCATGCGGACGCGCTTGGGGCCGAGAGCGCCCATGTGCAGCCAGACGGAGGCGGAGCCGGGGCCGCCGTTGAAGGAGAACATGAGCGGACGTTGCGCGCGGTCGCCGACGCCGTCGGCGGTGTAGGCCATGTAGAAGATGCGCGCCTCGGTCTCTCCCGCGGCGTTTCGCAGAGGCATCACGCCGGTCGTCACCGTGTAGCGGAGAGTGCGCCCGCCGATTCTGATTTCGTGCTTCGTGACGACGGGCGGGTTGTCCTGCATCGCCGGGTCTCGCTCGACAGGCGTCGCGGCGGGAGTCGCGCCGCGCGCGGCGGAAGGCGGCGCGGCGGAGGAGACTTGAGACGAAGCAGACTGCGGAGGAGCTGTACCCGACGGTCGGTAGTTGGCGCGCGCGGCGGCGACGAGTTCGGCGGTCGCGCCCGCGTCGCGCAGCTCCTGCTCGACCGCGGGCGTCACCTCGAAGTCAACGCCGCTGTCGCGAATGGCCGCGGCGAGCATCGAGAGGCCCGCGTCCCTGCGTTCGGGCGCGAGGCCGCGCAGGAAGGCGACGACGTTCTCTTTCGTGACGGGCGTCCTCGATTGGACGGGCGGGTTGCCCGCGGGCGGTTGCTGTGCGCGCGCGGGCGTCGCGGCGAGCGCGCAGAGCGACAGCGCGAGTGCGGCGAGCACGGCTGTGCGCTTGGTCTTGAACTCGGCAGGCGTGTGGCCTCGCATCGGCGTTTGTGAACCTCCTGGCGAAATGGGGACTGAGTTGGGGCGGCGGCAAAGTCGCTGATAAAACGAGGGCCGTCGCTTTTAAGTTTCGCGCACGCCGCAATGTTTGGCGGACGCCAACGGGCGCGCGGTCTAGACCTGCTCAGGCGTCGGCTGAAGCTGCGACAGGCAGAAGCCTTCGCCGTGAAACCAGCAGTCTGCCGCCGGCTCGTGCGCGTCGCGCCGGAGCGAGCGCACCGAAGCGAAGTTGCCGCGCATCATCGCCTCGCGCAAGCGCCGGTTCAACTCCTCGTCGCGCGAGCCGACGCAAGGGAAGATCGAGACCGGCGAGATGAAGCGCGCCTCGTATGCGTCGCCCTCGCGCATGAGCTTCAGCATGAACCCGCCGCCGCCCTCGTCCTGACTCTTCGCTATCGTGAGCGGAAGAATCAGACGCCCGCCCTCGTTCAGACGTTCGAGCCAGACCGCGCGCGGGTGTGTCGCGCCCGCGTTGACGAAGACGGCGTCCGCCGCGCCCGCGTCGTACTCGCCGCCGTCGGCCTCGATGACTTCCACGTGACGCAGGTGCGCGAGGTTCGCGCGCGCACGCGCCGCCAACTCAGGGTCAAGCTCGACGCCGGTGACGTGTCCTTCAGGCCCCACGGTCTCGGCGATGATGGCCGTGTAATAGCCGACGCCGCAGCCGACATGCACGACGCGCTCGCCCCGCCGAAGCTCAAGCGCGTCGAGCCACGTGGCGAGCGATGCAGGCTGTCCGTTGTTGAGCCTGCGCGCGGCGTCAATCGCGACGAGGACGTTGTGGTAGAGGTGGCGCGGGTCTGCGTCCGGCGTCGTGCGGTAGCCTTCGCCCGCCGGAGAGCCTTGCGTTCTGTCCTGCCAGGAGTCGGGCGTCGCGATCTGCCACGGGCCGGGGCCGAGGTAGTCTTCGCGCCGGACGCGCGCGAAAGCGTCGGCCAGTGCCTCGTTCTGCAAGTTCGCGACGGCGCGAACCTCCTCCGCGTAAAAGCGTCGAGCGTCTTCGAGTTCCATGCGTGTGTCGGGCGGCGGGTTTAGAGCTACAGCAGTTTTCGGATGAGCGCGACCGGTTCAGAGTTCACGCTTTAGCGTGCTTAGCTCGTGCAGCCTGAAGGCTGAACTCTAAACCAGTCGCATCCAAATGGAGAATCACTATAGGAGCCACCGGCCCGCGTTCAAAGGGTGTGTCGCACATTACCTTTATCTACCGACCGATTTCAAGTCCGACGCGGACGGCGCGCGACGCGGGCCGCGACTTCCCTTCTGTCGGCACGCCTCTCGTCCTCTTCCCTTTCGTCCGAGCTAATGCCGCCGCGCATCGCTTCGACAGCAGGCAGGCGAGCGGCCTCCGGCATCGGCGGCGAAGCGCCGCGCACGGAGAACCAGACCGCCTCGTTCATAACGCGCGGGTCTGCGGCGTCCGGGTGCGACAAGTCCTGCTCCGCCGTGCGACGCATCCAGTAGGCGCTCGCCGCGTCGCTTGCCTTCGGCGTGATGAGGTTGTCGGGCGACAGGTCGGGCAGGACGGCCTTGTAGGGGCGCAGGTCTGGCTCGGCGCGGAAGGTGTCAACGGGCGTGGCCGCGGAGTCGAGCTGGTTCATAGGGCCGAAGCCGAGCAGCAACTCAATCGTGCGGACGAGGCTCACGGTGCTGTGGAACTCGTGCACGAGCGCGCCCTCGCGGTTGTAGGCGCTGATGACTAAAGCGACCGAGCGGTGGCAGTCAACGTGGTCGGGGCCGTCCTGCGCGTCGTCCTCGACGACGAAGATGGCCGTGTCCCGCCAGTAGGGGCTGTTCGAGACGGCCTCGACGAGACGGCCCACCGCGTAGTCGTTGTCGGCGACGTGGAACTGCGGCGTGGGCTTGTTCGCGGCGAACCCTTCGGTGTGGTCGCCGGGGAACTGCATGACGGTGAGGTTCGGCATCGGGTCGCCGCGGCCCGCCTCGCGTTCGGCGACGAAGCCGCGGAACTCTTCGAGCCACACGCCGACGCGCGACTTGCCGCGCAGGCGCGCGTCCGGGTTCGCGCCGCTCACGAGAGCCTCTGGTTGTCCCTTCGACTCGCGCGCCGCCTGGTAAGAGGCCGTCGTCATCGAATCGGGGACGACCAGGTCGAACTCAGGGTAGGCCGTGCTGTGGTGGCCTTCGAGCGCCTTCTTGGTCGGGAACGCCTTGAGCACGGGCGAGAGGTCTGGGTAAGACTTCGCGCGGTTCGCGTTGACCGAGGCGACATCGGCCTCGGAGACCGTGGCGACGAACTCGCCGTAGTTGCGGTAGGTGAGTCCGGCGCGGGCGGCTGCGTCCCAGAGGTAGAGCGTCTCAGGCTCGGCCACGTCGCGCCGCCCGTGCAGGTACGGAACGTACCGGCGCATAAAGTCGGCTATGTCGTCGGCGGTCGCGGGGAGATGGAAGAGCGGCGGCGTGTTGTTGCGCGCGCCGAAGTTCGGCAGGCGGTTGAAGCCCTCGAAGTCGTATGTGCGACCGCGGTTGCTGTAATTCCAGCGGAAGGTCTTGTCGGTGTAGTCAGTGGAGAAGGCGGCGTCCGACCAGTTGTGGCCGTCGGCGCTGGCCTCTGCGTTGACGAAGAAGCGGTCGAAGAGTCCGAAGCGCAGGGCGAGCGCGCGCTGGTTGGGCGTGACGTTCTGCGCGCCCGACTCGCGCCTGCGCGCCGCGTCGCCCGCGCCGAAGATGGCGAGCGAGGGGTCGCCGTCGGCGCGCGCGCCGTCGCCGCTGCGCTCAACATCGCCGAAGACCTGATCGTAAGTCCGGTTCTCCTTGATGATGTAGATGACGTGCTTGATGGGCGAGCGGCCTCCGAAGGGCTGGCGTCGCGCGGGGCCGACGAGTCCATCGTCGCGCATCACTTGTTGCGTGTAACCTGCAAGCTCTCGCGCGCCCGGCTCAGGGATGGCGCTGATGTCCCCGACGACGCCTGCGACGCTGTACTCGCCCCCCTGCCCGCCCGCGCGCCCCGTGCCCACGGGGAAGCGGTCGTTCGGCGCGTTCGGCACGCGGCCAGAGTTGTTGACGACGAGCGAGGAGTTCTCGACGCCCGTGCCCTTGCCGTTGCCGACGTAGAGGACGCCGTTCGCCGACGCCAACGCCGAGGGGTATTGCCCCGTCGGGATAAAGCCGCGCACGACCGAACGTCGAAGGTTGTTGGCCGGGCGACCGCTCTGCTCGACCACGCCGCGCGTGGCGGCGGCGATCTGGACGACGGCGACCGAGTTGCTGTGCGCGTTGGCGACGTAGAGCGTCTGCCCGTCGTCGCCGAGTGCCAGGCTCTCCGGGCTTGAGCCGACGGGCGCTCGCTCGGCCAGACGCACGCTGATGCGCTCGACCTCGCGGTCAGTCGTCGTGTCAATGACCGAGACGCTGTCGGCGTTCGAGTTGACGACGTAGAGCCTTGAGGCCGTGCCGTCCCAGACCATCGCCGTCGGGTGGCGCTCGACCGGGATGTAAGAGACGCGCCGCCCGTTATTCGCGAAATCAACGACGGCGACCGAGGCGTCGTTCCAGCATGAGACATAGACCTTCGATGTCGAGCCGCGCGCGTCGGCGTAAGGGTCGTTGCGTCCACGCGACGGCGGGAGCGGCAGCGCGACGACGGCGTAAGGATACGTGAAGTGCTCCGCGCCGTCGCCCGCGCTTCCCTTCTGGCCGGCGAGTTCGATGCGTTCGAGGCGGCGCGCGCCGCCGAGGTCGTGGACGACGCCGAGGCTGTCGTCGAGGTTGTTGGCGACGAAGAGCGTGTCGCCGTCGTCGCTCAAGGCGAGGCCCGCCGGATAGACGGGCGCGTGGTTCTCGTTGTAGCGCGGGCTTGCGGCAGAGGTCGCGAAGCCGCTCACGTCAATGAAGGGCGCTTCAACCTTCGTGTTCGGCCCCGGCGAGGTCGGCGTGAGGGGCGGCGATGCGCCGGGCCGAAGCTGAAACACCCAGATTTTGTTCTCGAAGCCGCCCGACGCGTAGAACGTGAAAGAGCCGTCCGCCAAGGCGCGCGGCGAGAAGGCTGCGCCGACGTTCACGCTCTGCGGCGTGGGGAAATAAATATTCTGGACGACCGCGGGCGCGGGGCGCGCTTCGAGGTCTATGACGGCGAGCGACTGCTGGAAGCGGCTGGTGATGGAGTTGAACTGGACGCCTGAGCCGCTGTTGACCGCGACGAGGTAGCGACCGCGACCGTCCGGCCCCGTGCGGTCGGGGCTGCGCACGAAGCCGACGGGGAGCGCGCCGACCGCGGGCTGGTGCGTCGTCGCGTCCAAGACGAGCGAGCCGGCGGGCGTGATCGGCCTACCTTCGGACGCGGGCTGGTTGCTCACCGTGATGTCGGCGGACGAAGAGAGCAGGCCGAAGGCCGTCGCCGCGAAGGCGACGAAGAGCGCGAGCGCCACACGGCGGACGGAAGAGACGCGGGCGGGAAAATTCATACAGGCGGCTCCCTTTTGTCGGAAGATGCGGGTGCGCGACTCCTTCAAACCTTGGTCGTGCGTCGTGCGCGCGACGGTTAACCACGGAGGCACAGAGAGCACGGAGGGGCACAGAGAATTGAAATCACTCTGTGCCGTCTCTGCGTCCTCTGTGTCTGCGGTGGTTAACTCACCACTCAACAAGCTCCAGTTTCAAATCGGCCCTAGTCGCCCACGGCCTTGAGGTCTGAAAGCTGCTCCTGGCCCTTGAACTGAATCTCGTAGAGGCGCGAGTAGAGTCCGCCGCCCGCGAGCAACTCGTCGTGCGTGCCGCTCTCGACGATGCGCCCACCCTCGACGGCGTAGATGCGCTGGGCGCGCATGACGGTGGCGAGGCGGTGGGCGATGACGATTGAGGTCTTGCCCTCCATCAGACGCGAGAGCGCGTCGAAGACCAACTCCTCGCTCTCGGCGTCGAGGCCGGACGAAGGCTCGTCGAGCAGGAGTATCGGCGTGTCGCGGATGACGGCGCGGGCGATGGTGATGCGCTGGCGCTGACCGCCCGAAAGGGTCTCGCCGCGCTCGCCGATGACCGTGTCGTAAGCATCGGGGAGCCGCACGATGAACTCGTGCGCGTTGGCGAGGCGTGCCGCGCGGATGATCTCGGAGCGCGAGGCCGTGGGCTTGCCGTAGGCGATGTTCTCCCAGACGGTCGCGCGGAACAGGTAGGTCTCTTGCAGCACGTAGCTGATCTGGTCGCGCAGAGACCTCAACTTGAACGAGCGGATGTCTATGCCGTCAATCCCGACGCGCCCCTCGGTCGGGTCGTAGAAGCGCGGGATGAGGCTGATGAGCGTTGACTTGCCGCTGCCCGTCGGCCCGACGAGCGCGACGAACTCGCCCGGCTCGACCACGAGGTTGATGTCTTTGAGGACGGGCTGCTCCCGGTTGTAAGCGAAGCTGACGTGCTCGAACTGGACGCGCCCGCGCAGGGGCGGCGCGCGCCGCGCGCCCGGAAGGTCGCGCACTTGGCTCTCGGTCGCCAGAACCTCACGGATGCGCTCGAAGCCGACCTGGGCCTTCGACACCGTGTCGGTCATCTTCGAGAGGTCGCGCATCGGCTTGTACATCTTGCTGAGGTAGAGGATGAAGACGATCAAAGCGCCCGCGGAGATTTGCTCCGCGAGCACGAGGCGCGCGCCGTACCAGAGGACGAGACACGTCCCCAGCGCCACGGTCAGCTCGACGAGCGGCGTGAGCTTGGCCTTGACGCTGCGCGCGAGCAGAGCCATCTCGACGCTCTCCCGGCTCTTCTTGTCGAGCCGTCGGCTCTCGAAGTCCTCGCGCGCGAACGCCTTGATGAGCCGCACGGCGGAGAGCGACTCCTGCACCACGGACGCGATCTCGCCCTCCTTCTTCTTCACGAGCCGCGCGTTGTTCTTGATGCGCCGCGTGTAGCTGTAAACGAGGATGAAGAGCGCGGGCGCGACCGCCAGCGAGATGAGCGTGAAGCGCCAGTCGAGGTAGAACATCACGCCGAGCATGCCGAGGAGCGTGAGGACGTTGACGAGGATGCCGAGCAGGGCGGAGGAGACGAAGTCCTGCACGGCGTCTATGTCGCTGGTCATGCGGACGATGAGGTCGCCGGTCTTCTGCCGCTCGAAGAAGGCGAGCGAGAGGCGCTGGATGTGGTTGTAGAGCGTGTGCCGGAGGTCGTGCATGACACGCTGTCCGACGCTCGTCGTCAGGTACTTCTCGGCGTAGGTCGAGACGGCGCTCGCGGCGGCGATGACGACGACGGCGAGGGCGGCGAAGTTCAAGACGGCGAGCTTCGACGTGCCGGTGGTCGCGCCGACGAGGCTAGCCAGCCACCCCGGCATCGGCTTCCCGCCGAAGACGTAGTCGAAGACGACCTTCAGCGGCCAAGGCTCAAGCAGGTCGGTCGCGCTCTCGGCCATGATCGCCACGAACGCGACGGCGAGCTGCCGCCAGTAGGGCCTGAGCAGCCTCGTGATCTTGATTTTACCGACGCTCATCCGGGGCGATTATAACCGCTCGGCGAGGAAACGATGAATGATGAATGCGGAATGATGAATGAGAAGCGGCCTGTGCCTTTTCATTCATCATTCATCACTCCGCATTCATCATTTTTATTTGCGCGGTCGCACGGTGACGAAGATCGTGCCCTCGCCGGGGCGCGTGACGAGCAGGAGCAGGGGGCGTTCGCCCGCGTTCTGGACCGCCGCGCGCAGGTCTTCGACCGACTTCAAGGGCTGTCGGTTCGCCTGCTCGATGAGGTCGCCCTGTTGCAAACCAGCGTCCGCGCCCGGCCCCGAAGGGTCAACGTCCGTGACGACGAGGCCCGGCTTGTCTTCCGGCAGGCGGAGGCGCTGCGCCAACTCCGGCGTGAGCGGCGCGAGCGCGAGGCCGAGCTTGCCGCCCTCGCTCTGTCCCTCGCCGCCTCCGCCGCCCGGCTGCCCGCCCGCGCCGTTGCCGTTTTCTGTCAGCTCACCGAGCGTGACTTTCAACTGCTGCTCTCGCCCGTCGCGCACGATTGTCAGCGTCACGTCCGAGCCGGGCTGCGTCGAGGCGACGAGGTTGCGCAGTTCGTTGGCGTCGTTGACGGCGTTGCCGTTGACGGCGGTAATCACGTCGCCCTGCCTGAGGCCCGCGCGCTCGGCGGCGCTCCCCTTCTGCACCGAGCTGACGATGACGCCGCGCGCCTCCTTCAGCCCTAAGCTCTGCGCGAGGTCTTCCGTCACGGCCTGCACATAGACGCCGAGTTGCCCGCGCCGCACCTTGCCTTTGTTGATGAGCTGCTCGACGACCGTGCGCGTCATGTTCGAAGGGATGGCGAAGCCGATGCCGATGTTGCCGCCCGACGGCGAGAGTATCTGCGAGTTGATGCCGACGAGGTCGCCCGCCGTGTTGACGAGCGCGCCGCCAGAGTTGCCCTGGTTGATCGGCGCGTCGGTTTGCAGGAAGTCTTCAAAGCTCCCGTCGGAGAGTCCTGTCCTGCGGCCCTTCGCGCTGATGATGCCGGCGGTCACGGTCTGCCCGACGCCCAAGGGGTTGCCGACGGCGAGCACGATATCGCCGACCCTGACCTTGTCGGAGTCGCCGAGCGTGAGCACCGGCAAATTCGACGCGTCAATCTTGAGCACGGCGAGGTCACTCGGCGGGTCTGTGCCGACGACCTTCGCGGGGAAGCTGCGCCGGTCTGTCAGCTCCACCGTGATCTGCTCCGCGCCGTCAACGACGTGGTGGTTCGTGACGATGTAACCGTCGGGGCTGATGACGACGCCGGAGCCGAGCGCCTGCTGCCGCAGCTCGCGCGGCGGCTGCTGCGTCTGCGGCGCGCGGTTGCCGAAGAAGTCTTGAAAGAACGGGTCGTCGAAGAACGGGTGCTGCTGCGGGGCGCGCACGCGGCGCTCCGAGCGAATGGTGACGACCGCGGGCGCGACGCGCGCCACCACGTCCGCATAAGAGTTGTGCTCGACGTTTGCGGCAGCGCCGCTACCCGCGGCGGGCTGCGGCAGCGTGAACGTCCCGCCCTGCCTGCGGCAGCCCGCGAGCAGGACTGCGGACGCGAGAAGGATTAAACCTAACCGACTTGCTCTTTTCATAACATGCCTCTCAAAGAAATGAAGCGTCCTGCGACACGCCCGAACGACGCCCGCGCCTTCGGCTCGTCGCGAACCGGTGCACCGCTCCGGCGAGTCCGGGTGCAGCTCTTAATACCGCCCTCGGATGGAATTTCTGCTGCGGATATTTAACAACTAACTCGCCGCCGATGCAAAACCACCCGCCCCCGGCAAAGCCGTCGCACGCGCCCGCGCAATGAATGCGCGCCCTAGTCGCAAAGATTCGGGCACGGCACAGTCGGAAGAACTAAGGGCGGCGCAGCCTTGAGATAGGCTGCGCCGCCCTTAGCAATCCGCGGACTTTGGCCCCGTCGTTTTCCCGCGCCGACCGACTCTTGACTTATCGCTTGATTTGACATAAAAGCCTCTCGCTTTCAACACTCGAAAGGAGCGCTTCGGATGAGGAAAATGTTTCTGCTTGCCGCGTCACTACTGCTCTGTTCCTGCGCCGGTACCTCGACGCAATCAACGATGCCCGCTAAAGCCGAGTTCAAACCCAAAGCCGGCGACCGCGTGCTGGCCGAGTGGGGCAGCGAGACGTTTGAGGAGGCGACGATCAAATCCGTCGAAGGCGGCAAGGCGCAGGTCGTCTTCGGCGACAACTCGGAGAACTCCGTGAAGCTCCCCGAAGAGGTCATGCCGATCCCTTCGACGGCCATCAAGGTCGCGCCCGGCGACTACGTGCTCGGCCAGTACCCGTTCCAGAAGGCGATGTGGATCGGCGGGAGGGTGAACTCGGCCAATGGCGCGACGGTGAATATAAAATTCAGCAACACGGACGCAGACTCGGACGTGCCCGCGGACAAGGTCGTGAAGGCCCCCGACTACATGATCCCGGCTATAAAGAAGGATTTGAATCAATAGCACGGTCGAGAAGCAGTAACTTGCAGGGCGGTCGTTAGTCATAGATTCTATAGTCATCGCCTACAGAACCTTGAAGGAGATAGAGGGTGAAGCGTAGAGTAACTTCGCTTTCCAGACTTTGAAATCATGAAGGGGACAACTTATGAGCTTGAGTGAACCGATTGCGGCGGAGCTTCAGCGCGAGGCGGCGACGACGAGGAGGATGCTGGAGCGCGTGCCGCAGGACAGCCTCGCGTGGAAGCCGCACGAGAAGTCCATGACGCTGGGGCGTCTGGCGGGGCACATCGCGGAGCTTCCGAGCCTGGTCATCCCAACCCTGACTTCGGACGAGCTGAATTTCGCCGCCGGGAGTTTCCAGCCGTTCGCGCCGTCGAATACCGCAGAGCTGTTGGAGAAGTTTGATAAGAACATCGCCGAGGCCGTCGGGGCGTTGAAGGATCAGCCGGACGAGCACCTGCTCAAGACGTGGCGGCTGAGGAACGGGGAGCAGGTCTTCTTCGAGCTGCCGCGCGTGTCCGTGCTCCGCACGATGGCGCTCAACCACGTCATACACCACCGCGGCCAGCTCTCGGTATATCTGCGCCTGCTCGGTGTTCCCCTGCCTTCGGTTTACGGGCCGACCGCGGACGAAGCGCCGACCTCTTAGACCACTAAAAGTCTCTCACAAAGTCGTAAGGGCGGGGACTGTCCCCGCCCTTACGACTTTGTGAAGGCCCGCGCAGCCTTGCACAAGTATTCGGGAAGCAATGCATAAACAGCTTGGATTATTCAAATATGCAGTCCTCATGCAGACTTTCTTGAATAAATGTGCAAGGCTGGCCCGTGCCCCTGACCTACAGAATCTCGAAGCCGACGCGTTGCGTGGCGCTCGTCTTCGAGAGGTTGTCGGTGACGCCGATCTCGATCTCGTACTGCCCCGCGGGGAGTTGGCCGAGCGTGACCGCGCCCGTGAGGGGAATGCGCGCGAGGTCAGCCGTCGCGTCGGGCGTGAGCTTGCGCGCGGGGGCCGCAACGACCGGCTTGCCGTCGCGAAGGACGCGCACCTGCACGGACAGG
>QHXN01000052.1 GCA_003222975.1 Acidobacteriota bacterium | reverse complement strand
CCCGCCGCGCAAGGCGGCGCGACCGGAGGCGGAGGCGATTTGAGACAGTAAACGGAAGGCAAGAGTAAAAAGGCAAAAGAGGAAGACGACGGCCAACGCCGCTCTCGTCTTCCTCTTTTGCCTTTTACTTTCGTTTTACCTGCCGACGCGTTTAATCGTGATAACGAGGACGAAGAGTTGGCCGGGGTTAATGGTATTGAGCGTCCCGACGAGCGTCGGCTCGCCCTCGCGGACGCCTATCTGCGTGTAGATGCCCGTGTCTTCGTACTGGATGACGGGGTAGCTCTGCCCGGCCTTGTCACCGCTCACGGTCGTCGTCTGGATGGGGACTTTAAGGCCGAGCCTGAACTCGCGGACGGTGACGAGATTCTCGCCTGACGAGTCATCGGCGAGTTTTACGCCGTCGAGGGTAAATTGGAAGAAGGTCGGCGTGAGAGAGAGCGGCTGCGGCGGAGCGAACGGCGAGCCGCCGACAGTCCTCACCTCAAGCTTACCGCCGTCCCTCACCCGGTAGATGAATGTCGCTGCCAACCGGTAGTCGGCGGGCGGGAGCGAAGCCTTCAACTGTCGGACTAGGCCGTCCAAAGCCTGCGGGACTTTCGCCGCGCCTTTCGTCGCGCCTTCGGCCCCTTCGGAAGCCACGAGCAGGTGCAATTGAACCTCGTAGTTTATTTCGCTGGCGCGGCCCTCCTTCCGCGGCGGGCCGCCTTCTTGCGCCGCGGCAACGCCGCACCACACCAGTGCCAGGGCGAAAGCGAGAACGGGCAGAAACGCCGCGGCGCTGCGTTTGTTTTTCATGTGGGTCTCCTTGAGAGTTTCCGACTCGGTCTGCTTTAACGCGGCGACACCTACAAACACGCCCGCGCCGCGACGAAGTTCCGCGAATCATCCTCAACGCCGCTTCTGCGTCTTGTTGTATGCGCGGTGGATGCGCTTGACGCGCGCCTTCTCCTCCTGCGCCTTGCGCTGATCCACGAGCGTGGCGGCGTGGCGCATCTCGGCCTGCATCTTGCGGTAGTTCTCGTAGCGCGCCGCGTCGAGCGCGCCGGAGTCCAGCGCCTCCCGCACGGCGCAGCCCGGCTCGCCCTCGTGCCGGCAGTCGCCGAAGCGGCAGTGAGACGCGACCTCCTCGATCTCCTCGAAGGTCTCGCGCAGGCCACGCTCGCTCACCAAGAGTTGCAGCTCGCGCATGCCCGGCGTGTCGAGGACGAGGCCGCCCGACGCGAGCAGGAACAACTCGCGGTGCGTCGTCGTGTGCCGCCCGCGCGTGTCCCCGATGCGAACCTCCTGCGTCCGCTGCACCTCGGAGCCTAAGAGCCGGTTGACGATGGTTGACTTGCCGACGCCGGACGACCCCATCAGCGCGACCGTGCGCCCGCGCTCGATGTACGCCGTCAACTGCTCGACGCCCTCGCCGCGCTTCGCGCTCAAGAGGAGTACGGGCACGCCCGGCGCGACCGCTTCGATCTCGCGCCTCTTCTCTTCCGCGTCCGCCGCGAGGTCTGCTTTGTTGAGGACGACGACGGGGTCGGCCCCGCTCTCCCAGGCCATGATGAGGTAGCGCTCGACGCGGCGCGGGTTGAAGTCTCTGTCGAGACCTGTGACTAGAAAGACCGTGTCCACGTTGGCCGCGACGATCTGCTCCTCGGTCTCGCGGCCCGCGGCCCGGCGCGAGAACTTGCTCCGGCGCGGCAGGATTTCGTGAATCTTCGCCCTGCCCTCTTCCGCGGAGCGGCGTATGACGACCCAGTCGCCGACCGCAGGCAAGTCCTCCGCGCCGCGCGCGAGGTAGCGCAGGCGGCCCGTGATCTCCGCCCACGTCTCGCCCGCCGCCGTGTAGAGCATGTAAATCCGGTTGTGCTGGAGTGAGACCCGGCCCGCCTCGAAGCCTTCCGCCGAGTAAGGCGCGAACGTCTCGGCGAAATGTTCCGTCCAGCCGTAGTCTTCGAGCGTCGGCACGTTTGTAGCCTTCACTTCTCCAGGCGGTTGAGCGTGCCGCGGCAGGTGGCCGCGCCGCAGAGGCAGCGCTTCGTGTCCGGGTGGTAGGTCACGCCGTAGTCGAGCGTCAGCTCCTCGCCCGGCGAGATGTCGCGCAGCGCGTAGATGATGATGTGGCCGCGCGTGACGCGCAGGAAGGAGTTCGGCTCGCACGAGTGGTTGACGTACTGCGTGCCGTTGCCGCCGCGGCTGCTGTCCACGCCCCAGTAAGAATCAATCGCGCAGATGTGCAAACGCCGCCTGCCGCGCATCCGTCGCGCCGCCTCGACACGCGAGACGCGCTCGCCCGTCAGCTCGGCTATCTTCCGCCCCTTGCGAAAAGGGAGGGTCGCGAAACAACCCTTGCCGTCAATGGGCGAAGGCCGAACCTCGATGCCGTGTGCAAGCTCCGGCTTCTTTTTCGTCATAAAGGAATCGGTCAGGAAGAAGACAAAAGGCGAAAGTGAACAGGCAAAGGTGAGGACGCGCGCTCGCGCGAAGAACTGTCTTTAACTTTTGCCTTTTGCCTTTGTACTTTTGCCTTCTTCTTTCGGCCCCGTGTAGCGATAGTGCCCCGTGATCTTCCAGTTGAAGAGCACGTCCTCAGCTTGCGGCCCCGCGCCGATGTTGTGGACGATGAGCATGCGGCTCGCGTCCGCGTCCGACGGCACGTTGACAACGATGCCGATGTGCGCCATCTGGCTGTTCAAGTCCCAGGTCACGAGGTCGCCCGGCTTGTAGTCGCGCGCGTCCGACGAAACAGGCAGTGACGCGCCCTGCCGGTCGAAGAAGGTCATCAGGTTGGGCACGCGCCGGTGGTCAATGTTCGAGTCCGTCTTCTTCAAACCCCACCTGTGCGGGTACGAGTCGAAGGCGCGCCCCATGTCCTCGTGCACTTCCCTTTGCAAGTCCACGCCGACGGCGCGGTACGAGCGGATGACCTCGTCCGTGCAGACGCCCACTTCGGCGGGCACGTCGCCGCCGGGGTAGTCAATCACGAAGTAGGAGGCGTCGTAGCGCACCTGATGATTAGTCCGCTCGACCGCCGCCTCGACGAGCTTGTCTAAGAACGGCGACCCGCTCGAAGGGCGCGGCGCGTCTGCCTGCTGCCGCGCGGCACGCGCCTGATTTGTCGCCGTGCGCGCGTTCTGCGAAGCCTTCGACGCAGCGCCGCACCCCGCGCACGCGAGCGCAAGCAGCAGGCAACATTTGAGACGCGTCTCCGCCGTCACTCCTCTTCCCTTTCGGCGTCTCGCGGGAACGAACGACCGCGGGCCGGCCTCATTATCTTCCGCCGGGCCGCGCGGCGTCCAACAGTTTTCCGCTCGTTCGTCACACTCTGACGGGCCGTCACCACGAAGGCCGCTTCAGGTACAGCATGTCCAGCGCGGCGTCCTGCTTGTCCTGCGGGTGTGTGATGACCGAGACCAACTCCCAGCCGTCGCGCCCGGCCTCTTGCAAGTAGTCCCAGACGTTCGGGCACGACTCAAGCGACGCGTTCGTGTCCTCGCCCATGGGGATGCTCCCGCGCCACCTTCCGTTGACGAAAGTCACGCGCCCGTACTGCACCGAGCAGACCTGATATTCGTAACTCTGCATCAACAATCCCCCGCACCCCGCCGGGCATCTAAAATTTTTTCAGTTCGACTTAACCGGCAGGAAAGGCTCTATCCACGAACTCACACGAAACAAAGCACACGAGGACTGTTCGTGTCTTTTCGTGCAGATTCGTGTGAGTTCGTGGATCATTCTCCTTACTGACTGCTGCGTTGTTATAGCCTATTTCGGCGCGGGCCGCACGAGGGCGCGGGCTGCGGAGTCGGCGCGCGGCGTTGTAGAATCGGGCGAGCGATGAGAGAGGCGACACATCTGACGGGATTGATGCGCGGCGAGCTTGAGCGATTCGTCGAGGGGATGGGTGAGCCTGCCTACCGCGGTCGCCAAATCTTCGCGGCGCTGCACCGCCGACGCCTGCGCTCCTTCGACGAGATGACAGACCTGCCGAAAGACTTTCGCGCGCGCCTCTCGGAGCGCGCGACCGCCTCGACCCTCGCGGTCGAGTCGCGCTACGTCGCGGCGGACGGCACGCGCCGCTATCTTCTGAAGACGCACGACAACCTTCCCGTTGAGACCGTCTTCATCCCCGAAGAGCGGCGCGACACCGTCTGCTTCTCCTCGCAGTCGGGCTGCCCGCTCCAGTGCGACTTCTGCCTGACGGCCCGGCTCGGCCTTCTGCGCACGCTCACCGCCGGGGAGATGGTCGAGCAGATCATCATCGCCTTAAACGACGCCTACGGCGTGGGCGCGCGCATCCCGCGCGGCACGAACCTCGTCGCGATGGGCGCGGGCGAGCCGTTCCTCGCCTTCGAGCCGCTGATGAAGGCGCTGCGCGTCATGGCCGACCGCGAAGGACTCTTCATCGTGCCGAACCGCGTCACGGTCTCGACCGCAGGCGTCGTGCCGAAGATCAGGGAGCTGGCGCGCGTGGAAGACCGACCGCACCTCGCCATCTCGCTCGCCGCGCCGACCGACGAGCTGCGCGACCGCCTGATGCCCATCAATAAGCGCTGGCCGCTCCGCGAGCTGCTCGCCGCCTGCAAGGAGTTTGAAGAATCACTCAAGCCCGGCGAGCGCTTCACGTTCGAGTACGTCATGCTCGACCGGGTAAACGACTCGGACGACGACGCGCGCCGGCTCGCGCGTCTGCTCAACCGCCACAAGCTCCGCGCCAAAGTAAACCTCATCCCGCACAACCCCGCGGACGAACTGCCTTACCGCCCTTCTTCGGAGGAGCGCGTCGAGGCGTTCAAGGCCGTACTCGAATCGAAGGGCGTCCGCGCCTTCGTCCGACGGCCTCGCGGGCGCGACATCTACGCCGCCTGCGGCCAGCTCGCCGCGCGCCGCATTGATTCGGGCGTGAACCGGTCGGGCCTTTACCAGTTGTCTTAGACCGCGCGAGACGTTTTCGGATTCCGAACGCCCGCGTGTAGAATTGCCCGACGCAGAAATCCAGACGCACATCGGGACAGACATGAACCAGAGAGACATCATCCGACGCCTGATACTCGTCCTCTTCCTGACGGGCTTACTCGCGCCCGCGCGACCCGCGACGAGCGCCGCCGCGCCGCCCGCGCCCGCGCAGTCGAGCGCCGTGGGCGTCAACGGCTTCTTCTCGGTTGACCCGGCGCAGCAGGGGAGCACCTTCCAGGCCGCCGTCGTGCTCGACATCCCCGAAGGCCTGCACGTCAACTCGAACCGCCCGCTCGGCAAGTACGCCGTCGCCACCGTGGTCAAGGTCGAAGCGCCGCGCGGCCTGAAGGTCACGCCCGTCGCGTACCCCGCGGGCAGAGTCCGCGCGTTCCGCTTCGGCGAGGGCACGCCCGAAGAGCGGCTCGCCGTTTACGAGGGGCGCGCCGTCGCCCGCTTCAACGTGAGTGTCCCCGCCGACTACGAGCAGGGCGTCGCGCGCATACGCGTCAGCGTCCGCTTCCAGAGCTGCAACGACGAGGTCTGCTTCCCGCCCGCGACGCGCGAACTGACCTTGCCCATCGCCATCGTCGGGCGCGACACGCCCGTGAACCACATCAACGGGCAATACTTCGGCGGCGGTCGCAGGAGAAGAGGCTGAGGGGAATGCGGAACGGGGGATTTCGGATTGCGGGTTAGGAGCGGCGCTCCTCTCATCTTTTAACTCGCGCGGCTTATGACTGTTGACGAAAGACGGCGCATGCCTTATCGAGTCCGCAATCCGAAATCCGCCGCTCCGCAATCAGGAGGAATCCGCATTACGCATTCCGATGACGGAGAGGAGTCGCCCCGTTCTGCCATACAGCCTCTTTTCGCGGCGATAGGAGAAGAAGAGTTCGGGGCGGCAGATGGTGCAGAGCGGCAGCGTGTGGACGCGCCCGGCGGCGACGCCCGCCTCGACGAGCTGTTGGCGGTTCGCGAGTTGAATGTCAACGAGCGCGTGCCCGTCGTGCGTGGGCGTGAACAGCGAGTCGGCGTTTGGAAACTTCGCGCGGAACGCGTTGACGACTTCCGCGCCGACCTCGTAGCAGCAGGCGCGCGCCGCCGGGCCGATGGCCGCGCTCACTTCCGCCGGGTCGGTCCCGAACTCGTCGCGCATCCGTTCGAGCGCCCGCCCGGCTATCCCGGCGAGAGTCCCGCGCCAGCCCGCGTGGACGGCGGCGCATGCGCCGCGACGGGCGTCGGCCAGAAGCACCGGCACGCAGTCGGCTGTCTTGACGCCGAGCAGCACGCCCGGCGCACGCGTGGTCAGAGCGTCGCAGTGCTCGCGCTCGGACTGCGTGTCTTCGGCGTCGCGCACCACGCGCACTTCGAGGCCGTGCACCTGCCAGCACGCGGCGAGCGTCCACTCGCCGCCGAGCAGTCGAATAAGGCGGCGGCGGTTCTCGCGTATGTTCTCCGCCGAGTCCTCGTCGAACCCGGCGAGGTTCAGAGAGTTTTCGGGGAAGGGGCTGACGCCCCCGCCGCGCGTCGAGAAGGCGTTCGGGAAGCCTTCGCCTTCGAGCGGCTCGCACACGAGGGCGCGCACGCCGCCCTCGCCTTCGCGCCAGGCGAAGCCCGCGCGCGCAATTTCAGTTTCAGCCGTGATCATCTCCATCGGCATAGACATTATCGAAATCCGACGCGTCAGTGAAGCGCTCATGCGCACGCCGCGCCTCGGCGAGCGCGTCTTCACCGAAGAGGAGCGCGCCTACTGCGACTCGCGCGGCGCTGCGTCGGCGCAGCATTACGCCGCTCGCTTCGCCGCCAAAGAGGCCGCCTTCAAAGCCCTCCGCACGGGCTGGCGCGACGGCCTCTCCTGGCATCACGTCGAAGTCACCTCTACGGACGCGGGCGCACCCGCCCTCCAACTCGGCGGCCACGCGCGCACCCTCTTCGACGCGATGGGCTGCACGCACGCGCACCTCTCGCTCTCGCACACCTCCGAGCACGCCGTCGCGCAGGTGTTGTTCGAGCGCCGACAATAGAAGGCAAGAGTAAAAAGGTAAGAGGCAAAAGAGGAAGCGTTCAAGCTGCCTTCTCTTTTGCCTCTTGCCTTTTTACTCTTGCCTTCTTATTCCTGCCGGCCGTCCGTCCCCTTCGGGACGACGCGCAGGTCGTTCGTCAATCGTCGCCGACCGTCGCGACCGTTGACGACCTGCGTCGCGCGACTCGCGCCGTCCGTCCGCTTCGGCTCTCTGACAGCCGCCTCGATGAGAGTCGCGCCCGCGGCGCGACGCGTCGTGTAGGCCGCGGGCGTGGCCGAGGTGTAATAGCCTTCGGCGACATCTCCCGTGTCAGCCGCAGCCGTTTGCACAGTTGAAGGTTGCTCGGCGGACGACGCCGCGGCCAGCGCGCGCAGGCCCCAAGGGTCGCCGTGCAGCGAGCACTCGTGTTCGGGCACGAAGGCGGGCGCGACGGTGACGCGCTCGCGCTGCGGGCACGAGGGCGAGGCGAGCTGCCCCGTCTCAGGGTCAATCTCGACCGTTGTGACCGAAGCCGGGCGGTCGAAGCTCTGGCCGCCGAGTTCGGGCCGAAGCTCGACGGCGCGGCGCACGAACTCGACCCACGCGGGTAGCGCCGAGTCCGCGCCCGTCAGGTTTAGTTCTTCGCCGTCGTCGAATCCGACCCACACGACGCAGACGAGGTTCGGCGTGAAGCCGGCGAACCAGCCGTCGCGCGACGTGCCGGTCTTGCCCGCGACGGCGACGCCTTTGATCGCTCCGCGCGCCGCGCGCGCCGTCCCGTGGTCAATGACGGCAGAGAGCATGTCGGTCAGCATGTATGCGGTCGAGGGCTTCAAGACCTGCTCGGCGTCGGCGGCGTTCTCTTCGAGCGCGGGCGCACCATTTTCTCCGAGCGCGGACGCCCCGCTCACACCTTCGACGCGCAGCACCGGGTTCGGTCTAACGACGCGACCGTCGTCGGCGAAGGCCGTGTAGGCCGTGGCGACTTCGAGCGGCGTGGCCTCGGTCGTGCCGAGCGCGAGCGAGGGGTAGGCTTGCGGCCTCGGCAGTCCCAGGCGTTCGGCGAGCGTGGCGACGCGCGTCAGACCCGTCCGCATCGCCGCGTCAACGGTGACGACGTTGAGCGAGCGCACCAGCCCTGTGCGCAAGGTCACGTCTCGACACGAGTATCCGCCGCCGTAGTTGGCGGGACGATACTTCGCATGCCCGTCGTATGTGAACTCGCGCGGCGCGTCCGCCGAGAGCGTGAGCGGCGAGATGCCGCTCTCCATCGCGGCGGCGTAAACGACTGGCTTGAAGACCGAGCCGGGCTGCCTGAGCGCGTCGGTCGCGCGGTTCAATTGCGACTCGGCGTAGGAGTCGCCGCCGACCATCGCCAGCACCTGTCCCGTCCGCGGGTCGAGCGCGACGAGCGCGGCCTGCGGCCTGCGCCTCCCCTTGAAAACTTTTTCGAGCCGCGCGAGCTGATTGTTAATTGACTCCTCGGCGATCTGCTGAAGCTCAAGGTCGAGCGTCGTATAGACGCGAAGTCCTTGCCCCGACTCGGCAGCCGACGGCGACAGGCGCGACTCGACGACGCGGTTGGCGTAGTCAATGAAGTAGGGCGCGGTCGCGTCGGCGTGTTCGAGCGGGGCGACGCGGACAGGCTCGGCGGCTGCCGCGCGCGCCTCGTCCTGCGTGATCGCGCCGTCGCGGAGCATCGCCGCCAGCACCGTGTTGCGGCGCACCTGCGCGTCTTCGGGGTGTCGGTCGGGCGCGTAGCGCGCGGGGCTTTGAATCATGCCGGCGATGGTCGCGACTTCGGCGAGCGTGAGGTCTTTCAACTCCTTGCCGAAGAAGACGCGCGCCGCCTGGCGCACGCCGCGCACGGCTATCGAGCCGCGCCGGCCCAGGTAAATCTCGTTGCAGTAGAGCGCGAGGATGTCACGCTTCCGTATCCGGCTCTCGATGACGGAGGCGAGCGCGGCCTCGTGGAACTTGCGGCGGAGCGTGCGCTCCGGCGTCAGGTACGTGTTCTTGACGAGCTGCTGCGTGATGGTCGAGCCGCCCTGCTTGAAGTCCTGATCCTCCCGGCCCCAACTGAAGGCGGCGCGCGCGATGCCCCAGAGGTCAACGGGGCCGTGCTCGAAGAAGCGCCGGTCTTCGATGGAGAGAACGGCGCGCGCGAGCACGGGCGGGATTTCGTCGTAAGAGAGCGCCGCGCGCGAGGCGGTCTTCTCGCCAGCGTCGGCGGTGAGCGGCTCGGGTTCGAGCGTGTACGAGTCGAGCCGCGCGTCGTCGCCCGTGATTGATTCGATCTGCCCGCGATGGTTGAACTCGACGCGCACGACGCCGAAGCCTTGCGCCGCCGCGTCGTCGCCCGCGCCATTCGGACGAATCTCGACGCCGTCGCCGTCCGCGCGGAAGCGACCGTTCCAGACGCGGCTCGCCTCGCCGTCAACGTAGCCGGCGCGGCGCAGGATTTCCGACAGCCGCTCCGCAGTTAGTTTCTGGCCGGGGCGCAGCACGCGCGGCGCAGCGTAGATTCCCGCACGGCTCGTCAGGTAGCCGGAGGCGAGGCGGCGGTCAACGATCTTCGAGTAGTGTGCGTAGAGGTAGGCGAAGGCCGCGGTCGTGGCGACGACCGAGACGATCAGGAGCGCGGCGACGACGCGCAGCACGCGCGCGATGATGAGCCGGCGGCGCGAACGCGGGCGGGCGAAGATTCTCGCGTGCCTGAATGCGGGGATTCTCGCGTGCCTGAGTGCAGGAAGTTGCCGTTGCCCGTTTGCCGCTTGTAGCTCGGTCGCCATTTTGATTTTTCTGTCCGCGAGCGACACTCCGCCCCACGAGGGCGCGCGCTCGCGCCCCGCCGTGCCGGGAGTTTCGATTCCCTTCCTCGTGTCAGAACTAAATGACTAATCGCTACGAAATTCTCGTCGAAGAAATCGGGCGGAAGGCCGTGCGGAACCCGCGTATAAACCTCCCCGACTCGCGCCTTCGCTTCAGCCGAACATCTGCGAAACAGCCGCCGTCGAGACGGCGAGCGTAATCATAAGTATGATGATCGCGAGAAGCTTCATGAAATCGTCGGCCATCTCTTTCATTGCCCGTCGTGCCCCCTTGTTCTTTCAACTTCGGTTCGCGCACGTACTCAGCAACGGCCATGCCGACGCGCGACTCACGGCTTCACACTCGTCCTCACGTCTTTTTAAGCTGCGACTCGATAAAGACTTAAAAATTTCAGGGGCGGCCCCACTCGCGCGGGGCACACGCGGCCCTCGCCCGCTTTCAATACAAGGCTGCGGGTGAGACGACCAAGCCACGCGTTTTGAAATGAGTCAGGGGAGCACAGAATCGCGAGTGACGGCGGGCGGTTCTGAAATGTTTTCGCGCGTGAGGTCTTTCAGTCTTTCGCGGCCTGCCTGTCGCGGCTGCGGCGGAAGGAGAACCAGCCGGGGTCTTCGGCGGGCTGCGGTTCGAGCAGTTCCTTGATGGCTGGGACGGCGGCGCGCGCGGCCAACGCGCCCGCCTCGATGAACTCCTCGGCGCGCTCCAACTCGTCCCAGCGGAGGTGGCCGACTGCGGGGCTGATACAAACGTCCGCCAACTGCCGCTGGTGCTCGACCGCCGTGTGCTGCACGAGGAGGAAGGACTGGAGCAGCACGCCGAGGAAGGACGTGGGCGGGCCGAGGAACTTCGCGCCCTCGTAGTTCACGTCCACGGCCACGACGACCTCTGCGCCGAGCGCGCGCACGACCGAAACGGGCAGATTAGCGACGAGGCCGCCGTCAACGAGCTGTCTTCCTTGCCCGTCCGTGACGGGCACGTACCAGCCGGGCACGGCGCAGCTCGCGCGTATGGCGAGGGCCAGGTCGCCCGCGTCGCGCATGACGACCGCCGCGCCCGTGCGCAAGTCCGTGGCGACGGCGGCGAAAGGGACGGCCAGCTCTTCAAAACGCGTGACGGGGAAGCGCGCGCGTATGTACTCCTCCGTGCGAGCGTTCGACTGGACGCCGAGGCGCGAGAGCGTCATCCGACCGAGGTCGCGCCAGCGTAAGTTCCGACCGATCTCCTCGATCTCTCCGGGCGTCATGCCGGCGGCCAGCGCGCCGCCGACGAGCGCGCCCGCAGAGGTGCCGGCCACGCAGTCAACCCGCAGGCCCGCCTCCTGGAAAACCTTGAGCACGCCGACGTGCGCGATGCCGCGCGCCGCGCCGCCCGACAGCGCCAGCCCCAGTCGCGGCCCGCGCCTGTCTCGGTTAACAACCCTTCGCCACATCCGAAGCCATAACCCCCTCGAACCGGCACGCGGACAAAGCGCCCGCCTCTACCGAAAAGATGTCAGCGCCGGTCTAAAGGCTGCCTTCTGACTAGCGCTTTCCGCGTCCAGCCTTTCCCGGCTACCTGCTGCCGGTCTTATCTCCGGCGAGCGAGGGGTCGAGGATGGTGATCTCGGCGGCGGCGCGCGCCTGATCGAGGAAGTCGTCGGTGTCGGAGGCGATCTTGCGCTGAGTTATCTCTCCCTGAATCTCGTCGTGGACGGCTTTGAGTTCGGGGACGAGTTGTCCCGGCGACTGGCGGCGGTGTCGTGGGACGTACACGTCTCGGTAGTAGTCCTCGACCTCCTTCGGCGTGACGACGGTGAAGGAGGCGAAGCGGAAGTCGAGGTACTTCTGGATGCGAACGCGATCCTGCACGATCTCGCGGAACTGCGCCGAGTCCTGGCCCAACCCGACGCGGCCCAGCCGCTCGTAGAAGGCCGACTGCGAGGGGAAGAAGCCGATGAGGCGCTTCTCCTCGGCGATGATCTCGTCCTCCTTCGGCGCGGCGGAGGGCAGCTTTTCGGCCTCCTGCAAGATGAGGTGCTGGCTGATCAGGAGGTCGAGCGCGCGGCGCAAGTCCTCCTGCCGCGGGCGGTCGAGCGGCGCGTCGGGTTGCAGCGCGAGCTGCCACAGGAGGTCTGAGTAGGTGATCAACTCGCCGCCGTTGACGACGGCGACCATGCGGTCAACAACCTCTTGCCCGCGCGCAAGAGAAGGTAAAAGGCAAAAGGCAAAAGGCAAAAGTGAAAGGGCAGCCACGACGCGCGCGAAACGCGCGACGCGCGATGTGCGTGCGCCCGATTTATTCTCCCTCACGACTTCTCTCATCACGCCACCTTCTTTTGCCTTTTTACTTTTACCTTCCGCGAGAGCGGTTTGCCTTTTTACTTTTGCCTTCCGTCAGAACGTCTGGCCGAAGCGGAAGTTGATCTGGCCGCGCTTGAGCCGCTGAATGGCCGTGCCGCCGCCGAACTGCGGGATAACGAACTGCGGCGGGTTGAGCAGGTAGCCGTAGTCCACGCCGAGCGAGCCGAGCGGCGTCTTCAGTCGAAATCCTAAGCCGACGGTGTGCGTCCACTTCTGGCAGAGGTTCGGGTCGCGGCCCGCCTCGCACTTGCCGGGGTGGAAGAGGTCGCGCGTGCGGTCGAAGACGTTGCCGCCGTCGTAGAAGGGCACGGCCTGGAGGTCGCGCGTCAGCCCGACGCGCGCTTCGAGGTTGACGACCGCCTCGGCGTTTCCGCCGATGGGCACGGTGAAGGGGTTGACCGCGACGGGGTTGCCCTTCTGGTCGCGGAACGTGCCGCACGGCGGGAGGAAGGCGGGCGGCGGGTTCGTGTTCGAGACGGGGCCGGGCTGCGGGCCGAAGGTGCAGAAGGGCGCGACGACGCGCGGCCCCGCCTCTTGGAAGTTGAAGCCGCGCAACGTGGTCGAGCCGCCCGTGAAGAAGCGCTCGCTGATGGGCAGACGACGGTCGGGGTCGTCAATCACGCCGTTGCCGTTGCGGTCTGAAGGGCTGAGGACGTTCGCCATCCCTAACTGCACGCTGGCCGCGAGCACGGTGTTGCGCAGGCGGTTGACCGCCTGGTAGCGGCGGTATGTGAGGAACATCTTGTTGAACGAAAGGTTCCCGCCGAGCTGTTTCAGGGCGAGCGCGTAATCAACCGAGAGGAAGTCGCCGCGCGTCGGGTCGAACTGGCGGTCGCGCGTGTCGCGGGCGAAACTTGCGCCGAAGCGCGAGAGGCGGACGGCGTGGTCGGGCCGGAGCACGTTGGCGATCAGAAGGCTGCCGATGTTGAAGAGGCGCACGTCCTCGTAGTTGTAGCGCAGGAACAGGGTGGTGCGCTTGCGCTGCGCGCCCGAAGGCGTGAGTTCGAGCTGGAGGTCGCGCTGCGTCTCAAGGCTTATCGTGAAGCGGTTGATCGAAGGCTCCTTGACCTTCTGGCCGAACTCGTCAACGAGATCGCCGTTCGCGTCGAAGCGCTGGACGATGCCGTTGGTGCCGCGGTCTATGGTCGTGCGGAAGAAGCGCGTGACGGAGGTGTCGCGCTGGTACTGCACGGAGAGCGTGAGCGGCACGAACTTCTTCTCGCCGTAGCGGCGGAAGCGCGGGTCTATGTATTCGAGGCGGACGAGCTGTTGCAGCGTGCTGTAGCGCGTGCGCAGGTTCCCCTGGCGGAGTTGGCCGAAGAGGTTGGCGTCGCGCAGCTCGAAGCCCCCTTCGGGGCCGGTGTCGGTCGAGTAGCCGACGATGTACTCGGTCGTGACGGACTTACTCTCCTGGATGTCAATGATGACATCTTTCCGGCGGAAGCCGCCCGCGGTCTGGCCCGCGTCGTCGGTACGGATGAGCACCTGTCGGAAGGCGTCCGTCGTGTTCAGCAGCACGCGCTCGCTCTCGGCGAGGTCGTCGCCGCGCAGCACCTCGCCCTCGCGCAGGGGTATGGCTTCGAGCACGGCCTCCTTCTTCGTCTTGACGAGGCCGTTGACGAAGATGTGGTTGATGAAGACCTTGTCCGACTCCTTGATGTTATAGACGAGGCGCACCTGCTCGTCGCCGCTGGCGGCGGCGGGCAGCTCGTCCACGGCGAGTTGCACGTCGGCGTCTATGTAGCCGTTCTTCGAGTAGTAGGCGCGCATGCGCTCGCCGTCGGAGCGCGCGGCGGTGCGCGAGAAGGGGCCGCCCGCGACGAGGCACGACTCGTCGGGCAGAGGGTTCGCCGGGCAGCGCACGTCGCGTAGTTGCGCGCCGGTGTAAATCTCGTTGCCGCGCGCCTCGATGCCGGCGACGCGCGTGAGCGGGCCTTCCGTGACGGCGAAGGTGATGATGAGGTTGTCGCTCGTGGGCGAGACGCCCTGGCGGACGGAGACATCGGCGTGTCGGTAGCCCATGTCACGCATGCGCGACTGGATGATGCCGCGGTCGTGTTCGAGCGCGTCCTCGCTCGTGTAGCCGCGACCGTAGCCGAGGAGCGGGACGATGCCGAGCACGTTGGCCTTCTGCGTGCGCAGGCCGGAAACGTCGGCCAGAGAGAGCTTGTTCGTGCCCTCGATGCGGATGTCCGTCAGCTTGAAGCGCCGCCCGCGGGTCACGTCGTAGCTGATGGCGACGCTTCGGCCCGCCAGCTCGTCGGGGTTGAGGAGCTGGCACGTGTCCTCCTCGCCGCCTGCCGGTGGCAGGAGCGCCGCGGCGGCGGGCGGCGGCGCGAGCGGCGGCGTGACCGCGCAGGTCTGCTCAACGTCGGCGAAGAAGTAGCCCTCCTGCTGGAGCTGGTTCCTGATGCGGCGCGCGCCCTCGACGATGGCCGAGTATTCAATCGTCCCCTCGCGCTCGATGGGCAGGAGGTCGCGCCGCTGCTTGTCGTTTAGCTGATAGCCCTGGACGTGCACTTCAACGTGCGGGCCGATGCTACCGTTGAGCGTGACGGTGATCTGATTGGCGGCGGAGTCGAGGCGGATGTCCGGCTCCTCGATGCGCGGGGCGAGGTAGCCCTTGGCGATGATGGCCTGGCGGACGCTCGCCAAGTCCTGGCCGAGCGCGGCCTGCGAGAAGTGTGTGCCCGCTTGCAGCTTCAGCCCGCGCTCGACGGCTGCCGGGTCGAACCCTTTCGAGTTGTCGAAGCCCTTGATGTTGATGTTGAACTGCCCGACCGTCGTGGGCGGGCCGGGACGGACGTTGAAGAGGACTGTGGCGCGCGTGCGCGTCGGGTCGAGCTGCTGGGAGTATGTGACCTCGGCGCGGTAGAAGCCGCGGTCGCGCAGGTAGGCGGCCACGGCGTCGGCGTTCTCTTTGAGCAGTTGGTCGCTCAGGCGCTTGCCGGGTTCGAGCAGCGTCACGCGCGAGCGCAGCTCGTCCTCGGTGATCTCCGCGCCGAAGTCCGCGCCGATCTCGAACGTCACCCCGGCGACCACCACCTGCGGGCGAATGACGAAGCGGAGCGCGACGCGCATCTGGCCGCCCGCGACCGCCGCAACGTCGCGCGCCTCGACGCGCGCGTCGGCGACGCGGCGGGTCTCGAAGAGGTTTTGCAGAGACTCGCGGACGAGCACCGACGAGAAAGGTCTTCCGGGCGCGACGCGAAGGCGCGCGCGAAACTCGGCGAGGCCCGCCTCGTCCACCGAGGCGTCCTCGACCTCCACGTCCACGCTCTCGATTGTCCGCCCCTCATAGCGGCTCAGGTCGGGCGCGAGGCGCGGCGAGTCCTTCGCCCACGCGCGAGGCGCGAGCAGCAGCAGAACAAGAACGACGAAACCGAACCGGCGAATAATCACAGGTAGTAGCCAGTAGTCAGTAGCCAGTAGCCGGTAGTTTTTCTCCCGCATTCGTTGAGTCCCGGTAGCCAGCGGCCCGTGGAAGAAATGTCGTTCTTCTGGCTACTGGCTACTGACTACTCTTTTTCAATACCTCTTCCTGAAGCGCAGCTCGAAGTTGAAGTTGTTGCTGCGCGCGCGCAGCGTGTCGGTCGAGCCTTGCTGGTACTGCGCGATGAACGAGAGGCGGTCGCTGACGCGGTACTCGACGGCGATGACCTGGTTCGGCTCGCCCGTGACGTTGGTCGAGTAGGTGATCGCGAGGTTGCGGTTGACCTGGCGGCCCACGGTGAGGCGCGCCGTCGGACTCTGCCCGCCGCGCCCCGAAATCAGTGGGTCGAACTCGAAGCGGTTCAGGCCGAACAGCTTGTCCGTCGCCTTCTGGACGGGCGCGTTAATCAGCGTGTCGGTCAGAAGGCTCGTCGCCGTGCCGAGGCCCGTCTGCGCGAGCGTCGAGGTTCCTTCAGTGCCGCCGGAGAGGCCGCCCGTCGTGATGAGCGAGATCACGTCGGCCTGCGGCAGCGGCGGGTCGGAGGTGGCCGTCGTCGTCAGCCCGCCCGAAAGCGGCCCTGACATCGTGACCGTGACGCGGTAGCCTTTGATGTCGGACTGCGCCTGGACGTTGATGATGGGGTCTGCGCCGGGGCGCGGCGGCAGGTCAATGATGGCGCGCTGGATGTCGTAGCGGTCGTTGCGGAAGGCGAGCGTGCCATGCGTCGCCGCGATGCGGCCCGAAATGGTGGGGTCGTCCAAGGGGCCGCTGACGCGCAGGTTCACCGAGCCGACCATGTCGGCGAGGTTGTTGCGCACGACGAGCGCGTCCTGCCCCTGGATGGTCAGGTCGAGCGTGGTCGTGCCGCCGAAGAGGCCCGTGCCGCCCCCGCCGCCCGCCGTGATGGGCGCTTCGGCGCGCCGGTTGATGATGTCGGCGAGGTCGAGGTTCTGCGTGTACTCGCTGCGGCGGACGTTGACGTTGCCTTTGATGAACTGCGATTCGAGCGAGCCGCTAATCTCAAGGTCGGCGTCGGCGGTCGTGCGGAAGTCCGTGGGGAACGGCACGGTCACGCTCTCGCCGTGCCCGGTGAGGCGGAACTGCGAGGGCACGAAGCCCGCGAGCAACGCGCCGCCAGCGACCGAGAAGTGCCCGCCGCCGAGGCGGCCCGTCAGTCTCTCGATGCTCGCCTGGTTGGCGTTGAAGCGCACCTGGCCGTTGATCTCCGAGGCCGTCAGGCGCTCATCCGAGACGAGCAGCGCCAAAGAGGCGCCCGCGACCGAGGCCGTGCCCGTGATCTGCGGCTTGTCGAACGTGCCGCCGACGTTGACGCCCATGTGCGCGACGCCGGAGAGGAAGAAGTTCTGCCGCGCGTTCGAGAGGACGCGCATGTTGAGGTCGCCGTTGACGGTGGCGTCGTTAGTGCCGCCCGCGGCGATGGCCGCCTTGCCGCCGAAGGTGATGTTCGTGCCCGGCCCCGTAAACCGCGTCCGCTCGAACGTGACCTGCTGCGGCGTGAAGGTGACGACGAGCGGGTTCTCGGCGGTGAGCGGCACGTCCTCGACCTGCACGGTCAGCTCCGTGAACTCGGCGCGCCCGCTGAGCGCTTCGCCCGTGAACGCGCCCTCCTCGTTCATCAGCGCCCCGCTCACGCGGAGCGTGCCCGTGGCGCGGCCCGACACGTGCACGTTCGGGTTGTTCAGAAGCGTCGCGAAGAGCGGCGTCAGGTCTGCCCCGTTGAGCGTCGTCTCAATTGTGGCGGGCATGTTCTCGCCGGCGAGGTCAACGGTCGCGTGGACGACCTGCGGCTGACCGAGCAGTCCCGTCGTCAGATCAACGACGAACTTCTGGTCGGGCGTCATGTGCCCGACGAGCGTGAGCTGGCCGGCGGGCTGGCCGTTAACAGTCACGTCGCGCCCTTGGGCGTTGACTTCGGCGCGCAAGCTGGCGGGTTGAAGCGGGTTGCCGGAGAGCGTGGCCGTGAAGTCCACGGTGCCCGACAACTGCGGCAGGCTGGCCGCGCCGGAGAGTCCGGCGAGCAGGCCGACCGGCACGCTCGTGCCCTGCACGCGGAAGTCTTTGACGCTGACGCCGGGCAGTCCGTTCGCGCCGGTCTTGCCGATCTCGACCGCGCCGGTCGCCGTGACGTGGCCCGCGCCGATGCGCGCGTCGAGGCTGTCGAGGTTGACGGTCGAGCCGCTGAAGGTGGCGCGCGCGACGATCTCGTCGTAGGGCTGCGAGCCGATGCGCCCGGCGGCGACTTTTAAGTCCGCGCTTCCCGACATCGCGCCGGGGAAGCCCGTCACGCTGACGCGGCCCGAAGCGGGGCCGAGGCCCGCGAGGTTATCGGCGCTGGCGTTCTTGCCGCCGAGGCCGAGCGCGGCGACGAGGTTTCCGGCGTTAGCATTCGTGAGCGTCGCGTCGAAAGAGATGTTGTCAGTCCCCTGCCGCGGGATGACGGCGGTGAAGGTCGCGCCGCCGCCGGGCTGTGTGAGCTTGCCGTTGTTGACGCGCGTCTCGGTCGCGTTCGAGGCGATGTCGGCTGAGAGCGCGCCGAGGTCGCGCCCGCGCGCGGTGAGCGACGCGAGATCGAAGTGGCCGTTGACGATTGGCGAGCCGAGGTCGCCCGTCATCGTGCCGTTGAAGTGCAGGGCACCGGCCAACTGGATGCCGAAGTCTTTGGCCTTCTCTTCGACTGAAGGCACGAGGCCCGTCGAGAAGAGGACGGACTGGAACTCCGAGGCGTCGGTCGAGTTGAGGTTGACAACGAGGTCTGAGCCGCCCTGGAACGAGAAGCGGCCCGTCGCCGTCAGCTCGGTCGCGCCCGCGCGGAGGTCTGCGCGCTCGACGTTAAAGAGGCCGCGATCCGCCGTCAAAGCGAGCTGGCCGGTCAGGGGCGTGCGCGCAGTTTCATTACGACCCGTCGCGCCGTTGAAGGTCGCGTCGAGGCGGCCCGTGGCGGCCTTGAAGTTCGTGCCGGGGAAGCGCAGGTCAACCGTGCCCGTGGCCGCGCCCGTCAGCGGCACGGCGTTGCCCGAAAGCGTCGCGATGAGGCCGCCCGCGTCAACGCCCTGGAAGCTCGCGCGGACGCTTGAAGGGGCGCGCCCGCCCGTCGCGATGACGGCGCTCCCTTGCGCGTGGCCGTTGAAGATGTCGGCGACGAAGTCGTTGAGTTGAACCTCGCCGTTCGTCGCGACTACGCCCGCGCGCGCACGTCCGAGATTCATCGTGCCGAGCACGCCGCCGCCTAAAGAGAGGTCGGCGGTCACACGGTAGCGCCCGCCCGGCTCAAGCGTGAAGCGCGGACGCGCGAGGCGAACGTTGTCGGCCCGGCCTTGCTGCGCCGCGCCGCCCTTCGTGGCGGCGGGGGTCGTGAAGGCGACCGTGCCCGCGTTGATGTCTTCGGTCGTGCCCTCGACGCGCCCGCCCGAAGAGACCGAGAGGCGCACGCCCGCGACGTTGAGGCTGCCCGTGCGCGCGCCCGCGGCGCTGACGCCGCCGACGTTCACGCGCTCTATACGGACGCTGGCGGACGAGTCCGGGTTGACCGTCGCGTCAACGCCCGAAGCCTCGACGCCGCCGAGCGTCGCGCCGTTCGACACGACCGAGTCGGCGCGCGCGCTCGCGACGTTCAAGCGCGTCTTGCCGTCGCCCCCGCGCGCGAAGCGCACGCCCGCCGCGCTCAAGCCGCCGACGCGCGCGCCCTGCGCGACGACCGAGGAAGCAGACGCGGCCTGCGCGCTGCCCGAAAGCTCGCCGTCGCGCATCTCGGCGACGGCGTCTCGCAGAATGAGTCCCGTGATGCTCGTCGCGCCGCTGCGCGCGGCTGCGGCGCGCAGCTCGCCGAGCCAGCGGAAGTCCGTGCCCGTGCCGGTGACGCCGCCGACTAGCTGCACGAGGTTAAGCTGGAAGTCGCCCGCCGTCAGAAGCTCCGCGACGGCCTTGCCTTGCGCTTCGTAAGACTTGCCCTGACCCGACGCCGTGGCGTTGACGTTCAGAGCCTTCAGGCGCACGCCGTCCGCCGCGAGCGCGTCGGAGGCGACGCCGCCCTCGAACTTGTACTTGTCGCCCTCGCCCGTCACAGTCCCCTCGAACTTCCCCGTGCCGCGCATCGCCGTCGAGAGTTGCAGCACGTCGGAGGTCTGCGTCAGATCAACGTTGGCATTCACCTTCAAGTGGTAACGGAGCGCGCGCCAGTCGTCGAGCGCGCCCACGAGGTGCGCCTCCGCTACGGGCGAGCGCAGGGTGAGGTCGCTGATGTCGGCGCGGGTCTGGTTGGTGCGCGCGTGCAGCTCTATGTCAACGGGGTTGACGGCGTGGCCGCCCGTCGTAAAGGTCGAGCCGGAGAGCGAGAGGTCAACGAGGTTGGCGCGGCTCGCGGCGGGCGCGTTCGGGTCTTCGGGGCGGACGACGGCGTGGACGTTGCGGGCCTCGCCGTTGATACGGTAGCGCCGGTCGTCGTAGTGCACGACGGCGTCCGTGACCTCGACGTGCGCCGTCGAGTAGGCGAAGAGGATGCGCTGGTTCGGGTCGGGCGGCGGAACTTTGAGGTCTGCGAAGTTCGAGCGCCCTTGGGCGTCGTAGGCGACCCAGATTTCCGGGTGCTCGACCTTCAGGTCTTCGAGGTTGACGTTGCGGCGCAAAGAGAGCGCCCACATGTCCTCGACCCGGACGGTGGCAACTATGCGGCTGATGTTCCCGATCTGCGCGCCGGTGACGGCGTTGTAGAGTTTGAGGTCGCGAATCTCGACCGTGCGCGGCCCGAGCTGCGCCGTGAACGAGCCGATCTCGGCGCGGATGTTGTACTCGGCGAGCGTGCCTATGATCTGGCCCGCGATGATGCGGTCTATGCGCCCGCTGCGGTAGAGCACGAAGAGGATGAAGGCCAGCGCGACGACCGCCGCGACGGCGACCAGACCTGTCCACATCGCGTTGCGGCGGTTGACGACGCGACGCCAGCCGCGACGCCGCGCGGCGGCGGCACTGCGGCTCTCGTCCGGCGGCGCTGGCGCGTCGTCCGGCAATTCGGGTGTCGGCTGAGCGGGTCGCTCGTCGTGTTCGTCAGCAGGCATAGCTCTGTTTCGTGAAAGGCCGTCCGGGGGAGAGACATTAAACGATGAATGATGAATGCGGAATGATGAATGACAAATGAGAGGGTCAAGCTGTCTTCATATTCATCATTCATCATCCCGCATTCATCATTTTTCCTTCATTCCGCATTCATCATTCTCTTTTCGTCGCGCGCGGGGCTTCCGAGCGGCACGTTGCCGACGATCTCCAGCTCGAAGCCTTCGATGGCCGAGACGCGCGGCGGGTGGTTCGTGAGCAGCAGTATGCGGCGCAAGCCCAGCTCGTGGAGTATCTGCGCGCCGACGCCGTAGTCGCGGTCTTTGCCGTAGCCCGTCTCGACGCTCGCCTCCTCTTTCGACAGCCCGCGCTCCTGCATGAGCTGGTAGGTGCGTAGCTGGTGCACGAGGTCGAGGTTGTTGTGGCGCTGGCGCAGGTAGAGGACGACGCCGCGCCCCTCCGCGGCGATGCGCTCCAGGGCGGCGTGGAGCTGGAAGCCGGTGTCGTCAATGAGCGAGCCGAACATGTCGCAGGTGACGTTCTCGGTGTGCACGCGGACGAGCACCGCCTCGTCCGTGCTCACGTCGCCCATGACCATCGCGAGGTGCACCTCTTCGCTGAGGACGTTCTCGAAGGCGACGGCGCGGAACAGGCCGTAAACCGTCGGCAGGTCGGCCTCGACGGCGCGGCGCACGAGCATCTCCTTCTGCATGCGGTAGCGGACGAGGTCGGCGACCGTAATCATCTTCAAACGGTGGCGCGCGGCGAACTCTTCGAGTTGCGGGAGCCGCGCCATCGTGCCGTCCGGGTTCATGATCTCGCAGATGACGCCCGCCGGGGAGAGTCCGGCGATGCGCGCCATGTCAACGCTGGCCTCAGTCTGTCCGGGGCGGACGAGCACGCCACCCTTCTTGGCGCGCAGGGGGAAGACGTGGCCGGGACGCGCGAGGTCTTGCGGGCGCGTCTTCGGGTCAACGGCGGTGAGGATGGTCGTCGCGCGGTCTGAAGCCGAGATGCCGGTGGTGACGCCGCGCCGCGCCTCGATGGAGACGGTGAAGGCCGTGCCGAGAAACGAGGTGTTGTCGGCGACCTGCATCGTCAGGTGCAGTTCGTCGCAGCGCTCTTCCGTCAGGGGCATGCAGACGAGGCCGCGCGCGTGCGTCGCCATGAAGTTGATGACTTCGGGCGTCACCTTCTCGGCGGCGCACGCGAGGTCGCCCTCGTTCTCGCGATCCTCGTCGTCCACGATGATGATCATGCGGCCCTCGCGCAACTCAGCGGCGGCCTCTTCGATGGAAGCAAAAGGCATTGCGTTTTCGACCAAAAAAACCGACTGTGGAGAGCTTTAGAGGTCGCCGGATATGTTACCTGAAAGCGCGGCTTTTTGCGAACACTATTGTCGGCGCGGCGCGGGCGGCAAGACTGTCCGCCACGGGGCAGTCGTTCGCGGCTCCCGCCGGAAAGTGAAGCCGAGTACAGGCGCGGCGTTCACTTGAAACCGAGTTCGGCGAGTTTTTCGAGGGTGACGCCGGGCGCGTCGCCCTGCCCGCCCTGACGACTGCCGACCGAGAGGATGCGCTCGACGTACTTGGCGATGATGTCTGCTTCGAGGTTGACGGGGTCGCCCGGTCGCAGGTGCGAGAGGTTCGTCACGGCCCACGTCTTCGGGATGATGGCGACTTCAAAGTATTCGTCCGTCAGACCGGCGACGGTGAGGCTGATGCCCTCGACCGCGACCGAGCCTTTGAAGACCAGGTAGCGCGCGACCTCCGGCGGGTAGGCGATCCTCACAGTCCAAGAGCCGCCGTGCTCCTCCGCCGAGAGGAAGCGACCGCGCGCGTCCACGTGCCCCTGCACGATGTGGCCGCCGAGCCGCGTGGCGGGCGTCACCGCGCGCTCAAGGTTGACCACTGAGCCGGCGCGCAAAAGCCCAAGCGTCGAGCGCTGCAAGGTCTCGCGCGAGCCGTCCGCCGCGAACGAATCCTTCCGCACGTCGAGCGCCGTCAGGCACACGCCGTTGACAGCGATTGAGTCGCCCTCGCGCGTCCCCTCGGCCACCACGCGCGCCTCCACCGTCATCCGCACGCCCTCGCCACGCTTCTCCACGCCGCGCACTCTTCCAAGTTCTTCGATGATGCCTGTGAACATAAACAGAACGTCCGTCGCCGAGAAATCACAATAAGCCCTGCCGCTCGCGTATGACCTGAAGCATGCGCCCGAAGACTCCTTCGATGGGAAGCTCGGTGGTGTCTATGACGACGGCGTCGTTGGCGATGCGGAGCGGCGAGTCGTCGCGGGTGGAGTCGCGTCGGTCGCGCTCGTTGATGTCGGCGAGCGTCTCCTGGAAGCTCTGCTCGCGGGCCTTCGCGCGTTCCTCGTCGAAGCGTCGGCGCGCGCGCTCTTCCGGTAAGGCGGTGAGGAAGAACTTCACGTCCGCCGAGGGGAAGACGACCGTGCCGATGTCGCGCCCGTCGAGGACGACGCCGCCCTGTGCGCCCATCTCGCGCTGGCGGCGCACCATCTCGCGCCGCACGGCGGGGATTGCGGAGACGACGGACGCCGCGTTGCCCACTCCTTCGCCGCGAATCTCTTCGGACACGTCGCGCCCGTCCAGCAGCACGCGCAGAGAGTCCGGGTCGCCCTCAAGTCGGATCGAGGCGCGGCGCGCGACCTCGGCCACGCCGTCGGCGTCCGACACGCCGACGCCCGCGGCGGCTGCGGCCAGAGCCACGGCGCGGTACATCGCGCCCGTGTCTATGTAGAGCAGCCCCAGCTCGCGCGCCAGCCTTCGCCCCAGAGTTGACTTGCCCGCGCCCGAAGGCCCGTCAATCGCGATGATAAGAGGTCTCGACATTTGAGGCGCGGCGACTTTGTGCCCATCAATTTGCGGAAGAAGAAATTAACACGGACAGACAGGGAACGGGGCGAAGACGCCCGACTCGATTCTTACACGGTCGCCCGCTTTCCAGTTCGTTCCTCATCAGACGAAGGCGGCGAACACCTCGTTGGAGAGCAAAGCGCCCGCGGGCGTCAGGCGCAGCACGTCGCCATCAATGGTGATGAGTCCGGCCTCGTTGAAGCGTGCGAGGTCTTCGGCGAAGTCGGCGCGCACGTCGCAATGATAGCGCGCGCGGTGTTCCGAGAGGTTGACGCCGCGCGAGAGAAGGCGCAGGCCGAGGAAGAGCGCTTCGGCCCTTCTGTCTCGCGCATCCAGCTCGTCGCGCGTGACGACGGCGCTGCCCTTCTCTTCGACAGACGCGACGTAGGCGCGCGCGTCGCGCTCGTTCGACCAGCGTAGGGCTTGCCCGTCGAAGGAGTGGGCCGAGCAGCCGAAGCCGTAGTAGGGCGCGCCCGTCCAGTATTTCAGGTTGTGGCGCGACTCTCTGCCCGGCAGGCAGAAGTTGGAGATTTCGTACTGCTCATAGCCCGCGCGCCGCGTGCGCTCGACCATCACGCGGTACATCTCGGCGGCTAGGTCGGGGTCGGGCCGACGGTAGCGTCCTTGTCGGATTTGGTCGGCGAGCGGCGTGCTCTCGTGGACTTCGAGCAGATAGAGCGAGAGGTGTTCGGGCCGGAGTGCGAGCGCCTCGTCCAGGTTGCGCTCCCACGCTCCGAGAGTCTGTTCCGGCAGGCCCGCGATCAGATCGAAGCTGATGTTCGTGAAGCCCGTCTCGCGTAACAGCGCGAGCGTGCGGCGGGTGTCGTCGGCTGTGTGCGTGCGGCCCAGGCGCTTGAGTTCGCGCTCGTCGAAGGTCTGCGCGCCGAAGCTGGCGCGGTTGATGCCGGCGTCGCGGAAGCCCCGAAGGGTCTCGCGCGTGACCGTGCCGGGGTTCATCTCCAAAGTCACCTCCGCGCCTTCGGCGACGCGGAAGCGACGGCGCACGGAAGCGATGACGCGAGCGACCTGCGCGTGTGTGAGCAGGGAGGGCGTGCCGCCGCCGAAGTAGATGGTGTCAACCTCTTCGTCCGCCGCGGCGCGTGCGAACGCTTCGACCTCGCGCGCGACGGCGCGGACGTATCTTTCGGCGAGCGCGCCTTCGTAAGCGCCGGTCGCGAAGTCGCAGTAGGAGCAGCGCGCGCGGCAGAAAGGGATGTGGATGTAGATTCCGGCTCGGCTCATCAGAGTTGTGAAGGGATTATAACACGCGCGCGCCTCGTCCCGCCGCGTGCGCCGCCGGACATAGAGGCCGTGCGCCGTGTACGCTTTTTCGGCGCGGCGTGTACGACTTTAATGTGGCGGCGATAGCAGCAGGCATAGTACCAATGCGCGCGCCGCGAAAGACGGGCGCGGCGAATGCGCGGCAAAGGCCGAGAGTTCTAATTCTAAAGTCGTTCGCTCGCGCTCGACGCCGCCGCTGGCATGAGGCTTGTTGTCTATAAGGACGTACCCGCATGCGGAGAACAGGATGAATGCGTGAGACAGTCTCATCGTCTCTTACCGCTGAAAGGTCTCAGGCGTTCATCTGCTAACTAAAACAATCACACTGACGTTGGAGGAGAACTTTTATGGCAGACAACATGGAAAGCACTGGTGGTGGTAGCACCGGCGGCGGCGGCAGTTCGTCGGGCGGCGGCTCAGGCGGCGGCGGCTCAACCGGCGGTGGCGGCGGCTCATCGAGCGGCGGCTCTTCGGGTGGTGGCGGCGGCAGTTCGTCGGGCGGCGGCGGTGGTGGCAGCTCGTCGGGCGGCGGTGGCACGTCTGGGGGCGGGGGCAGCAGCTCCGGCGGCGGTGGAAGCACCGGTGGTGGAGGCGGCAGCAGCTCCGGCGGCGGTGGCGGCTCATCGAGCGGCGGCTCTTCGGGCGGCGGATCGGGCGGCTCGTCCGGCGGCGGGTCGGGCAGCGGCGGTGGCGGCGGCGGCAGCTCGTCCGGCGGTTCGAGCGGCGGCGGCGGCGGCCAGAGGCAATAGCACTTCGCCGCGAATGAATTCAGCCTCGAACGGCTGAATCTTACAAGGGGAAAAGGGCGGGCCTTCGGTTTCGACCGGAGGCCCGCCCTTTTTTGTCCGCCGCGCTCCGCCGCGCGCTTCAAAGGTTTCCGCCTTCGCTCAAGAGTTCAGAGTTCAAGCTTCAGCTTGCCTCTTCATGAGAAAGACGACCTGAAGCTTGAACTCTGAACTCTTCTGCACTCACGCGCACGCGCGGCGAAACCGTGGCGCTCTATTTCGACTGCGCCTCAAGTCGGCGCAGGCTTCCCTCGCCGCTGATCTTGCGCTGCTCGACGCGGGCCACGCGCTCGACCTCCGCGAAGGCGCGCATGAAGTTGCCGCCGAGGATTTTCAAGATGTCCTGCTCGCCGTAACCGCGGCGCAGGAGTTCGTAGGTGATGTTCGGCAAATCTTCCACGCCGCGGATGCCTTCGGGCAGGGTGACGCCGCCGTCGAAGTCCGAGCCGAGGCCGACGTGGTCAATGCCGGCGACCTTCGCGATGTGGTCAATGTGGTCAACGAGCACGCTGATCGTCGTGACGGGCAGAGGGTTCGCGTCGTCGAGCTTCTGCAATTCGGCGGCGAGACGCTTCGGGTCGCTTTTGAACTGTTGGTTAAGCGCGTCGCGCTGCGCCTTTAGACGCGCGTCACGTTCGAGCGAAGCCGTGCGAACACGCTCGTCGAGGAAGACCGTGTAGAAGTTGACCATCACGACGCCGCCGTTCTGCCCGATGCGCTTCAGCAGATCGTCCGGGATGTTGCGCCTGTGGTTCGAGAAGACGCGCGCAGAGGAGTGCGAGGCCATGACCGGGGCTTTCGACACGTCGAGCACGTCCGACATCGTCTTGTCCGAGACGTGCGAGATGTCGGCGAACATCCCCAAACGGTTCATCTCGCGCACGACATCCTTGCCGAAGTCCGTCAGGCCGTTATGACGCGCCTCGTCGCAACACGCGTCGGCCCACTCGTTCGT
>QHXN01000051.1 GCA_003222975.1 Acidobacteriota bacterium | reverse complement strand
TGTCGTGCAGGCTCCACCGCGTCATCAGCCTCTACCGCGAGGCGAACTTCGTCATTGACGAACTGTCTGTTAGAGCCACACATGACGGCGCGGGCGGGCCGGAGCCTGTCAGCCTTTACTTCAACGCGCGCTATTTCATGGTCATGGACTTGGGGCGGAACGTAAACCCGTCGAGGCATTTCAGGATTTGGGATTGGTTCGCGGTCTGCAGCGACTGGGAGCCGCAGCCGGCCTTCGGCTTTGCGACCGACGCCCATTGCAGCCCCGTTACCAACGGCCCCGACGACTATCCCCACGACAAAAAGGAAAAAGCGTTCTCCTGGGAGTTGGAGCGCGCCGACCGGGCGTTGTGCGTGCATCTTTTCTCCCGCTGCAACGCGAAGACGATAGAGTCGCGCGCGGGCGCGGCGTGGTACGAATATGTCTATAGGCCCCTCTGGGCAGAGATTGCTGCCAAGTCAACCCCTCAGGCCCCAGTTTCGAGAAGAAAAAAATGACCGACCCGAACAAAAAACCCCGCGACCCCGAAACGCCCGGTGCCCCCCCGCCCGAAGAGTCCGGAGACTTAGGTCTCAAGGGCGAAGACGACGTGGTTAAGGGCGAAGATGAGGTGACCCCCAAGGTCATAACCGACGCTCTCACGGAGAAGAGCGACGAGGTCTCGCTGAGCGCGGCCAAGACTATCGCGGACGCCGCGGAGCAGGTGGTCGTCAGGCTGGGGATCGAGAAGTTCATCGAGCAGCAGTGGGAAAAAATCGGCAAGAAGCTCGACGAGTGCGATGAGTACGCGAGGGCGGCGGCGACCTTCGGCGGTGACATGATCTTCATCTCCATGGCGATCCCCCTCGTCAACGGGATCATCCACGTCGGGAGCACGAGAGAGAGACTGACCACGACCACCGAGTGGATCTCGAAGGAATGGAGGAGGGCGAGCTTGACGTATGATCCCGAAAGGATTCCCGTCATCTCGGCCCTGACGCTGATCTATCTCATAACCAAAGGTTGGAAGATAACCAAAGACCGTGAGGCCGCACAGTCAATCGAAGGCCCGAGGTTGAAGTTGTTGAAGGAGATGGAAGAGCAAGGCCAGGGGGCTTCACAGTCACTCGAATACCAAGAATTGAAGAAGTTGAAGGAGCGACTGGAGAAGCAACTGGAGGAGTTGGAGAAGCAGAAGTTGCTCTGGGAGCGCATGCTGGAGCGGGTGCAACGCCTGTGCAGCGACAAGGCCAGCCGGGAGGCCAAGACCGGCTCCGGCGGGTCGGAGGAGGCCGGGTAACGCGCCGCCGGGCGTGCCGGGCCGCGGGATTCCGGCGAACGCCGACACTCGCCGAAGCGAACCGCGGCGGGCGCGCCGCCGCCCGCGAAGCGCCAGATTAGTCTCCAGGGAGCGCGGGCGGGATGAGTTTTTCCGAATCGGACGCGCGCGCGGGCAAACGCAGTCCATGATGCCGACTGACGGATAAGGCAGGATTTTTTTCCCGACACCTTTTAGCCCTCACCCGCCGCTTGAGCCAAAGGTCTTTTACCCGGCGAGCGGGAGTCGCGTCGAAGTCTCGGCCCCTCACCGAAGGGGCGGCGGCGTAGTGCCGCCGGGAGGCGGAGGAGATGAAAGTATTCATCAGTTGGTCGGGCAGCGGCGGCGTCAGTTGGAAAGTGGCGCGGGTGCTCCACACCTACCTCCCCAGCATCATGGACGGGGTCGAGACGTTGATTTCGGATAAGGACATCATGGCCGGGACGGCTTGGCGCAGTGAGCTTCTGGACATGATGAAGGAGGCCGAGTTCTGCATCGTCTGCCTCGAACGGCAGAGCTTACGCTCCCCTTGGATAGCCTTCGAGGTGGGCTTCGTCGCCAACTCACTCGCCGAATCCTCCATCTGCCCGTACCTCATCGGCCTGTCCCCGAGAAACATCGAGCGCCACCCCCTGTCTAAGTACCAGGCGAAGCAGGCGGACAAGGAGGGGACGTGGGATTTGATCCTCGCCCTCGAACGCAAGCAGCACGGCCCGAATGCGCTGCGCGAACAAAGGCTGAGGGAGAGGTTTGAGCTTTACTGGGAGCACCAACTGACGAAGGAGTTCGCGGGCCTGCTGACGGGGGGCGCGGAAGCGGAGCAGCCGACCTCGCCCGCGCCGCAGAAGCGGGTCGAGCCGGAGCAGCCGTCGCCCCCGACCGAGCCGGGGCCGCAGAGGCTGATCGTCCCGCCCACCGAGCCGGAAGCGGAACCGAAGCCCGCGCCGCCGTTCAGGCTCTCGCTCTTCAACACGTCCTTCTATCCCCGCAAGGGCCACGTCACGCACGACTGGCAGTCCATCTTCGACGCTACCGGAATCCCCCCGGAGGAGGTCGTCGTGCGCGACGAGAAGGGCCACGAGCTGCCCGCCCAGGTGGATTACTTCGAGCACTCCGACCCGACGCAGGCCGCCCTGGTCTTCTCGCTGCTCAACGAGATCATACCCGTCCCGGAGGATTATTCGGCCCCTTCTTCATACGTGACGATAGAGCGGGGCGTGCCCAGGCAGTGGCCGAATCAGCCACAGTTGAAGATCGAAGAGCCGGGCGGGCGCGCGCGGCGCGTGAGGCTGAGCAACGACAGGCTGGAAATCTTGCTGGAGCTGAAGCCGAAGCCCTGGGACGACAAAGATAAAGAGTGGTATGCCGGCGCGGCCACTACCGTACTGCTGGACGGCAAGGAGATTCTGGACGCCTTCAACTGGCTGGACATGCCGGACATCGAGAAGAGATGCATGCAGCTAGACCGGCTCCAATTACTGTACCCCAACGGCGACGAGATATGGCACGAGCACTTTGACCTGATACGCAATTGGTATCAACTGATCTCGACATCGAGCGGCCCCGTGCGTTCAATCGTGACCATCGCCTCGCAGCTTTTCAATTACAACTACACGGGGTTGCCCAACCAAAGGGAACAATGGTCTAAGTGCCGCCTGTACCGTGTGATCAGCTTGTACAAGGGGGCGAACTACATCACGGAAGAGTTGAAGGTCTATGGTACGCACGGCGTGGGACTCATCAGCAGCGGCGTTGTACCTCTCGACTTCAACACCCGCTACTTCTCCTACATGGACATGGGGCTAGACCCGTCCATCAACATGTATCAAAAATGGTTCACCATCAGCACTGCTTGGGCACCATATCAGGGTTACGGGTTTGCCACTTCAGCCGACCTTCCAGAGATGAAGGTCGAAAACCCAGACCCGAAGTTCAAGTCGGGAGACAAGAACGAACACAAAACTTTCTTGTGGAAACTAAGACGCCGCAAGGAGGAGGCAACATGCCTTCACCTGTTCACGCGCGACACGCCGAAGGAATTGGAGTCGGAAGTACGCCGGGCCTGGCACGAAGTCATTGACAGGCCGCTCGCGGCTAAAATCAAATTGTGAGACTTCGAAGGCCGATAAGGCATTTCCGCCGCTGACGTTCGCGTGCGGGGCTTCACTCGAAAATAAGGGCCGGAGACCCGCCCCTACCCTACACTTGAACAGCCGTTTTACCGGCGTCAATGGGTGGCGCGACGCTCGCCGCCCGTGCGGCCCGCCGCCGGCGGCTGCACGCCGGTCGCGTCAACCTCCTCGCGGTAGCCACAACCCTCGCGGGCGCAGACGCGCGTTGTCCCCTTCTTCGTCGTCTTCTCCAGGAGGAAAGGCGCGTTGCACTGCGGGCAGACTTCCGAGACGGGCTTGTCCCAATAGACCACGTCGCACTGCGGGTACTCCGAGCAGCCGTAGAAATATTTCCCGCGCTTCGACTTCTTCACCACGATCTCGCCGCGGCAGCCCGCGCGCGGGCACGCGACGCCCGTCGTCTCACGCTTGATGTACTTGCACGCGGGGTAGTTGGCGCACGAGACGAACTCGCCGTAAGGCCCGTGGCGGCGGACGAGCTGCGCGCCGTCAACCGGGCACGTCTCGCCTTCAATCGGCACGGGAGCGGGCGCGACCGCGCCGGTCTTCTTGCTTACGCGCCGTATGTTTCGGCATTCGGGGTAGCCCGTGCAGCCGAGGAACGGCCCGAAGCGACCGCGCTTCATCGCCATCGGCTTGCCACACAGCTCGCACGTCTCCTCGATTGACTCGCCCGCGCCGTCGCCGCCCGCCGAAGCATTCGCCGCCGAGCCGTTGCCTTCAGCCGCCGCGGGCTTCGTCACCTCGCGCGTCGTCCGGCACTCAGGGTAATTAGAGCAGGCGAGGAACTGCCCGAAGCGTCCGAGCTTGATGACCATCGGCGAGCCGCAGTTCTCGCACACCTCGTCGGTCGGGATGGCCTGCTGCTTGCGCCCCTTGACGTAAGTTTCGAACGCCTTGATGTCGCGCGCGAACTTCCCGTAGAACTCCGCGAGCGCGTCCGTCCACTTGAGCTTCCCCTCCTCGATCTCGTCCAATTCCTGCTCCATGCGCGCCGTGTACGACACGTTGAAGAGGTCGTCGAAGCCGCCCTCGACCAGCAGGTCGTTGACAGTCATGCCGAGAGCCGTCGGGTGAAAGCGACTGTCAACGCGCTCGACGTACTCGCGATCCTGAATCGTCGTCATGATCGCCGCGTAAGTGCTGGGCCGTCCGATGCCCTTCTCTTCGAGCGCCTTCACTAACGTCGCCTCGGTGAAGCGCGGCGGCGGCTCGGTGAAGTGCTGTTCGGGCGTGACGCCGTTCAATTTCAACTGCTCGCCGCGCTCGACGAGCGGGAGACGGCGCGCGGCCTCTTCCGCATCATCCTCGGCCTTCTCGTCGCGCCCCTCCTCGTAAACTTTCAGGAAGCCGTCGAACTTCAAGACCGAGCCTGTGGCGCGGAACAGGAAGCGGCCCGCCTCGATGTCAATCGTCGTCTGGTCGTAAACCGCAGGGTTCATCTGCGACGCGACGAAGCGCTGCCAGACGAGGCGGTAGAGCTTCAGTTCGTCCTTGCTCAGGTGTCGCGCGACCGACTCCGGCGTGCGCGAAACGTCCGTGGGGCGGATGGCCTCGTGCGCGTCCTGCGCGTCCTTCTTCGAGCGGTAGTGAATCGCCTTCTCCGGCAGGTAGGCCGCGCCGTACTGCGCGGAGATGAAGTCGCGCGCCTCGGCGAGGGCCGCCTCGGAGACGCGCGTCGAGTCCGTCCTCATGTACGTGATGAGACCGACCGAACCCTCGCTGCCGAGTTCAACGCCCTCGTAGAGTTTCTGCGCGACCATCATCGCCTTCTTGACGGGGAAGCCGAGCTTGCGCGAAGCCTCCTGCTGCAATTTCGACGTGATGAAGGGCGGGACGGGGTTACGGCGGCGCTCCTTCGTCGTCACGTCGGCGACGACGAACTGCTCGGCTTCGGCTTCGGCGACGATTGCCCGCGCCTGCTCCTCGTTGCCGATCAGAATCTCGCTCTTCCTGATGTCCTGATCGAAGTTTGAAGTCTTGACCGTCTGCTCGCCGACCTTCAGCAGCCGCGCGTCGAACGCGGGCGGGAGCTTCGAGGAGAGGTTCGCGGCGATTGTCCAGTATTCCGTCTTGACGAAGTTCTCGATCTCGCGCTCGCGCTCGACGACCATGCGCAGCGCGACCGACTGGACGCGCCCCGCGCTCAAGCGTCCGCCGATGGTGCGGCACAAAAGCGGCGAGACCTTGTAGCCGACCAGGCGGTCGAGCACGCGCCGCGCCTGCTGCGCGTTCACGAGGTTCTCGTCAATAGCTTTAGGGTCTTTGAACGCTTCCTGCACGGCACGCTTCGTGATCTCGTTGAACATCACGCGGAAGTGAGGCTTGCGTGGCCTCTTCGGGACGATCTCTTCAGCGAGGTGCTGGCAGATGGCCTCGCCCTCCCGGTCGGGGTCGGCGGCGAGGTAGATGGCCTCGGCCTCCCGCGCGGCGCTCTTCAGCTCGGAGACGATCTTTCGGTTGTTGCGCTTCTTCGCGTCGGGGATGACCTCGTAGGTCGGCTCGAAATTGTTCTGCACGTCAACGCCCAGGCCCTTCGACGGCAAGTCCTTGATGTGGCCGATGGACGCCATCACGCGGTAGTCCGGCCCCAGGTACTTGCCAATCGTCTTCGCCTTCGCGGGCGACTCGACCACGACTAAATTCTTCGTCATTACTCTTCCTTCTCTTAAAAAGTTTCTTCGTTAAAAGCGTCGCCCGCGCCCGGCCCCCGCACGTTTTCGCCGCCCGTTTTGCGGAGCGGCGAGCGGTCAGACCCAGGCGTGTGCGACCCGTTGTTATCCTTTTTCTACTATTCTCTATTTCTCCCTCAGATGCAAACCCGGTTGTCACTTAGATGCAAATCTGTGCCGCCCGGCTTGCCCGCGTCGCGCCATTTCGCCACTGTAAAATCAACGTCTTACGCCGACCCCCTCGCCCGCCTGACATGGCCTTGAGATTGACGCCGAGAACTCTCGAAGCGCTTACAGCTTCCTGACGAAGCACTTGCCCGGCAGTTGGCGTATGAGGTCGCGCATCTCCAACCCGAGCAGCAGGCCCGACAGCTCGTGCACGGGCAGGCCGCTCGACTCGGCGAGGGCGTCTATGTGCGCCGGCTCGTCCGTCGAAATAAGCTTCATGACCGCGCGCTCGCCGTCCGAGAGGTCTTTGGGCAGGGGCGCGCTCGCGTCGCTTCTGCTTCCCTTCTTCGGCTCCGGCGGCAACAACGCCGCAGCGATTTCAGGCGGGAACTCCGCGGCGATGTCCTGCCACGCCTGCACGAGCTTCGCGCCCGCGCCCTTGATGAGGAAGTTCGTGCCGAAGGAGTTGCGCGATGTGATGTTGCCTGGGACTGCGTAAACTTCTCTGTTCTGTTCCATCGCGAGCCGCGCCGTAATGAGCGAGCCGGAGTTCTCCGCCGCCTCCACGACGACGACTCCCAGACTCAGACCGCTGATGATGCGGTTGCGGTACGGGAAATTCTCCGCCACGGGCGGAGTGCCGAGTGGGAACTGTGTGACGAGCGCGCCACCCTTCTCAAGTATCTCGGCGGCGAGGCGGCTGTGGTCGCGCGGATAGACCTCGTCCAGCCCCGTGCCGAGCACGGCCACCGTGCGCCCCATGGCTTCGAGCGCGCCGCGGTGCGCGGCGGCGTCTATGCCGCGCGCCAGCCCGGAAACAATCGTCACGCCGCGCGAGGCCAGGTCGCGCGCCAGCATCAGCGCCACGTTCTGCCCGTAGGTCGAGCAGCGGCGCGAGCCGACCACGGCGACGCACGGCGCTTCGAGGCACTCGGCCCAGCGCCCGCGCACGTAGAGCGTGATGGGCGGGTCGGGAATCTCGCGCAAAAGCTGCGGGTACGCGCCGTCGTCAAGGGCGAGCACGTCCGCGCCTTCCATCTCGCGCACGCGCTCAAGCTCGCGCGCCGCCTCCTCGTGCCGGTCGCGCAGGGCGATTGATTCGACCGCTTCGGGCCTCAAGCGCAGCCGCTCAAGCTCCGACCTCAGCGCCCCGAACACGCCTTCCGCCGATCCGAACCTCTCCAGCAGCCGCGCAGCGGCGCGCGGCCCCACGCCCGGCGTCATATTAAGTGCTATCCAGTCTCTCATCAATTTTAGATTTGCGATTTTTGATTTTTGATTTGGAGAGAATGAGGGTGGCGATACTGTCATCAATCGCAAATCTAAAATCTAAAATCAAAAATTGTGGTGTTGGCGGAGGCGTGTGGGAATCGAACCCACCCGCGCCTGCTCTCACAGGCGCGCTGACGGTTTTGAAGACCGCGCCGCTCACCAGAACGGGTGCGCCTCCACGTCGGCGAGGACGGGAACGAACACTAAGTGCGCGACACGCCGCCTGTCAAGCCCTGACACCTTAAGCTCCGGCGCGGCGACGCCGACGCCCGCGCGCGCCGAGTCCCAGCGCTTGACTCGCATACTCTCAGACCGCCATCATTGCCGTCGAAATTTCCGACCGCATTTCCGAACTGATTATACTTCACGGAGACATTGACCGATGGCGGAAGCGAAAGCCCAAGAGGCGACCGGGCCGGAGGCCGGTGGCGACCTCGTCAAATACGAAGTCGGGGGCGGCGTCGCCCTGCTCACCCTGAACGACCCGCCCGCGAACACCTACAGCTACGAGATGATGCAACAACTCGACCGCCGGATACTCGCGGCGCGCATGGACGAATCAGTCCAGGTCGTCATCGTCACCGGCGGCGGCGAGAAGTTCTTCTCGGCGGGCGCGAACATAAAGATGCTCTCCGAGGTCACGCCCACGTTCAAATACTTCTTCTGCCTCCACGCCAACGAGACTCTGTCGCGGCTGGAGCAGACGCCGAAGCTCGTCATCGCCGCCGTGGGCGGCCACTGCGTCGGCGGCGGATTGGAAATCGCTTTGGCCGCAGACCTCCGCGTCGCGCGCCGGGGCGCAGGGAAAATGGGCCTGCCCGAAGTGAGCTTAGGAGTGCTGCCGGGCACGGGCGGGACGCAGCGGCTCGCGCGCGCCGTCGGCAAGTCGCGCGCGATTGAGCTGATGGCGACGGGCGAGCTGTTCGACTTCGAGCGCGCGCATGAACTCGGCCTCGTCAATCAAATCATCGAGGCCGACACCGCCGAAGCCTTTCTCGAACAGGCGCTCGCCTACGCGCGCCGGTTCACCACGCCCGAAAGGGCCGCGCTCGCCGTGGGCCGCATCAAGCGCAGCGTCCAGTCCGGGGCGGAAATCCCCTTCGAGTCGGCGCTCGCGCTGGAACGCGAACTCCAGCAGCAGCTCTTCCAGTCCGAAGACGCGAAGGAAGGATTGGACGCATACGTCGGGAAGCGCAAGCCACACTTCAAAGGGGCGTAAACCGTGAACCGTAAACCGTGACGAGAGAGAACAGGTTTTATCTCGTCACGGTTTACGGTTCACGGTTCACGGCTTTTCACATGTACGAAAACATCAACGTCGAATTCGACGCCGGGATCGTGACGATCACGCTGAACCGGCCTGAGAAGTTGAACGCGCTCGCCGGCCACATGCGGCGCGATCTGGCCGAGGCTCTGGAGCACGCTTCGAGCGATCCGGCGGCGCGCGTCGTCGTCGTCACGGGCGCGGGGCGCGCGTTCTGCGCGGGCGCGGACGTGAAGTACATGGGCGAGTTGATGGAGCGCGGCGACGTGGAGGAGTTCACGCGTCTGCTCGGCGCGGGCCGGCGCGTGCTGACGGCGGTGAGGCAGATGTTGAAGCCGGTGGTCGCCTCGGTGAATGGCCCGGCCTACGGCGCGGGCTTCAACCTCGTGCTCGCGTCAGACATCAGACTCGCGGCGGAGTCGGCGACCTTCAGCCAGTCGTTCGTCAAAGTCGGACTGCACCCGGACTGGGGCGGCTCGTTCTTCCTGCCGCGCGCCGTGCCCTCGAACGTCGCCTGCGAGATGTTCTTCCTCGGCGACGCATTTGACGCGCGGCGCGCGCTCGAACTCGGCCTCGTCAACCGCGTCGTCGCCGACGCGGAGTTGGCCGCCGAAACGCGACGGCTCGCCGAACGGCTGCGCGACGCGCCGCAGACTTCGGTCGCCGCCGCCAAGCGCGCCGTCTATATGAGCGAGCACGAGAGCCTTGAACGGATGCTTCAGTACGAGACCGAGGCGCAACTCCAGTGCTTCCAATCGCGCGAGGCCCGCGAGCGTGTGCGCGCCTTCCTCGAACGCCGCGCGCCGCGGATTGAGAAATGAGTTCCAGGTTCAAAAGTTCAAAGTTTCCTCGGCGCGAGATGAATTTAAACTTTGAACCTTGAACTTGGGACTTGGAACTGAGCTTATGAAGCTCGCAGACAAGACAGCTTTCGTGACGGGCGGCGGGCGCGGCATCGGTCGCGCCGTCGCCGTGGCCTTCGCGCGAGAGGGGGCGCGCGTCTTCGTCGTCGCGCGAACAACCGCTGAGGTTGAAGGCGTGGCCGCGGAAATTCGCGAGGCGTGCGGCGCACAGGCGGCGTCGCACGCCTCGTGCGACGTGGCCGAACCGCGCTCGGTCGAACGCGCCTTCGACGGGGCGCGGGCCTTCTTCGGTCGCGGCGCGGACATACTCGTCAACAACGCCGGCATCGCCGAGAGCGCGAAGCTCACGGAGACGACCGACGAGTTCTGGCGGCGACACCTCGCCGTCAACCTTTCGGGCACGTTCTACTGCATGCGCGCGGCCCTGCCCTCGATGATCGAGCGCGGCTGGGGGCGCGTCGTCAACGTCGCCTCAATCGCGGGCAAGACCGGCGCGCCCTACATCGCCGCCTACTCGGCCTCGAAGCACGGCGTGCTGGGCCTGACGCGCTCCGCCGCGCTCGAAGTCGCCGCGAAGGGCGTGACGGTCAACGCCGTCTGCCCCGGCTACGTGGACACGTTGATGACCGCCCGCGCGCTCGAAAACATCGAGGCGAAGACGGGCCGCAAGCGCGAAGAGTCTCTCGAAGCCATCAAGCGCATGAGTCCGCAGAACCGCCTCGTCACTTCGGAAGAGGTCGCGGCGGTCGCCCTCCTCCTCGCTTCCGACGAGGGGCGCGGCATCACGGGCCAAGCCATCAACGTTGACGGCGGGACGGTTCTTTTTTGAGCTGTGAGCTATTAGCTGTTAGCTAATAGCTCACGGCAGCCGCCGCAGGCAGCGTGGAAAAATTCCACGCGCCCTCGATTAAGAGAAAAAGCTAACAGCTAACAGCTTCTTCATGTCTTTCAAACACATCAACCCCGAATCGCTCGGTCGCCCGCGCGGCTACACGAACGGCCTGCTGGCGACGCCGGGCACGCGTCTGCTCTTCATCGCCGGGCAGGTCGGCTGGGACGAATCGCAGCAGATAGTCGGCGAGGACTTCGTCGAGCAGTTCGACCGCGCGCTGCGGAACGTCCTGGCGGTCGTCGGCGAGGCGGGCGGTGAGGCGGGCGGCGTGGCGCGGCTCGTCATCTACGTGACGGACAAGCGCGAGTACCTCGCGCGCACCGAAGAGATCGGTGAACGCTGGCGGGCGCTGATGGGGCGGCACTACCCCGCGATGTCGCTCGTCGAGGTCAAGTCGCTGCTCGACGACGCCGCGAAGGTCGAGATCGAGGGCATCGCCGTTTTATAAGCTGTCAGCATTCAGCACTCAGCTTTCAGCTTTTACTCTCATCTGGGTTGGACGTTAACTCGAAGCTTGGGCGCTGTTGAAAGAAAAAGCTGAGTGCTGAATGCTGAGCGCTGAACGCTTTTATGTTTGAGCCGAAATCGTTTCTGTTCGACGTGCGCGGCGGCGTGGCCTCGGTCACGCTCAATCGCCCAGAGCGTCTGAACGCGCTGACGTTCGAGGTCTATCGCGAGCTGACCGATACGTTCGCGGCGCTGCAAGACGAGAGGGCGGTGCGCGTCGTCGTCGTCACGGGCGCGGGGCGCGCGTTCTGTTCGGGCGGCGACGTGCGCGACATCATCGGCGAGCTACAGAGGCGCGACGCCGGGGGGTTGTTGGAGTTCACGCGGCAGACGTGCGCGCTCGTGCGAAACATACGCGCGCTCAGGAAGCCCGTCGTCGCGAGTCTCAACGGCACGACCGCAGGCGCGGGCGCGTGCATCGCGCTGGCCGCGGACTTGCGGATCGCCTCCGTAGAGGCGCGCATCGCGTTCCTCTTCGTCAAAGTCGGGCTGTCGGGCGCGGACATGGGCGCGGCGCACCTTCTGCCGCGGCTCGTGGGCCTCGCGAAGGCGACGGAGCTACTTTATACGGGCGACTTCATCACGGCGGAGGAGGCTTTGTCACTCGGCCTCTACAACCGCGTCGTACCCGCGGAAGCTTTGGAGGCGGAGACGCGCTCTCTGGCCGAGCGTCTGGCGCGCGGCCCCGCGTTCGCGCTCGGCGTGACGAAGGAGATGCTGAACCGCGAGATGGACGCGTCGCTCGACACCGCGCTCGAATGGGAGGCGCAAGCGCAGGCCCTTTGCATGCAGCACCCGGACTACCGCGAAGCCTACGAGGCGTTCATGGGGAAGCGCGAGCCTCGCTTCGACAGGAGCCTTTCTGAAGAAGGAAGCCCGACCAAAGAACAATGAGCAGAGTCAGGTTCGCGCGTGCAGTCGCACTTCTTCTTTGCCTCGCGGCGTGTGCCGCGGCGCAGGACGAGCGTCACGCGACCGCGCCTGACCCGAAGCCGTCTCAAACTTTTCAGAAGGCCGCGGAGACGCCCGCCGCCGCGCCGAGGGCTTTCGAGTTCGAGCTGTCCGGCTTCTCCTATCACGTCAGCGCCAACGGCAACGGTCGCAGGGAGAACGGCGGCCCCGTGCGCCGCTTCAACCTGCGACTCGAAAGCGGCGAGGAGATCAGTCACGTCTATTTCTCGAAGCACGGGAGCGACTTGCTGCTGGTCTGCGAGGTCGCTTACGGCGACGGCGGCTCCGGCTTCGTCGCGCGCCTTGAGCAGCCCTCGATGCGCGCGCGCTGGAAGCAGCGCGTCCCGGCCTACGACATCAAGGCGCTGCGCGAAGGCGACTCGCTGTACCTCGCCGCCAGAGGCTTCGTCGGCAGGCTCGACCTCCGAAAGGGCGTCTATGTCTGGAAGCACGGCGACCTCTTCGAGACGCGCGGGGGGCAAGCCTTTTTCGAGAGCTTTGAAGTCCCGGAGGTCGCGGGCGATACTGTCTCGTTCAGAGAGGCCGCCGTCTCCCAACGCCCCGCGAAGACGATCCGCGTGAACAGGAAGACCGGCAAGATCACCGGCACCGAGTGAGCACCATGACGATGCCGCGCGACAGATTTTTCGAGGAGACGCCGTTTTTCACAGACGAGCACGCGCGACTCGCCGCGGGCGTGGCGAGCTTCGCCGCGCGCGAAGTCGGGCCTCTCGCCGCGACGGAAGAAGAGGGTGACGCCGACGAGCGCTTCCGTCGGCTTCTCTCCCTGCTCGCGCAGGCAGACCTCCTGCGCTACTCGGTCGCGCGCGGCGACGCCGCGCCTCTCGACGCGCGCTCGCTCTGCGTCGTGCGCGAGGCCCTGGCCTACTACTCGCCGCTCGCAGACCTCGCCTTCGTCATGCAGGGCCTCGGCACATACGCCGTCTCCTTAGCCGCCACCGAGCACGTCCGCGACTTCTGGCTCGAACGCGCGCGCACGGGGAGGTCAATCGCCGCCTTCGCGCTGACCGAACCCGATGCCGGCTCCGACGTGTCGGCGATTCAGACGACGGCCACGCGCGACGCAGACGGCTACCGCATCAGCGGGCGCAAGTGCTTCATCTCGAACGCGGGCCTCGCCGACTTCTACACGGTCTTCGCGCGCACGGGCACGCGCGGCGACGGGCGCGCGGAGCTTTCCGCCTTCATCGTCGGCGCGCGCATGCCGGGTTTTCGCGTCGTCGCGCGCACGCGCCTAGTCGCCGAGCACCCCATCGGCGAGATCGAATTCGCAGATGTGCGCGTGCCCGCCGAAGACCTCATCGGCGCGGAGGGCGACGGGTTCCGCCTCGCGATGCTGACGATGGACATGTTCCGCGCCAGCGTCGGCGCAGCCGCCTGCGGCATGGCCCGCCGCGCGCTCGACGAAGCGATTCACCACGCGAAGGCGCGCCGGCAGTTCGGCGTCACGCTCGCCATGCACCAGTTGATTCAAGAGAAGCTGGCCGTCATGCAGACCGAGCTGGATGCCGCGCGCCTCTTGGTCTATCGCGCCGCACACTTGAAAGACAACGGCGCGTCCGGCTCTGTCCTCACGCGCGCCGCAAGCGAAGCCAAGCTCTACGCGACCGAATCAGCGCAGCGCGTCATAGACGAGTCCGTGCAGATTCACGGCGGCTACGGCCTCGTCCGCGGCCACCCGGTCGAGCGCCTCTACCGCGACGTTCGCGCCCTGCGCATCTACGAGGGCACGTCCGAGATTCAGAAGCTCATCATCGCCAGAGAATTGCTGAAGGAATAGAGAAACGTTTCCTGCACGATGGAAATCAACATCATCGGCGGCGGGCCGGCGGGGCTGTACTTCGCGCTTCTGATGAAGCGGCACGACGCGTCGCACCGCGTCACGGTCTTCGAGCGCAACCCGCCGGACGCGACGTTCGGTTGGGGCGTGGTCTTTTCGGGCCGGACGCTCTCGAACCTGCGCGAGGCCGACGCCGTGTCGTACCAGCGCATCGCCGAGAGCTTCGAGACGTGGGACAACGTGGACGTGGTCTTGCGCGACCGTCGGGTCAGCATCCGCGGCAACCACTTCTCAGGCATCGCACGCCTGCGCCTCCTGAACATCCTGCAAGAGCGCTGCGCGGAACTCGGCGTCGGGCTGAGATTCCGCACGGAGGTCGAGGACGCCCGCGCGCTCGCCGCCGACTGCGACCTGCTCGTGGGCGCGGACGGCGTCGGAAGTCTCGTGCGTGAGCGCTACGCCGAAACTTTTCGGCCCGTCCTCGGCGCGGGGCGCAACAAGTACATCTGGTACGGCACGCGCCGGCTCTTCCACGGGCTGACGCTCACCTTCCGCGAAGCGGACGCGGGCGTCTTCGCCGCGCACTCTTACAAGTTCAGCCCCGACACCAGCACCTTCATCGTCGAGTGCGACGAAGAGACGTGGGCGCGCGCGGGCTTCGCGCGGATGACGGACGAAGAGACGCGCGTCCATCTAGCAGGTATCTTCGCCGAAGACCTCGGCGGCCACGAGCTGCTGTCGAACAACTCGCGCTGGATTAATTTTCTGCTGGTGAAGAATCAGCGCTGGAGTCATCAAAACGTCGTGCTCCTCGGCGACGCGCTGCACACGGCGCACTTCTCCATCGGGTCGGGGACGAAGCTGGCGTTGGAGGATTCAATCGCCCTCTTCCAGCTCTTCGCCGCCGGACGGGACGCGCCCGCCGCGCTCGCCGAGTTCGAGCGCGCGCGCAAGCCAGTCATCGAAGAGTACCAGCAGGCCGCGCACGAGAGCCGCCTCTGGTTCGAGAACGCCAGAGACTACGTGCACCTCCCGCCGCCGGAGTTCGCCCTCAGCCTGATGACGCGCAGCAAGCGCGTGACTTACGAGAGCCTGCGCAGGCGCGACCCCGCGTTCATCGCGGAGTATGAAAGCTATCTGGGGGAAAAGGGTAAAAGGACAAAAGGGTAAAAGGTGGGCGAACGGCCTTCCCTATTCCTCTTCTCCCTTTCCCCCTTTCCCCTTTTCTCCTCCTTTCTCCCATCTCGGCGGCAGCAGCCGCCTGCGCCCATCGTTTGAGAGCGCGATGCCCTGCTCGCCGAGCGCGACGCGATCCCAGAGCTTGCAAGTCACCTGCTTGTGCATCTGGTCGAGCGCCTCGCAGTAGTTCGTGTAGGTGCAGCGGCGCACCTCGTCGCCACGTCCGAGCTTCACTTTCAGAAACCAGTCGGGGTCGGCGAGCGACTGCCGCGCCGCGCCGACGATGTCCGCGTCGCCGCGCCGCAAAATTTCTTCGGCCAGCTCGAACGTCCCGACGCCGCCCGTGGCGACGACGGGAGTTTTAAGCCCCGCGGCGTTGACGGCACGTTTGATCTCGCGCGCGAGCGGGAGGTTTCGACCGAAAGGCCCTCGCCCGTCGGAGAGGACGGTCGGCATGCACTCGTAGCCGCTGCGGCCCGTGTAAGGATAGACGGCCTGCCCCACCTTCGGCTGCTTCGCGTCCTCGAACTTCCCGCCCTTCGAGACCGAGAGGAAGTCTAGCCCCGTGCGCGCGAACTCGACGCCGTAATAGACGGCGTCCTCGATGCGGCTTCCGCCCCCGATAACCTCGTCGCCGAGGAAGCGCACGCCGACCGTGTAGTCGCCGCCTACGCGAGCGCGCACCGCTGCATAAACTTCGAGCGGCAGGCGCACGCGTCCCTCCCTTGAGCCGCCGTAGCCGTCCCGCCGGTCGTTGCGGCGGCTCAGGAAAGAGGCCATCGTGTAGGCGTGCGCGTAGTGAAGCTCGACGCCGTCGAAGCCCGCCTCGCGCGCGCGACGAGCGGCGTCGGCGAAGAGTGCGGGCAGCACTTTCGGCAGGTTGCGGACGTGCGGCAGGTGCACGTCCGTCACGCGCTCGCGGTAGCCGAAGCGCAGAGACTCAAGCTCGCGCTCGTCGAGCACGCGCTCAATCACGTCGTCCGGCGCGCCCTTTAAAAAGGCGCGCACCTCGCGCTCTTCGCGCGCGAGCCAGCACTCGCCCTCGCTCAGCTCCGAGAGCGCGCGGCGGTGTCGGTCTGTGACGGCGAGGAAGCGCTCGAAGTATTTCGACTTGTCGGGCCGGCGCTTGACGGAGAGGAAGTCTATGATCTGTATGAGCAGTCGCGTGTGGCCTCCGCTCTCGCGACGGACTGTCTCGACCAGTTCTTTCAAACCCGGAATGAAGCGGTCGTGGCCGATGCGCAGGAGCGGTCCCGAAGGGATGTCGCGGATGCCCGTGGCCTCGACCACAATCGCGCCCGGTCGCCCCGCCGCGAAGCGCCCGTACCACTCAAGGTTCTCGCGCGTCACAAAGCCGTCCGCGGTCGCGCGCCACGGAACCATCGCCGGAACCCAGGTGCGACTCTCAAGCGTCAGAGCGCCGACGCGGACGGGCCGGAACAACAGCGCGCGCGCGGCCTCGTCCGCGGTCGGCCAGCGCGCCTCCGGGATCGAATGTCTGACGGTGGGTTCGGGATGCCACATGAGGTTGCGAGTGTAGCAATTTTTGGTTCGTGATTTATAGCCGAACTCCGCGCGTGACGCTGACGTAAGGGGCTGGCAGGAGCGCCGCGCACGTTTCGCGGCCAGCTCGCGAGAGGTTAGCTTTACAGGGGTTCTGACCGATGAGCAAGTGGGACGAAATATTTGGACGTATATTCAAGGGCGCGTTCGGGCGCGGCAACGGCGCAATAGGCGGCCTGCGCGCCGCGCCGAAGACGGCCCGCGCGCGCGCCGACTTTCTGGCCGGACAGGTCGCGCGCTCGACCTTCCGCATCTTCAAAAATAACTTACTCGCGCTCCCCTGGATCGAGCACGGCGAAGAACTCGACGCGTCCGTTGACGGCGCGCGCGCAGACCTCATGCGCTCGTGGAACGTCTACCGCGACGGCCTCAAGTCGAAGCGCACAGCCGCGCGCGCCGAGGCCGACTGGCTCCAGGCCCTTCTCGCCTTCCGCCGCCAGGCGGCAGACCTCAACCGCCGCATCGCCGCCTACAACCTCAAGGCCCCCTCCGCCTCCTTCCGCAAATCCCCCCTCGACGCCGAGCGCGAGGTCGGCAGGCTCATGCGGGAAGACTAACCCCGCCGCGCGCCGCGGCCCGCGGTAGTAGCCATTCGAGTTGCCGGTGGCTATACTGAAACCACATCCGAACACGGAGGAGGCGGCTCTTGACGGACGAGCTTCTTGAGTGGCGGCGCGAGTTCCCCGTACTCGAAAAGACCACGTACCTGATCTCGCACAGCCTCGGCGCGATGCCGCGCCGGACGTTCGAGCGCCTTGAGGAATACGCCGACGCTTGGGCGACGCGCGGCGTGCGCGCGTGGGCCGAGGGGTGGTGGGACATGCCGCTCACGGTCGGCGACGAAGTGGCGCGCATCATCGGGGCCGGAGCGGGCACGGTCGCCATGCACCAGAACGTCTCGGTCTGCCAGTCCGTCATCCTCTCCTGCTTCGACACGACGCCCGAAACCAAACGCAACAAGATCGTCTATTCGGAGCTTGAGTTCCCCTCCGTCATGTACGCCTACGAAGCGCACGCGCGCGACGGGCGGTTCCGCGTCGAAAAGGTCAAATCGGACGACGGCATTACCGCGCCGCTCGAACCGCTGCTCGCGGCGATTGACGAGGAGACGCTGCTCGTCCCCGTCTCGCACGTCCTGTTTAAGAGCGCGTTCCTGCAAGACGCGCGCGCCATCACCGAGCGCGCGCACGAGGTCGGGGCGCTCGTGGTGCTCGACACCTATCAATCGGCGGGGACTGTGCCGTTCAGCGTGAAAGACTTGGACGTTGACTTCGCGACGGGCGGCTCGGTGAAGTGGCTCTGCGGCGGCCCCGGCGCGGGCTACCTCTACGTCGCTCCGCGCTTGCAGCAGAAGTTAGAGCCGAAGGTCACGGGCTGGATGGCGCACGCCGCGCCCTTCGCCTTCGAGGACGCGCCCGTCCGCTATGCCGACGGAATAGCGCGCTTCCTCCACGGCTCGCCCGCGATCCCGGCGCTCTACGCCGCGCAGTCAGGCTACCGTGTCATCAACCAGATCGGCGTCGAACGGATTCGCGCCAAGAGCGTGAGGCAGACGCAGAAGCTCATCGAGTTGGCCGAGGAGGCGGGCTTCCGCGTCACAAGCCCGCGCGACCCGGCCCGTCGCGGCGGCACGATCACGGTCTCGGTCGAACACGCGCCCGCCGTCACGCGCGAACTCATACGCCGCGAGACAATCGTTGACTACCGCCCCGGCGCGGGCATACGCATCTCGCCCCACTTCTACACCACGGACGAGGAACTCGAACACGTCGTCGGCGAGATGCGCCGGATCATAGACACGCGCGCCTACTCCGCGCACGAAGCGGCGGGAGCTGCGTTCTAAGCTTTAGCATCAAGTAAGCCAGGAAAGGCAACGTGTAATGAGGGCAACTGTACCCTCACTGTAGGTGTGCGTGTCAACAGGCTGAGAATTCAGTTTAGATCGGATCACCTTCGGGCGTTGTTACGTGAGGATGAAGATGTTTCGGGAGCACCATCGAGAACGTATTTGGCCTATCATCTGCCTGACGGTCTTTTTGCAGTTGTTCACTGCCGCGGTTGCTAAAGCCGAAGACGGTTATCGCCTCTGGTTGCGCTACGACCCGCTGCCCGGCGAGATGATAGGCGCTTACCGCCCGCGCGTCACTTCGGTCGTCGTGCAAGGCAGGTCGGCGACCCTCGACGCCATCCGCGCGGAACTCGCCGACGGCTGCACCGGACTGCTCGGCGGCCCCGTTCCCGTAGCGGGCGGGGTTGACCGCGCCGGCGCTGTCGTCGTGGGCACGCCGCAGAGTTCGCCGCTCATCGCCGGACTCCGTTGGGGCCGGCGACTGGCCGCACTCGGGCCGGAAGGCTTCCTCATACGCTCCGTCAGGCTCGGCCAACGCCCCGTCACCGTGATCGCCTCGGACGGCGAGACGGGCGCGCTCTACGGCGCTTTCCACTTCCTGCGCCTGTTGCAGGCGCTTCAGCCGATAGACAGGCTGGACGTGAGTCAGAAGCCGCGCCTCCAACTGCGCGTGCTCAACCACTGGGATAATCTTGACGGCCAGATAGAGCGCGGCTACGCCGGGCGTTCGCTGTGGGACTGGAAGGCTCTGCCTGAGACGGTTGACCCGCGCCTGCGCGACTACGCGCGGGCGAACGCGTCCGTCGGGATTAACGGCTCGGTGCTCAACAACGTCAACGCCAGCGCCCAAAGCTTGAGCGCCGATTACCTGCGCAAGACCGCGGCCATCGCCGACGCCTTCCGCCCTTACGGCGTGCGCGTCTATCTCTCCGCACGCTTCTCCGCGCCCGTCGAGTTGGGCGGTTTAAAGACAGCCGACCCGCTCGACCCGGAAGTGAAAGCGTGGTGGCAGCGGAAGGCGGACGAAATCTATAAGCTCATCCCCGACTTCGGCGGCTTCCTGGTCAAGGCCAACAGCGAGGGCCAGCCTGGGCCGCGCACATACAACCGCAGCCACGCCGAGGGCGCGAACATGCTGGCCGCTGCGCTCGCCCCGCATAAAGGGGTGGTGATCTGGCGCGCTTTCGTCTATGACCCGAAGCCCGGCGATGACCGGGCCGCCGCCGCCTACGACGAGCTACAACCCTTCGACGGCCAGTTCGCGCCCAACGTCCTGCTGCAAGTCAAGAACGGCCCGGTTGACTTTCAGCCGCGCGAGCCGTTCCACCCACTCTTCGGCGCGATGCCGAAGACGCAAGTGATGCTTGAGGTGCAGATCACTCAAGAGTACCTCGGCCAGTCCAACCACCTCGTCTTCCTCGCGCCGATGTGGCGCGAGGTGCTCGACTCCGACACACACGCCAGAGGCCCCGGCTCGACCGTCGCGAAGGTAATTGACGGCAGCCTCTTCGGCGGGCGTCTGACCGGCATGGCCGGCGTCGCCAACACCGGCTCGGATCGTAACTGGACGGGCCATCACTTCGCGCAAGGAAACTGGTACGCCTTCGGGCGGCTGGCATGGAACCCCGACCTCCCTTCGCGGCAGATCGCCGACGAGTGGACACGGATGACCTTCACGCACGATCCCAGGGCGGTAGAGTCCGTCGCGCGCATCATGCTCGAATCCCGCGAGGCGGCGGTTGACTACATGACGCCCCTGGGCCTGCACCACCTGATGTGGGCCGGACACCACTACGGGCCGCAGCCCTGGTGGGATAAGGAGCCGAGTCCCGTCTGGAATCCGGTTTACTACCATCGCGCCGACGCGCGCGGGCTGGGCTTCGACCGCACGAAGACGGGCAGCAACGCCGTCAGCCAGTACCAGCCGCCGGTGCGTGACCGCTTCGCCGATTTAGACACGTGTCCCGAAAAATTCCTGCTCTGGTTCCATCACGTGCCGTGGGACTGGCGCGTGCGTTCGGGGCGGACGCTGTGGGACGAGTTGGCCCTTCGTTACCAGCGCGGGGTGGATTGGGTGCGCGGGGCGCGCAAAAGCTGGGACGATCTCGGCGGCGTGATTGACGCGGAGCGTCACGCCGCGGTGGCTAAGAAGCTGTCCGTTCAGGAGCGCGACGCCGCCTGGTGGCGCGACTCATGCCTGCTCTATTTTCAGACCTTCTCGCAGCGCCCTCTGCCGCCGGGCGTGGAGCAGACGCGGAGAACTCTGCGAGAGTACATGGCTAAAAGCTTACTGGACATTGACGCGACGAATCATTAACGATTAAGTCGTAACAATAAATCAACGAGGTGTTGATTCAATGCCTCAACCCTTCGTATGAAGATCACGGACATCAGAGCCACGACCGTCACCGTCCCGCTGGAAGCGCCGCTCAGGCACGCGAACGGCTGCCACTGGGGGCGCTTCGTCCGCACCGTCGTCGAGGTCGAAACCGACGAGGGGCTTGTGGGCTTGGGCGAGATGGGAGGCGGCGGGGAGTCTGCCGAAAGCCAGTTCCGCGCGATGAAGGCTTACCTGGTCGGCCACGACCCCGCACGCCTTGAGGAGATGCGCTTCCTCATCAGTAACCCGACGGCCTCACTCTACAACAACCGCACGCAAGTCCTCGCCGCCCTCGAATTCGCCTGCCTCGACCTGCTCGGCCAGAAGTGGGGCGCCCCCGTTTCCGAAATCCTGGGCGGGCGGCTGCGAGACCGCGTCCCCTTCGCCTCCTACCTCTTCTTCCGTTACCCGAACCCGAAGGACGGCGCGGGCGAAGTCCGAACCGCCGAGCAGCTCGTCGCGCACGCGCGCGCGCTGAAAGAGCGCTACGGCTTCACCTCACACAAGCTGAAGGGCGGCGTCTTCCCTCCGGAGTACGAGCTTGAGTGTTATCGCCGGCTCGCGTCCGCGCTCGACGGCGACCGCTTCCGCTTCGACCCGAACGGCGTCTGGTCAACCGAACAGGCCGTCTGGTTCGGCCAGCAGATTGAGGACATACGCAACGACTATCTGGAAGACCCTGTCTATGGCTTAGCAGGGATGCGCCGCGCGCGCGAGAAGGTGCGGATGCCGCTGGCTACAAATACGGTCGTCGTCAACTTCGAGCAGCTCGCCGCAAACGTCCTCGACACAGCCGTTGACGTGATCCTGCTCGACACGACCTTCTGGGGCGGCATCCGCCCCTGCGTCAAGGCGGCGGGCGTCTGCGAGACTTTCCAACTCGGCGTCGCCGTCCACTCGTCGGGCGAACTCGGCATCCAGCTCGCCACGATGCTGCACCTCGGTGCTTGTATCCCCAACCTCTCGTTCGCGGCGGACGCGCACTACCACCACCTCACCGACGACATCATCGAGGGCGGCAAGTTCGTGTACGAGGGCGGCTCAATCGCCGTGCCCACGGGGCCTGGCCTCGGCGTGCGGCTCGACCGCGATAAACTCGGCACGTACAGCGAGCTTTACAAGCGGCTCGGCGCGTACCCTTACGACCGAGACCCGCTCAGGCCGGGCTGGACGCCGACCATCCCGAACGACCGTTGGGCCGACCCTGCGGACGCGCGGCATCCGACCGACATGCCCTTTTGACTTGTCGGAGGAGACGAGAAATGACGACCAGCGGGACAGACGACCGCGACACGCAGACGCAAGCCGCCCGCCGTGCGTCTGAAAATTCCTCTTGAACAAAATCCGCCGATGGCAGAGAATGGGCGTCAGTTCCAACCCGTTTTCCCTTGAAGGATGTCGCCGTGAAGGCCCGAAGTTTCGGGTGTCAGCTCTGACGGCATTGACGTGTGCACGGGACTTTTGCCCGGCCATGCAACAAACCCCGGAGGCTTCCCGGCGCGGGCGAACGCATTCGCGGGAAATGAAACGAGCGCTGTTGAGTCCGCGACGCCCGACGCATGCGCGCCGGAGTTCGAGTGGCAGGCTTTACGACTATGAACATCATCAGACGACTTCTCATGCCGGCGGTCGTGCTTCTGCCGCTCTCTTTCTCCGGCGCGGCGCGGGCCGACGTGCGCGTGCCTTCGGTCATCGGCGACAACATGGTCTTGCAGCAGGGGCGTAAGGTGCGCCTCTGGGGGACAGCCGGGCCGGGCGAGCATGTGACGGTCTCTTTTAACGGGAGCAACGCGCGCGCGACCGCCGACGCGCGGGGCCGCTGGCAAGTCTTCGTCGGGCCGCTCAAGGCGGGCGGCCCCTTCGGGCTGACCGTGGCCGGCAGGAACACGCTCACCTTCAGGAACGTTCTGGTCGGGGAGGTCTGGGTCTGTTCGGGGCAGTCGAACATGGAGTGGCCGCTCGTCAACGCGCAGGACGGGGCGCGCGATGTCGCGCAGGCCGACTACCCGTTGATACACCTCTTCACCGTCAAGAAGAGCACTTCGCCCGCGCCGCTCGAAGAGGTTGAAGGGCGCTGGGTCGTTACGAAGCCGGAGACGGCGGCGCAGTTCTCCGCGGTCGGCTACTTCTTCGGCAGGGAGTTGTACCGTCGGCTCAAAGTTCCCGTCGGGCTGATACACACCTCCTGGGGAGGGACGCCCGCCGAGGCTTGGACGAGTCGCGCGGCCCTCGCCGCAGACCCCGCGCTCAAGCCGATTCTGGACAGGTACGAAAAGGAGTTGCAAGACCTCCCGCGGCTTCAACGCGAGTACGAGCGCGCGCGCGCCGAGTGGGAGCGCCAGAACATCCCGCAAGATGCGGGCAACAAGGGCGAGGCCCTGGGCTACGCCGACCCCGCCCGCGAACTCGCCGGCTGGAAGAAGATGAACCTGCCGCAGTTTTGGGAGTCCGCCGGGCTTGACGTTGATGGGAGCATCTGGTTCCGCAGGGAGGTTGACGTTCCGGCGGCATGGGCGGGCCGTGACCTGACGCTGAGCCTCGGCGCGATAGACGACTTCGACACGACCTACTTTAACGGCACCCGCGTCGGCTCGACCGGCGCGGAGACGCCGAGCGCATGGATGACCCCGCGCCGCTACCGTGTGCCCGGCTCGCTCGTCCGCGCGGGGCGCAACGTCGTCGCCGTGCGCGTCTTCGACCGCGGAGGAGGCGGCGGCTTCGGCGGCGGCGAGATGTCGCTCACGCCCGCGGGCGGGCCGAAGGGCGAAGCAGTCCCGCTCGAAGGCGCTTGGGATTACAAGGAGGAGTTCACGACCCCCTCCCGGCAGATAGACTTCTCGCGCCAGCCGCAGCCAGTCGGCCCCGCCAACCAGAACAACCCGACCGTCCTCTACAACGCGATGCTCGCGCCGCTCTTGTCCTACACGATTCGCGGCGTCATCTGGTATCAGGGCGAGTCCAACGCCGGGCGCGCTTATCAATACCGCACGCTCTTCCCCGCGATGATCCGCGACTGGCGCGCCGCGTGGGGCGTGGGCGACTTCCCCTTCTACTTCGTCCAGCTCGCCAACTGGAAGGCAAGGCCGAAGGACTCCACCGACAGCGAGTGGGCCGAGTTGCGCGAGGCCCAGGCCATGACGCTCAGGAGCGTTCAGAATACGGGCATGGCCGTCACCATAGACATCGGCAACCCCGACAACATACACCCGCGCGACAAGCTCGACGTTGGACTGCGCCTCGCGCGCTGGGCGCTCGCCGAGACTTACCATCAGAAGGTCGAAGAGTCGGGGCCGCTCTACGATTCATACAAGGTCGAGGGCGACAAAATCCGCGTGCGCTTCCGTTACGCCGACGGTCTCCAGACGCGCGACGGCGCACCGCCCGCGGGCTTCTTCGTCGCGGGCGACGACCGCAAGTTCGTGCCGGCGGAGGCGCGCATAGACGGGGACACGGTCGTCGTCTGGAGCCGAGAAGTGCCGCGCCCCACAGCCGCGCGCTACGCCTGGGCGGACAACCCGCCCGCCAATCTCTACAACGCCGAAGGGCTGCCGGCCTCGCCCTTCCGCACGGACGATTGGCCGGGGCTGACCGCCGGACGAAACTGAAGGCCCGCGCCGCGCCGGAGAAAGTTCGCCGCACGACAGACCACTCCGAGGACTATGACGATGAGACACATCACACTGGCCTGCCTTCTCGCCGCAATCGGGGTGGCCGCGCTTTCTCAACTCCCCGCAGGGGCGCGCGTCGGGGCGCAGGAAACTCAGCCGCCCCCTTACCGCGACCCGCGCCTGAGCGTCGAGCAGAGGGTCGCGGACTTGCTCAGCCGCATGACGCTCGAAGAGAAGGTCGCGCAGACCGAGTCCGTCTGGGTCACGAACCAGAGCAAACAACTTATCAACGAGCGCGGCGAGTTCGCGCCGGATGAGAAGATGCAGGAGCTTCTCAAGAACGGCATCGGGCAGTTCGGCGGGCCGAGTCAGGCCGCGTCCGATGCGGAGCGTGCCGCCGCCCCGCTTCACGGCAAAGGCCCGCGCGAGATGGCCCTCTTCACCAACGCGATACAGAAGTACGTCATCGAGCACAACCGCCTCGGCGTCCCCGCTACGTTCCACGAGGAGTCTCTGCACGGGCTGATGGCTCCGGGCGCGACCAGCTTCCCGCAGGCCATCGCGCTGGCGAGCACCTGGGACACGGAACTCGTCCACGACGTATTTACGGCAGCCGCCGCCGAAGCGCGCACGCGGGGCGCAGACCAGGTGCTCGCGCCAGACCTCGATCTGGCGCGCGAGCCGCGCTGGGGCCGCATCGAGGAGACCTACGGCGAAGACCCTTACCTCGTCTCGCGCATGGGCGTCGCCGCCGTCACGGGTTTTCAAGGCACAGGCCCCGGCGTTGACAACCGCCACGTGATCGCCACCGTCAAGCACTTCGCCGCCCACGGCCAGCCCGAAGGCGGCACGAACGTCGCGCCCGCCAACTACTCGGAGCGCATACTACGCGAAGACTTCTTCTACCCTTTCGAGGTCGCCGTCAAAGAAGCGCACGCGATGAGCGTGATGCCTTCCTACAACGAGATTGACGGCCTGCCGTCGCACGCCAACCGCTGGCTCATCCAGAAGGTCTTGCGCGAGGAGTGGGGCTTCGACGGCTTCACCTCCTCGGACTACTTCGGCGTCGCCGAGTTGATTCGCCGCCACCACGTCGCCGCCGACAACGCGGACGCCGCGCGCCGCGCCATCAACACGGGCGTGGACATGGAGCTGCCCTACATCGAGTGCTACAGCACGCTCGCCCAGCAGGTGAGGGACGGGCGCGTCTCGGAGGCGACGCTCGACCGTGCCGTGGCGCGCATACTCCGCGCCAAGTTCCTGCTCGGACTCTTCGACAACCCTTACGTTGACCCCGAAGAGGCCGCGCGCGTTAACGAGAGCGCCGAGCACCGCGCGCTCGCTCTCCGCGCTGCGCGCGAGGCGACCATCCTCCTGAAGAACGAGGGCGGCGTTGTCCCGCTCGACCGCAACCGGCTCCGTTCCATCGCCGTCATCGGCCCGAACGCCGCGCGCGTTGATCTGGGCGAGTACAGCGGCACGCCCACGCGCACCGTGAGCATCCTCGAAGGCATCAAGAACAAGGTCGGCGACCGCGTGCGTGTCAACTATGCCGAGGGCGTGAAGATCACGCGGGGCGATCCGAAGACCGGCATCCCGACCTGGGGGAACGACGACGTGCGCCTGGCAGACCCGGCGGAGAACATGAAGGGCATCGCCGAAGCCGTACAGGTCGCGCGCGCCTCGGACGTGGTGGTGCTCGCCGTGGGCGGGAACGTCGAAACGTCGCGCGAGGCGTGGGCCGAGAATCACATGGGCGACACGGACACGCTCGACCTCATCGGACAGCAGAACGACCTCGTGAAAGCCGTCCTGGAAACCGGCAAGCCAACGGTCGTCTTCCTCATCAACGGTCGCCCGCTCTCCGCCGGGTACGTCTTCGAGCACGTGCCCGCGGTCTTCGAGGGCTGGTATCTGGGGCAGGAGACGGGCACGGCGGTGGCCGACGTGCTCTTCGGCGACTATAACCCTTCGGGGAAGATGCCCGTCACCGTCGCGCGCAACGTCGGCCAGCTCCCCGTCTATTACTACCAGAAGCCGACGGCCAAGCGCGGCTACCTCTTCGCGAGCCATGAGCCGCTCTTCGTCTTCGGCCACGGACTGAGCTACACGACTTACAAATACTCGAACCTGCGCGTCACTCCCGACCGGACGGGCCCTGCCGGGCAGGCGACCGTGACCGTGGACGTGACCAACGCGGGGCGCATGGCCGGCGACGAAGTCGCGCAGCTCTACATACGCGATGAGGTCTCGTCGGTGACGCGCCCCGTCAAGGAGTTGAAAGACTTCCGTCGCATACACCTCGAACCGGGACAGACCGCGACAGTCCAGTTCATCATCACGCCCGACAAGCTCTCCTTCCTCGACGAGTACATGAACCGCGTGGTCGAGCCGGGCACGTTCACCATCATGGTCGGCCCCAACTCAAGCACGGACAAGCTCCTGACGGCGAAGCTTGAGGTCGTCGCTAGATAAGGATGGACGCGACGCGGCGAAAGTTAAGTATGCGCCGGTCACAAGCGCCGCCAGCTTCCCACGATTGCTTACCGCAAGACCAGATGCCCGAAGCGACACGCGCCGGGCGATGAACCGCTCAGCACGAGGGCCTGCCGGCCCGCACGTTCCGCGTATCGGGATGCGAGCTTTGCCACCGCCTCTCCCGCGTCGCGGCGGCCCAGCACGGCCACCGTGCCGCCGCTCCCGCCGCCCGTGATCTTCGCGCCGTAGAGCATTTGCGCCGGGCCAGCCTCCCGGACGAGCC
>QHXN01000050.1 GCA_003222975.1 Acidobacteriota bacterium | reverse complement strand
TCGCTGATCGAGCCGACGCACGCCTCGTCCAGGTGCGGGACGAAGCCTTCTAAGAATCGGCGCGCGCCCGCGCGGTCTTCAGGGTGGACTTTGAGCCAGGCGTCAACGAAGGGGCCGATGAGCCAGGCCCAGACCGTGCCCTGGTGGTACGCGGCGTCGCGCGTTTGCAGGTCGCCGTGGTAGGTCGGCTTGAAGTCCGGGTGGTCGGGCGAGAGCGAGCGCAGGCCGACGGGAGTCAGGAGCTTCTCGCGCGCGACTTCGAGCACTGAGTCCCAGCGCGGGCGTTCGAGCACGGCGTGTTCGAGCGAGATAGCGAAGAGCTGGTTGGGCCGGCACGCTGAGTCGTTCTCGCCGTGCTTCTCCCAGCTCTCGACCACGTCGTAGAGGTAGCCGCCTTCCTCGTACCAGAAGCGCTCGTTGAAGGAGCGCCGGCAACGCTCGGCGTGCGCGTCCAGGTCGCGCGCCGACGCCTCGCCACGGGCCTCACGCGTCCAGCCTTTGAGAAGCTTGAGCGCGTTATACCAGAGCGCGTTGATCTCGACGGCTTTGCCGCGCCGCGGCGTCACCACCCAGCCGTTGCACTTCGCGTCCATCCAGGTCAGTTGATAGCCTTCCGCGCCCTGCACGAGCAGGCCGTCCTTCGGGTCAACGTGGATGCCGAAGCGAGTCCCTTCGAGGTGGCACTTCACGATGTCGTGCATCTTCGGCAAAAGCACTTCGAGCGTGACGCGGTCGTCCGTCGCCTTCAGGTAACGGTCGAGCGCGTGGAAGAACCAGAGGGTGGCGTCCGCGGTGTGGTAGAGACCTTCGTTCGAGCCGTCGGGGAACATGTTCGGGATGAGGCCGTCGCGTATGTACTGGCCGAAGGTGCGCAGAATCCAGCCCGCCTCGCGGAAGCGGCCCGTCGTGCAGGTCAGACCTTCGAGGCTGATCATCGTGTCGCGGCCCCAGTCCGTGAACCAGTGGTAGCCGGCGATGACCGAGCGCACCTCCTCGCCCGCGGCGTGCGCGCGCGCGGCGTCCTGCTGCCGGCCCGAAGGCGTGATGACGAACTGGTCGGCGGCGAGGACGAGTTCGCCGCCGACACCGCGGCGCGCCTTCGGGTCGGCGGCGGCGAGCAGACGCTCGCGCCGCTCGTGCTCGGCGGCCTGCGCGTCTTCGGGTGAGAGGGCGCGGATCAGCTCCCACTCCTCGGTCGAGCCGACGAGCGTCGCACTCGTCTCTTCGGTCACGTCAACGCTGAAGTAGCCCGGACTCCAAAGCTCGCCGACGTGCGGGTAGCCGCGCCGGTCCTCCGTGCGGTAGTAAACGTTCTGGAGCTTGCCGCCGTCGAGCGCGAAGGTGGCGCGCAGGCCGTAGATTTTCAGGCGCAGCGGCGGGTAGGTGTGGCCGGTGCAAAGCTCGAGGCGGTCTTCGACCGCCGTGATCGTGTAAGGCTCGTTGATCGAGTCGTGCACGGCCTCTTCGAGCGGGCGGAACTGGAGCGCGGGCCGCAGCTTCAAACGGACGGGGCCGTCGCCCTCGGCGAGGTGGTAGTTGACGTGCACCGTGTTCTGCCCGTGCAGCATCAGGACGCGCTTCTCGACGACCGCGCCGTCCACCTCGTAGCGCCACACGGGCAAGCCCTCTTCGAGCCGGAACTCCGCGAGGTAGTGCGCGCCGGGCATCTCCAACACGCCGCCCGCGCGCTCCTGCCCGCCGATCTGGAAGCGCGCACCATTGGGCAGACGCACCCACTCGGAGATGTGGTTGAGCATGACGGTGCGCCCGAGCGGCGTCGGCAGGGCCGAGACGAGCAGGCCATGGTAGCGGCGCGTCGGCACGCACGCGACCGTGCTTGAGGCGAAGCCGCCCAGACCGTTCGTCACCAGCCACTCGTGGCCGAGCAGCGCGTCCGCGTCGTCGCGCGCGTCCGCTTCCGCGAACGTCAGCTTGCGCACCGGCTCGCTCATTCCTCTTCCCACCCCCGCATGCTGTCCTGGCGCGTCTCTTCTTCCTCGCCCACCCCGTCGCCGCCCGCGAGGTCGTGCACCTCCCGCGCGGGCGCGGGGCGCATGACGAGGGCCGAGTGGCCCGGAATGATCCAGTTGTTTTTCGTCTCCGGCTGCGCCGTGCCCCCGCCGCCGTAGCGGCAGTCCTCGCTCGACCAGAGGAGAGTCCAAAGCTTTTCTTCGGGCGGCGCGAGCAGAGGCTCCGGCGCGGGGTTGAGGTTCAAGTCCGCGCCGAGGTTGACGAAGAGGAGGCGGTCGTCGCCGCCGTCGCCGAAGAAGCGCAGCACGAAGCTTTCCGCGCCGAGCACCGCGCCGTCAACGCCGCCCTTCTTCTGCGCGGAGAACACAGCGTCCTCGCGGCGCAGGCGGAGCAGGTCGCGGTGCATCTCGTAAATCATCTTGTGGGAATCGCGCTCCGCGAAGTCGAGCTTGCAGCGCTCGAAGGTCTGCTCGTCCTCCGGCGCGGCGAGGCACGCGCGCGCCTCCCTGGTCGCGATGCTGCGGAACTGCGCGAGGAACTCGACGCGCCCGCGCCTAACTTTGCGCGCCAACTCCGGCTCGTGATCCGCGAAGTAGAGGAACGGGGCGGAGGAGGCGAACTCCTGCCCCTGAAAAAGCATCGGCGTGGACGGCGCGAGCAGCACGAGCGCCGTCAACGCGCGGAGGCGTCCCGGACTCGCGAGCGCGTGCACGCGCTCGCCCCGCGCGGAGTTGGCGACCTGGTCGTGGTTCTGTAAGAAGTTGACGAAGACTTCCGGGTTGAGATCGAAGGCGGGCGTGCCGCGGCGCTTGCGCTGCCACTTGTAGCGCTGCCCCTGATAGAGATAGCCGTACTTGACCGCAGAGACGAACTCCTGCGGCGTGCCCCTGTGGTCTGTGTAGTAGGCCTCGCTCCTCCCCGTGAGCGCGACCAACGCGCTGTGGTGGAAGTCGTCGTTCCAGAGCGCGTCGAGTCCGTAGCCGCCGCGGGCGGGCGGGCGGGCGAGGCGCGATTCCTGCGCCTCGTTCTCGGCGACGATGATCGTCTCGCGCCCGCGCGCCGCCTCGCGCACCCCGCGGGCGACCGATGCGAGGATGTGTTCGTCGGAGTCGTCGAAGATGCTCTGCGTCGCGTCGAGGCGCAGGCCGTCCATGTGGAACTCCTCGATCCAGTAGCGCGCGTTGGCGACGAAGAACTCGCGGACGTGCTCGGAGTTCGGCCCGTCGAAGTTGATCGGCTCGCCCCACTCGGTCTGGCGGCTGTCCGTGAAGTAGTCTTCGGAGAACTGGCGGAGGTAGTTGCCGTCAGGGCCGAGGTGGTTATAGACCACGTCGAGGATGACGGCGAGGCCGACACGGTGGGCCTCGTTGACGAAGCGGCGCAAATCATCCGGCTCGCCGTAGAGACGCGTCGGCGCGAACATGCAGACGCCGTCGTAGCCCCAACCGAAGCGTCCGGGGAAGTCGGCGACCGGCATCATCTCGACGCACGTGACGCCGAGTTCGCTTAACCCTTTCAACTCGCGCGCCGCCGACCCCCACGTGCCCTCGCGCGTGAAAGTGCCGACGTGCATCTCGTAGATGACCTGCCCCTTGAGCGCCGCGCCCTCCCACTCCGCGTCGGCCCAGCGGAACGCCGACGGGTCAACGACGCGCGAAGGGCCGTGCGGCCCGTCGGGTTGAAAACGCGAGACGGGGTCTGGGTAGAGGTAGTCTTCGCCGTCGAGGCGGAAGCGGTAGAGCGTGCCGTCGCCCGCCGCGCGGACGTGCGCGGAGAAGTATCCCTCGTCCTCCGCCTGCAACTCGGTCGGGGTCTGTTTGCCCTCGGACTCGAAGACGACCTCGACGCGCCTTCGACGCGGCGCCCACACGCGAAAATGTACGCCGCCTTCCGGCATGACTTCCGCGCCGACGGGCAGCCTCCTCCGCGGACTCGTTGCTCCCATTCGTGAACTCTGTTCCCTTTTTGTTTTATCCGCTGCCCGCGATTCTAAACGGGCGGCCTACGGAAAGGCCAATCGTCGCGGGAGGTGCTTTCGTAATCATCACGATTGTCTGGCATTCGTTTGCCGTCGCCGAGCCGCCGGGGCGGGAAGGGCGTTGATTATTCGCGCCCGCTGATTTAAAATTCACGCAACCCCAGAGGCGTTCATTCCCAGCAAGGAGACACCGCCGGTCGAGCCAGTCGGCATTTCGAGCCTGTCAGGACGAGCGCGGAGGTTTGAAGATGTTGTCTCTATCGAACATGAGAGAGGGGGGCGTCTATCTGCTGCCCGACGGCGAGCGCCTCATCGCCGTCGCAGACCACCGCGGCGGCTTTCTGCTCTACGCACCGAAGGTCTGGAAACACTTCCACGGCTGGGGGCCGGCGGAGTACGACGTTGTGCCCGAAGGTCGCATCGTTGACTGCGACGCCGACGCCTCGACGCCCTGGAGCGTCCGCGACCTCGTGGACACGGGCGAGACGCGCGAGCCGCTCCCCGCGCCCGCGCCCCGCGGCGGGGATCAGTTTTTCTACTAACTCAAAAACCCTACCGCCCGCGGTTCCGTTTTACGCGCTTGCCAAACCTCGCGCTCTTCGGTTACGAAAACAGCGTGCAGAGGCTTCCGATTGACGCGCTCCTGCCGGAAGCGGTCGAGTCTTTGCGCCGCGCGCCGGGGCTCGTCATCGAAGCGCCGCCGGGCGCGGGCAAGACGACGCGCGTGCCGCCCGCTCTGCTCGATGCGGGTTTGGCGAACGGCGGCGAGGTGCTGGTGCTTGAGCCGCGGCGTCTGGCCGCGCGCATGGCCGCGCGCCGCGTCGCCGAGGAGCGCGGCGAGCGTTTGGGCGAGACAATCGGCTATCGGGTTCGCTTCGACGAGGTCGCGGGGCCGCGCACGCGTCTGAGGTTTCTGACCGAGGGCGTGCTGACGCGTCGCCTGCTCGCCGACCCGCATCTTGAGAATGTCGGCGTCGTGGTGCTCGACGAGTTCCACGAAAGACACTTGCAAGCAGACCTCGCGCTCGCGCTGCTCCGAAGGCTCTGGCGCGGCGCGCGCCCCGACCTGAAGGTCGTCGCGATGTCGGCAACGCTCGACGCCGCGCCGGTCGCGAGTTATCTCGACGACTGCCCCGTGCTGCGCTCCGAAGGGCGACGCTTCGAGGTGCGTGTAGAGCACCTCGCGCGCCACGACGAGCGCCCGCTCGAACTGCAAGTCGAAAGCGCGGTGCGGCGTCTTGTGGCCGAGGGCCTGGACGGCGACGTGCTCGTCTTTCTGCCGGGCGCGGCCTCGATCCGCCGCGCGCAAGACGCGTGCGCCGCCGTAGCGTCGGAGGCAAGTTTGCTCGTGCTGCCGCTGCACGGCGAGCTGCCCGCGGCGGAGCAGGACGCGGCGGTGCGGCCCGCCGGGAAGCGCAAGCTGATTCTCTCGACGAACGTCGCCGAAACGTCGGTGACGATAGAGGGCGTGGCGGGGGTGGTTGATTCGGGCCTCGCCCGCGTCGCGGGCCACTCGCACTGGTCGGGGCTGCCCGTGCTCAAGGTCTCGCGCGTGAGTCGCGCGAGCGCGGCGCAGCGCGCGGGCCGCGCGGGCCGCACGCGCGCAGGCCGCTGCCTCCGACTCTACACGTCGCAGGATTTCAACGCGCGGCCCGCGCACGAGACGCCTGAGATTCAGAGACTCGACCTCGCCGAGGCAGCGCTCGAACTGCGCGCCGCGGGCGTGCAAGACCTCGACGGCTTCGACTGGTTTGAAGCGCCCTCTGCGGACGCGCTCGACGCGGCGGACGCGCTGCTGCGCGCCTTGGGCGCGACGGACGACGCGGGGCGCGTGACGCAGACGGGCCGAAGCATGCTCCGCTTCCCGCTGCACCCGCGGCTGGCGCGCATCGTGGTCGAGGCCGAGGCGCGCGGCGTCGGGCGGGAAGCCTGCACAATCGCCGCGCTCATCGCCGAGCGCGACATACGCGCCGGGCGTGTGGCCTTTAGTAAAAATCGCGAGCAAGAAAATAAAGACCGGGGGCGCGACCATGAGAGGCGGCGCGCGGAGATTCACGGCTCGTCAGACCTGCTCGAACTCTTCGACCTCTTCTCCGAGGCGGAGGCCGAAAGTTTCGCCGCGGGGCGACTGCGCTTGCTGGGCCTTGAGCCGAACGCCGTGCGCGCCGTCGAGCGAGTGAGCTGGCAATTGCGACGCACGCTCGAACGCGCGCGCGCAGGCGCGGCGTCGAGGAAGGAGAGTTCAGAAGGGAAGTCGGCGGCGAAAAGTTCCGGCGGGAAGCCGGAGGCGGGCAACTCAGACGCCTGGTCGGAGACGCGCGGCGTGCGTGCGGCGTCGAAAGCATCAGGCGGCTCGCTCTCGGATGAGCAAGAGAGGGAGTTGTTGATTTCAATCCTGACGGGATACCCCGACCGCGTCGCGCGACGGCGCGCGCGCGCCGCCGGGCCGCGCGAAGAGGGCGCGGAGCTTTTACTCTCCGGCGGGGGCGCGGCTGTGCTCGCGCCGGAGAGCGTCGTGCGGCGCGCGGAGTTTCTAGTCGCGGTGGACGCCGAGGAGCGCGGCGACGCCGGGCGCGGGCGCACGGGCGCGGCAAAGACTTGGGTGCGACTGGCGAGCGCGATTGAGCCGGACTGGCTGCTCGACCTGACGGCCTCCGCACTCTCCGAAAAAGTAGAGGCGCGCTGGAACGCGCAAAGCGAGCGGGTCGAGGTCGTGCGCCGGCTCCTCTACGACCGCCTGACGGTTGACGAGTGGCGTGCCGACAAGATCGCTCACGAGGATAAGAAGGCCGGCGAGGAGGTGACGCGCGCGCTCGCCGGGGCCGCGCTCGACGCAGGGCCGGAAGCTTTCGTCGAGCGCGACGAGGTCGAGCGGCTCCTCGCGCGCGTCGAGTTCGTCGCGCGCACCTTCCCGGAAGCGAGCTTCCCCGCGCTCGGCGAGGAGGACGTGCGCGCCGCGCTCGCGCGGATGTGCGAGGGGCGTCGGAGCTTCGCCGAGCTGCGCGAGGCCGCGCGCGCGGGCGAGCTGGTCGAGTGGCTGCGCGGGCGTCTGACGCCGGAGCAGTCGCGTGTGCTCGCGCGGATGGCACCGGAGCGCGTCGCGCTGGCGCGCGGGCGGCAGGCGCGCGTCCGCTACGAGGCGGGGAAGACGCCGCACGTCGCCTCGCGCCTGCAAGACTTCTTCGGGATGCGCGAGGGGCCGAAGGTCGCGGGCGGGCGCGTCCGCGTAGTCCTCCAACTGCTCGCGCCGAACCAACGGCCCGTGCAGGTCACGACCGACCTTGCGGGCTTCTGGTCGCGCCACTACCCGCGCGTGCGTCGCGAGCTGGGCCGCCGCTACCCGCGCCACGCGTGGCCCGAAGACCCGCTCGCGGGCTTGAAAGAATGAATAGTCGCGGGCGGGTGTAGAACAAAAAAGATTTTCTGAAGTATAATCGGGAGGTTGAAAGGCTACCCCCTTTTTAAGAAGGAAACAGAAGCGAGATGCCAGAGCTACGCGGCAAGCAGGCGACCGAGGATGTCAAGGAAGAATGGAAGCGCGCTTACCAAATTTATATGAGCGCGCCCGGCGTTCCGCACAACAAGAAGCTCGACCGCACGGAGCGCATCAACTACGTCGCCGAGAAGATGCACCTAACGCGGAAGCAGGCCAAGCGGCGCGTGAAGAACTTTGAGGCGTGGCAGCGCAACATCAAGAAGGGACTCATTACGCCGTAAACGAAGAGACCATCCCGCGGGCAGCGCGTTGAAGGGACGTGCCGCCCCCCCGCCTGCTAGATAAAGGACATGCGACCAACGGTGAACATCCCGTCGCGGGAGTAGTGTGCCCGCGCTCGGACGCCCGCCGCGTAGCCGCATTCATCGTTGCCCGCCGGTCACTCTCTGAACCCCACGCCGCGCTTCGACTCCTCGATGACGGCCTCGGCCTTGGCGATGAACTTTTGCGAGGCGCGCAGGTTTTGCAGGGCGGCGCGCGAGGCGTCGTCGGCGTCGAGGTTGAGTTGACGGAGCGGGTCGGGGTCGGCGAATGAGTCCGCCGAGACGGCGAGCGCGCGGGCGGGGAGCGTTTTGAGCTGCCAGAAGAGGCCGTCGCGGAAGGCGTCCCTGGCGTTGCCGAGCAGTTGGCGGACGCGCGTGCGCGGGAGCGAGGCGAGCAGGCGATCCACTTCTTCGAGCGAGGCGGAGAAATTTTCGGAAGGACGCTTCGCGGACGCTGCGCGGGAGGCGACACGCTCTCCGACTTCGGCGGAAGAATAGGCCGCATCTGCGGCTGAAGAAGCAAAGCTGCCCGCTTCGCCGGCGAGTTCCTTGAGGGCGCGCAGAGCCTCTTCGGCGAGCGCGAGGTCGGTGCTGCGCTCGGCGCGTATCTCCGCGAGCCGGTCGAGCGTCGAGGCGTCGCGGTCGCCGCGCGCGTAGCGTAGCGCGGCCTCGGCGCGTCGCGTGTGGAGCGTGGCCTTCGCGCGGAGCAGGGCGGCGCGGTCGTCGCTCTCGCGGCAGAGGCGGAAGTAGGACTGGCGTAGCTCGCGCGAGCAGTCGGGGGCCGACCCGTCGCCGCGCGCGCGGTAGGCCGCCTCGTAGAACGAAGTTGCGGTCGCGAAGTCTGTCCTGAGTTCGTCGTCGCGCAGCTCGGCGACGGCGACGAAAAGGCCGGGGTAGGTTTTTTTGACGGCCCTGTCGAAGGCCGCGGAGTCCCGTGCCGCTGCGGCCTCTTCGAGCCGCAGGAGTTTAGCGAGGACGGCCTCGGCCCTCCTCAAATCTTTGTCGCCCGGCGCGGGGCCGGGAGTAGCGGCGTGGGCGGCACGACCCGCGAAGGCGAGGAGGCAAAGGAGAGCGAGTGGAGTAAGTCCGAGTCGGGGCATGTGTAAAATAAAAGTTAAATCAGCCGGAACTTCCTTGAAACTTATTGCCGCGGGCTTGCCGCCGCAAGCTTCCGTTCGCCTGAGAGCCGGGCGGAACGGGCCATTCGTCGGGCGCGACGGTCAGGCAGTTCGCCCGCTGGCGCGCTAAAACGCGCCGCCTCCGTCTTCAAGTCACGCCGCGTGCCAGACGAATTAAAGACGGGGCGGCGCGACGCACATCGCCGACCTCCCGCGGGCGGGACTGTGACGACCTCGGTCGGCCACCTTCAACCGTCGGTGTGACGCGAGGCGCGCGGAATAGAAGAAGAGGCGTCGCTTTTTCACGACGCCCCGGACGGGAGACTGCGTTTCGTGCTTCGAGGTGATTCGGGAGCGCGCGGACGATGCCCGGCACTCACTCGCGGAAGGCGTTGGCGGCGTCGGGCACGGGGGCCTTTGAGAACTGAGTCCCGGCGCTCGAAGTTGACCGAATTGATGGCCGCTTTGTGTGAGGTTAGCGCAGCACCGGCTTCGGGTAGCTCGCAGACTTGCCCGTGTCTTTCAGGTCGCGCACGCTCCAGATGCTCGGAACCCCTTGATGAAGCAGACGACCGTCCCTGTCAATCCAGTATTCAGCCGTCCCGAAAGCCGCCCACGCGCGCGGCGTGTAGAGGCTGCACCCGTCGCGGTAGATGGTGCTGACGACGAACTCGCGCCCGTCCGGCAGCGCATAGACTCCCAACTCTCTCAGTCTCGGTTTCGGAACCGGCGATGGTCGTTGCGCCGCGATTGCCTGTACCATAACTGCCTCCCTCAAGAAAAACGTCCGTGGTCGAGGGGCTTTTTTGAGCAACCACGTCAGCGATAAATTTTTACATTGCCGAGAAAAAGGTAGTGTGATGATAGCACAAGGCGGTGCGACTCAGAAGAGAATTTTCGACCGACTTTGTTCACGCCCCGAACAAAAATCCGCGGCAGGCGCTTTGTGAAGTAGAGCGTCGCGCAATAGAATGAGCGAACATAATGCGGCGCAACGAGGGCATGCCTCGTTCGGCGTCGCGCGCGTCCCTTTCAGCGGACGAAGGGGGCGGGAGAGAGTGTGGGCGGAGGAAAAGATGACTGACGGCGGGCGACAGGCTGAGGGCGATTGGCGCGAAAATCTCGTCGAGATTGACGGGGCCGTCCGCGAGCTGCTCGCCGCGACGCAGCGCGTCGCCGTGCTCGGCATGAAGACCGAGGCGCAAAGCTACCAGCCCGCCTTCTACGTCCCGCAGTACCTCGTCGCGGCGGGGCTTGAGGTCGTGCCCGTGCCGGTCTATTACCCGGAAGCGACGCACGTCCTCGGCCTGAAGGTCTATCGGAAACTCGCGGACATCCCCGGCGAGGTTGACATGGTCGATGTCTTCCGACGCCCGCAGGACATCCCGCCGCATCTCGAAGACATACTCGCCAAGCGCCCGCGCTCGGTCTGGTTCCAGTCCGGCATACGCAACGACGCTGCCGCCGAACGACTCGCGCGCGCAGGCATTAAGGTCGTGCAGGATCGCTGCCTGATGGTCGAGCACCGCGCCCTCCTGCGCGGGCGTTGAAGCCGTCGCGCGGTTTACGGCCATGTAAAATTCTCCCGCCGTTTAGAAGACCTGATGGCGCGGTCGCTTCAGTTTCGTGTTGACGAGAGTTCGGCGGGGCAGAGGCTCGACGACTTTCTGGCCGCGCGCCTCGTCCGCCTGAGCCGTATGCGGATCGCCGGACTCGTCGCGCGCGGCGAGTGCGCGGTCAACGGCGCGGCGGCGCACGCGGGCCGCCGCCTCGGCGCGGGCGACGTGGTCGAGGCCGCCGTCTCCGAAGAGACGCCGAACGCGATGACGCCGGAGGCCGTGCCCCTTGAGATCGTCTTCGAGGACGAGCACCTCGTAGTCGTCGTCAAGCCGGCGGGCGTGCTCGTCCACCCGACGCTCGGAGTCAAGACCGGCACGCTCGCCAACGCGCTCGCCCACCATCTGAACCGAGTGCGGATTGGGGAATTCGGATTGCTGATTGGAGAAGGCAAGGCAAGCCCGTCTACCGAAACAGTCGCGCGCGAGGCTGAGTCAATAAATCCGCAATCCGCATTTCCCAATCCGCATTCGGAATGGGTTCGTCCGGGGCTTGTGCACCGGCTCGACCGTGACACGTCGGGCCTGCTGGTCGTCGCCAAGACGCAGCACGCGCTCAGCCGCCTCTCGCAACACTTCCAGCGCCGCCTCGTCGAGAAGCGTTACCTCGCCGTCCTGGGCGGTCGGGTCGAAGCGGACGAGCGGACGATCAACGCGCCCGTCGGTCGCGACCCGGCAGCACGCCCGGCCTGGCGCGTGGCGGAAGGCGGCAAGCACGCGGAGACGCGCCTGCGCGTTCTCGAAAGGCGCGGGCGGCGGACGCTCGTCGAGCTTGAGCCGGTGACGGGGCGGACGAATCAACTCCGCATACACTGCGCGCACGCCGGGCACGCCGTCGTCGGCGACAGGCTCTACGGGGGCGACGAACACGCGCGTCTGTGCTTGCACGCCTCGCGGCTCGCGCTGCGCCACCCGGCGACGAACGAGCGCCTGGAGTTCTCTTCGCGGCTGCCGCCGGAGGTCGCGGCGGCGTTCGGAGGCGGAGGGTAAGTCACCCAGTTTTCGGAAGCCGGGCCGCGAATTTTCGGGGTCGCGGCGAGCTTTTCGGGCCGAAACCGAGATTTTCCCGGCGCGGCGGCACCGAACTACCGGGGCCGTGTAAAATTTTTTACGCCGCGGAAAAAAATTAAAATTAGGAGTTGCATCCGGGGCGCGGAAAGTTTTATATTCTAGCCAACTCGGGCATGCGGTGAATCCAAATGCCTAGACGGTTGCTGGGGTGAGGACAGTGACCGTTGCCATGAGTGGGCGCGATGGGTCCCAAAATTCGTCGCGCCCGCTTTATTTTTTGCCGCCATCATTCTGTGTACGTTGGTGGACGGCGCGGCCAAGCACCTCAAGCATACAACCACCCACAACGAAATCCCCTCCGCGCTCACTGACGTGGCGCGGGTGAAACCGGAAGCGGGCGGCCCCGTACAAAATGCCTGACGCCGCCGCGAGCGTGTACGCCGCAGTTGCTGACACCGTGCGCTTCCTGGGTTATATTCTTCGCATCCCCTGAGCAACAGAGAGTCCCTCCGCGAAAGGCTGTAACCGAGGCCCGCCGCCGCGCGTCTTGCATCGTGTCTGGCCGGGTCGAGGCGTCTTTTCCATTCTGCCCACGGTTCGGTGAAAGAGATGAAGAAATTTTTAGCGTCATGTGCCCTGTCGTCACTCGCTCTGCTTCTGGCGGGCGCGTCCTTCGTGCCGGCGACGCGGGGCACGCCGGCGCAGAACGGCAACGGCTCAAGCGCGCAACGCCGGCGCGTTGTCGGCGAGGTGACCGCGGTTGACGCGGCGACGGGTCAGGTCACAGTGCGCACAGACGCGGGCGAGACCATCACGCTCGCGACCGACGACAAGACCGCCTACCTGCGCATGCCGCCCGGCGAGACGGCCATTGAAAGGGCCGTGCGCGCGACGCGGGCCGACGTGCGTGTCGGCGACCGCGTGCTCGCGCCCGGCGTCGCGCCCGCCGGCGACCAGGCGCGGCAACTCATCCTGATGGGCCGCGCCGCCGCCGCGCAAGGCGCTCGCGACGACGCACACAGACTCGTGGGTCGCGTCGCGGCGATAGACGCCGCGAAGAAACAGATCGTCGTCGAGACGCGCAGGCGTGAAAGCTCCGAGGCCGTAACGCTGGACGCGTCCGGCGTCGTGCGCTTCCTGCGCTTCGCGCCCGACTCCCTGCGGGCCGCCGACGCGCAGCCGGGTTCGTTCGCGGACGTTCGGGTCGGCGACTCCCTGCGCGCGACGGGCGAGCGCAGCGCCGACGGCGCGCGCTTCACGCCGGAGGAGATCATCACGGGCGCGTTCACGCGCGTCGTCGGCATCGTCTCCGCAGTGGACGCCGCGCGCGGCGAGCTGACGGTCAGGAACGAGCAGACGGGGCAGACTGTGACGGTCGGCGTCGGCCCGCGTTCGACGCTCAAGCGCGTCACGCCGGAGTTCGCACGCGCCATCACCGAGCGCGTGGAGAGGGCCGCGCGCGGCGAGCAGCAACGCGCATCGGGCGGGGCCGCGCAGCCGGCGAACGCCAACCGCGGCGGAGGCGGCGAGGGCGTGCGGCGCGGCGGGAGTTTGCAGCAGATGTTAGAGAGCCTGCCCGCCGTCGCGGTCTCGGACTTGAAGAAGGGCGACGCGGTCGTCGTCACGGCCACGCCCGGCGCGGACTCGTCGCGCGCGACGGCCATCACGCTCGTCGCGGGCGACGCGGACTTCCTCCGCCGCCTGCAACAACTGCAACGCGGGACGGAGGGCAACCCGCGCCACATGAGTCCGGGCCTGCCGAGCGACGTGCTTGGCGGCGGCGTCGGCAACAGTAACGCCAACGGCAACGTGCCGCCGGAAAGATAGGCGCAGAAGAGTTCGTCATCCGAATCGCAGTCGTTAATAAAGTCAGCAAGCGGGGCCGAAGAATGATGAGACAGTTCGGAGAGAGGAGTGGCCGGGTTTGCGTCCTAGCCTGTGTCGTTGTTCTTTTCCTGTCGGCTTCGTCTACGGCGGCGCAGCAGTCCCTGGCGACTTTGCGCGGGCAGGTGGCGGACGAACTAGGCGGCGTCATCATCGGCGCGACCGTCACGGCGACGGACGCCGCGGGCGTCTCGAAGACCGCGACGACCGACGAACAGGGGCGCTACGTCTTCTCGGCGCTCGCGCCCGGTCGCTACACCGTGACGGTCAACCAGACGGGGTTTGCCGCCTACCAGAAGGCGAACGTCGAGGTCGCCGCCGGGCGCACCGAGCCGCTCAACGTCGTGCTCAACGTCGCCATCGAGCAGGAGCAGGTGACGGTCACGGCGGAAGCGCCCATCAGCACCGAGCCGGAGCAGAACGCGGGCGCTCTAGTCCTTCGCGGCGCAGACCTCGACGCCCTGCCCGACGACCCCGACGACCTCGCCGAAGCCTTGCAGGCGCTCGCCGGCCCTTCGTCGGGTTCGGACGAGGGCGCGCAGATTTTCGTTGACGGCTTCACGGGCGGGCGTCTGCCGCCGAAGGAGTCCATCCGCGAGATTCGCATCAATCGCAACCCGTTCTCGGCGGAGTACGACCGATTGGGGTACGGGCGCGTCGAGATTTTCACCAAGCCGGGCACGGACAAGTTCCGCGGCCAGGTCTTCTTCAACTTCAACAACGAGAAGCTGAACTCGCGCTCGCCGTTCGCGCCGACGCGCGCCCCCTACCTCTCCCGGCGCTACGGTGGCAACCTCTCCGGCCCCATCTCGAAGAAGAAGGCTTCATTCTTCCTCGACTTCGAGCGGCGCGACACGGACGACAACGCCGTCGTGCAGGCCGTCGTCCTCGATTCGGCGCTCAACCCCGTCGGGTTCAGCCAGACCCTCGTGAAGCCGAGCCGGCAGACGACCTTCAGCCCGCGCCTCGACTACCAGCTCAACCAGACGAACACGCTCGTCGCGCGCTACACCTTCGAGCGTCGGACGAACCAGAACGGCGACGTGGGCGGCTTCAACCTGCCCTCGCTCGCCTTCAACTCCGAGACCACGCAGCAGACCGTCCAGGCCACCGAGACCGCCGTCATCAACAAGAAGATCATCAACGAGACGCGCTTCCAGTACGAGCGCGACCGCACCAGCCAGCAAGGCAGCACCCTCACCCCGACGATCAACGTGCAGGAAGCCTTCGTCGGCGGCGGCGCGCAGATCGGCCTCTCCCTGAACAACCAGGACAACATCGAGCTTCAGAACTTCACCGCTTGGACTATGGGCGGCCACTCGCTCAAGGCGGGCGCACGCCTGCGCTACGACCGCCTGCGCGACGTGTCGCAGCGCAATTTCGCCGGCACGTTCACCTTCGCGGGCGGCCTCGCGCCGCAACTCGGCGCGAATAACCAGGTCGTCACGGACGCGTCGGGCAACCCCCTGCTCGTCGAGATCACCAGCATCGAGCGCTACCGTCGCACGCTCCTCTTTGAGCAGCAGGGGCTAAGTCCCGCGCAGGTGCGCGCGCTCGGCGGCGGTGCGACGCAGTTCTCCATCTCCGCTGGCAACCCCGAGGCCGACGTGACCTACACGGACTTCGACCCGTTCATCCAGGACGACTGGCGCTACCGCCCCAACCTCACCATCTCGGCGGGCCTGCGCTACGAGGTGCAGAACAACATCCACAGCAACCTCAACTTCGCCCCGCGACTGGCCTTTGCGTGGTCGCCCGCCGCCGACCCGCGCAAGCAGAAGACGGTCGTGCGCGGCGGCTTCGGCATCTTCTACACGCGCTTCGGCGAGAACCTGACCCTCCAGGCCAACCGCTTCAACGGGTCGAACCAGCAGCAGTTCGTCGTCAGCGGCTCGACGCCGGGCGGCCAGTCGGCGCTCGACCTCTTCCCCGCGGTGCCGACGCTCGCGCAGCTCTCCGCCTTCCAGATTCGGCAGACCACGCGGCAGGTCGCGCCCGACCTGCAATCTCCCTACACGATGCAGACCGCCTTCAGCGTTGACCAGCAGCTCCCGCGCCGCGTCACGCTCTCGGTGAACTACATCGCCGCGCGCACGCTCCACGTCCTGCGCTCGCGCAACATCAACGCGCCGCTCACGGACGCCGCGGGCCGCCCCGCGCGCGACGCGTCGGGCAGCCTCGTGCGACCCGACCCGACGCGCGGCAACGTCTTCCAGTACGAATCGAGCGGGCGCTTCAACCAGAACCAGCTCGTCGTCAACGTCAACAGCCGCTTCAGCCAGCGGTTCTCCTTCACCGCGAACTACACCCTGAGCGGCGCGCACAGCGACACGGACAGCGCCGGCACGTTCCCCGTCAACCAGTACGACCTGGCGGGCGAGTACGGGCGCTTCGCGTTAAACCCCCGCCACCGCTTCTCGCTCTTCGGCTCGATCAGCGGCCTGCCCTGGGGCGTCCGCTTAAGCCCGTTCATCACGGCCATGTCGGGCCGCCCCTTCAACGTCACCATCGGGCGCGACCTCAACGGCGACGCAATCTTCAACGACCGCCCGGCCTTCGCCACAGACCTCACGCGCGCAAGCGTGCGCGCCACGCGCTTCGGCACGTTCGACCTCGACCCGCAGCCCGGCCAACAGATCATCCCGCGCAACTACGGGACGGGGCCGGCCTTCTTCTCGGTCAACATGCGTCTGAGCAAGACCTTCGGCTTCGGCGAAGTGGCCGGGGCAGGCGGCCCGCCGGCTGCCGGCGGCGGCAGTGGCGGCGGCGGGGGACGTGGGGGGCGCGGCGGCGGCGGCGGTCGTGGCGGCGGAGGCTTCGGCGGCGGGGGCGGGAGTTTCGGCGGCGGCGACACGACGGAGCACCGCTACAACCTGACCTTCTCGGTCAACGTGCAGAACCTTCTGAACCACTCGAACCTCGGCTCGATAGTCGGCAACCTCAGCTCGCCGTTCTTCGGCCAGCCGAGCGCGAGCGCCGGTCGCTTCGGCGCGGGCGGCGGCAGCGGCCTATCCGCGGGCAACCGCCGCGTCGAGCTGCAACTGCGCTTCAGCTTCTGAGGCGACGGTTTGCGGGCGGCGCTTGTTCGGTTTATCGTCTCGTTGAGGACACTCGCTCAGGGAGAGGCCGGGCAGAAGGGGATGCACCTCGCGGAAACTTTCAGGCTCGCGCTCGCCGTCATCTTCGTCGCCCTGGCCGCCGCCGCGTGCGCGACGCGCGACACCACGACGGCGAAGGCCGCCGACCCCACGCGCGAACTCTTCCAGCGCAACTGCGCCGCCTGCCACGGCCACGAAGGCGAGGGCCGCCAGATAGGCACGCTGAAAGTTCCGGCCCTGCGCGAAGGCCGCCCCGCGAGCGACCCCGACGAGCGACTCTTCGCCCAGATTCAAGACGGCGGGAACGGCATGCCGCCCTTCAAATACTCCCTGACGGACGAACAGATTCGAGACCTCGTGCGCTTCGTGCGCGAAGGACTACAGGGGCGCGGCCCTTCGAGACAGTGACTCGGCGCGCCGCGTTCCCGCCGCGAGGCCGAGCCGTGATTCACTGCGCGGGCTAACGCGCGCCCGCGAGCGTCACTTCGTAGAGCGGCGGGTGCTCGCCCTCGCTCGTGGCGAGGAGCGCCGCGCCGTCGAGTCGGTAGCAGACCGACTCGCCCTGCCTGCGCGCGCCCAAGGGGACGACCGCCGGCGTCTGCCGCCATACCTCATCGAAACCTTGCGCGGCTGAGTTCGGCAGCCTCAGCTCGTAACCTTGCGCGTAGTCGCACAGCGCGACGCGCCGTCCGTCGGGCGAGATGTCGCCGCCCGTAACGAAAGTGCCGAAGAAGTCGGGGCCGCGGAGCGTGGCGACGAGCGCCAGCATGTTCACACCTGCGACCGCCGACGCCGCGCTCAGCTTATAGACGCCCGCGCCGCCGACGGCCTTCGTGACGACGTAGATGTCACCTGAGACGGGGTGAACCAGAAGCGCCTCTGCGTCGTGCGGCCCGTCCGGGTACTTGAGGCGTATGGCCTCGGCAGGCTCGGTCGCGCGCGCGCTCGCGCGAGTCGCGGCGGCGTCGGCCTCTTCGACCTTCGGTTCGGGGAAGCGATAGAGGACGACCTGCTCGCGCCGTGCGTAGTTGTCGCCGATGTCGCCGGCGTAGATGTACGTTTGACCGCGCACGGGGCCTGGGCCGGAGGCGATGTCCTCCCAGTCGTCGGCGCTCGCGCCCTCGACGCGCCAGACGCCGCGCGCGCGCCCCGCGCGGTCGAAGGCGTAGATGAAAGGGCCGTCGCCCGAATCGTTATGCGTCCAGAAGAGGCCGGGGTTGCGGCGCGAGGCGACGATGCCGCTGCTCTCCGTTATCTCCCGGCTCTCAAGTCTGGCGAGCAGGACGGGCGCGGACGCGTTGGCGCGCGCGCCACCCGTGTTTGCGGAAGACGCGCCAACGCGCGACCCAACGCGTCCGCGCTGCGCGACCGGCGAAGAGTTGCACACGGCGGCACACGCGACGGCGAGTACGACTCTGGCGAAGAAACCCCTGGGCATCAACCGAAAACTCCGTCCGTCGAGCGGCAGCCTTGTGCGTCTGCCGCACCGCTCGCGCACCCGCGCGCGATCAAATAATGCGGCAAGCTCATTCTACCAAGCGCGCCCTTTCGACGCTCGGCGGACTGTGAAATTAAGTTGGCATCGGTTACGCTATGCGCGTCGGGTAGAAGTGCCATCCTAAAAAAAACAGCGACACGCGAGCCGCGTGACTTCCGTAGCGACGGGTGCGTCCGCGCGCGTCCGGGCTGCGAGTCACGTAGTCACAAACGTCTTCCTTTGAGTGAAAACCTTATGCAACACAAAAAACTTTTCTCGCTCCTCGTCCTCGTTCTGCTTTGCTGCCCCGCCGCGGCGCGGGCGCAGCAGCGACAACTCACGATTGAAGACATCTTCGACCCCGCGAAGCGGATCAACTTCGGCGGCTCGCCGCCCGCGAACCTCGAATGGCTCGGCGACGGCGAGTCGTACCTGCAAAGCAAGACGGACGCGGGCGTGACACAGTTGTTGAAGGTCAACGCGCGAACGGGCAAGGCCGCGCCGTTCTTCGACGCCGCGAAGATGGAGGCGGCGCTCGCGAAGCTCCCCGGCATAAGCGCCGCGGACGCGCGCCGCCTCGCGCACCGGGCTTCGTACCAACTGAACCCCGCGCAGACGGCAGTCGTCATCAACTTCGGCAACGACCTCTTCTACTACGTCCTGAACTCGGACTCCGCCGTGCGCCTGACCAACGGCCCCGAAGAAGAGCTTGAAGAAGACTTCAGCCCCGACGGTCGGATGGTCAGCTTCGTGCGCGCCAACAACCTCTACGTGGTTGACGTGGCGACGGGGCGCGAGCGCGCGCTGACGAGCACGGGCGGCGAGAAGACCTTGAACGGTCGGCTCGACTGGGTTTACGAGGAGGAGGTTTACGGGCGCGGCAACAAGCGCGGCTACTGGTGGAGTCCCGACTCGACGCGCCTCGCCTACCTCAGCCTCGACGAGACGCCCGTCCACGACTTCCCCGTCGTTGACCACATCCCGCGCGGCCAGGTCATCGAAGACACGCCCTACCCGCTCGCCGGAGACCCGAACCCGCTCGTCCGCCTCGGCGTCGTGGCCGCCGCGGGCGGCGACACGCGCTGGGTGGACACCGCCGGGTATGAACCCGCAGACCTGCTCGTCGTCCGCGTCGCGTGGTCGCCCGACTCAAGGCGCGTCGTCTATCAGGCGCAGAACCGCGAGCAGACCTACCTCGACTTGAACGCGGCGGACGCCGACACGGGCAAGACTTCAAAACTTTTTCAGGAGAAGACTCTGGCGTGGGTCGAGCCGTTCGACGACAACCCGCGCTGGCTCAAGGACGGCTCGTTCCTCTGGCGCAGCGAGCGCAACGGCTGGTCGCATCTCTATCACTATTCGTCGGACGGCAGGCTCATCAAGCAGGTTACGGACGGCAAGTGGGAGGTGCGCGGGATAGAGGGCGTGGACGAAGCGGGGGGCCTCGTTTACTTCCACGGCACGGAGCACAGCCACATCGCCGAGCAGGTCTATCGAATCAAACTCGACGGCACGGGGCTGACGCGGCTGACGAAGACGGAAGGCAGTCACGCCGCCTCTTTCAACCCCACGAACACTCTCTTCATTGACAAGTGGAGCGACATTAACACGCCGACCGAGGTGCGCCTCTTCAAGTCGGACGGATCAAACGTGCGCGTGATTGACGAGAACCGGGTCGAAGCTCTGAAGCAGTTCAAGCTCGGCACGCCGGAGTTCGTGCGGGTGAAGACGCGCGACGGCTTCGAGATGGAGGCGATGATGATTCGCCCGCCGAACTTCGACCCGTCGAAGAAGTACCCCGTCCTGGAGTTCACCTACTCCGGCCCGCACGCGCCGCAGGTCAAAAACGCCTGGGGCGCGACGACCTACATGTGGCACCAGTTGCTCGCTGAGCGCGGCTACATCATCTGGTACTGCGACAACCGGACGGGCAGCGGCAAGGGCGCTGAGTCCGCCTGGCCCGTCTATAAAAATTTCGGCGAGCTTGAGTTGCGCGACCTCGAAGACGGCCTGAGCTACCTGAAGTCGCAGCCCTACGTTGACGCCTCGCGCATCGGCCTGTGGGGCTGGAGCTTCGGCGGCTACATGACCTCTTACGCGCTGACGCACAGCCAGAGTTATAAACTCGGCATCGCGGGCGGGACGGTGTCGGACTGGGCGAACTACGACTCGATCTACACGGAGCGCTACATGCTGACGCCGCAGCACAACCCCGAAGGCTACCGGGTCAGCTCGCCCACGGCGGCGGCGGCCAACCTCCACGGCAAGCTCCTCCTCATCCACGGCGCGATTGACGACAACGTGCACATGGCGAACACCGTGCAATTCGTTTACGCCTTGCAGAAGGCCGACAAGGAGTTCCGGCTGATGCTCTACCCCAAGTCGCGCCACGGCGTCACAGACCCTCTGCTCGTCAGGCACATGCGGCAGATGATGACCGACTTCATCCTCGCGAACCTCTAGGTTGCGCGCGGCGTCATCTTCTTGATGAGCGGCGTGAGCAGCGCGAGCACGATGGCGGCGGCGAAGGTCACGAGCGCCACGATGCCGAACAGACGCAGCAGCGCGCCCTCGGCCTTGTCGTTGAAGAGGCCGAGCACGAGACCGGCGAAGTAGTCGCCGATGGAGATCGAGAGAAACCACACGCCCATCATCAGGCCGACCATGCGCGCGGGCGAGAGCTTCGTCACCGTGCTCAGGCCGACGGGGCTCAGGCACAGCTCGCCGATGGTTTGCAGTAGATAGACCAGGACGAGCCACAGCGGGCTGACCTTGCCTGCGCCCGTCAGCGTCGAGGCGAAAGCGACGACCGCGAAGCTGACGCCCGCGAAGAACAGGCCGTAGGCGAACTTCGCCGGGCTTGAAGGCTCGCGCCGTCCCAGCCTTATCCATAGCCATGCGAAGGCGGGCGCGAATATGATGAGGAAGAACGGCTCGATTGACTGGAAGAGGCTCGCCTTGATTTCCAGGCACATGAACGTTCTATCCGTCAGACGGTCGGCGAAGAGCGTCAGTGTCGTGCTCGCCTGCTCGAACGACATCCAGAAAAGGGCCGAGAAGACGAACAGGATGAAGATGACGAGCACGCGCTTCAACTCGTCGCCGCTGAGATGTCTGACGACGCCCGCCAGATAGCCCGCGAAGAATCCCGCGACGCCGGGGAAGAGTCCAGACAGCACGCCCGCCCCGCCGTACACGTAGCCGAGCGCGAAGCCGATGATGCCGACGACGACGGCGAGCGCGATTGTCACCACGTCAACCCCCCCGGTCTCTCCGGCAATGTCTCTCGTCTCCTTGATGTCCGGCTTGACTATCTCGCGCCTCTTCGAGGGCGGGACGCCGACGGCCTTCAAAGGGTAACCGTGAATCAGATAAATCCATTTCCCGTTCGGAGCGTCAGTCGTCGTGTGTGTGGGGCGTTTCCTGTACTTGAGGAAAAGGTGTGTGGCTATTAGTCCGAGTATAAATGCGGCGATGGCCGCTCCAATCATGTAGAGGATTGGTCCCGGAGTGCAGTAAACAGCGTTCCAGAATAGTCTTTCCAGCAGGCCGCCGACGACGAAGGCAACGGTCGCAACGATCAGCCTCAGATTTACCTTCACCGTGAAGGGGAGCAGGTATTGAATTATTCCCAGCACCATGCCGATGCCCGCGGCGGCAAAGCCGTAGTGCCAGTCAACTTTCTCGCCGAGGTTGCCGCAGATGAGCGGCGCGATGAACGCGCCGAGGTTGATGCCCATGTAGAAGATCGAGAATCCGGCGTCGCGCCGCTTGTCTTCTTCCGTATAGAGGTCGCCGACCATCGCGCTGACGTTCGGCTTGAGCATGCCCGTGCCCGCGGCGATCAGGATTAGCCCCGCGTAGAAGTTCGGCATCGTGTGGAAGACCATCGAGAAGTGGCCCGATGCGATGACGATGCCGCCGATGAGAACCGCGCGGCGCGCGCCGAAGACTTTGTCCGCGAGCCAGCCGCCGATGAGCGGCGTCCAATAGACCGAAGAGAAGTAGGTCGCGGCGATCAGTCCCGAATACGACTCGCTGAAGTTCAGCCCGCCCTCAGCGACCGACTTCGTCATGTAGAGCACGAGCAGCGCCTTCATGCCGTAGAAGCTGAAGCGCTCCCACATCTCCGTGTAGAAGAGGGTGGTGAGGCCGCGCGGGTGTCCGCCGATGCCCCCGGTGTCGTTCAAGGCGACGGGGCTGGCCCCGGTCTCGTCAGCGGCTAAGCTCATTGCAAAGGCTACTCCTCTTCAGTTCGCGTTCGTCAGAACTTCAGAAAATGCGTATGGCCTGTCGAGTCGTCTTACGTTTGCAGCACATGATACATGGGCCGCGGCGGAAGGCAAACAGATGGCGCGCGGCGCGCATCGAGCTTTGAGTGTGCCGCCGGGATGGAACATAATACGCGCACACGAGACAAACAGGCCGGTGCTTTAAGGCAGCTCGCACAACTACTCTCGAACGGGGAAAGCAGACCGACATGACTACGACAAACGATTCGACCGCAGGCGACGCAAGCGCCGCGCGCGTGGCCGACATTCAAAGCGCCTTGCGCGACGCGGGACTTGACGGCTGGCTCTTCTACGACTTCCGCCAGAGCGACCCGCTCGCCTACCGCATACTGCGGCTCGACCCCAAACAGTTCTCCACGCGACGCTGGTTCTACTTCGTGCCAGCCGAAGGCGAGCCGACGCGCATCAACCACGCCATCGAGCAGGGCAAGCTCGAACGCCTGCCCGGCAGGAAGCTGATCTACAGCAGTTGGCAGAAGCTCAGTGAAAACTTGCGCGACGCCCTCGCGACCGCGAACGCGACGCGCGGGCCGCGCATCGCGATGCAGTATTCGCCCGAAAACTCCATCCCCTACATCTCGCGCGTGGACGCGGGTACTATCGAGCTTGTGCGCTCGCTCGGCGCGGAACCTGTGACGAGCGCAGACCTCGTGCAGTTGTTCGAGGCTGTCTGGACTGACGACCAATATCAATCGCACGTTACAGCCGCGAACAACGTACACGACATCATTCAGGAAGCCTTCGCCGAGGTCGCACGCAAAATCAAATCGGACGAGCATGTAACCGAGTACGACATCCAGCAGTTCATGGTGCGCCGCTTCGAGGAAGAGGAGATGACCTGCGACGGCGACCACCCCATCGTCTCCGTCAACTCGAACGCCGCCAGCCCGCACTATCAGCCCAGCGCCGAAAAGTTCTCGCCCATCCAGCGCGGCGACTTCCTGCTCCTCGACGTATGGGCGAAACTGAAAAGCCCCGGCGCGGTTTACGCTGACCAGACGTGGACGGGCTTCGTCGGCGAAGAGCCGAAGGACGAACACGTCAAAGTCTTCCAGATCGTCCGCGACGCGCGCGACGCGGCGATAGAGTTCGTCCGCGAGAACGTGAAGGCGGGGCGCGAAATTAAAGGCGCGGAAGTTGACGACGTTTCGCGCGGGGTCATCACTCGCGCCGGCTACGGCGAATACTTCACGCACCGCACGGGCCACTCCATCGGCGAGGAAGTCCACGGCAACGGCGCGCACATAGACAACCTCGAAACGCGCGACTCGCGCCGCATCATCCCGCGCACATGCTTCTCCATCGAGCCGGGCATCTACCTGCCCGGCAACTTCGGCGTCCGCTCCGAGGTTGACGTGTACGTCTCAGACGGCGACATCGAGGTCACGGGCCAGCCCGTCCAGACCGAACTCGTGGCGATACTGAAGGAGAAATGATGAATGCGGAATGATGAATGATGAATTGAAGGCACGCCGCCTTCAATCATGTACGCTGCCTTTCATTCATCATTTCGCATTCATCATTCATCATTTCAATGAAACACCGACCCGCGCCCGACATCCGCGCCATCGCCCGCGAGGCGATGCTCGCCGCAGGCCTCGACCCCGACTTCCCGCCCGAAGCCGAAGCAGAGGTGCGGGCCGACGAACAGGCCGGCTACCCGGCAGCGCCCGGCCCTTCCGTCAGAGACATGCGCGACCTCCTGTGGTCTTCGATTGACAACCGCGAGTCGCGCGACCTCGACCAGATCGAGTACGCCGAAAGGTTGGCGGGCGGCTACCGCGTGCTCGTCGGCATCGCCGACGTTGACGCCTTCGTCGCGAAAGGCTCGGCCATTGACCGCCACGCCGCCGTCAACACAGTCTCCGTCTATACACCCGCCGTCATCTTCCCGATGCTGCCCGAAGAACTTTCGACGGGGCTGACCTCTCTGCTTCAGGACGAAGACCGCCTCGCCGTCGTCATGGAACTCTCCGTGACGACGGGTGGCGACATCGGCTCGAAGGACGTTTATCGCGCTGTCGTCCGCAACAAGGCGAAGATGGATTACGAGTCGGTCGGCGCGTGGCTCGAAGGGCGCGGGGCCGCCCCTCAATCGGTCGCCAGTACGGCGGGGCTGGAAGAGCAGTTGCGTTTGCAGGACGAGGTCGCGCGCGCGCTCCACGAGCTGAGGGTGAAGCACGGCGCGCTGGAGCTTGAGATGCCGGAGGCCGTGCCCGTCGTCACGGGCGACAAGGTGGTCGGCATCAACGTCCGCCAGCACAACCGCGCGCAGGACATCATCGAGGGCCTGATGATCGCGGCCAATACTTCGATGGCCGAGTATCTGGAAGAGCGCGGCGTGCCCTCTCTGCGCCGCGTCGTGCGCGCGCCCGAACGCTGGCCGCTCATCGTCAAGACGGCAGCAGGGTTCGGCGAACATTTGCCCGAAGAGCCAGACCCGCGCGCCTTAGCCGAGTTCATGGCGCGCCGCCGCGCCGCAGACCCCGGCGCTTACCCCGAACTCTCGCTCTCGATTTTGAAGATGCTCGGCCCCGGCGACTACATGGTCGAAGCGCCCGGCCTCGAACAGGAGGGGCACTTCGGGCTGGCCGTGCACGACTACACGCACTCGACCGCGCCCAACCGCCGATACCCAGACCTCGTCACGCAGCGCTGCCTCAAGAGCGCCGCCGCGGCGGGCGTGCCCGCGCCCTACACGCGCGAAGAACTCGAAGCGATTGCAGAGCGCTGCAACAAGATGGAGTCCGCCGCGCGCAAGGTGGAGCGGCGGCTGCGAAAGGTCGCGGCGGCGGTGCTTTTGAGCGACCACATCGGCGAAACGTTCGACGCAATCGTCACCGGCGTCACAGACCACGGCACGTTCGCGCGAACCTTGCGCCCGCCCGCCGACGGTCGGATAGTCCGCGGCGAAAACGGCCTCGAAGTCGGCGAACACATACGCGTGCGCCTCCTCTCGACAGACCCCGAACGCGGCTTCCTCGACTTCGCGCGCGCCGATCAGCGAAGGTGAGTATAGACCGACCGCGTCGGCGTGACGCGCGGCTCAAACAGTCCGACCGCGGCGACTCAAACACGCGACGACATCTGACACCGCCGCCCACCCTCGATCCCGGCGGCGACCTCTCCCCGACCTACCTTCCCGCGCCCCGCGCCGGTGACAGCAGGGCAAAGCCGGACGCGGAGGGCGAGCCGCATCGCCAGGCCGCGCGCCGGGTGCGAACCCGTACGCAATCTAAATGCAACGAAATCGAAATCCCCCCGTCGCACTGTGTTCCCGTCGTTGATGTATTTCTTTCGCAGGAACACCAACCGAAGTCAATTGCCCTTGACCCATCTTTCAGGTTGGAGAGGTGCGGCATGATGCAGACCAAATGAGCGCTGACATTCCGAGTGTCTTTGCCGTCTGGTAGCACGGTGCGGCGCGCTACTCAACTATAACCACCCTCGCGCGACTCTCTCCGGTAAGGAGTTGACCATGGCATCCCCGACACGTCCGCAACCCCGCGTCGAATCATCCAGGGAATACCTGCTTCGATTGATTCTCAGACTGATCGCCTCCGCCGGGCGGGAGGCTCAGCCCGCGATGTTCGCGCACGTCCACCCGCACGGCCACGCGACCGCCCGCGTGGCCGTGCATCTCGCCTCCGCCGTCATGCCGAATGTCAGGAAAGGAACCCGCCCGTTCCACGAGCTAGCCTTCGGCGCGCATGTCCATGACATCGGCAAATACCTGGTGCGCACCGAAGTCCTGCTCAAGCCCGACAGGCTCGACGAGGAGGAATACGCGCTCGTCGCGATGCACCCTGTCTACGGCGCGAACATCCTGTCGAACTTTGCGGGGATGACGGACGCGATCCGCCGGATCGTTCTACACCACCACGAGCACTGGGACGGGACGGGCTACCCCGAGGGCCTGTGCGGGGCGGCCATCCCGCTCGAAGCGCGGGTCGTCGCAGTCGCTGACGTTTACACGTCGCTGCGCGCCAGGCGTTCGTACAAGGCGACGTTGAGGAAGCCGGACGCCTGCCGCGAATTAGCGGGGATGGCGGGACGCGAACTCGACCCGCAACTGGTGGATGATTTCATCAGGCTGATCGGCGGTGAGGGCGCTTGAGTCTTGTGATTAGTATCAAAATGATTCCGTAGCGGGAATCATAAGATTTCCGGAAATCGCACCTTCAACCGCCCGGCTTATACCCTTCATAGTCAAAACGGAACATAAAGATTCCGAATTGGAAGCGTAAGCTTTCCGAGAGTACATACCTTGGAGCAAACGATTTTACCCGGCCCCTTCTGCTAGGATATCTCCGAAATCGTAATATGGCGACGGCATTGCGAGAGAGTTTGATTAACTCATCAGGCAAATCTAGCGCGCATTTGCTTCACGCTCTCCGCCGTAAAAGGCTCCCCCTGAAATTCGATTTGCCTGACGTCTGTTCCTTGACGTTGCAGGTATTCAGTCACATTCATCCAACGAATCTGCCCGCTGGAATCGCGTATCACAAGCAGTACGGGGTAAGCGTGTGATTGCCAGTATTCAGCGTGGCGCGGATTTTTGATAACAAAGATTTCTTTACCGTCGCGCTTGCGTGTGCGGAGATATGAATCGCCAGATTTGAGTTGAAGATAAACACGCTGGCCGTTTGCCTCGCCGCGCTCGTTCTTAAATTCAATCTCTCCATCAATACCCCAATCGCTGTTAGCCGTCGGTCGAAAGATATGTCCGGCTTCAGCCGCGACCTTGAAAGCTTCTCCAACTAGAAACAACTCGCGGCTTTCATTGTCAGTTAAAGGTTGGGCCGCGCCTATGGCGCTACAGTGATCTAAGAGTTCAATCTTAAGCGCAAATTTTTCTTTTGCTTCGGTGGCATCAATGCGAACTTCTTCAATGGAGTCGGTCGTAGCTATACGTGAGAGCTTTTCCAACACATGCGGTTCAAGCGAGTAGTAACCAATGGTTTGTATCGCTTTACGTTTGCTGAAATTGTCTTCGCTTGATAATGCATTCTCCAGTGCCTTTGAAAGGTGGTTCGTTTTGAAATTTACAAGTGCCTTTGCCGCATACCCTCGCAAATAGTCTTCATCGCCTAGAGTTTTAATC
>QHXN01000143.1 GCA_003222975.1 Acidobacteriota bacterium | reverse complement strand
TGAAGCTCGGACAGGTGGCGCTCCGCTTCGGCGCGAACGACATGGGTTCGATCATGATCGAGGAGAACGTCGTCTCGGCGGCGGGCGCGCACTTCCGCGCCGACGAGCAGACCCTGCGCCAACAGATACGCGCCGCCGGCTTCCGCCCGCAGCAGCGCGACATCCTCTACCGCCACATCCACCGCGAAGAGGTCGAGACGCAGGACGCTTCGGACTCGATGCCCCTGCGCGAGTTGAGCGTCGCGTTCGCCGACTGACGCCCGCCGAGTCCACCGGAATGTCCCGCCGCGAAAGTGGCGAGTGACAAGCGGCGTGCGGGCGAGATAGAATCCCGTCCATCAAAGTAGATTTTCGCAGTCGTCCGGGGAGGGGTGGCGAGAGCCTTATCTCGCCGCCTATCGCTCGACACTTGTCGCCGTACTTTTTCTAACGGGCCGGGACAAGGCACACCCCTACAAAGTTGCTTCGGGTGCTAAGGTTGATTACCGAGAAGGGCGAAATAGAGATCCGCGAGTGCACGACGGTCGAGGAGTTCGACGCGTGCGTGCGCTTGCAGCGCGAGGCGTTCGGGCTGCCGGACATGGAGCTTTCGCCGCGCCGCCACCTGATCGTCGCGCGCAGCGCGGGCGGCTGGACGCTCGGCGCGTTCGCGGGCGAGAAGATGGTCGGCTTCGTTCTCAACCAGGTGGCCGTGCGCCGCGCGCCGGAGACGGGCGCGGAGGAGATCATCGGCTACTCGCACATGATGGCCGTGGCGAAGGATTACCAGAACTGCGGCGTCGGCTCGCGCCTGAAGTGGGCGCAGCGCGCGCGCGCGCTCGGAGAGGGGCGGCGCTTCATACGCTGGACTTGGGACCCCGTGCAGTCGCGCAACGCGCACTTCAACATCAACCGCCTCGGCGTCGTGGTGCGCCGCTACGTCGCGAACTACTACGGCACGGACTACTCGACCGCGACGGGCAAGTTCGGCGACCCGCTCGGCCTCGACAGCGACCGCCTCGTCGCCGAATGGGAACTCGACTCGTCCCGCGTCGAAGCTTTGGCGCGCGGCGATAAGCCTGAGCCACTCGGCGAGCCGGCGGCCTCCGTCGAGATTCCCCCGAACTGGAGCGCGCTCGTCCGCGAAGACGCCGAGGCCGCGCGCCGCGAACTGACGCGCGTCCGCGAAGAGTTTCAAACGGCCTTCGCCGCCGGCCTCGTCTGCGCCGGCTTCGAGCGTGAGCCGCGCCCGCGATACCTTTTTTTCCGTGAACCGTAAACCGTAAACCGTGACAAGTTTTTTCGCCCTGTCACGGCGCGCGGTTTACGGCACGGGGTTTCATCTCGTTACGGTTTACGGTTCACGGTTCACGGCTTTTGGCTATGCAGTTCACACGCTTCGACCGTTACGTTGACCGTCATGCGCACTCGTTCACCGAGCGGCTGCAAGAGCTGTGTCGCATGCCTTCGGTGGCGGCGCGCGGGACGGGGATGCGCGCGGTGGCGGAGAAGGTCGAGCAGATGTTGCAGCGCGTGGGCGCGGGCACTCGCACCTTCAAGGTCGGCAGCGGGTTTCCGATTGTGTACGGCGAGTGCGGCGCGGGCGAGCGCTGCTTCGTCATCTACGCGCACTACGACGTGCAGCCCGTCGGGCTTTTGACCGAGTGGTCTTCGGGGCCTTTCGCGGCGGTCGTCTCGGACGGACGGCTCTACGCGCGCGGGGCTTCGAACAGCAAGGGCGACCTGGTGGCGCGCGTCGCGGCGGTCGAGGCTTACCAGAAGACTTTTGGGAAACTCCCCGTCTGCCTGCGCTTCGTCGTCGAGGGCGAGGACGGGCTGGCGAGTCCGAGCCTCTACCGCTTCGCCGAGGAGAACGCGGAGCTTTTGCGCGCCGACGGCTGCGTCTGGGACGACGGCTACCTCGACACGAAGGAACGCTTCGTCATCAGCCTCGGCTTCAAGGGCATCGCCTTCCTTGAGCTGCGCGCCTACGGAGCGCGCACAGACCTCCACTCGAAGTGGGGAGGCATTGTCCCGAACCCCGCGTGGCGGCTCGTGCAGGCGCTGGCGACGGTCGTCTCGCCCAAAGGCGTCATCACGATTGACGGCTTCTCCTCGCACGTCGCGCCGCTCACAACGGAAGACCGGCAGATGTTGAAGACGGTCGAGCTGGACGAGGCGGGCTTGCGCCGCGAGTTCCGCATCGGCGGCTGGGTGCACGGGATGACGGGCCGGGAGCTGACGAAAGAACTCATCTTCGGCCCGACCTGCACCATCTGCGGCATCCGCACCGGCCACACGGAGGCGGGCGCGAAAACCATTCTGCCCGGCGCGGCGACCGCCCGGCTCGACTTCCGCCTCGTCCCAGACCTCGCGCCCGAACTCGTCGTCCGTCTCCTGCGCGAGCACCTCGACAAGCGCGGCTTCCAGGACATCGAGATCATCGAACTCGGCGCGGCCCCCTACGCCAAGTCCTCTCCCGCTTCGATGGTGGCGTGCGCGGCCATCGAAAGCGCCGAAGAAGTTTACGGCAAGCCGCCGGTCATCTACCCGATTGACCCGGCGAGCGGCCCCGTCGGCGCGGTCTGCGGCGTCCAACACCCGCACACGCCCGTCGTCTCCTTCGGCATCAGCTACTACGGCTCGAACCCGCACGGCCCCGACGAGAACATACGCCTCGAAGACTTCCTCCGCGGCGTCAAATACTTCGGTCGCATCATCCACCGCCTCGCCCAGCTCGAAGAGGACGCCGAACTCGCGCGCACGAAGGACAGCGTCGTGCAGCTCAACAGGTGACTGTAAGGTCGCCTCGGTCGGACGGCGACCGTGTTGCGCGCCCGGACTGTTGACCTTATGATGAGCACGAAAGCTCTCATCATAAACTTTCGGGTGTGACAGTCGACTTGCCGACCAGCGCCAAGAGCATCGAAAGCGAGATCAAGCAGCTTCGTGACGAAATCCTCCGTCACGAGGAGTTGTACTACGTCCACGACCGTCCCGAAATCTCCGATGTCGAGTACGACGCCTTAGTCGAGCGCCTGCGCCAACTCGAAGAGGAGTATCCTGAACTTCAGACGCCGGACAGTCCGACCTTGCGCGTCGGCGGCAAGCCAGCCGAAGGCTTCGAGCAGTACGTCCACCGCCGCCCCATGCTCTCGCTCGACAACAGCTACAACATCGAAGACCTGCGCGCCTTCGACGAGCGCTGCCGCCGCTTAGCCGACGGGCGCGCCTTCGAGTACGTGGCGGAGCTGAAGATTGACGGCCTCTCGATCTCGGTTCACTACGAGGGCGGCGTGCTCGTGCGCGGCGTGACGCGCGGCGACGGGCGCGTCGGCGAGGACGTGACGCAGAACGTGCGGACGATCCGCAGCGTCCCGCTCCGCCTGAAGGTCAAAGAGGGCGGCGCTACGGAGGTGCGCGGCGAGGCTTATCTTTCGCGCAAGGCTTTCGCGTCGCTCAACCTGGAGCGCGAGGAGGCGGACGAGCCGAAGTTCGCCAACCCGCGCAACGCCGCCGCCGGCACGATCCGCCAGCTCGACCCGAAGGTCGTCGCGCGCCGCCGCCTCGACCTCTTCGCCTACGACGTTCTGCGCGGCGAACGCAAGCCGTTCGCGACGCACTGGGAGGCTCTCGACTGGCTCGAACGGGCGGGCCTGAGCGTCAACCCGCACCGCGCGAAGTGCTCTTCGATTGAAGAGGTGATCGAGTTCTGCAACCGGATGGAGGCCGAGCGCGACCGTCTTGAGTACGAGATTGACGGCGTGGTCGTGAAGGTCAACTCGACGGCGTTGCAGGACGAGTTCGGCGCGACCACGAAAGCGCCGCGCTGGGCCATCGCCTACAAGTACCCCGCGCGGCAGGCCACGACGCAGATCGAGAACATCATCGTGCAGGTCGGTCGCACGGGCGCGCTCACCCCGGTCGCCATGCTCACGCCGGTGCAGCTCGCGGGCACGGTGGTCTCTCGCGCGACGCTGCACAACGAGGACGAGATCAAGCGCCTGGGCGTGAAGATCGGCGACTGGGTGAACATAGAGAAGAGCGGCGAGATCATCCCGAAGGTCTTGAGCGTCGTCGCGTCGCGCCGCACGGGCGCGGAGAAGACTTTCCGCTTCCCACGGAAGTGTCCCGTGTGCGGCGGCGTCGTCTCGCGCCCCGAAGGCGAGGTCGTCGCGCGCTGCGTGGCCGCGGACTGCACGGCGCAGTTGAAGGGGCGTCTGCTCCACTTCGCCTCGCGCCGCGCGATGAGGATCGAGGGCCTGGGCGACGCGCTGGCCGAACAGTTCGTGCAGAAACGGATGGTGCGCGACGTGGCCGACCTCTACAAACTGAAACTCGAAGAGGTGGCTGCGCTCGAACGAATGGCGGAGAAGTCCGCCTCGAATCTTCTTGCTCAAATCGAGGCGAGCAAGTCGCGCGACCTGCCGCAACTCGTTTACGGCCTCGGCATACGCCACGTCGGCGAGCGCATGGCGGCGCTGCTCGCGCGCACTTTCCGCTCGCTCGAACGCCTGGCCGCGGCGACCGCCGAGGAGATTGACGACATACACGAGATCGGCCTGACCGTCGCCGAGTCGGTGCGCGACTGGTTCGACGACGAGGGCAACCGCGACCTGTGCCGTCGGCTGCGTGACGAAGGCGTGCGGACTGAACTCGCGGGCGGCGCGCTGCCCGCGCACGACGAGGCGTTCGCGGGCAGGCAGTTCGTCCTCACGGGCAAGCTCGAAACGTTGACGCGCGACGAGGCCCGCGCGCTCATCGAGGCGCGCGGCGGGCGCGTGACCTCCACGGTCAGCAAGAAGACCGACTACATCGTCGCGGGCGAGGACGCCGGCTCGAAGCTCGACAAGGCGCGGGCGCTCGGCTTAACAATCATCGGTGAGGCCGAACTGAAAGAGATGTTGGGATGAAGACAGCAGAGCAAACCGCAAAACTTCAACTTGTCTACACCATCTTCTGCGACGACGTGCGGCTGGAGGTGGGCAACAAGCTTTCGCTGATGGGCGTGTTCCACCAGATCGTCGTGCAGCAGTTTCCGGTCACGCTCTTGAAGTTCGCCGTCGTCAGCCAGTGGCGCGGTGAGGGACAACACCTGTCGGAGGTGCGAATCCTGACGCCCGACCGGAGGCACGCGGTCGTGCTCGCCGAGCCATCGCCGTTCGAGGTCGCGCCCGGCGGCGTCGCCAACAACATCAGCTTCTTCTTCAACGTCGAGTTCCCCGCGCCCGGCCACTACCGCGTCCAGACGCTCGTGGACTCCTCGCTCGCCGACGAGCAGGAACTCACGCTCATACACGTGGACGCCTCCGGCTCACCCCCGCCCGACGACACGTCCGAAGCCGTCAACTAGAAGAGGTCAGAGGCTAGCCCAGGAGTTGATTATGGGAAAGAGAGGATCAAGAGCGCGAAATGAAATAAGGGCTTTAAGACGCGAGTTGGGAAAGCGAGAAAAACAAGAGAAGGAACAGCAAAAAATAAAGCGTCGAGTCCTTTTGTGGAGAGGAATTGTTGCGGCTAGCGTCATAGTGACCATTATAAGCGGCTACGTGACAATCGTTGGATATTGGTTGCCCCGCATTACTGTACAGCCGCTATCAGCGATGAATCCCAAGGACGCCCTTTCTACTAAGTTTTCAATTACCAACCAAGGGTCATTGCCTATTTATAAAGTTATTGCTGGATTTCGCTATAACAACGTCACTATAAGGGATGCGGACACTGGAGGAGAGGTTGATGAATTTGTACCTGTAGATAACGTTTTTGACAGCATTCCCCCGAATAAATCAGCCACAATTAACGAAGCATTTACATCTTCAGGAGCAGAAAAAAACCTTGATATTTGGGTAACTGTTAGATATCGACCCGCTTGGTATCCTTTTTCCAGAGAAGAGGCATTTAGATTCAAGTCAAAGGTAGATAATGAGCAACAAATTCACTGGCTACCGCAACCAGATATTTTACCGCCAGACGAGGAAACCCCTTAACCGCACCGGCCAAGAGGCGGGGGTAAACTTGGGAGTAATAATTTGCTCAATACTAATCCTGTTTGGAGTGTGTCCAATTGAAGACTTGTTCACACTGTAAAGCTGAGAAGAAGGAGAGCGAGTTTCACAAGAACACGCGGATATGTAAGACGTGCAAGCGTGAGTTTGACCGTGTTCACTTCCAGAAGGTTAAAGACAAGCGAGCGGCATATAAGGAGCGGCGCAGGCGAGAGAACGCGCAACGGCTTTATGAGTATTTGCTCGGTAGGAAATGTGAGTGGGAAGGGTGCGAGGTAGCAGACCCAGACATGCTTACCTTCGACCATCTTGACCGTAGTGCTAAGCGGGCTGGCGTGCCTCACTTGCTTGCATATTCGTGGGCAAGCGTCTTGGCAGAGATCAAGAAGTGCCGAATTCTCTGTGCCAACCACCATTTTAAGTGGACGGTAGAGCAGATGGGGTGGAAGAAATACTTGCATACAGAAAACCCCCAGTCTAGTGAAGGTTGAGTTACTTCATCATAGCTAGAGAGTTCCTGTCAGTTGCTTATGAGAATGCGGATGAATGGATTCGAACCATCACGTCATTGCTGACACTAGCTCCTGAGGCTAGCGCGTCTACCAGTTCCGCCACATCCGCGTAGGTTGTGGAGAGAGATATTACGGGCGCGTTCGAGGGGGTGTCAAGCGGCCCATCTTGAGACGAAAAAAGTGGCTCAGGCGTTTCGTCGCCTGAGCCACCCTGCCCCTTGTTCGTTAGATCAAACCAGCGCCCGAAGTCCGACGCGGCGATGTGACGGTCGCCGACTGCCTTAGTTGCCGTTGAGTCCGTCGCGGTAGCCGTTGACGAACCCCTGTCGGAAGTACTGCTGGTACGTGTAGCGGTCGCCGAGGCGCGAGTTGTAATCCTTGCTGGCGTCCCGGTAGGCGCTGAAGTCGTTGACGTTGCGATACCCGCCGCGGCTGCGATCCCTGCGACCTTCCTGTATGCCCGCGTTGTAGCCGGCGTTCAGAGCGGTCTGGGTGAAGTTGTTGTTGTAGCCGTAGGCGTTGCCGTAACCGTAGTTACTATAGCCGTTGTTGCCGTAGTAGCCGTTGTTACGGTAGACGTTGTTGTTGTAGTAGCCGTTGTTGTAACGGCCCTGGCGCTGCGCCTCCTGTTGCCGGCGGATTTCTTCGCGCCGACGCATCTCTTCGCGCCTCTGCTCGTTCCGCCTCCAGTCCCTATCCCTCCAGTCCCTATCCTGTGCGGAGGTCGTGACCGCCGACACCGACAGCAGCATGAACATTCCCAACGTCAGCATGAGAACCTTCGCGAGAAAACCTTGACCATTGCTTTTCATCTTCATAACCCTCCTGAATTTCGACAGCCCGATTCGCAACATTCCGTTGGGAGATCAACAGAACTCACGATAATAGTTAACAAGCCTCGTGCCACAAGGGGCGTTTGCAAAGAGCCGTGAAAGCGACCTCGAATCAAGCAGATGCCCGCGCGCCACACCATACAGTATCGCGTCGTAACCGTATCGTGTGCCGGAAGTCGGACACCTGAACGCATCGAGGTAAAACGGCTGCGGACGGCGCAGTTGCCGTCGCGCGTGCCCGCTTGTTATATTCATCGTCGTTCGCAACGGAATTACAACAATGAGTGTCGAGTTAAAGCCGGGGGCGTCGGGTCTGCGCGCGCGCGTCGAGGAGGTGCGCAGGCGCGTCGAGGCGAGCGCCGCCCGCGCGGGGCGCGACCCGCGCGAGGTCAGGCTCGTCGCCGTCAGCAAGACTCACCCTTCGGCTCTCGTCAGGGAGGCCATCGCGGCGGGCCTCTCGGACTTCGGCGAGAACCGCGTGCAGGAGGCGGAGGAGAAAATCGTCGAGTTGAAGAGGGAAGCACCTGCCGTGCGCTGGCACTTGGTCGGCCACCTCCAGGCGAACAAGGCGCGGCGCGCGGCGCGGCTCTTCGACCTGATTCACTCGGTTGATTCGCCTTCGCTCGTCGAGAGGCTTGAGCGCGTCTGCGAGGAAGATGGGAGTGAGGGGCTGGACGTGTTGCTGCAAATAGACCTCGCCGGCGAGGCGACGAAGAGCGGGGCGGGTGAAGAGGAGATGCCCGCGCTCGTCGAGTCGCTTAAAGGTTGTGCGCGCGTGCGCTGCCGCGGGCTGATGACGCTCCCGCCGTTCTTCGACGACGCGGAGCTTGCGCGCCCCTACTTCCGACGCCTGCGCGTGCTGCGCGACGAGCTGCGCGCGCGCGGCCTGTTCGGCGACGGCGCGGGCGCGCTCTCGATGGGCATGAGCCACGACTTCGAGACGGCCATCGAGGAGGGCGCGACGCTCGTGCGGGTGGGCACGGCCATCTTCGGCGCCCGAACCTCAGCCGCGTGACTCGCATTCCTTAAGTTGAATCTGACGCGGTAAGTCGAGGCTGACGCAGTCGCTAATTTCCCTATGCCGGTCAAAGAAGTCGTCGCAAGCGTTTACTTTTTGATTCAGTACCTCATCGTCGCCGTGGTGCTCGGCGTCATCGTGCTGATGCTGGTGCGGCTGGCGTTGAACTACGCGGACTTGAACCCGTTCAGCCGCCCGGTGATGTACGTGCGCCGCCTGAGCGACCCGCTCGTCAATCCCGTCCGCCGCTCGCTGATACAGTTCGGCTTCGGCCCGAACATCACGCCGCTGGTCGTCATCCTCATCACGATTCTCCTCGGCTGGTTCGTCCTCCAACTCGCCGAGAGCATCCTGAGCACGGTCGCGGGCGTCATCGGCGGCGTGCAGAACGCCAGGGTCATCGCCGTCGTCGGCTACCTGCTCTACGGCTTCCTCGACGTTTACATGCTACTCATCGTCATCAGGATCATCTTCTCGTGGGGCAGCGTCAGCTACGCGAACCGCGTCATGCGCTTCCTCATCAGCGCCACCGACCCGCTCCTCGTTCCGCTGCGGCATGTGATCCCGCCGCTGGGCATGTTCGACATCTCGCCGCTCGTCGCCCTCCTGACCCTGTGGCTCTTGAAGACCGCGGTGGCGGCGGTGCTGCTGACGTTCTAGCCCCGGCGCGCGCCCGTCGGCGGCGGACACCGGCCATGATTCGCTACACGGATTCAGACGGCGCGCTAACTTTCCCCGTGCGCGTCGTACCGCGCGCGTCGAAGAGCGCGGTCGCGGGGGAGCACGACGGCGCGCTCCGCGTGCGCGTGGCCGCGCCGCCCGTGGAGGGCGCGGCCAACGAGGAGCTGTCGCGCCTGCTCGCGAAAGAGTTCGGCGTGCCCGCACGGGACGTGGAAATCACAAGCGGCCACGCGTCGAAGACCAAAGTCGTGCGCGTCCGCGGCGCGACCGCCGAGCGACTTCTGAGATTGGTTCGTTGAGAGAAGAAGAATGCTGGCGCGCCGGACGGTCGAAAAAACTAGCCTCTAGTCTCACGGTTGCGGCGTGGAAAAACCGCGTGATATATTCCGGCCCGACTCCGCGCCGCAGCCGAAAACTTTCATAAGGAACTCATCCCGATGTCCGGACACTCGAAGTGGCACACCATCAAACACAAGAAGGGCGCTTTGGACGCCAAGCGCGGCAAGCTCTTCACGAAGCTGATTAAAGAGATTCAGGTTGCGGCCCGCACGGGCGGCGGCGACCCAGACGCCAACGCGCGCCTGCGCAAGGCCATCTCCGACGCCAAGGGCGCGAACATGCCCAACGACACGATTGACCGCGCCGTGCGCCGCGGTACGGGGGCCGAGGAGGGCGTCTCTTACGAGGAGATCACATACGAGGGCTACGGGCCGGGCGGCGTCGCCGTGATGGTTGACGCGATGACCGACAACCGCAACCGCACCGTCGCCGAAATCCGCCACACCTTCTCCAAGAACGGCGGCAACCTCGGCACCACGGGCGCAGTCAACTGGATGTTCGAGCGCAAGGGTTACATCGTCGTCCCGAAGTCGGCGAAGCCCGAAGAAGAGCTGTTCGAGGTCGTCACGGACGCGGGCGCGGAAGACCTCCGCGACGACGAGGACAACTTCGAGATCATCACCTCGCCCGACGACTTCGACGCGGTGCTCGCGGCGGTCAAGGCAGCCGGCGTCGAGCCGCAGGTCGCCGAGGTCGAGATGGTTCCCAAAGAGTACAAGCGGCTCGAAGGGGCGGAGGCCAAGCAGATGCTCAAGCTCGTGGAGGCTCTCGAAGACCACGACGACGTGCAGAAGGTCTCCGCCAACTTCGACATCAGCGAGGCCGACATGGCATCGGCGTAAACCGTGAACCGTAAACCGTGACAAGAGCAAAGCAGGTTTTTTCTTGTCACGGTTTACGGTTCACGGTTCACGGCTCTTACGAATGAGAGTTCTGGGCATTGATCCGGGCAGCGAGACGACGGGGTGGGGCGTGATCGAGGGCGACGCACGCCGCTACCGGCTCGTGGATTTCGGGACGGTGAGGGCCAGCCCGCGCGAGAGGTTCGCGGCGCGGCTCTTGAAAATCAGCGAGGGCGTCGAGGGGCTGATCGAGAAGTTTCGGCCCGACGTGTGCGCGGTCGAAGAGGCGTTCTTCGCCGTCAACCCGAAGACGGCGCTGAAGCTCGGCCAGGTGCGCGGCGTGGTTCTCCTGGCGGCTGAGCGCGCGCGAGTCGAGATCGCGGAGTACGCGCCGCGCCTCGTGAAGCAGACGGTCGTCGGCTACGGCGCGGCGGAGAAGCAGCAGGTGCAGGAGATGGTGCGCGTGCTTCTGAAACAGCGCGACGCGCCCGCGCCCTTCGACGCCTCGGATGCCCTCGCCGTCGCCGTCACCCACCTACACCACGCGGGCCTCCAGCGGCTCATTAAGCCTGCGCCTGCCCGCGCCAAGCTCGAAGCGCTGCTGGCCGCGAACCCGCGCCGGCGCGCGCCGCGCTGAAGCGCCGGGACAGAATTAAGCAGGAACCCTCGCAAGGCTGAACTGCCGGCCCCTCGCGGGGCTTCGACCACCGACAGCGCCGCCCACCCGCGAACCCGCGTGCGCTAACATTCGTCAGCCCCACCACCCGCCAAGGCTGATCCACGTCAACCTCTTCAAAGGAGAGTGAATCAGATGCCTCAAGCCCACTTCGTCGTCCACGTTTCGGGTCTCTTTCGTCAATTCATTTCCGCCGCAAGTCTCTTTCAAACACTAGCCCGCAACTCGCCCGCGGCGCGCGTGCCGCGACTGACAGGGGGCCGAGTCGCCACGGCGCTATTGCTGCTCGGCCTGTCGTTAATTGTCTCCGCGCCGGCGCAGGCCCGGAAGAAGCACAGGCCGCCAGCGGGAGGCCGCGCCGCCGTGGTGGTTGACGAGCGGCTGGCGGCGCTGCGCGACGCGCCGGAGCTTTCAGCGAATCTCTTGCAGAGATTGGGGCGAGGGCGCTTCGTCGCCGTCACGGGCGAGCGCGGCTCGCGCGACGGCGTGACGTTCTACCGCGTCGCGGTGACGCGGCGGACTGCCGGCTGGTTGCAGTCGGACGCGGTCGTCAGGCCGTCGAGAGCCGGCGACGACGAGCGGCTGCTGCGGCTCATTCGCGGCTCTGAAGAGTTCGACCGCGTCTCGCGTGCGCGCATCTTCCTCGACGCGTTCCCGCGCTCGCCGTTGCGCCCCGCGGTGCTTTTGCTCTTCGGCGACACGTCGGAGGAAGCCGCCGCGAAGCTCACGCGCGAGGCACAGCGACGCCTCGACGCGCGCGAGATGGAGGCGGGCGGCGCTCCGCAGGCGAGCTACTTCCTCAACTTCAACGGCCTCGACCGGTATCGGAGGCAGGGCGTCGTCTTCGTCTTCGACCGCGCGACGAAGCAGTTCCACTACGACGGGGCGGGCTGGCGTGAGATCGTCCGCCGCTACCCGCAGAGCAGCGAAGCGGCGGAGGCGCGCAAGCGACTCGCGGGGGCGACGGCAGCCGCGCGTTGAACGACCGCAGCCGCGCGTCTTTCAACGCTTTTCAGGCGGCGGCGGGTTGGTATTGCAAAATCGTGCGGGGGCGGTTAGATTGTCGGCGTAAACCCTGGCGGCGAAAAAAGTAGAGGTGCTCCCGCGGGCGTCCCCCTGCGTCAACTTAAACCTGGAGGAAGGAACAGTGCCGGTAGGAACGTGCCCTGATTGCGAAGCCGAAGTCCACGTCGGCCTCGACGCCGACAAAGGCAACACCGTCACCTGCGACGAGTGCGGGTCGGTGCTGGAGATCGTCGGCCTCGACCCCGTGGAACTGGACATCGTCGAGGAGGACTTGGACGAGGACGACTTCCTCGACGACGACGAAGACGAATACTGAAAAGCCGTGAACCGTGAACCGTAAACCGTGACGAGAGAAAACCAATCTTCTTCTCGTCACGGTTTACGGTTCACGGCTTACTTTTCACTGCCTTTAACGGTAGTGCGATTCTGGCGGACTGAAAGGCCGCGCGGGGCTTCGACACGGATGGTGTGGGAGCGCCCGTCGCGCCTTTTTTCTTCGGGTGGGTAGAAGGCCAGCACGTAGGTCGAGGTGACCTCCTCGGCGAGCGCCCGGAACAGAGGCTCGTAGTCCTTCGTGTTGGCATAGACGTTCTCGCCGCCGGTCTTCTCGACGAGGCCGGAAACGTCGAGGGGCGTCGGCAGGGGCGCGCGCTCCGCGGAGGCGGGGGCGAGCAGGCGCGAGTAGGACGGCAGCGTCACCGAGTAGATGCTCACCTCGGCCTCGTTGGCGCGCTCGATGACCGTGGAGGGCGAGACCACGTCGCCGACGGGGAAGCCGTCGGTGACGACCACGACGGCACGCTTCAACAGGCGGTGGTCGAGCGTCGAGGGCGCTTTGCGCACGAGCAGGCGCACGGCGTCGTCAACGGCGTCGTAGGCGTGCGTCGAGAGTCCGTTGTTCTCGCGCGCCAGGCGTTCGAGCGCGTGGTCGAGCTTGTGCGGGTCGCTGGTGAACGACTGGAGGATTTTGGCGCTCATGCCGAAGCTCATCAGCGCGAACGAGGCCGGGCGGTTCGAGAGCTTTTCCGAGAAGGCGCGCATCGCCGACTGCAAGCGCGCCATCTCCTCCGGCGTCATGCTGCCCGACACGTCCACGGCGAAGACGACCGCGACGGGCCGCTCCGAGCCTTCGCGCCGCTCGACGTTGAGGAAGGCGACCGCGCGCTCCTCTCCGTCCTCGTAGAGCTTGAAGTCTTCGGGCCGCAAGCCCCTCACGGGCCGCCCCCCGGCGTCCGTCACCGTCACGTCAACCAGCACGAGGTCTGTGTCAATCTTCAGCACGTCCTCGTCGTCAATTACCTCCGGCGGCTTTTCGACGCGCTGCCGCGTGCCGCCCTGCTGCCGCGCACGCGCGTCCCTCGCAGTCGCAGACAGCGCGAGCAGGACGGCTGCCGTGACGAGCAGGGCGAGGGCGAAGTGCACGTCGCGTGCTGCGGCGGGTCGTTTTCGTTTCGGCGTTGACGGCATTGACTTCGGGCGCGAAAAACTCTCGGAAGCCTTCGGCGCGTTGAAGGGATTATACGACCTCAAACGGGGCCGCGCCAGAGTCCGCAAGGATTCGGGCGAGTGTGCCCGCTCTCCCGGCGGCGTGTTATAATCCGCGCCGCATCTTTTGATGCCCGCAGCCGGGAGGAAGTCTGAAGTAGAAATGCGCCGAAGGAATTTTTTTCTGAAGCTGGCCGCCGCCCTGGTCACGCTGTCCGTGCTCGCGACGCCGGCCCTCGCGCAGAAGAAGTCGAAGAAGGATAAGCAACAGCCGACGACGACGGGCGGCATCAGCGGGCGCGTGCGCGTTGACGCGGGCGCGAGCGCCGCCGGCATCAGCGTCGAGGTGCGGCAGGGCGAAACCGGCGTGGCCGAGGCGACGACCAACGCGAAGGGCGAGTTTGAATTCCAGGGCCTCGCGCCCGGCAGCTACGGGCTGACGCTTCGGAAGTCGGGCTTGCAGGTCGGGCGGATGGAGAGCGTCACCGTCCGCGCGGGCAAGACCGTCTCGCTCAAGGATCACCTGTTCCTCCCCGCCGACGAGGGCGCGCTGGCGCTCCTGCGCGGCAGCGTCTTCGACGCCGCGGGCCGAAGCTTCGCGGGCGCGCGGGTCGAGCTGGCGCGCGTGGAGGCCGACGGCTCGCTCAAGAAACTCGACAGTCGTGTGGCAAACGTCGCCGGCTCGTTCGCTTTCAATCTCCCGCCCGCCCGCGCGCGCTACCGCCTGACGGCGAAGGCCGACGGGATGGAAGCGACGACGCAGGACGTGGACGTTGAAGGCGCGGCCATCTACCGCGCCGCGCTGACTCTCAAGCCCGCCGCCAGGTGAGCGGCGCGTAAATTGGGGGACGTTCGTGAAGGACGCTCACTCCCCGAAAGAAGACGGGCGCGAGGAGTTCCTGACCGCGCGCCAGCTCGCTGCCGTCTTGCAGGTGAGCGAGTCAACCGTGCGCCGCCTCGCGCGCGAGGGGCGCATCCCTTCAGTGCGCCTCACGCCGCGCCTCATACGCTTCAACGTCAAGGCCGTCTTCAAGGCACTCGACGGAATCTCGCGACGCGCGCAACGTCACGAAGAGGAAGCCCAAGACGATCCGCAGTTGTCGTTCGCGGACATGCTCTGACGGGCAGGCGGGTTCGCACGACCCGGCTAATCTTCTTCATCGCCACGCTGCCCCCAGTTTCTCCCGCCCAGCTTTTTCAGGTTGTGCTTCCGTTTAAGATTGCCGCGCACGTTCCAGAACCAGGCCGAGACGCCGAGCGCCGCGCAGACGAAGGCGGCGTCGGGGTGTGAGAGCACGAGGAGAACTGCCGACGCGACGAGCAGCAGGCAGGCGACGAAGAACCACGGCTGCCTGAAGATGTTGAACCCTTCGTGCGAGGAATCGCCGCCGCGTCCTTCACGCGTGGACGCCGCGGTCTCTCCGGCGGACTCGGCGGAA
>QHXN01000017.1 GCA_003222975.1 Acidobacteriota bacterium | reverse complement strand
GCCGGCCCTCGAAGCCTGCCCCTTGAAGTGGCGAGTGTTAGTAGAGAGGGGCGGCGAAGCCTGGCACTTCGCCGCCCCTCTTCTCACGCGCTCGCCGTCGGGCCGCGCTCAGGAGACCGTAAAGCTGGCCGCCTTCTGATCCTTCTGCTCGCCGTCTTCGTTCAGCATCAGGACTTCCAGCTTATACTTGCCCGGCGGCCAGCCCGAAGCCGGCGGTGAGAATGTGAAATTCGCCGTGGCGCTGCCGGGCAGGTCGAGCGTCTTCTCAAGGCCCGGTATCGGCCCGCTCTGTTGGCCGGGAACGTCGTCGAAGACCAGTCGCCCCTTGGCCTTGAGCTTTTCCGAGGCGTTGGAAATCTCGGCGACGGCGTAGATCGTGTCGTTCGGGCCGAAGCTGCTGGCCTCCTGACTGATGTCCTTATCCTTGCCGATTTTCAGGCTGCTGATGTTGGCCGTCGAGGCGTTGAATTTACAGGCGAGGGCAGCGACGAGCAGCAGCCCAAGGCTGAAAGCAAGATTCCTTCTCTGTGTTCGCATTCTCGTTCCTCCTCTGTTCAGCTTAAACCGTTCGGGCACGACCCGCACGCGCCGCCCCGTCAACACCCCGCAGTCATTCAGTCAGAGGGCAGCACTTCCTTTCGCCTACTCGATCTTCTTGACGCTGTTTATTACCGCCTCCGCGTCTTTACTCAAAGCCTCGCTCCGCGATTTGTCAGCGACCAGTGCGATGAAGACGAGCTTCTCGGCGCTCAGGAGGAAAAACATCCCCTCCACGTCGTGCCCGTTGTTTTTCCCTTCGTAAGGGCGGACGGCCAATTTCATACCGCCCATCGTCTCGTTACCCTTGTACTCGCCCAGCTTCAGATCGGTGACCCCGGACTTCGCTGATAGCTTTTCGACGAGGCCGGCCTTCTCCTCCGGATTTAAGTCCGTGGCAATCGGCAGGGCGACGAAAGCGATCTGTACGTTGCCGCCCGTCTTAGGGAAAACCTTAACGGCCCCGTCGCCGTCGGGCTTAACTTCCCAACCGGCGGGGACGCTGAATTGAATGCCGCCGTCAGTAAACTTGTAGGTGCTCGCGTCGTCTTGCATCGTCGGCGCGGCGGGGGTAAAGGGCCGGGCGGAAGTGGCTACTGCCGAAGCTTGTGAACACACTCCGGCTAACAACACCGCGGCGAGCGCGCACGAGAGCAGTCGTTTACTCATCATCTGATTCTTCAAAGTGATTCTACGGGGGGGCGCGAGTCAACCGGGAAGAGAACGGCTCTGACCTGGCGCGAGGTTTAGGTTTACTGCTCCGCGCAGAGCAGACTTTCATGCCCGACATATGACAGGCGTTCAAGGCCGAATGATATTAGTCGGGAAAGCCTACGCTTGTAAAGCCGTTCCCCGTGACGGCAGTGCTTAATCGTGTTACGAGTCCGCGCACGCTCCTTCATTCGCGCGGGCCGCGCGTCTCGCCTGTGTCTTCGAGTTGTTCGACGGTCAGTTCTAGTTCGTCGCCGTGCCAGTTCGTGACGCGCCCGTCCGGGCTGACCTCGAACCTGGGCGGGAGGACCTGGCCGCGCGGCGAGTCGTACAGGAAGTAGCCGCCGCCCGCGGGCAGGGCGAAGACGGGGCGGCTGACGCCCGGAAGCTTGTAGATGCCGTATGCCCTTAACTGCCGCATGATCACCACCAATCCGTCCGCGAGGCGCTCTACAGAGGCCGGACGAAAATAGACAAGGCCGACGGTGAGAGTTCGTCGGCGCTGTCGAATGATGCGGCGTGTTGATGGTAGCAAATGTCAGCGGCTACGGGTAAGGGTCGCCGGGGTCGTCGGGCCGCGTGCCGAATATCTCCTCGTCCGAGACCCCGGCGCTCATGAGTAGGCGGACGCACTTGTCGCAGACGGGCCGACGCGCTCGGCGCGCCTCCTCGTCGCGGAGCAACGTGCCACACCACATGCAGCGCGGCCCCTCCTCGGCGGTGCCGGGGCGGCTGTCTTCTTCCATAGTTGTTCTGTCTGTCTGACCCTTCAGGACGTAGCAGAGGCCAGCATGCTATGTGCGACGGCGGCAATTGTCAACAATAAATTCCTTGCAGATTTAATTGCAGATGGGAAGGTGCTTGGATTGGCCGCCCGCCCCTTCACGTCAGGCGGCGCGCGGCCAATCCAAGCGCGCCGATGCGTTCGCCGCGCTGCCGACCGCGAGAGAATTTGCGGGGCGGTCGCGCGATAAGGTAGTCTCGACGGCGTGCCTCTCTCGACACACGAACACTTCCGCCGGACGGCACGAAAGCGCGTCCTGCTTTTGCTGGCCGCCGCCCTGCTCCTCTGCGGCGGCGCGCGGCGCGCGTCATCCCAACAGTGGTCTGCAAAGTTTGACGGGCGCGTCCGCTTCTACCAGGCGACCGAAGTGGGCGTCGTCGTCGTCGGCACGGAGAAGTCGCTCTACGGCGTTGACGGCGAGACGGGTGACGTGCTCTGGCGTCTTAAAAATGCGCGCCTCGACGAGACCGACGTTGCGCACGTCCCCGGCACGGACGTTCTGCTCTTAACCCAAGAGCGTGGCGACAAGACGCGGCTCGAAGCCGCAGACCTGCTCACCGGCGACGCGCTCTGGCGCAGCGACAAGGTGCGCGGCTCCCTGATGCAGACGGCCTTCGACCCCGAAGTGCGCCTGCTCGCCGTCGTCCTCGTGCACGGCGCGCACGGCGGCGCGCGCGACGGCTTCAAGAAGAAGCCCGTCGTTCACGTCTTCGACCTCGGCGAGGGGCGCGAGCTTTGGCACCGCGAGCTGGAGAGCGAAGTCGAGATGATGCCCGCGCTCGGCGGGGGCGAGGGCGAGGGCGACGAAGTCGCTTACACGCTCGACAACTACCGCCCGCCCGCCTTCCTCGACGGGCGGCTCTACCTCTTCTACGAGGGCGTTACCTCGCTCGACGCGCAGACCGGCAAGGAGCGAAGGCGCGAGAAGTTCCACGTCAACGAGGACGGACTCGCGCTCACGGACGCAGACCCTCTGGCCGACGAGCGCAACATCTACATTTCGGGCCGCGGCCACGTGCGCGCCGTCTCGCGCGAGGACGGCGACACCGTCTGGGAGTCGAAAGACTTGGGCGTGACGCCGGAGATGGTGCTCGCGGGCGGCGTGCTCTACGTCAGGACGGGCGGCGAGTTCACGCGCCTCTCGGACGGCGAGCCGGTAGCGCGTGGCCCCTTCGGCGTCAGCGCCGTCGAGGCGTCGAGCGGCAAAGTTCTCTGGCGCTACAAGGGTGCTGACAAGGGCGTCACGAACATCGCGCTGCCCGATCCTTCGACCGTCGTCGTCGCAGACCGCGACGACCTTATCTTCCTCGACGCCGCGACGGGCAAGCGTCGCCTGAAGGTCTCGCACCACGTCGCGCGCGCCGCCTTCGTACTTCTAAACGAGGGCGGCGCGGTTGTCGTCGGCGGGACGAACGAGCTGGCCGCCTTCGACGCGAGGGGCGGGCGCGAACTCTGGCGCGAGCGACACGACCCGCCCGGTCGCGGCGTCCTGCGCACGGTCGCGGCGGTCGCGGCGCGCGCCGCCTCGCTCTACTTCCGCTACGGCGGCACGGCCTCGACCGTCTTCCGCGGCGCGCAACTGCTCGGCACGCTCAACAGCCTTCGCTGGTCGGGCCTCGCGGCGCACGCGACGCTTCCCGGTCTGACCACGCTCGCCGAAAACCGCGCGCGCGATTACGCACGCGATTACGCGCGCCAACAGTTCTCCACCTTCGGCATCCTCTCCCGCGCACGCCTGGCTTCCGCGCCGCGGATTGCGAGCGCGCCCCGCCCGCCGCTGCCGAGCGGGCCGCGCCCCTCGGTTGATACGGAAGACCGACTGCTCGACCGGCTCGACCCCGCGAGCCAATTGGATCGGCTCTCGCGCTTCCTCCTGCGTCGCCGCCGTCTCGCGGCCTTGCAGGGGCAGTGGATGTATTTCTACACGGAGTTAAGAGGCGGCGGGCGCGGACTCGTCGGCGTCAACGTCAACACGGGCGAGGCGGCGCGCTCGTTGCGCCTCGGCGACCCGGACGCGCGCTTCATCAGCGACGAGGTGTCGGGCCTGCTCTACACCGCGAAGGATGAACGCCTGCTCGCCTACCCGCTGAACGGGCGCGAGTAGCTTGCGGGCGTCTGCGCTCGAACTTGGCCGGGGCGAGAACACTGAGACGATTCGGAGGAGTGAATGAAGCACTGTCCCACGTGTAACCGAACCTTCGACGACACGAAGGCTTTCTGCGGTCTCGACGGCACGCGGCTCATCCAAGACGCGCCGACGCCTTCCGTCGAACAGCAGTACAACCCGCCGGCAGCACATGCCGCGCCCGTCGCGCCCATCATGCCAGCCGCGCCGCCCGCGCCGCCCGCGACGCCGCGCGTCGAGCAGCCGCGCGCCGCGCAAGTCTCGGCGGCTGACCCGCTCGAACGTCTCCGCTGCGAGTGGTGTCAGGCCATGAACGAGAAGACGGCGCTCTCGTGCCGCGCGTGCGGCGCTCCGCTCGACATCAAGAACTTGGTGAGCGAGTCGGGCTGGCGCGAGGCCCCGCGCATCAAGGACATGACGGAGATTCACTTCGGCGCGAGCACCTGCCAGGTCGAGGGCGAGATCGTCCCCGTCGCCGAACTGAACCTCGCGCAGGGCGACTCCGTCTTCTTCGAGCACCACGTCATGCTCTGGAAGGACGACCGCACGCCGATGGGCGTGATGCCTTTGCAGGGCGGCATCAAGCGCGCGCTCGCCGGCATGCCCTTCATCATCAGCCTCGCCTACGGGCCGGGCCGCATCGCCTTCTCGCGCGACGCGACGGGCGAGCTGGTCGTCATGCCGCTGCACCCAGGCATGGAGCTGGACGTGCGCGAGCACGCCTTCCTCCTCGCCTCGCACCACATCTCTTATTCTTACGTCCGCATTAAGGGCCTGCGCAACATCCTCTTCGGCGGCCAGGGCATGTTCATGGATCGCTTCGTCACGGGCGCACAGCCCGGACTCCTTTTGCTTCACGGCTACGGCGACGTTTTCGAGCGGGTCTTGCAGCCGGGCGAGAGCATCATGATCGAGCCGGGCGCGTTCCTCTACAAGGACGCCTCCGTGACGATGAACGTCGAGACGCAGAAGCTGACGACCGGCTTCTTCGGCGGGACGGGCATGAACCTCGCGCGCATGACCGGCCCCGGTAGAGTCGGCATCCAGTCCATGTACGTCCACCACCACACAGACTGAGGAGGCTTCTGTCATGACTTTCGGCGGCACAGCCCCGAACCAACCGACGCGCACGCATACGTGCCCTTGGTGCGGCCTCGCCTCGGACGGCACGCAGTTGAACTGCCCCGCCTGCGGCGCGACCATTGACGTGGAGCAGGTCGTGTCGAACTCCGGCTGGACGGAACTGCCGGGCAGGCGCGACATGGCGAAGTTACAGTTCGGCAACTCCCATTGCCAGATCGAAGGCACTTACGTCCCCGTCGCCGACTTCAACCTCTCGCCCGCCGACGGCGTCTATTTCTCACACCACGTCCTGCTCTGGAAAGAGCCGCAGGTGAACATCGCGGCGATGTCCCTGAAAGGCGCTTGGAAGCGCCTGTTCGCGGGCCTTCCGCTTATCATGACGCAGGCCGTCGGCCCCGGCCACATCGCCTTCTCGATGGACGCGGCGGGCGAGGTCATCGCGCTCCCGCTCCAGCCCGGCCAGGGCGTTGACGTGCGCGAGCACATCTTCATGGTGGCGACCCTGAACATCACCTACGACTGGTTCTCCACCAACGTCTGGTTCACCACGCGCAGCGGCGACGAGACCGAGACGCACTACCCCCTGGGCGCGTTCATGGATCGCTTCTACGCCCCGCAGTCGCCGGGCCTTCTGCTGCTGCACGCCGCGGGCAACGTCTTCACGCGCCACCTCACGCAGGGGCAGACGATTCTGGTGAAGCCGACGGCGCTCCTGTTCAAAGACCCGTCCGTGCAGATGCAGCTCCACTTCGAGCACCCGAACGGGACGACGCGCTCCTGGCGCTCGTGGGGCGAGCGTTATCTGTGGCTGCGACTCTTCGGGCCGGGACGGGTGGCCGTGCAGTCGGCCTACGCGCACATGCACGACAACGGCAGAAACATCACGCGGCACAGCACGGCGACGAGGCAGCAGTGGTGAGGCGCGCGTTTTAAGAGACGTAAGAGACGGCGCGCGCGTGAGTCGCGCGCACGGACAAACGAAGGGGCCGCGGACTTCGGTCAAGTCCGCGGCCCCTTCTCGCGCAGCCACAGTGAGAGGAACGTTCAGGCGGGCATTTGCGGCGGAGTGTAGCCGCGCCGGGCTAGCAAAGAGTTACCGCCGAATTAAATTTGCGTTACGCGCCTTCGCCCCGCGTCCGCTTCTTAAAAGCGCAGGATGGTGTCGAGTTGCAAACGCGTGAGCGTGCGGTTGAGCGAGCCGGGCGGCGTCAGCGCGAACGGCCCGTTCAGCCCGTTGGGCCGCTGCGTGAAGAAGCCCGTGAGCGTGAGCTGGACGCGCGGGTCTAAGGCGTAGCCGAGGATGAAGCGGTGCACGCGCGCGTCCGTTGACTGGCCGAGGTCGCTGCCGTTGAAGGGCGAGAGGACGGCGTCCTTCCCGATGCGCATAAAGGTGTAGCCGAGCATCACGTCGCCGCGCGTGATCTTGTCCACGGGCAGGCGCAGCACGTCCTTGCCGACCTGGAACTCTGCCCAGAAGCCCCGGCCCTCGTGGTTCGGCAGAGCCAAGTCCGCGCCCGTCGGCCCCGCCGCGACGACCGCGTGCGTCTGCGTGTTGTCAACGAAGTCGAAGAGCAGCATGACGGGCCAGCGCTGGCTGTGCGTGAGGTCTGCGCGCGCGATGAGGTCAACGAGGTTATAGCCGGAGGAGAGATGGCCGTCGCGGTTCGTCGCGTTCGTGCTCGCCAGAGACAGGCCGAGGTTGGCGTTGCCGGCGACGAGCAGGTCGCGCGGGACGGAGACCTGCGTGGTGATGGTGCGCGCAGGACTAGTGCCGGAGGCGGGGATGGTAACGGTGATGGGAAACTGTATGTTCGCGCCGAAGAACTGTGCGGGCGTGATGAGCTGCGTCCCCGAAAAGTAGAGGTCTGAGGCCGAGAGCTTGAGCGAGACGTTCTTCGACGGCGCGAACTCCGTGCGCGCCTGCGCGCCGTAGAGCGCGAGGTCGCGCCCCGCGCGTGCGGAAGCGCTCAGGTCAACGTGGCCGTCCGAGCCGAGCACGAAGGCGGAGTTGCGCTCAAGCATGGGGAGTTGCCACGCCACGAGCGCGAAGCTTTTGAGCGCCGAATTTTTGAACGCGCGCGCGTAGCTCTCGCTCAAGCCCTCGGTCGAGATGTCGTTGTCCCAGGTCAGCTCCGTGCGCGTCCAGGGCGTCTCGAACTTCCCTGCCTGAACCTGGAAGCCTGGGAGCGCCTTCGGCTTGTAGGTGATGTAAGCCTGGTCGAGCGCGAAGGGCTTGCGCGTGAAGAAGTCTGTGAGCGTCTGGTTCGTCGAGATCATGTCGGCGAAAGAGCCTGTGGCGAGGCGCAGGCCCCACTCGAACTCATCCGTGATCTTCCCCCGCACGCCCAAGCGCGCGCGCAGCCGCAGGCGCTGCCGCGTCGAGAGAGGGTTGCCGAGCGCGTTGGGGTTGTCGCTCGAAGCGAGCGCGTTCTGCTGGCCGTAGAACGACTCGTAGCGCAGTCGCAGGTCGCCGCCGAACGTGAGCGAGCCGAGTTGACGGGCGACCGCCTCGCCCGTCTTCTTCGACTGCTCCTCGACGCGCGCGACGCGCCGTTCCATCTCCGTGCTCTGCGCGGCCCCCGCCGCCACGCCAGCGCCGTCCGGCGCGCGCGACGCGCCTTCCGCCTCGCCCGCGCCGCGCTCGTAGTCAGCCTCGCGGACGACCGCCGCCGGCCCTCGCGCCGTCTGTTGCTCGGCGTGCTCGACGCGCGCGCGCAGTTCGCCGATGAGGCGCGACTGCTCTTTGATCGCGGCGCGCAGCTCGTCTATCTGCTCGCGCTGCTCGCGCAACTGCTGCCGCATCTCGTCGAAGCCGAAGAGACTCCCCGACGCGCCCACGCCCGTCGCGGTGCTGCGCGCGGGAGCGTCAGGCGTCGCCGCCGGGTTCGCGTTTTGCGGCGGGGCGGGCGACTGTGCGCCCGCGCCCGCGGCGGAAGCGGCGGCGAGCGCGCACAAAAAGGCGGCGCGGAGAGTTTTCTGGAGCATGCGGTTTCTTCCTTTGAAAAGTTTGTGGCGCGAAGGCTGCGCGCCTCGCGCCACGAACCGTACATTACATTTTTCCGAAAGGGAAGCCCTAAAACAGAGGTCGGAGGTCGGAGGTCGGAGGTCAGTTTTTTGCGCGCCGCCGTGCCGCCTGTTTCCTTCGCAGGCCGTTATCAGGATAGGCTTTTACTGACCTCCGACCTCCGACCTCTTTCTCCTCGCCGTTGTCACCCGCTCGTCTTTGCATGTAGAATTTCGCGGCGGAGATTCAAAACGGCACCGCAAGGATTCCGAGTATGGCCCTTCTGCACATCACAGACGCCGGCGGGCGCGTCTGGCAACTGCCGCTCTCCCCGCAGGGCTTGTGCACCATCGGGCGCGCGCCCGACAACCGCGTCGTCCTGAACGACCCGCGCGCCTCGCGCTACCACGCGCACGTCAAGTTCCAGAACGGCTCTTACCTCATCATGGATGGCTCGGTTGACGGCAAGCTCTCCGCCAACCACGTCTTCGTCAACGGCGAGCAGCGGCGCGAGCACCCCTTGCGCGACGGCGACCAGGTACAGATCGGCACGAGCCAACTCCGCTTCGACCTCTCAGACGAGCGCAAGAAAAGCGAGCCGGAGGCGCGCTTCGACGACAAGCCGCTCGGCCACACGCAACTGCTCGTCTCCGCCAACGACGTGATCCGCGCCGCTCTCGCCTCGCGCGCTGCGCCGACCGCGGCCACGCCCGCGCCGAGCGCGGAGCTGGAAGACCTGCGGCGCAAGGCCAAGATACTCGCACTGCTCTACGAGATGTCGAAGACGCTCGGCTCGGTCTTCGACCTCGACCCGATCTTCGACAAGGCCTGCGAAGTCATCTTCAGCGCGACCCCGGCAGACCGCGTCGTCGCCCTTCTGCGCGACGACACCACGCAGGACGCGGGCGGCGAGGACAACCTCGTGGTCGTGGCGATGCGCGTGCGCGACGAGGAGCGCGCCTCGCACGCGCGCAAGCAGTCCATCGGTCGCACCATCACGCGCAAGGTGATGCGCGAGCGGCAGGCGCTTCTGTCGCAGGACGCCGCCTCCGACTCGGAGTTCGCGGGCGTCCACTCCATCGTCGCCCAAGGGGTGCATTCGACCATCTGCGCGCCGCTCATCGCCGACACGCGCGTCCACGGCGCTCTCTACGCAGACCGCCTCGACCCCTTCACCTCGTTCACGCGCGACGACCTCGAACTGGTGAGCGCCGTCGCCGCGCAGACCGCCGTCGCCGTGGAGAACGCGCGCTCGCACGCGCGGCTCGCGCGCGAGGAGGTGGCGCGCGCCAACTACAGCCGCTTCCTCCCCGAATACGTCGTGCAGCAGATTCTGGAGAATCCCGACTCCTTCAAGCTCGGCGGCGTCAACCAGACCTTGACGGTTCTCTTCGCCGACATACGCGGCTTCACGCGCCTCTCCGAGCACGCGCCGCCCGAACGCGTCGTGCAGCTTCTGAACAACTACTTCACGGCCATGTCCGACATCATCTTCGCGCACGGCGGCACGCTCGACAAGTACATCGGCGACGGGCTGATGGCGCTCTTCGGCGCGCCGACCGCCACGCCCGAAGACCCGTGCAACGCCGTCGCCGCCGCCGTGGACATGCAGCGCCAGATCGAGGTCATCAACGGGAAATTGAGGGCGGAGGGCCTGAGCGAGATCGCCATCGGCATCGGCCTGCACACGGGCGTGGCGACCGTGGGCTACATCGGCTCGGAGCGGCGGTCTGAATACACGGCCATCGGCGACACGATCAACCTCGCCGCGCGGCTGGAGCAGAACGCGCTGGCGGGCCAAATCCTCCTGAGCGACTCGACGGCGCGGGCCGCCGAAAAGTCCGAGTGCAAGTTCCACCCGCGCCCGCCCATCATGGTTAAGAACCGCGTCCAGCCCGTCCCCATCTTCGAGGTCGAGTGGCGGCAGACGCCCGCGAGCGCCGACAGCGCGGGGGGCACGGCGGCCCCCTTCGCCACTCACTGAAGGCGCGGAGACGTTAACCAAAAGTAAATGGTGCACGGTAAATGGTGAATGGCGGTTGAGCGTCGCGCGACTTTGATGGTAAATCGCTGGCCGGATAAAAAGGCAAACCATTCACGTCCTTATTTATGTCAAACACATTCATGCGGAAGACGCGCTCGCTGATGTCCTTCGAGGGCCTGCGCGACCTGGTCTCGGACTCGATGGCGATTGACATCGGCTCGACCTCGGTCATCATCGCCGTCCGGGGCCGCGGCGTCGTCGTGGACGAGCCGGCGGTGGTCGCCGTCAACAAGGTCTCCGGCGAGACGGTCGCCGTCGGGCGCGAGGCGCGCGACATGCTGGGCCGAGAGTCGCGCGACGTGACTCTGGTCGCCCCGCTCGTTGACGGCGTCGTCGCCGACTTCGAGCGCACGCGCCGCATGCTCGAACACTTTGTCCGCCAGGCGCGCAGCGGCATCTCCCACTTCAGCCGCCGCGCCGTCGTGAGCGTGCTCTCCGGCATCACGCAGGTCGAGCAGCGCGCTTTGCTCTCGGCAGCCGAGCAGGCGCACATCGGTCGCGTTTACATGGTCGAGGAGGGGCTGGCCGCGGCCATCGGCGCGGGCGTCTCGGTCGAAGACAAGAAGGCTTCGGCAGTCGTGGACATCGGCGGCGGCACGACCAACGTCGCCGTCGTCGCGCGCGGCATGATCGTTTACGCGCAGGCCGAGCGCGTGGGCAGCCTCGACATTGACGACGCCGTCGTTGACCGACTGCGACGCCACCACGGCCTCATCATCGGCGCGCCGACCGCCGAGGCTCTGAAGAAGGAACTCGGCTCGGCAATCGAGCCTGTGAACCCCGCGCGCTCGATGAACGTCAAGGGGCGCGACGTGCAGACGGGCACGCCGCGCGCCGTCGAGGTGACGAGCGAGGAGGTCTGCATTGCCGTCGAGGGGGTGGTCAAGCGCCTCTCGCGCGTCGTCAACCGCGCGCTCGGCGAGCTTCAGCCCGAAGTCGCCTCCGACATCTACGACCGCGGCCTCATCCTGACCGGCGGCGGCGCGCTCCTCGACGGCCTGGCCGAGTTCCTCCAGCGCGAGACCAAGCTCCCCACGCAGATGCCCGACGAGCCGCGCTACGCCATCGTGCGCGGCCTCTCCCAACTCTTCGACGAGCCGCTGCTGCTGCGCCGCGTCGCACGCAACGAACGGTCGCCCCTGCTCGACGAGAGCGCGTTCGAGGCATGAAAAACGATGGGAGGCAGACGGCAGGAGCAGGAGGCAGCAAAAAGGCAAGAGCATTTTCTGCCTGCCTCCTGCTCCTGCCGTCTGCCTACTGCTTATGAATTTTCTTGGGCTGTTTCGCAGACAGATTCAGGTGGCGCGCGTCTCCGGCATTCCGGTGCGCATTGACTACCGCTGGTTCGTCGTCTTCGCGCTCTCGGCGTGGGTCATCGCCTTCAGCTTCCGCGAGGGCACGACGATGACGCAGTTCGTGCGCCTCGGCGACGCGGCGTCATGGGTCGCCGGCATCGCGACGACCTTCGCCCTCTTCCTCTCCATCTTCGGCCACGAGCTTTCGCACGCGCTCCTCGCGCGGGCCGAAGGCATCGAGAGCGACGAGATCGTGCTCCACCCTTTCGGCGGACTCACGCGCCTTCGCCGCGAGCCTGACAGCCCGCGCGCCGAGTTCCGCATCGCCATCGCGGGGCCGAGCGCGAGTTTTTTGATCGGCGTCGCCGCGCTCGCCGGCTTCTACGTCTCCAAGGTCGCGGGCCTGCGCGCGCTGGCCGCCGCGCTCTCCATCGTCGGCTTCTGGAACTTCACCATCGCCGCGTCGAACCTCCTGCCCGGCTACCCGCTCGACGGCGGGCGCGTGCTGCGCGCCTTCCTCTGGAAGAAGACCGGCCACCTCGAAGACGCCACCCGCGTCGCCAGCCTCGGCGGCCAACTCATCGGCGGCGCGCTCGTCGTCTTCGGCGGCTACTTTTACCTCCGTGTGGGCGACCCGTTCATGGGACTGTGGCTCGCGCTCGTCGGCTTCTTCCTCTTCGACGCGGCGCGCTCGGTCGTCCGCCGCCGCAGGACTTTGAGAACCGCGGGCGACGCGATGACCGCGCCCGTCTCGGTCGAGCCGGACACGACGGTCGGCAACTTCATAGATAACGTGCTCCCGCTCCACCGACAGGAGGCCGTCGCCGTCGCCCGTGCGCGCCGCCTCCACGGCATACTCACGCTCCGCGACCTCAAAGAACTACCGCGCGAGCTTTGGCACACCACACACGTCCGCGACGTGATGCGCCCCGTCTCGCCCGACCTCTTCGTCGCCCCGCAGACGCCGCTCGCCCGCGCCGAACGCCTGATGAATGAGAACGGCGCGGGCGCACTCGCCGTCGTCAACCAAGCCGGCGAACTCGTCGGCCTCCTCCTCCGCGGTCGCGTCCGTGCCCGCGTCAAAGTCAAAGCCTGAGCTTCGTTCACCACGGGCCGCCGCAGACTTCGCTTCGCACGCTCGAAAACTCCTGCGCCACGGCCTCTCGCCCGCCAGGTCTCAGGTGTCGGCGTTGATTTGCGCCCGTTTTTGCAGCATAATCGGCGCGGAGGCGTGCAAGCACACAAGGGCGGAGGTCGCGTATGCTGGCGGTGGTCGGCGCGCTGTTCTGCAACGCGCTGATAGCTGTACTCAAGTTCGTCGCCGCCGGCATCACCGGCTCTTCAGGGATGATGGCCGAGGCGCTGCACTCCCTGGCCGACACGACGAACCAGATTTTCCTCCTGCTGGGCTTGAGGTTCTACCGCCGCCCCGCTTCGGAGAAGCACCCCTTCGGCTACGGCAAGGAGCGCTTCTTCTGGTCGTTCATCGCGGCCATCTTCATCTTCGGCGTCGGCGCGACCTACGCCGTCTACGAGGGCGTCGTCAAGCTCTACCATCCGCACACGCCGGAGAGGTTGGGTTGGGCATACGGCGTACTCGCCGCCTCGTTCCTCCTCGAAAGCGCTTCGATCTCCGTGGCGATCTACCAGGAGTTGAGGGAGGCGCGCCGCGATGGCATGACGTTCGGCGAGTACCTGCGCGAGTCGAAAGACCCGACCGCGAAGACCGTGCTCTTTGAAGACTCGGCGGCTCTGGTCGGCATCCTGATCGCCGCCGCCGGGCTGTACCTGACCGAGCACGGGGTTGGGCCGCAGGGGGGCGCGTACTGGGACGGCCTCGCGTCCATCGCAATCGGCGGCGTGCTCGCCGTCGTCGCGTTCGCGCTCGCGCGCTCGTCGCGCGGGCTTCTGCTCGGCGAGGCCGCGACCGAGAAGGTGCGCGAGGCCATACGCCGCGCCATACTCGAACACCCGAACGTCGTCGAGGTGGTCGAGCTGCTGACGATGCACCTCGCGCCGAAGCAGATTCTGATAAACGCGCACGTCAACTTCCGCGACGAGTTGGAGACCGACGAGATCGAGAAGTCAGTCCGCCAGATCGAGCGCGACATCAAGCGCGCCGAGCCGATGGTGGACATGATTTTTCTGGAGACGGCGCGCGAGAGCGAGCCGGGGCCGGACGAGCCGATACCCCAGCACATCGGCTAGACAGAATTTTTGATTTCCGATTTGCGATTTTTGATTTGGAGTTCGACTTTGAGTTCCAAGTTGCGACACAACCCGACCTTCGCCCGCGCGCGCAAATCGCAAATCAAAAATCTAAAATCTAAAATCAAAAATCTATCGTGTTGCTTCAGTCGCCAAACCAGTACCTCGAAAGCCTGCGCGAGCCGCGGAACCTCGTGGACATCGCGCTGGTCTTCCTGCTGGTTTACGCGCTGCTGAGGCTCATCCGCGGCACGCGCGCCGCCCCGATGGCCGCCGGGATAGGCGGACTCGCCCTGCTCTACTGGACGGCGGCGCGCTACGAGCTGGCGACCCTGGAATTCATCCTTCGGCCCGCGCCGCTCTACGTCGGCGTCGCCATCATCGTCCTCTTCCAGAACGAAATCCGGCAGGCGCTCATCTCCTTCGGCAACCGCTTCCGCATGCCGTTCCTCTTGCGCCACCGCGGGCAGTTCGGCGAGGGCGTCTATGACGAGATTGTTCTGGCGGCGACGACGCTCGCCTCGACGAAGACCGGCGCGCTCATCGTCGTCGAGCGCGGCGTCAACCTCCGCAACGTCATCGAGGGCGGCGTCAAGATGGACGCCGAGCTTTCTTACGACCTGCTGGTCACGATCTTCAACCCGGCGACGCCCCTGCACGACGGCGCGGTCGTCATCCGCGGCCACCGCGCCGCCGCCGCCGCCTGCTTCCTGCCCCTGACCCTGAACCCTCTGCTCTCGAAAGACCTCGGCACGCGCCACCGCGCCGCCATCGGCATCACCGAGGACACGGACGCCGTCGCCGTCGTCGTCTCGGAGGAGACCGGCCTCATCTCCTTCGTGCAGGCCGGGCAGATACGCCGCGGCCTCGACGGCACGCGCCTGCGCGCCGCCATCCTCGACGCGCTCGAACCGCGCGCGCGCGCGTCCGACGAAAGGGAGAAGAAAGCGGAAGCGGAAACCGAGACCTTGAAAGCGGATGTCGGCGGCCAGAGATTAGATGTCAGTTCAAACACGACTACTAACCTCTAGCCTCTAATCTCTAACTGATGGCTTTCCGGTTCACAAAAACCAGAGGCGGCGGCGACGCCCAGGGCGCGGGCGGGCGGTGGGTGCGCGCGCTGCTGTTCGAGGACTGGACGCTGAAGATCATGGCGCTCCTCATCACGCTCGGCCTCTGGTACGCGGTGACGACGCAGCGCGCGCCGGCGACGATGCGCCTGCGCGCGGTGCAGTTGGAGTTCATCCTCCCCGAAAACGTGGACATCGGCAACGACCCCGTCGAGGAGGTGGACGTGACGCTCGAAGGCAGCCAGGGGAAGCTCGCCGAGTTGAACGCGCGCAGCCTCGTCGCCCGCGCCGACGTGACCAACCTCAGGCCGGGCGACCGCGTGGCCCGACTCTCCGACAACGTCAAGATGGACTTGCCCGAAGGCGTCCGCGTCGTCGAGGTCACGCCGCGCAGCGTCACGCTCCACCTCGAACCCGTCGTCGTGCGCGCCGTCCCCGCCGAGGCGCGCTTCGATGGCGAGCCGCCCGAAGGCTTCGAGCGGCTCGGCGTCCAGGTCACGCCCCCGCAGGTGCGCCTGCGCGGCCCCGAAAGCCACGTCGAGGCGATTGAAAAGGCGTACACCGAGACCATCTCGCTCGCGGGCCAGCGCGAGAGCCTCACGATGCCGCAGGCCGCCATAGACATCCCCGACCACAAGGTCACGCCGCTCGACCCGACCGTCTCGGTGCGCGTCGAGATCGTCGAGGAGCAGTCGCAGCGCCGCTTCACAAACGTCCCCGTGCGCTCCGCCGCTGGCGGGCCGGTAAGCCCCGCGACCGCCGCCTCGGTCACGCTCCGCGGCCCGCGCTCAATCGTCGAAGCTTTGCGCCCCGAAGACGTGCGACTCGTCGTCGAGATGGCGGGCGACGGCTCCATCTCGCCGCGCCTCGCACTCCCGCCCGCAGCCGCGGGCCGCGTCGAACTCGTCTCCGCGAGTCCGTCCGAGTTCACCATCAATAAGTAAAAGTCAGTTCCAAGTTCCAAGTTTAAAGTTAAAAGTCGAAAGCCGTGTTCTTAACTTTTAACTTTTAACTTTGAACCTTGAACTTTGAACTCTTATGATTGCCCCGATGAAGAAACTTTTCGGCACGGACGGGATGCGCGGCGAGGCGGGGCGGTTCCCGCTCGACGCCGCGACGGTGCGGACGGCGGGGCGCTCGCTCGCCGCGCGCCTGGCGGAAAAATTGGGGCGCGCGCCGCGCGTCGTCGCGGGGCGCGACACACGCGAGTCGGGAGCTTGGATCGAGCGCGCGCTGCTCGAAGGCGCTCGCGAGACCGGCGCTCGCGTGGAGTCGGCGGGCGTCATCACGACGCCGGGCGTGGCCTACCTCGCGCGCACGCTCCCCGCGGACGCGGGCGTCGTCGTCAGCGCCTCGCACAATCCCTTCCAGGACAACGGCATCAAAATCTTCGCCCCCACGGGCCGCAAGCTCGACGACGCGACCGAGCGGCTCATCGAGGCGGACATCTACGCCGAGAGGGAAAGCGGCGCGTCGCCGGGTGTGATTGCAGAGCCGCAAGAGGCCGGCGAGAGCGTTGCCGAAGGTGACGAGGGCGTCACTGAAGAGAGCGCGAGTCGCTCCTCTGAGTTGAGGGCGCAATACCTTAACTACCTCGCCGAAGATGTCGCCGCGGGCCTCAGCCTCGAAGGGTTGCGCATCGTCGTAGACTGCGCCAACGGCGCGGCGTCAGAACTCGCGCCCGCGCTGCTCGCGCGCCTCGGCGCGCGCGCCACTTCAATCAACGATGCGCCCGACGGTCGCAACATCAACCGCGACTGCGGCTCGCTCCACATGGAGGAGTTGCAGCGCCGCGTCGTCGAAGAGGGCGCGCAACTCGGCGTCGCTTACGACGGCGACGCAGACCGCTCGCTCTTCGTGGACGCGCGCGGCCAGCTCGTGGACGGCGACGCGACGCTGTGGGTGCTGGCGAAGCGCATGCATGAGCGCGGGCGTCTCGCGGGCGACTGCGTCGTCGCCACCGTGATGAGCAATCTCGGCCTTGAGCTTGCGCTGCGCTCGCTCGGCGTCAAGCTGCTGCGCACTGACGTGGGCGACAAGTACGTACTCGAAGAGCTGCTGCGAACGGGCACGGCACTGGGCGGCGAGCAGTCGGGCCACATCATCTTCCCGCGCACGAGCCTCGCGGGCGACGGGCTAATCACGACCGTCAACCTCCTACGCGCGATGCGCGAGGCGGGACGCGCGCTGCACGAGTTGACTGAAGGGTTCACGCGCCTGCCGCAGGTGCTCGCTAATGTGCGCGTGCGCGAGAAGCCGCCCTTTGAAGAGGTAGAGGAGATCGAGAGTCGCGCGCGCGACGTGCGTGCGCAACTCGGCGAGCGCGGGCGGCTGCTGCTTCGTTATTCGGGCACGGAGCCTCTGGCGCGCGTCATGATCGAAGGGCAGCGGCAGGACGAGATCGAGCGGCTGGCCGAGGGACTCGCCGGCGTCATCCGTCGAAGCCTGGGCGCGGGCTGAGATGCGCCGCGTCGAGAAAATTTTACGCGGCGGCTGATGTAAGACTTACACTTCACCCCACATTTTACTCACAGGCTTTTCGACCGGCCCGCGAAAAAGCCGGTAAAGGCGTAGGTTTTTAATGCCGTTTTGTTTGTACTCGCATGGCACAGACGTTGCGATATAAATTGTGGGGCAAGAGAGACGGTTGGTGAATCCTCCGTCTCAGTGGTTGCTGGGGTGAGGACAGTGACCACACATTAGAGCGGGCGCGGCATTCCCCAAGTTTGCCGCGCCCGCGCTTATTTTGTCCCCGAAGTCTACGAAGCACACCGACCCGCCCGCGACCTGCATTCAGCACATGCTACAATCAAACGGACGTTAACGCACTTCTCGAAAGAGTGAGGCTCGAAGGACGTGCGTCCCTCCGCCGGAGGACTGGCGCGGCTTGCGCGGCGCGCGTCTCCCGAAGGCCGCTTGACCGAAGTGTTGAAGGCGGCGTTTGAGGACGGTGATGACGGATGACGGACGAATGCGGCGCGTCCCCGTGCGTCTCGAAGGGGGCAGGAGCTACCCGATTGATGTCGGGCCGGGCGTGCTGTCGGGTCTCGGCGCAGTCGCGCGCGCGAACCTCCCGGCGGAAGCGCGCCGCGTTGCGCTCGTCTCGAACCCGCGCGTGTTCGACCTCTACGGCGCGCGCGCAATCGCCTCTTTGCGCGGCGCGGGCTTCAGCGTCTCGCACTGGCTGATGAGCGACGGCGAGCGCTTCAAGACCCTGCGGACGGCGGAGCGTTGTCTGCGATTCCTGTCCGAGTCGGAGCTTGAGCGGGCGGACGCCGTCGCGGCGCTCGGCGGCGGGGTGGTGGGCGACCTCGCGGGGTTCGCGGCTGCGCTGTACCTGCGCGGCGTCGCGTTCGTGCAGGTGCCGACGACGCTGCTCGCGCAGATTGATTCGTCGGTCGGCGGCAAGACCGGGGTCAACACGCGCGCGGGCAAGAACCTCGTCGGCGCGTTCCACCAGCCGCGCGCCGTCGTCGTTGACACCGAGACCCTGCGGACTCTGCCCGCGCGCGAGCTGACAGCCGGCTGGTGCGAGGCGATCAAGCAGGGCGCGGTCGGCGACCGCAGGCTGTTCGAGCGGACACGAAAATTTCTCGAAGAGGAGTCGCGGCGGAAAGTCGCGTGTAGAATCGGCACGGGGCGCGACGGAAGCCGCGCCGACGTTCGCGGCGGAGGGCGCGACGAAGGCCGAGGCGAAGGCCGTGATGAAGAGCTTGCGGAACTCATCGCCGAGCAGTGCGCGTTCAAGGCGAAGATCGTCGCGGGCGACGAGCGCGAGGACATCTCCCGCGCGGACGCGCGCTCGCGCCGTGTGCTGAACTTCGGCCACACGGTCGGGCACGCGCTCGAATCGCTGACCGGCTACCGCCGCTTCCGACACGGCGAGGCGGTCGGCCACGGGATGATTGCCGCCGCCGAGATTTCAAAAAGACTAGGACTGCTGGACGGTTCGGAGCTAGAATCCTTGCGCGGGGCCGTCCGTGCCGCGGGTCATTTGCCCGCGGCCTCCGACCTCGACGCCGGCATGGTCGCCCGCGCGCTCCGCGCGGACAAGAAGGCGGTCGGCGGGAGCGTCCGCTGGGTTCTCTTGGAACGCATCGGTCGGGCGCGCGTCGTGGACGGGAGGGAAGTCCCGGCGCGCGTCATCCGCGAGTCAATCCGCGCGGCGCTGGGCGCTCGTTGAAGCGCACTCTTTTACCGGTCGAAGGGAAATCCGACATGACTGTCGCACAGCGTGAGCATCGCGCGCCTAGCAAGCGCGGCGAGCGGGGCGGCTCGCGCCTCAACTTCATCATCATCGTCCTCGTCATCGTGCTCGGCGGCTACTCCGCTTACCACTACGTGCCCATCGCCTACAACGCCTACCTCTTTAAAGACTACATGCAGGAGACGGTGAACAAGGCCGCCTACCCGCCGGGGCAGACCAACGAGTGGGTTGCGTCGCAGTTGCGTTCCGCGGCGAAAGACTACAACCTCCCGGCGAACATGCAGGTCAACGTGCAGAACGAGGAAGGTCGCATCGCCGCACACGTCCAATGGACGCAAGAAGTCCAACTGCCCGGATTCGCCTACGACTACAAGTTCGACCACACGGCCCGCAGCAGCGGCTTCATCAATCCGAAATGATGAATGCGGAATGATGAGTGATGAATGAGAAGGCAGAAGTTGCTTCTCATTCATCACTCATCATTCCGCATTCATCATTTGGCCTTCAGGCCGCCGCCGCCACTCTTTTGCTCTGCAACTGCACCAGCCCTGCGGGCGCGGCGGCGAGCCACGTCGTCGGGCAGACGCCGCAGCGCGTGCAGGTGTCAACGGACGGGCAGGGTGCGGTCGAGCGCGCGACTTGCGCCCGCGCGTGCTCCTTCTCTAAAAACTCACGCCCCATGCCTGAGTCCACGATCTCCCACGGCAAAATTTCTTCGTAAGGGCGGGCGCGGCTCGTGTGGAACTCTGGGCGGGTGCCGGTCTCGCGCAGCGCCGCGTTGAGGTCGCCGCGGTGTCGCGTTGCCGCCTCGATGACGCGCGCGACTCTCCGGTCGCCCGAAGAGAAGAGCGCCTGCTCGTGCGCCACACGCGCCGACATCACTCTCACCTCGACGTTCGGGATGCGCGAGAGGTTCTTCGAGAGCCACTTCAGGCGGCGCTTCAACTCGCGCTCCTCGCAGATCGGCTCCCACTGAAACGGCGTGTTCGGCTTGGGCACGAAGCCGTTTAGGGCCGGGATGATCTTCCCCGCGCGCCCGAACCTCCGCCCCGCTTCAAGCATGCGGTCTTTGATGCGCGTGACCAGCTCGACCATCGCTTCGAGGTCTTCGTCCCGCTCGGTCGGCAGCCCTGTCATCATGTAGAGCTTGACGGTCAGCATGCCGCGGTCGAAGACCGCGCCGCAGATACCGACGATCTCGTCGTTCGTCAGGTTCTTGTTGATGACGCGGCGCAGGCGGTCGCTTCCGGTCTCCGGCGCGACCGCGATCTGCTGGTCGCCCGACTCGACGAGCGCGTCCAAAAGCTCATCCTCAATCTGGTCGAGCCTGAGCGACGAGACGGAAATACGATAGCCCATCTCTCGCAGGCCGCCGAGGATTTCGCTGATTTCAGGGTGGTCGCAGACGGCTGTGGAGACGAGGCCGATCTTGTCGGTGCGCGCGCGCCACTCGGCTGCTTTGGCGAGTATGTCGCGCGCGGGGACGACGCGCGGCGGCCAGTAGTTGAAGCCCGCCCAGCAGAAGCGACACCCCTGCGAGCACCCGCGCGAAATCTCCACGAGGAAGCGCTCGCCCATCTCGGCTTCGGGTGCCCAGATGATTGACGACGGCGCGAAGACTTCAGGCTCCTTCAACTTCTCCACGATTTCGCGGTCGCCGCGACGCATCGCGCGCCTGAGACTCCCTTCCTTCGGGTTCTCCGCCGCGACTATCCTGCCGACGCTCGCTGGCACGCCCTCGGCCTTCGGCGTGTAAGCTTTGATCGTGCCGTCCTCGTTGTACGTCACATCGTAGAGCGACGGCACGTAGAAACCGCGTCCCGTCCGCGCGAGCTTTAAGAGTAAGTCTTCCTTCGTCCCACCCTCGTCCGAGTTCTCGAACAGGAGGTCAACGAGTCGGGGAACGAGAATCTCGCCTTCGCCGACGGCAACGACATCCGTGAACTCCGCGATGGGTTCGGGGTTGAGGAACGAGGCCGCGCCGCCCATCAAGACGAGTGGGTCGTGGTGCGTCCGGTCTGTCGCCCAGACGGGCACGCGCGCGAGCCGGAGCATGCGCGCCATGTTGAGGAAGTCCGTCTCGAAGGAGATCGAGAAGGCGACGAGGTCGAAGTCGCGCACGGGCGTCTGCGATTCGAGCGACAGCAGAGGCGTGCCCGCTCGTTCGTACTCGCGCACCTCGGCGTCGTCCGGCAAAAAGACGCGCTCGCACGACACGTCGGGGATGCGGTTGAAAAGCTCGTACACCGACTGGAAGCCGAGGTTCGCCATCCCGACGCCGTACACGTTCGGGTAGCACAGGGCCACGCGCAGACGCGCGCCGCGCTTCCATATCCAGCCCTCTTCGGTCGCAAGCCTGCGCCGGTAACTTTCTATAACTCTCTTAGACATTCTTCAGCTAAAAAACGAGGCGGCAAGTCTTGAATTTGATGATTCAGACTTGCCGACAGTGTACCGCAGTTTACGCGGGCTTAGCTACTGACGAACGCTTTCTAAGAACGCCTTGAGCTTGCGCGAGCGCGAGGGGTGACGCAGTTTCCTGAGCGCCTTCGCTTCAATTTGCCGGATGCGCTCGCGCGTGACGGCGAAGTGCTGGCCGACCTCTTCGAGCGTGTGCTCGCTTCTATTGGGCCCCAGGCCGAAGCGCATCTTGATGACCTTCTCCTCGCGCGGCGTGAGGGTCGCCAGAACCTCGTCCGTAATCTCGCGCAGGTTCGAGACGACGACGGCGTCCGCGGGGTTGAGGATGGACTTGTCCTCGATGAAGTCGCCGAGGTGCGAGTCCTCCTCCTCGCCGATGGGCGTTTCCAGAGAGATCGGCTCCTGCGCGATCTTCAGAACCTTGCGCACCTTCGAGACGGGAATGTCCATCTTGCGCGCGATCTCCTCGCTCGTCGGCTCGCGCCCCAGCTCTTGAACTAAAGCACGTGAGGTGCGGATGAGCTTGTTGATGGTCTCGATCATGTGCACCGGGATGCGGATCGTCCGAGCCTGGTCGGCGATGGCGCGCGTGATTGCTTGACGAATCCACCACGTCGCATACGTCGAGAATTTATAACCGCGCCGCCACTCGAACTTGTCCACGGCCTTCATCAGCCCGATGTTGCCTTCCTGAATCAAGTCCAAAAATTGAAGCCCGCGGTTCGTGTACTTCTTGGCGATGGAGACCACGAGCCGGAGGTTCGCTTCGATCAATTCGCGCTTGGCCTGCGCGGTCTCGGCCTCGCCGGTGACGATTGCCTGTAACGACCGCTTGATCTCGACGGGCGAGACATTGTGGTCGGCCTCGATCTGCACGAGGCGGCGCTTGGCGTTGCTGATGTGGCGCTTATATTCCTTCTCCTCGTCGGGGCGGATGCGCTTGCGGCCCAGCTTCTCGGTGTAGCTCGTGATCTCGTTCTCGGCGACGCGAATCTCCTTGGCGACCTTGCGGATGGAGTCAATCAGGCGCTGCCGCGCCCTCTCCGTCAGGTTCAGGAGCTTCATCTCCTGCGCGATCTCAAGGCGCATACGCGCCACCTTGCGCTTGAGGCGCAGAAGCTTCCTCGACTTCTTGCCGCGCAGAAGCTTCTGCTCGGCGCGCAGCTTCTCCCACTCCTTCAGGCCGGTCTTAAAAATCTTGCGGATGTTCTCGACGCCTTCGAGCGTCCAGCGCAGGTACTCGTCGGCCTTGTCCTCCTGGCCCGTGAGTTCAGCCTGCTCGGAGAAGTTGACGAAGTCGCGTATCTGGAGGCGGCCCGCGCCGAGTTCGTCGCCGACCTTGCACAGCTCGCGCACCGCGATGGGCGAGCGCGAGATGGCCTTCTGCGTCTTGATCTGGCCCCGCTCGATGCGCTTGGCGATGGAGACCTCGCCCTCGCGTGTGAGGAGCGGCACGATGCCCATCTCGCGCAGGTAGAGGCGGACGGGATCGTTGGTTTTTTCGAGCGCGCCCGCCGAGAGGTCGAGTTCAAGTTCCTCGTCGAGCGCCTCGTCCAGCTCGTCGGAGACGACCACGGCGGCGGCCTGCTCAATGAGGCGCTCGTCGGAGTCGGCGACGGTGATGTTCGAGCCTTCGAGCTTCTGGAGCACGTCCTCGATGTCGTCGGGCGAGACGATGTTGTCGGGAAGCTCGCGGTTGAGGTCGTCGAAGGTGAGAAACTTCTTGTCGCCGCCCAGTTCCAGGAGGCGCTGCACCACGTCTTCCTGATCCTTCTCTTCCATGCTCATCTCTTAATTCTACCTCGGAACGTTTATAAGAGAATGCGCCGCGCGTTTGAGTCCTGCCGTTCGGCACTTCAGGAGAATGAGGACTGGCCGCCCACCGTCACCCCGCCCGTGCGTGGCATGAGCGACGTGCGGCGACGTTTCAGATCGAAGTCTTCCATGACGAGTCGGTCGCGCCGGGCCTCGTCGCCCGCGCGGTCGGCCTCCGCGATCTCGGCGGCGAGTTCCTTGATGCGCCTGTCGTAACTCATCAGGCGCAGAGTCAACAGGCAGCTTTCTGCCTCGGCCAAGAATTGGTCGGTCGCCTCGCCCTCGGCGCGCTCCGGCTCGTGCATCAGGACGAGCGGCACGAAGTCGGCGGCCACCGCGTCGTCGGCGGTCATCTCGCCGAGCGTCGAAAAATCAACGGACGATCCGCGCGCGTGCAGCTCCTTCAAGGCGCGGAAGACCGCGGCGGTCGGCAGCTCTTCGTAGTCGCCCTCTTCCAAGTGCGGAAGCAAAGCCTCGCGCAACTCCGCGTCGTGCACGAGGAGTTCCAGGAGCCTCCGCTCGGCGACGGTCGGCGCTTCCGTCTCAGCGCGCACGACCTTCTTCTTCACGTCGTCGGCAGTCGCCGCCGAAGCGTTCGCGCGCGCGGTCACGGTCTTCCAGAGTTCCTGCCTGAGTCCAGACTCTTCGACGCGCAGCGCGTCCATCGCCATGTCGAAATACTCGCGTCTCTGAACGAGGTTGCGCACCGCCCGGACGAAGGGCAAGACCTCCTCGACCGCCTCGGCCTTCTGCGCGGGGTTGCGCAAAGAACGACCGACGGCGGCCTGCTCCAACACGAACTGCATGTGCGGGACGGCCCGCCCGCGCCTCTCGTTGTACTCCTCGACGCCGCGCGCGCGCACGAACTCGTCGGGGTCTGAGCCGTCGGGCAGGACGAGGACTTTGACTTCAAAGTCTTCGGGCAGAAGAACCTCTATGGCGCGCTTCGCCGCGTTGATTCCGGCGCGGTCACCATCATAATTGACGACCACTTTGCGCGCAAACCTGCCCAGGAGTCTCGCCTGCTCCTGCGTCAGCGCCGTCCCCAAACTCGCCACGACGTTACGCACGCCCGCCTGAAAAGGGATGATTAAATCGAGATAGCCCTCGACAAGAATCGCGAACTTCTTTTTCCTTATCTCGTCGCGCGAGGCGCTGAGTCCGAACAGATGTCGGCCCTTCGTGTACGCGGCGGTCTCCGGCGAGTTCAGGTACTTCGGCTCGTCGCCCGCACGCATCGCCCGCGCGCCGAAGGCGACGGGCCTTCCTTGCGCGTCCATCACAGGGAAGATCAAGCGCCCGCGAAAGCGGTCGTAGTAGCCGCCCGCCTCCTTCTTCACCACTAGCCCGCTCCGCTCGATCTGCCCCGTGTTCGCTCCTTTAGTTTTGAGGTACGGCCCAAGCGCGTCCCAACTGTTCGGCGCGTAGCCCAAACGAAAGACATGCCGCGTTTCTTCGCGGATGCCTCGCCCCTCGGCGTACTCGCGCGCCGCGCGCGCTTCGGCGTTCTCTTCGGCGAGCTGCCGCTCCCAGAATTCGAGCGCCCAGGCGTTGAGCTGTACGACCTCGTCCGATTCCTTGCGCCGCGCCTCGAAGCGCTTGTCGTCAACCAGAGCGGGCAGGGGCACGCCCGCCTTCTCCGCCACGATCCGCACCGCTTCGGGGAACGACACGCTCTCCATCTCCATCACGAAGTTAAAGACTGAGCCGCCCCTAGAACAGCCGAAGCAGTAGAAAATATTCTTCGACGGGTTGACCGAGAACGAAGGCGTCTTCTCCTGGTGAAAAGGGCAGCACGCCATCCAGTTCGCGCCCTTCTTCTTCAGGGTCACGTAGTCCGACACGACGCGGACGATGTCCGCCTGTCGGCGCAGGTCGTCAATGAATACTTGCGGGTAGCGCATCGCTCTATAATTTCACTCTCAGATTGTCAGTTCTTAAAAGAGTCGCGCGGCACACCTCTAAATGATATGCGCGAAGAAGCGTTTTAATTTCTCTGCGTCGAGCCGCCCGTCAGTCCGAGCGCCGCCGTGCGCGTCGAGGCCGAAGGGTCGGCTTATTGCTTCAACTCGACGACGGTCGCACCCGCGCCGCCCTGGTTTTCGGGGGCGAGGTCGAAGCCGGCGACGTGCGGGTGGTGCTGCAACAACTCGGCGACTGCGCGGCGCAGCGCGCCCGTGCCGTGGCCGTGGATGATGCGGACGTGCGCGTAGCCGTGCAGGTATGCCTCGTCCAGAAACTTGTCCAACTCTTCGCGCGCCTCGTCCGTGGTCTTGCCGATGAGTTTTAGTTCGGCGTCGGGCGCATCGCGCGACTGTTTGAGTCTAACCTCCGTGCCCGTCTGCTGCATGCGCCGCAGGCGACCGGCGAGCGTGTCGTCGCCTTTCTGTTTCGGCGCGGGGGTGACGAGTTCGAGGTTCGAGAGCTTCTCGCGGAAGCGTAAATTCTTGACGCGCACTTCGGCCTCGCCGTGGTTTATGCGCTCGACCGTGCCGGTCATGCCGAGCGTGCGGAGTCGCACCTCGTCGCCGGCGGCGATCTCGCGCGGCGCTGCCGTGTCGGCGTTTGAAGAGGGCGGCGCTGTCTGCGCCCTCTCATCTTCGCGCGCGTGGCGGACGACACGGACGCCGCCCGTCTGGCCGCCCGCGCCGCGTGCTGAAGAGGCGCGCGCCTCGGCGCGCACTTTCTGCGCCTCGCGGCGGAGTTCTGCGGCGCGGCGCTCGGCCTCGCGCTCGACGCGAACGCGCTGCGCGCGGTCTTCGATCTTCGAGTAGAGTTCGCGCGCAGACCTCTCGAAGTCGGCGACGGAGCGTTCGAGCTGGCGCGCGAACTCCGTCTGGCGCTCGCGCTCGCGGCGCTCGGCTTCCGTTTCGAGCGAGGCGTACTTGTCGGCGACGGCGCGGCGCTCCTCTTCGAGCGCGCGGCGCAAAGATTCGGCCTGCCCCGACTCGCGCTGGATGCGGCGCAGGTACTCTGCGGCGGCGAGCGACCGGTCGTCAACGCGCGAGCGCGCAGACGTGATGATCTCTTCGGGCAGACGGAAGCGGCGCGCGATCTCCAGGCCCGCGGACGAGCCGGCGACGCCGACGAGCAGGCGGTAGGTCGGCTCTAAAGTCCGCTCGTCGAACTCGACGCTCGCGTTCTGGACGCCCTCCTCGTTCGCCGCGTACATCTTCAGGCCGCTGTAGTGCGTCGTCGCGATGACGTGTGCGCCGCAGGCTCGCCGGAAGTGGTCAACGACGGCGACGCCGAGCGCCGATCCCTCTTCGGGGTCTGTGCCCGTGCCGACCTCATCCAAGAGGACGAGCGCGGGGCTTCGGCACAGCTCGACCATGCGGCGGATGTTGGCGACGTGCGAGGTGAAGGTCGAGAGGTTCGCGGCGAGCGACTGGCGGTCGCCGATGTCGGCGAGCACGGAGGCGTAGGGCGGAACGCGTGCCTCGCGCGCCGGGACGTGAAGACCTGAGAGCGCCATGAGCGAGAGCAGCCCGGCGGTTTTGAGCACGACGGTCTTGCCGCCCGCGTTCGCGCCGGAGATGACCATCACGGGCTGCCCGGAGTCGAGGCGCAAACTGACGGGCACGACCTCCAACCCTTGCTCGCGCAAATTCTCTTCGAGCAGAGGGTGTCGCGCCTCGCTGAGTTCGAGCGTGTTCTCTTCGTCAATCGTCGGCTCAACACATCGGAGGTGCGCGGCGAGCGCGGCCTTCGCGCTCACGAAGTCGAGTTCGGCGACGGCGCGCGCCGCCAGCCCGATTGAAGGCAACTCCGCGCGCAGTTCTTCCGTCAGCGTGAAGAGGATGCGCGTGATCTCGCGCTCCTCCGTCTCTCTGAGCGCCTGTAGCTCGTTGTTCGACTCGATGGTCTCCAAAGGCTCGACGAAGACGGTCGCGCCCGAAGACGAGAAGCCGTGCGCGACTCCGGCGACGCGCCCGCGGTGGTCGCTCCTGACGGGGATGACGAAGCGCTCGTTGCGCAGCGTGACCAGACTGTCCTGAATCGCCTCCTCGGAGCGGCGCATCAAGGTTTCGAGCGAGCGCGTGATGGTCGAGCGAAGGCGCACGATGTCGGCGCGTATGCGGGCAAGCTCCGGGCTGGCGCGGTCGTCCAGTTCGCCCGACGGAAGTATCTTCGAGAAGACGCGGGCGGCGAGGCCGGGCAGCGTGCGCGGCAACTCCGCGACCGTCTCCCACAACACGGGCGCGAGTTCGCGCTCGGCGGTAACAGCCGCGCGCGCGTCCGCCGCCTGCTCGCACAGACGCGCCAGTTCGAGCAGCACCAGCGGCTCAAGGATCGTGCCCTCTATCGCCAGACGCGCGAGCGCTTCTGCGGGGTCGGCCAACTCACTAAACGACCAGCGGACGCCGCGCGCGCGCAGCTCCGCGCACTCCGAGACGGCGCGGAGCGCGCGCCGCACCACGGCGACGGAGTCGAGCGGCGCGAGCGCGTCCGCGCGCCCGCGCCCCATCGGCGTCTGCGCGTAGCGGCGCACGAGCGCGCGCAGGCCCTCGTACTCCAGCGTGGCGAAAGACTGGTCGTTCATGGGTGAATGGTAAACCGTAAACCGTGAACCGTAAACCGTGACGAGAAAAAGCGGCGACAAGTGAAAGGCGGCATGCGAGAAGGCGTAAACTACTTGTCACGGTTTACGGTTCACGGTTTACGGTTCTCGGCCTTCTCCGCTCCGTGCCCTGCATGGCGGCGTCGAAGAGTTGGGAGGGGTCGAGGACGTGGACGCGCGTGCCTTCGTGTTCGAGCGTGGCGCGCAGGGGGCGCGCGGGCTGAAGGGGCGGCGCGAGTGCCTCGGCGGGGACTCGGACGATTCCCTCGACGCGCTCGACGGCGAGCGCGAGCTGTTCGTCGCCGCGCAGCGTGACGAACAGGCGCTGCGTCTCTTCGCCGCGCCGCGTCTCTTCGTCGCGCGGGGCGTCTGGTTCGACCTGGGCGTTGACGAGCGCGAGCGGGTCGAGAACGGTGCGCATGCGCCCGCGCACGCAGACGACGCCCAGGACGGCGCGCGGGGCGTGCGGCAGCGGCGTGGGCTTTGAGCACTGCTGCGCCTCGCCGTCCGTCTCGTCGGCGCAGACGGCGAAGGCGTGCGCGCCCGCGCGCATCAGCAAAAGCTCGCGCGTCTCGTCCGGCGTGTGCGGCGAAGCTTGCGACGGCGGCGCGCCCGCCTCTGTGTCTTCGTGCTCGCTCATCTTCTGACGGGGGAGTCCGCGTGAGGGGCGTCTGGTTTCTAGCACGCGCGGAAGTGGAAGGCAAGCCCCTTCGGGAAAGGCACAAGGCAAACTGCAAAAGGCGAAAGGCAAAGTTGAGGATGAGCCGCGCGCGAATCGTCTTTTACTTTTGATTTTTGCCGTTTGCCTCTTGCCTTTTGCCTTCCGCTCCGGCGGCTCTGCTAAACTGTCGGCAAACCGGAAGGGCGTGCGGCACGTAAATTCCGCGCGGGCGTCGTCACAGCGCGGAGCATCTCTCAAAAGTGAAGGAGATTGGCGATGGACGAATTCGACCGCTACCGCGCGGAGATGAACGAGCGCCTGCTGGGGACGGGCCACCTCGGCATCAAGCGCTTCTTCGCGCTCGACACGCAGGCATACGAAGATGGCGCGCTCGACAAGAAGACGAAGGAGTTGATGGGCCTCGCCGCCTCGACCGTGCTGCGCTGCGACGACTGCATCACGTACCACGTCAAGCAGTGCGTCTCGGTCGGGGTGACGCGCGAGGAGTTCCTGGACGCCTTCAACGTGGCGCTCGTGGTCGGCGGCTCGATCACCATCCCGCACCTGCGCCGGGCGGTCGAAAGATTAGACCAGCTCCTCGGCGCGGGCGAGAAGGAGGTCGCGGGCGCGGAATAAAAAAGCGTCCGCCGGGCATAAGGGTTAGTGGCGGATAGTCTATGAAGCGTGCGAGCCTTATCATGGCACTCGCCGTCGTGCTCCCGCTCTGCGGCGCGTGCGCCGCGCGGCGGCCAGCGCTCGTGGACGCGAACACGAGGGTCTTGAAGGTGAAGGTGACGCAGGGCGGCGATGTCTATCTGGACGGGCGGTTGAAGACGTTGGAAGAGGCGGACGCGGAGCTTGAGCGACTGAAGAAGGAGCGCGGCGCAGTGCTGTACTACCGCGAGGAGTCCGCGCAGCACCAGCCGCACCCGAACGCGCTGCGCATCATCCACAAGATCGAAGAGCTTCAGTTGCCAATCGGTTTGAGCGAAAAGGATTTTGAGTGAATGTTGAGAAAGACGCTTTACGCATTGCGGTTCGTCGCCCTGTCGGGTTGTTTGCTGCTGTCGGCTTCAGGCGCTCGTGCGCAGGACGATCAAGGGAAAGGCGGTGACGACGTGTCTCAGGCGCGGCTGCGGGGGCGCGTGCGCGCGCCGGAGCTGGAGGGCGGGCGCGGCTGGCTGAACACGGACAGGCCGCTCTCGATTGCGGGCTTGCGCGGCAAGGTCGTGCTCCTCGACTTCTGGACTTACGGCTGCGTCAACTGCATGCACGTCATCCCGGACCTCAAGCGGCTCGAAGAGAAATACTTGAAGCAACTCGTCGTCATCGGCGTCCACTCCGCCAAGTTCGAGAACGAGAAGGAGACGGAGAACATACGCCGCATCGTCCTCCGCTACGGGATCGAGCACCCCGTCGTCAACGACGCCGACTTCCGCATCTGGCACGCCTACGCCGTCAGCGCGTGGCCGACGCTCGCGCTGATTGACACGGACGGCTACGTCGTCGGGGAGGCCGCGGGCGAAGGCCATTACGAAGTGCTCGACAAGGCTATCGGCGAGCTGGTCGAGGACGCGCGCAAGCGCGGCACGCTCGACGAGCAGCCTTTGAAGCTCGCGTTGGAGCGCGCGAAGGTCGGCGACCTGCCGCTCGCGTTCCCCGGAAAAATTCTGGCGGACGAAAAGAGCGACCGCCTCTTCGTCGCCGACTCGAATCACAACCGCGTCGTCGTCACGCGGCTCGACGGCACACTCGTCGAGACAATCGGCTCCGGCGAGCGCGGCACGAAGGACGGCGCGTTCGAGCAGGCGAGCTTCTACCGACCGCAGGGCATGGCGCTCGACGGCGACACGCTCTACGTCGCCGACACCGAGAACCACCTCGTCCGACGCGTTGACCTGAAGGCGCGCGCCGTGCAGACAATCGCGGGCACGGGCGAGCAGTTGCGCGACCTCTCGGTCAACGGCGGCCCCGCACGCACGACGCCCATCAACTCGCCGTGGGACTTGGCTTGCGCCGGGCGCGCGCTCTACATCGCGATGGCCGGGCCGCATCAGATTTGGAGGCTCGACCTCGACACGCGGCAGCTCTCCGTCTTCGCGGGCACGGGGCGCGAGGCGCGCGCCGACGGAGCGCGCGACGAGGCCGGGTTCGCGCAGCCTTCGGGCCTGGCGACCGACGGCAAGACGCTCTACGTCGCCGACGCTGAGTCGAACACGGTGCGCGCCGTCTCGCTCGGCGGCGCGGAGCGCGGCGAGTTGAAGTCGAATGAGGTCGAGATGAAAACGGCGTCGCTCTCGTCACCCGCCGACGAGGTTCGGACGCTCGCGGGCGGCGACCTCTTCGACTTCGGCGACCGCGACGGAGAGGGCGACGACGTGCGCCTCCAGCACCCGCTCGGCCTCGCGCTCCGCGACGGACGCCTCTTCATCGCCGACACCTACAACCACAAGATCAAAGTGCTCGACCCGCGCTCGCGCACCGTCAAGACGTTCGCCGGGACGGGCAAGCCCGGCCAGGCGGACGGCGCAGGAGCCTCCTTTTACGAGCCGGGCGGCCTCTCGGTCGCGCGCGGGCGTCTCTACGTCGCCGACACGAACAACCACGCCGTCCGCGTCGTTGACCTCGCGACGAAGCAGACCGCGACGCTCGTCATCCACGGCCTCCAACCGCCCGCAACGCCCGCGACCGCGAGCGCCGACGCGTCGGGCGAGTCGGAATCCGCAGGGCCGAACGCCGAAGAGTTCAAGGCCGCGCCGCAACGCGTCGCCGCCGCCAGCGACGCGACGCTCGTCATCGCCGTCGCGCTGCCCGCCGGTTATCACCTCAACCCGTCTGCGCCGCAGCGCTACAAAGTCTCCGTCGAGGGCGGCGCTGAACACCTTGTGCTCGGCGGCGTTGCTGCCGACGCGCGGGCACTCGTCAAGACGGCGAAGGATTTGCACCTGCCGCTCAGCCTGCCCCTGCGCGCGCTCGCGCCGGGCGCGGCGGCCCTGCGCGTGCAGCTCACGCTCTACTACTGCCGCGAGGACAACACCGGCACGTGCCGCATCAAGACGCTCGTCTTCCGCGCGCCCGTCGAGATCACGGGCGAGGCGGGCGCGCCGCGCGAGATTAAGTTGGAGGGGAAAGTCGAATAGGCGAGAGGTACGCCGAGCAGGCCACACGCGTCGGTGGCGAGCGGCGCTGACGGCGTCCGGGCGTCAGTTGCGCGAGAGGTCGCCGGTCTCGTCGAGCACGTCGGGCCAGAGTTCGCGGCTGCGCTCAAGCTCGCGCTCAAGAAGCGCCTTCGTCTGCCGCAGCTCTTCGAGCGTCTCGGCGTTGGCGCGCTCAAGCTCCGTGATGTGTTTTTTCATCTGCCGCCCGCGGGCTTCGAGGAACATCGAGTAGAAGTAGAGCACGCCCGCGGCGGCGGCCAGCGTCAAGGCGAGTACGAGGGCTGCGTAAAACTCCACGGCTGTTGTCCCTGCTCGTCGGTTTACTAAATTTCTACCGCTTCCCGCCCGAATCTGCAAGCCCGCAGGGAAGGCAAAAGTAAAAAGGCAAAAGGCAAAAGAGAAGACGCAGAGCGGTGCTGCTCTCACCAACCGCCGATGTCGAGAGACGTGATGACTGCCTTCCCCTCTTTTAGCCTTTTTACTTTTGCCTTTTGCCTTAATTTCACTCCGCCACCTGGCAATAGACCTTGATCGCGTCTTTCGCGTTCGTGAGCTTGTCGAGCAGCTCCCGGTAGTTCTCAAGTCCTCTGACCGGGTGAGTCAACAGGCGGGAGAGCCAGCCGGGGTATTCCAGCTCGGCCTGCGACATGTCCCGCACGCCCGCCTCGAAGTATTCGCGGTTGGCGTTCACAGTCCCGACCATGACTTTGTTGCCGAGGACGAATCCGAGGTTGATCTTGTCGGCGGGCACTTCCACGCGTCGGTCGCCGCCCGTCACGCTCGAAAGGACGAGGACGCCGTTCTTGGCGAGCGCCTGCATCGAGTCGAAGACGATGGGCGAGTAGCCCGTCGCCTCGAAGATGAGGTCGAAGCCGCCCTCGTAACGTTTCGGCGACTCGGCCACGGGCAGCTCGTCGCTCGTCACGTAGGTCGCGCCGAGCGCCTCGATCAAATCTGAGTTGAGGTAGGGCTTCGGCGTCTTCCCGAAGGTTATAACTTCGAGTCCGCGCAAGGTAAGGACGAGCGTGGCGAGCAGCCCGATAGTGCCCGCGCCCATCACCGCCGCGCGCTTCGGCTTCCACACGCGGAGCCGCCGCTGAATCTCGTAAGCCTGCGTGATGCCTTTCTGCACCACCGTCATCGGTTCGAGCAGGACGCCGACCTCCTTCAAGCCCTGCGGGATTTTGACGATGAACTCGGCGTCGTCCACGTAATATTCGGCGAGGTAGCCGTGGAGCAGGTTGATGCCGCGCTCGTAGTAGGTCGAGTCGGTCGTCATGTCGCTCGTGCCGATCAGGTCGTAGATGCTGTGGCCGGGGCGTCGGACGGTGGCGACGACGTAGTCGCCCGGCTTTACGTGCGTGACTTCCGAGCCGACCGCTTCGACTTGGCCGAAGCTCTCGTGCCCGGTGACGAGGAAGTCGAAGCCCGGCGGGGCCTGGCCGTACTCGGCGGCGTTGATCTCCTTGTCTGTCCCGTCAACGCCGACTCTCAGGACTCTCACGAGCACGCCGCGCCCGTTCGGCACGTCGGAGACTTCAGGCGTTCGCATCTCGACGAGGTGCGCGCTGTCCGGCTTCCCCGGTGTGACTGCGATTGCTTTCATAAATCCTCCAAAAGATATTAGGTGGTTCCGGGTGTTGGTTAGACGCGCCGATTTTACCAGCACCCGGAACGCAACGCCTAAAACCCGCTTTTCATTCCCCGCTCTGCTGAAGGAGCTTGGCGACGAGGCCCGTCCAGCCCGTCTGGTGCGACGCGCCTAATCCAGCGCCGTTGTCGCCGTGGAAGTATTCGTAGAAGAGCAGGTGGTCGCGCCAGTGCGGGTCTTCCTGAAACTTGCGCGCGCCGCCGAAGACGGGGCGGCGGCCCTCTTCGTCGCGCAGGAAGAGGCGCGACAGGCGGCGCGACAGCTCCGCCGCGACCTCCCACAGCGTCAGCATCCGGCCCGACCCCGTGGGGCACTCGACGCGGAAGTCGTCGCCGAAGTAGTAGTGAAACTTCTGAAGCGACTCGATGAGGAGGTAGTTGGCGGGGAACCAGACGGGGCCGCGCCAGTTGGAGTTTCCGCCGAAGAGTCCGGTCGTTGACTCCGCCGGCTCGTAGTCAACGCGGTGCTCCTCGCCGTCAACCTTCAGCACGAACGGGTCGGCGAGGTGGCGGCGCGAGAGGGCGCGCACGCCGTAGGGCGAGAGGAACTCCCGCTCGTCGAGCATCACGCGCAGGACGCGGCGCAGGCGTTCCTGCTCGGTGACGGCGAGGAGCCGCCGCTCCTGCATGCCGGGCGTCTTCATGCAGGCGACGTTGTCAGTCAGGTCTGGCCGGTTCTCGATGAACCACTGCATGCGCTTCTTGAATCCGGGCAGGCGGTCAACGACCTCCGCGTCGAGCGTCTCGACGGCGAAGAGCGGGATGAGTCCGACCATCGAGCGCACGCGGATGGGGAAGTGCGTGCCGTCCTGCATGTGCAGCACGTCGTAGTAGAAGCCTTCGCGGTCGTCCCACAGCGAATAGTTGTCGGGGCCGACGTTGTTCATCGCGTCGGCGATGTAGATGAAGTGCTCCCAGAACTTCGAGGCCACGTCCTCGTAGGTCGGGTCTTCGCGCGCCAACTCCATCGCGATGGCTAGGAGGTTCAAGGTGTACATCGCCATCCAGCTCGTGCCGTCGGACTGTTCGAGCGTGCCGCCCGTGGGGAGCGGCTTGCTCCGGTCGAAGACGCCGATGTTGTCGAGGCCGAGGAAGCCGCCCTCGAAGATGTTGTTGCCCTCGGCGTCCTTGCGATTGACCCACCAGGTAAAGTTCAGCATCAGCTTATGGAAGACGCGCTCCAGAAACGCGCGGTCGCCCGCGCCGTCGCGCCGCTTCTTCTCGATCCTGTAAACGCGAAGCGCCGCCCACGCGTGCACCGGCGGGTTCACGTCCGAGAAGTTCCACTCGTAGGCCGGGAGTTGGCCGCTCGGGTGCATGTACCACTCGCGCAGCAACAGTATCAGTTGCTCCTTGGCGAACTCCGAATCCACGAGCGCGAGCGGCACACAATGAAACGCCAAGTCCCAGGCGGCGAACCACGGGTACTCCCACTTGTCGGGCATCGAGAGCACGTCCGCGTTGTAGAGGTGTTTCCAATCGCTGTTGCGACCGTGCTTCCGTTCGGGCGGCGGAGGCGGCAAGGCCGGGTCGCCGTCGAGCCACTGCTTGACGACGTAGTGGTAGAACTGCTTCGACCAGAGGAGGCCGGCGAACGCCTGCCGCATGACGCCCCTCGCGTCTTCGCTCAGGTGCGCGGGGATGACCGACGCGTAGAACTCGTCGGCCTCGCGCCGCCGCGCCTCGAACGTGCGCTCGAAGTCCCCGCCGAAGGCTTCGTCAACGCTCGAAGGCGGCTCCTCCGTGAAGCGCAGCCGCACGACACGCTCGCCGCCCGGCGGGATTGTCAGAACATAACGCGCCGCCGCTTTCGTTCCGCGCCCTTCCGGATTGACGGCCTCGCGCACTCCGCCGACGACGTAGTCGCCTATGCCGTCCTTCACGTGCGCGCCGTTCGGCGTGCCGTAGAGCCTCTGCGTGTTCGTGTCGTTCTCCGTGAAGAGAAGCTCCGGCTCGCCTTCGCAGTAGAGATAGCGGTCGCCGTAAGTGTCGTGCACGGCTTCGACGACCGCCGCGCTCGCGGGCGAAGAGTTCTTACCGCCGCCCTTCGCCTTCAGCCCCTCGCCGCGGCGCAGTTGCGGGCGCGCGGTCTTTCCGTCCCAAGTCCATGTGTTTCGGAACCAGAGGTGCGGCAGCAGGTGGATCGTGAACTCTTCCGGGCCGCGGTTGGCTAGGCGGATGAGGACGAGTATGTCCTCCACGTCGGCCTTCGCGTACTCGACGAACACGTCGAAGTAGCGGTCGTCGTCGAAGACGCCGGTGTCAAGCAACTCGAACTCCGGGTCGAGCTTGCCGCGCCGACGGTTCTCCTCGACGAGCCGCACGTAAGGGAACTCTGCGTGCGGGTACTTGTAGAGGAACTTCATGTAGGAGTGGGTCGGAGTGGAGTCGAGGTAGAAGTAATACTCCTTCACGTCCTCGCCGTGGTTGCCCTCCTTGCCCGTGAGTCCGAACAGTCGCTCCTTCAGGATGGGGTCGCGCCCGTTCCACATTGCGACCGCGAAGCAAATCTCCTGGTGTCGGTCGCAGAAGCCCGCGATGCCGTCCTCGTTCCAGCGGTAGGCACGCGAGCGCGCGTGTTCGTGCGGCAGGTAGTCCCACGCCTCGCCGTCCGCCGAATAGTCCTCGCGCACCGTCCCCCACGCGCGCTCGGCGAGGTACGGCCCCCAACGCTTCCAGTGCGCCGTGCGCTCGCGCGACTCCTGTAGCCTCTTCTCCTCGGCGTTCACGGTCTTTCACCCCAATCGAATTCAAGCATGGACGGACAGGGTAGGCAGGATGAAATGAAAAATGGCCGCGCTCGACGACGGCCACTCTTTTACTAACTGATGCACCCGGCAAGACTCGAACTTGCGACCTTCTGATTCGTAGTCAGACGCTCTATCCAACTGAGCTACGGGTGCGAAGCTGTTGGTGAAGTATGCAAAAAATATACGGGCGGCTGCCGGTAGTGTCAAGCGGGCGCACAGACTCGGAGGGTGCTCACGTCACACGGCATTTGATTCACAGTCAGACGCTTCTGTTCTCGCCGGATCAGCGCGCATAGTAGCCGGGGCGCGAGCGCGCGATGGTGTCGGCGCGCGTGACCTCGATGTTGATCGCGCGCCACTTGCCGTCGTGCGCGCGGGCGTTCGAGGACTGATAGGCGATGCTGTAGAGCGTGCGCATGTCGGCGGCCACCTCGGCGTAAAGTCGGCCCATGTCTTCGAGGCGGCGGATTTCGTGGAGTCGCCCGCCGGTGCGGTCGGCGAGCGTCTGCATGCGCGCGCGCGCGGCGGTGTAGATGGCCGCCTGCTGCGGCGTGAGCGGGAGCAAATTTTTAGGGTCTGCTGAGGGGAGCGCGAGCGGGTAGATGGTCACGCCCTGGCGGTCTGCCGCGTCGAGCACGGAGCGCAGGGCCGCGGCCCCTTCGGGCTTGACCGCGGCGACGGCCTCTTCGTTGGTCGCGGCCTGCGAGGCCGACCCGCGGTCGAGGTTGCTCATCTCCGTGTCGAGGCCGTCGGTCAGGACGACGATGGCCTTGCGCCGCTTGCCCTCTTTGGCGAGTTGCTGGAGCGAGTAGTCGAGCGCCTTGTAGAGGTAGGTTTGGCCCTTGCCCTTCGCGAGGTCGGTGATGGCGAAGGCGATCTTCTTGCGGTCTGTGGTGAAGCGCTGGAGCGTCTGCACGCGGTCGTTGAAGGAGACGACCTCGACGCGGTCTTCGGGGCCGAGCGCGTCTATGAAGCGGAGGGCTGACAACTGGAGCGAGTTTCGGAAGTTGAGCGTCGAGCCGGACATGTCGAGGAGCAGCACGAGGCTGAAGGGCGACGCCGCCGGCTCGAAGTTGAGGATTGATTGCTTGACGCCGTCCTCATAGACGTTGAAGTCGCCGCGCGAAAGGTCTGTGACGGCCCCGCCCTTGCGGTCGGCGACGCCGACGTTGAGGATGACGAGGTTCGTGTTAACCGTCTCGACCGGCTCTTCCTGCCCCTGCTGTGCGCGCGCCGCCGACGCCGAGAAGAGGCAGAGGGACGCGGCGACCGCGCAGACGATTTTTCGTAAGTTGTCCGGGAAATTGCTCGAAAGGATCATCGCTCGAAAACACACCGTGCGGTAGTATGCCGGGGCGCTCCGCGTTTGCGCAAGCGCCGCCGCGGAGAGCCGGCAAGCCCCTTCAGAATCGCCGCGCGCGTGGCGGAAAAGAGAAGGCGCGACCTTCAAGCCGCGCCTCGCCGGCCCCGCTTACTTAGTCGGACTGTTTGGGTGCGTTCGGCGCGCCGCGAGTTGCCACTACCTGCCGGCGCGTGCGCGCGCGCGGCGAGGGGCGGGCGCTTCCGACGCCGCTTCCGCCGAGGCGACGGGCGTGGGGAACGGCACGGGCGCGGGCGGGCGCGCATTCGTGCGGCGCGTGCGGCGGGCGTCGGCGCGCTCGGCCTCGACCGCCGCCGTGCGCTTGGCCTTCTCGATGCGCTTGCGCGGCACGAGTTGGTAGCGCAGCTCCATCTCCTGCGAGACGCGGTAGATGTGTTTCGCCTTCTGCCCGCGCTCGGCGCGGCGCAGCACCTCGCCGGTCTCCAAAAGCTCGGCGCGGTCTTCCTTGTCAACCCAGATGTAAAGGGCCTCGGCCATCTCTCTTAGAACCTCCAGACGAATCAGTTTGCGCAACTCTTCGGGCCGCGCGACCGGCGCGACATGCGCCGTGCCCGCGGGCGAAGCCGCGACGGACTTCCGTCGTCCCTCCTGCTCGCGGCGCGCGGCGTAGTAGTCCGCGACGAGCGCGTCCACGCCCTCGCGGTGCTCGTCGTAGAAGAGCGCGAAGTCGTCGCAGCGCGTCCGGTAGGCGCAGCTCACCGAGCAGACGAGCGCGTCCTTAAAGTGCCCGTAGCGGTTGCAGTAAAGTTTCAGGCGCATCACTCGCCACCGGACGCCCTTCGCGCCGAAGGTCTCGCACGCATGCGGCGCGGCCTGAGAATAAGACCTGAGCCGCAACGGCACAACGCCCCCGGCCAAGTGAGCCGGGACGACGACTCCGAACCTTCGAGGGCGGCAAGCACTATAGCACGCCCGTGCCACGCGTGCAACGGGCGTTTGCGCGTGAAACACAACGGATTGTCAGCCGCCGTAGGCTCAAGCGGCGACCGGAGTCTTTCTTAACGCAGGCGGGCGGGCGTATAATGCCTGCCGTCTCTTTAAAGGTGTGAACCCCCACCCGGCTCACACAGTTCGCTGACTCGCTTTCCTTTTTTATCTCCGGAACGACGCACTACCCGCGCGCGTCCTCACCGGGAAGGGGCTGCCTCGATGTACAGGCCGAGTTTCTGCTGCGAGTGCGGCGAGCGCGTCGCGCGAGCGCGCTGGCGTGCGTGGACGAGCCGCCGCTTCTGCCCTTCGTGCGACCGCCGCTTCCGACGCAAGCGAGTTCTAACCCCGCTTGCGCTCGCCGCCGCACTCTCCGGCACGGGCTTCCTGCTCGGACGTGCGGGAAGGCCGAGTGCGCCGCCGCTCTCCGTCGAGCGCGGGACGCTGAACACAGTGCCGCCGCCCGCGGGCGGCGTGCAACAGCGTGCAGACGATAGAGGGAGACGCGAGGGCACGTCGCCGAAACCAGAACCCGCCTACGGCCCCGACGGGACGGCGAACGAGCGACCGACAGACCCCGCCGAGGTCGTCTATATCTGTGGCGCGCGCACGAAGAAGGGGACGCCCTGCCAGAGGCGCGTGCGCGGCCCCTTCCGCTGCTGGCAGCACCGCGGCATGCCCGCGATGCTCCCGCCGTCGAAGCTGGTCGTGCCGGGGTAAGGCAGACGGCAGGGGCAGGAGGCAGACGACAAGGGCAGGAGGCAGTGAAAAAAACTTCTGAGCTGAGCGACTGAACAGAAGCATCAGCGCCAGCAACGCGAAGCCTATGAGCTACTGCTTCCTGCTTCTGCTTCCTGCCCCTGCCGTCTGCCCCGCCTCCTGCTCCTGCTTCCTGCTGCCCCTATCCTGATGATCTCGCGGCGCAGGCGTTGATGCTTCTGTAGCAGGCGCAGGTACGCAAGCTCGTCCGCGCCCGCCTTCGCGCGGATGATTCGGACGACAGCGCTCTTCTCCTCTTCAGTCCAGCGCGAAAGGTTTGGGACGAGTGCGAGCAGCAGCGAGAAGTTTTCGAGCGCGCGACGCTCGTCGTCGTTCCAACGCGCGGCGCTGATGCCGAGCGCGTCCGAGACTTTCTCGACGCAGGCGCGGCGCGCACGTTCCGGGTCTCCGCCGTAGAGTCTCGCCGTGCGGCGCGCGACCGCCGCGACGAGGTTGCGTATGTGGAAAGCGTCCCACGCGCCAGGCTGCGAGTCCGGCGCTTCGTAGAGCACGTGGCCGGAGGCAAGCTCTCGGAGCGTGCGCGCTGTGGTGCGATAGCCCGTGCGCGTCGCTACCTTGTGTTCTTCGCGCGCGGTGAGGCGCGCGAGGCGCGGCACGACGGGGCGGAAGCCGAGCTTGCGGTAGAACCAGAACGCGCCCGAGGCGATGCCCTCCTCGTTGAGAGAGCCTAGCTGGTAGGGGTCAATCGAGAAGACGCGCGCGCCGAGCATCTGTTTGAAGAGGCGCAGGACGCGCGCGTAAACCCAGGCCGACTCGCCCTCGCGGAAGGTGTAGAAGAGGTTGAGTCCGGCCTCGACGCGCTCGAAGAGCGTCAACGCCTCGGCGTAGCCGCAGGGCACGCCGTTCTTGAAGATGAGGACGGCGTGGTAGGCGAGCGTCGGCAGGCGTCGGCGCATCGGCACGCCCCACAAAAAAATCTCGACGCCGCGCCCGGCGTCGGCGCGTCGGACGGTGCGCGGGTCGCCGTAGGTGAAGCCGTGCAGCTCTCGGTAGCGCACGGCCATCGTCTCGCGCCCCATGTCTAAGAGTTTCTGCCCTTCGGCGCGCGAGAGCTTTTCGACCGGGAGCGGCGGCGAGTCGGCCAACTCGCGCGCGAGCGAAACGTCGCGGCGCGCGAGCAGGGGAGCGTCGTGGTAGAAAATCCGCCGCACGCGGTGGCGCATGCGCGTGCGCGTCGCCGCGGAGTTGCCTAGCTTCCAGAGGACTGCCAGCCGCAGAGAGTCGTAGAGCGCGGCCACGTCCGCTCGGGGCAGTCTCAGGCGCTCGAAGCGGCGGAGCAGCCACGCGAGTTCGCTCCGCTCGTCGCCCTTCGCCGCGCGCAGCAACTCGTCGCGGTGGGCGAAGAAGTTCTCGACGTAAGCCTCCTCTTCGAGGAGTGGAATGAAGCGGGGCAGCACGGCGGCGAGCTGCCCCTTGTCTTCGTAGCCTTCCCACTCTATCCGGACGCGCGACGGGAAACGCGCGGCGAGCCAGCGCGCGATGTCGTAACCGAAGACCGCGGAGAAGGACGTGCCCGCGATGCCGGAGACTTCCGGCTCGGCGAACTCGAAAAAGTCCGCGGCGTCGCGGAGCCTGTCCACGCGGCGTTTGAAGGAGGAGAGAATCGTCTCGGCCCGGCGCAGGAGGTCGGGCTGCTGCGGGTAGGCGCGCAGGAAGAGGAGGATTTCGTGGAAGCGAATCAGGGAGGCCGCGTCGTCGAAGTCGCGGCGCGCGGCCTCGGCCAGCGCGCGCTGCAAGCGCGCACGGGCGCGCGCGCCGCCGGGGCGTTTGAGTTCGTCGAGTCGGTCGAGCAGTTGTTCGGGCGACGTGTGCGGCACGCTGTTGCACTCGCGGTCTGACTTCGGAGCGGCAGCATAAAGGAAGATGGGCAGACACGACAACACGCGCGGCCATACTCGAAGGCGCGCGCGGTCAGCCGTCAGGCGTGCCGGACGCTAACAGGCGCGGCGGGCGCTAAGAAGAAAGCGGAGACCGTCCGCGGACGGTCTCCGCTTTCTTCGAGAGTTGATTTGTTGTGACGCTCGGAGACTCGCCGCGCCGCGGTCTCTAGCTATTGCGGGTTCGTCGCCGCGGAAATCTTCGTGCCGTCGCCGGGCGTCCCCGTGATGCCGCGGTTGACGAGCACTCTCACCTCCGCGCGGCGGTTCTCCGTCCGGCCCTCGCGCGTCGCGTTGTCGGCAATCGGGTTCATCGCGCCGTAGCCGAACGGCGTCAGGATGCGACGGAGCGGGATGTTATGGTTCTCGACCAGGTAGCGCACGACCGACTCGGCACGCTGCTGGCTGAGCTGGCGGTTGACGTTCTTATCGCGCGACTCGTAGGCATAGCCCGTGACTTCGATGAGGAAGCCTTTGGCGCTCTTGGCGTAGTCGGCCACCTGGTCGAGCGAAGCCTTCGCGTCGGTCGTCAGAACGGAACTACGGGGGCGGAAGTTAATCTGGATGCTCTTCTCCGGCGTGTAGTCGTCGAGCGTGTTGATGCGGTCGTTGGCGACCTGCACACCCTGGACTGCGCGGTCGGCGGTATCCTGCGCCGCCGCTGCGCCGCCCTGGGCCGCGTTGGCGACCGCCGCCAGTTCGTCCACCTGGCCCGACATGCGCTGCGCGTTCTGCTCGGCCTCGCCGATGCGGTTCTCGGCGGTGCCGACGCGATTCTCCACAGGGACGATGTTGGCCTCAAGCGTGCGCGCGGTGCGCAGGTCGCTGTCGTTGAAGCGAACCTTGTCGGCGACGAGGCTCCCCGAAGAGTCTCCCGTACCCTCGACTTCGAGAGTCAGGCCGCGCGTGATCGCCGCCAGCGCGTAAGATTTGCCGCCGGAGAGGAAGCCGCCCTTCGCCTTGACGCTGGTGCGGTCGTTTAAGACGACGGTCGTCTGCGCGCCGCTGGCGTCCTGCACGACGAACGAGTCGGCGGCGCGGCTGACGACGACGCCCTTGAGCTTCGTCTTCTGGCCGGCGGCGACGGCGGCGTGCGCGCCGGCGGTCGGAGTGTTTGCAGAGGTGTCCTGCGCCAGCGCCGACGGCGCGAGTGCGAGCGCCAGCGCGAAAGTTGCCACGAAGGTTCGTAGTATCACTGAAGATTTCATAATCGTCTCCCCTTCTTACCTCGGTCGGATTTCGGTTTCACTGCGACCTTTCGGACAATTGAGCGGTGTCTTAAGCGAGGCGCTTTTTAAGACGATTGTCGGGGCAGTGATTTTTCGTTCGTGGGAAGATAAGCTGAAACGCCGGGGCTGATGGTTGCAATTACTTTGCGAGCCGATTGCAAAAGCAGTGAGCATGCGGGAATCTGAGCTATACTTCCGGGTCGGGAGGAAGCTCGTATGCCGACTGCCGCAATCGAAATCCCCTTTGACCGCCTGGCGGAATTCTGTCGGCGCTATCAGGTGCGGGAGCTGTCGCTCTTCGGCTCGGCGTTGCGCGGCGACTTCGGGCCGGACAGCGACGTGGATTTGCTGGTCGAGTTCGACCCCTCGGCGCAGGTCGGCTTCCTGACCCTCACGAAGATGCAGCGCGAACTCTCGGCGCTGATCCGACGCCGCGTTGACCTCGTGCCGAAACGAGGGCTGAAGGAGAAGATTCGACAGGCCGTGCTCGACAGCGCGGAGGTCATCTATGCGGCGTGACGAACTTTACCTCTCGGACATCGGCGAGGCGGCAGCCCGCCTGTCCGCGGACTTCCGCGAACGCCACGCCGAAATCGAGTGGCCGGACATTGTGGGGTTCCGCAACATTGCGGTGCACGCCTACTTCGCCGTTGACTGGTCAATAGTCTGGGTGGCGGCGACGCAGGACGCGCCGCAGCTCCGGCGACAAGTGTCAAAGATTCTCACGAGTGAGTTCGGTCAGAGTTGAAACCGGAGAAAGACGCGAAAGCAGGAGGCTGGTCGGAGACACGAAATCGTCTTCGACTAGCCCCCGCTTTTTACCGACTGCCTTCCACTACTTCCTGTCCTTGAACTGGTCGTTCAAGATCGTGTGGCGGCTGACGAGCGGTATCTGCCGCCCGTTGATGAAGAGGTAACGGATATTCGTGCGCGGCTCGAGCATGTCGCCGTCGGCGATGACGAGGTTGGCGAGTTTGCCCTGCTCGATTGAACCCACGCGGTCGGCCACGCCCAGGACTTGCGCCGGGTAGAGCGTGACGGCTTTGAGGGCCTCGGCCTTCGGCAGCCCGTAGGCGGCGGCCATGCCGGCCTGGAAGGGGAGGTCGCGGACGTGCGCGCCAGAGTCGCCCGTCGAGATGCAGAAGCGGACTCCCGCCGCTTGAAGCTTCGCCGCGTTCTCGTAGAGCGCATCGTAGGCGTCGTCCTCCCGGAGCGGCAGGTTCAGGACGCTGTCGAGGATGACGGGGACGTTGTGATCCTTGAGGAACGGGGCGACCTTCCAGGCGTCGCTGCCGCCGATGATGACGGGCTTGAGGCGGGTCTCCTCGGCGAAGCGGACGACGGCGCGGATTTCGCGCTCGCGCTCGGCGCGGAAGATGACGGGCCGCTCGCCGCGCACGTAAGGCACGAGAGCGGCGAGCTTGAGGTCGGTCTCAGGTCGCGGCACCGCCTTCGGGTCTTTGGCGTAGGCGTCCTCGGCGCGCCCGTAGGCTTCGGCGTCGCGCAGGAGGCGGCGCAACTCCTCGACGCGGCGGTCGCGCTGCGCGAGTGCGTCCTGCGTGATGCCCTGCTGCGCGGCGAGGAAGGCCGCGAAGCCGCCGCCGCCGCCGATGCGCGGGAACTCGACGACGAGCGCGGCCTGCGGGACGACGGCCATCTCGCGCGGGCTGCTGCCGGCGAGGTTGATGAAGGCGGCTTGGCCCGAAATCGTCCCGCCCGAAGGCATCGAGAGCACGCTCGTGACGCCGGCAACGCGCGTCACGTCGATGTGCGAGCTGCCGGGGTTGATAGACCAGATGGCCGAGATGTTCGGGTTGATCTCGCCCAACTCCTGAGAGTCCACCGAGCCGGGCGCGCCGCCGGACACTTCGACGAGTCCCATGTTCGTCCCCAGGTCAATCATGCCGGGGAAGACCGTGAGGCCGCGCGCGTCAATCTCCTGCGCGCCCGCGGGGGCCGAGACGCTCGCGCCGACGGCACTGATGCGCCCACCACTTACGACTATCGAGCCGTTCTCGATGTCCGCGCCGCTGACGGTGACGATGCGCGCGCCCCTGATGACGTAGGTGGGCGCGGGCGTGTTCGAGAACTGCGGGTCGGGGCGGTCAGTGTCCTGCGCGCGCGCGTCGCGCGAGAGCGGGAGCGCGAAGAGGACTGCGAAGGCGATGAGTACGGGGGCGCGCCGCGCCGCCCGCTTCGCATCGTCGCGACGCGCGGCCTCGGGCGCGGCGAAGAGTTGAGTTGACTTCATCTCTGGTTGTCCTCCACGTCCTGCTTGTCGTCGTCGTCGGCGTAGGCGCGCCGGATCGCGCCGGGCGCGCGCGGCGGCGTGCCGCCCTGCGCGGGCGCGCGGTTCGCCTCGGCCTGTTCGAGCTGTTTGCGCTCGGCTTCGAGGGCGGGGCGGCGCGCGATGTCTGCCTGTCGGTCGAAGAGCAGCTCGCCGTCAACGAAGGTCAGCTCCGGGTGCGAATAGACCGAGAGCGGGTGCGCGCTCCAGACGACGATGTCGGCGTCCTTGCCCACGTCAATCGAGCCGGTGCGGTTGTCTATACCGAGTTGTATGGCCGGGTTCAGGGTGACGAGGCGGAGCGCCTCCTCCTCGGTCAGCCCGCCGTAGCGCATCGTCTTCGCGGCCTCGATGTTGAGGCGGCGCGCGCGCTCGTCGGAGTCGGAGTTGACGGTGGTGACTATGCCGTGGCGCGTCATGATGGCGGCGTTGTAGGGGATGGCATCGTAGGCTTCCAGCTTGTAGCCCCAGAAGTCCGTGAAGGTCGAACCCATCGCGCCGTGCTTCGCAATCTCGCTGGCGACCTTGTAGCCTTCGAGCACGTGTTGGAGCGTGCGGATTTTGAAGCCGAACTCGTCGGCGAGGTTCATCAGCATCAGGATTTCGTCGGCGCGGTAGCAGTGCGAGTGGACGTAGCGCTTGCCTTCGAGGACTTCGACGAGCGGCTCAAGCTCAAGGTCGCGGCGCGGCGGGATCAGGTTCTTCTCGCCGCGCGCGGTGCGTGCGCGGTAGTCGTCCCAGTCGGCCCTGTAGTCGCGCGCCCGCATGAAGGCGTCGCGGATGGTCTCCTCGACGCCCATGCGCGTGGCCGGGTAGCGCCCCTGTAGGCCGGGCACGTTGAAGTTCGAGCGCTTCGGGTTCTCGCCGAGCGCGAACTTGATGCCGGGCGGAGCGCCGGGCACGGGGTAGTCAGCCGCCGGGTGGCCCCACTTGAGCTTGACCGTGGTGCTCTGCCCGCCGATGGAGTTGCACGAGCCGTGCAGCAGAAGCGCGGCGGTCGTGCCGCCCGCGAGTTCGCGGTAGATGTCTATGGCGGTCGGGTTCAGGATGTCGCGCGTGTTCGCCATCGAGGTGACGGACTTGGTGCACTCGTTGACCGAGCCGTCCATCATCGAGTGCGAGTGCGGGTCAATGATGCCGGGCGAGACGAACTTGCCCGTCGCGTCAACGACGCGCGCGCCTTCGGGCGCTTTCAGGTTCTGACCGACGGCGACGATCTTCCCATTGCGGATGAGCACGTCCGTGGCAGGAAGCGCGCCGTGCGAGGCGGTCAAGACCGTGGCGTTGCGTATCAGCGTGTCTTGCGCCGCGCCGCCCGCGCGCGCCTGGCCGCCGCGCGTCTGCGCCGACGCGACCGCGCACGCCAGCGTGAGCAAAAAAGCGAGTGTCAACAGTCTCTTCATCGCATTCTCCGAAAGGCGTAAACCGTGAACCGTAAACCGTGACAAGAAAGAGCCGTGAATCGTGAGCCGCGAGCCGTGACAAGTGAGAGCCGGTTTTGTCTTGTCACGGTTTACGGTTCACGGTTTACGGCCTTTAAGGGTTGCGCGTACCGCTGAACGGGATCGAGCCGCGCGGCGTCGTGACGTTGCCGCTCATCTGGTTGCCGCTGACCGTGCCCTCGTAGGTCAGGCTGATCGTCTGGCCGCCGAAGGTCGCGTTCGTCGAGAAGCGGAAGGTGTTGCCCGTGACGGAGCCGTCCGTGATCTCGCCGGTGCCGAAGCGGCTCTCGACGCGGCCAGACAGCCGGTCGCCCTGCTGTTCGAGCGTGAGCGTCGAGGTGATCTGCTGTCCGCCGAAGGAAGACGTGAGCGCCCAAGTGCCTGACAAGCTTGTCGCCGCGCCCGCTGGCTGCGGGCGAGTCCCGGCTGGCGGCTGACCGCCCGCGGGCGTCGTCGTGCCGCCCTGCGGGGTCGTGCCCGTCGGCGGCGGCTGAGCGCCCGCGCGCGTGCCGACGAAAGAGCCGGAGCCGCGACCGACGATCTGAACCGTGCCGCGCATCTCGCCGCCCGCGACCGTGCCGCTGAAGATGGCGTCGGTGGTCTGGCTCGCAGGCGCGGTCAGCGTGATGGGGACGGTGAAGTTAACGTCGCCCCCGCTGATCGTGCCGTTGGCGATTGTGCCGGAGCCGAGCTGACCTTGCAGCGACCCCGAAAGTCGCTCGCCCTGCTGTTGCAGTGTGAGCGTGACGCCGAACTCCTGCTTCTCGTTTCCAGAGCCGGCGAGATTGATCGTCAGCGACCACGTGCCGGAGGCGTTCGCGCCGCCCGTCGAGGTCGCCGCGGGCCGCAGCTCGATCTGGCGACCGTCAATGAAGACCTGCGTGATGCGGCGGTCGCGCGCGAGCAGGTCGCCGCGCGTGACTGTGAGGTTAGCGATCTTGCCGACCTCGATTGAGCCGAGCTGGTTCGAGACGCCGAGGATTTCCGCCGGGCGAAGAGTCAGAGCGCGCACGGCCTCGTCGCGCGCGAGGCCGCCTTCAACGGCGCGCGCGGCGTTGGCGAGGAAGTCCGACATCGTGGTCATGCCGCCCGACTGGAAGGCGAAGCGCACGCCCGCAGCGGCGAGGCGGCCCGCGGTCTTCTGCGCCTCGACGCGCTCGCGCAGAACGCGCAAGGGTTCTGGGTCGGCTTCCGAAGAGGCGGCGGCGGTGCGCCGCGGGAAGTTCAAAGAGAGTAGGACGGGCACGTTCAAAGCCTTCAGGCGCGCAGCCACGCGGTCGGACTCCTGTCCGCCGTTGATGATCATCTGGAGGTTAAATTCCTGAGCGAGGTCGAGGGCGCGTTCGATCTCACGCTCGCGGTCGGCCTGCATCACGACGGGCATGCGCCGGTCTAAGACGGGCAGCAACGCAGCGAGCGACTTGTCCTGCTCCGGCCTTCGGAGGCCGCGCGGGTTGTGCTCGTAGATTTCGTTGGCCTCGCGGTAGCGCCGCGCGTCGAGGAGCATCTGCCGCACCGAAGAGAAGACGCCCATCAGCGACCCCGGATACTGCCCGCCGCCGATGGGGTTCAGGCCGATGTAGAGCGCGACGGGCGAGCGCACGATCATAGCCTGCGGCGAGTCGCCCGCGAGGTTGATGACCGCCGACTGGCCGAGGAAGACGTTGCCGCGCGGGACGGTCTGCGCCGACGTGATGCCGGCGTTGCGCGCCGCCTCGATTTCGGGGCCGCCCGGTCGGAGGATGTCGGAGGCGAGGATTTCGGGCTGGAGGCCGGGCAACTGCGTCGAATTCGGCGAGGTGGCCGAGGGCGCGCTCTGGCCGAAGAGTCCGGCGAAGCCGCCCGCTGCGCCAGCCGCGCCGGGCGAAGGCGTCGGGCGCGGGATGCCGAGCGTGGAGCTTGCGTCAATGAGTCCGGGATAGACCGTCAGCCCCGTGCCGTCAATGGGGCGCGCGTCGGGCGGGGCCGCGACGTTCGCGCCGACCGCCGCGATCAGCCCGTCGCGGATGACGACCGTCCCGCGCTCGATGGTCGCGCCGGAGACGGTGACGATGCGCGCGTTGGTGATGGCATAGACGTTGACGCCCGCGTTGGCGTCCGTCGTCGCCACGTCCGCGCCGCCGCCTCGCCTTCGCTGCGCGCCCGCGGTCGCGGCGAAGCCCAGGGCAGAGAGGGCGAGTGCGACGAGGAGGGCGGGGAGAAGTTTTTTCCGAAGGTGTCGCATAGGAGTTCTGGCTTCCTGAGAAGGAGACGTAGAAACCGGCGTGCCCCACAGTCCTGCGCCGCGCCGGGGACGGAAGAAGAGCACGCGCCGAATTTTGAGACGGTAAAACTTGAAGGGTGCGCCGCCGCGAACAGGACTCAAGCCCCGCACGAGGAAAAGTTAAAAATATCGGGCGGAGGAGTTGCCTGTGGCCGGGCGCGCCTGCTGCTTACGCGAGCCGCGGGGAAAAGTTTCAGCTCCGGTAGCGCGGGCTAGTATGCCCGCGCTACCGGAGAAAAAATCAAAGGCCTCAGCCCTTCTTGTTGGCCGCGCCGTGCGCGTTCGCGTTGGCGTTGCCGGCGTTCGTGTTCGGGCCTGTGGGCTTGACTTCGAGCTTGTCAACGACCTTCGCGACGCCGTCCACGTGCGCCGCCTTCTCGGCCTTAGCCTTCTGCTCCTTGGTGACGACCGTGCCGCGCAGCGTCACGACCTTCTTCTCCACGTCCACGCTGATGCCCGTCGAGGGCACGTCGCTGGCCGCGGCGAGCGCGCCGCGCACCTTGAAGTGAATCCAGCCGTCCTCCAAGTCCTGGCCGATGGTCTCACCCTTGCCCTTCGCCTCGGCGCGGTAGCTGCTCTCGTTCTTGTTGTACTCTTCGCGCGACATGTTCCAGTTGCGCGCGTTGGCGTTGGCGTTCGCGTTAGCATTCACGTTCGCATTCGCGTTGGCGTTCACGTTGGCGGCGCGGTTCGCGTTGGCGTTGGCGTTCGCGTTATCGCCGCCGCCGCACGCGGCGGTTGCCAGGGCGAGCGCCGCGCCCGCGAGAATCGCAAGAAGTCTCATCCTGTTCATAGCCTCTCCTGTGCCTCTGTTGTCTGTCCTGACCGCAGGCCCGCAACGCGCGCCCGGACTGTCGGCCTCGCCTCGGCGGACGAAGGCCCCATAAAATCCCCGGTCGCTGTGTTGGGCTTTAACTGGGGCAATCTTAACGCCGGAGGCGCAGGCGGGACAAGGGGAAAGAAGAGGTCAGAGGTCAGTAAAACTAGCCGAGCATACGTCTCCAATTGAAAGCATGCGACGCGGCGGGCGCGACAACTGACCTCCGACCTCCGACCTCTGACCTCTTTACCACTTGACCGTGCCTTCCTTCGACGTGTCTATCTGGGCCGCGGGCGGGCCGCCGAAGAAGAAGGCTTTCATGTTGTCGAAGAGGAAGGTTTGCGCATCCTCGTTCGTCAGGTCGAGGCCGTAGTGGTTGATAATCATCTTCTGGTGTTGCAGCCACTCGCCCCAGCACTGCTGGCAGATTTCCGAGCCGACACGCCGCCCGATCTCGTTCGGGAAGGGCGCGTAGCCGAGCGCGGCACGCTTCTGCCCGCAGCGCGCACACTTAATCTCTTCGGCCATGAAGGGTTCTCCTTACGAAATCCGGTCAGATAATTTTTCCCTGTGGCGAAGGATAGCACAACGCTGCTGCCCGCGCCCGCGTTCACCGACTCACGCGCCCTCTGCCCCTCGCGCGGCGCGGATGGCGGCGAGCACTTCGTCGTCCTTCGGTCGGAAGAGCGAGAGCGGCTGCGCCTTGTTGTGTCGGACGCGGCCCTCTGCGTCAATGACGACGACGGCGCGCGCCGTGCGACCGGGCAGCCACGACTTCGCGCCGTACATCGCCGCGACTTGGCCGTCGGGGTCGGAGAGCAGGCGCAGGGGGAGCGAGTGGTGCTCGGCAAACGCCCGGTGCGACTCCGGCGAGTCTTTCGAGACGCCGACCACCTCCGCGCCCGTCGCCGCGTAGTCCTCCCAGCGGTCGCGCACCGAGCACATCTGCCGCGTGCACACGGGCGTCTCGTCGCCGGGGTAGAACAGAAGCACGACGACCTTGCCTCTCTGGTCGGAGAGCCGCCAGTCGCGCCCTTCGCCGTCCTTGAGTGTGAAGTCAGGCGCGTTCGCGCCGACGTATGTGCTCACCTTTGCCGCTCCTCCTGAGGTTTATTGAAAGTCTCGAACATCCTTGAACGGCGTCTCGCGGTCGTCGAAGTCGGGGCGGTAGTAGTGCGAAGCGCCGTCGTACTCCTGCATCCAACCCTCCTCCATGCCGAGTTCGTCGAGGAGCGAGACGGCGCGCAGCCACTCGGACTCCGAGATGCGGCGCGAGAGCAGCGTGTAGCGCTCTTCGCTGGCGGCCTTGTTCGTCGCGTAGTATTGCGCCATGAGCGAGACGGCGACGCGCGGGCTCAAGCAGTCGCGTATCCATTCGAGCGATTCACGAATCCCCGCGATGTCGTTCGGGAGCACGAGCAGGCGCACGACGAGGCCGCGGCGCAAGAGGCCGTCGTCGCCGAAGACCAACTCGTCGCCCGTCTGCCGGTACATCTCCTTCAGGGCGGCGCGCGCGTGCTCCGTGTAGTTCGGAACTTTCGAGTAGGCGTAGCCTTCCGTGGAGTCGGCGTATTTCAAATCGGGCAGGTAGATGTCAACGACGCCGTCCAGCCGCCGCAGGACTTCGACCGAGTCGTAGGCGTTGGTGTTATAGACGATTGGCAGATGAAGGCCGCGCCCGGCGGCGACGAGGACGGCGCGGGCCATCTGCGGCGCGAAGTGTGTGGGCGAGACGAAGTTGATGTTATGGCAGCCGCGCGTCTGAAGCTCAAGCATCATGTCGGCCAGGCGCTCGTGCGTGACCTCATTTTTGATCTGCCCCTTGTGCGCCTGCGAAATCTGGTAGTTCTGGCAATAGACGCAGCGCAGGTTGCAGTTGCCAAAGAAGATTAACCCCGCTCCCCTTGTACCGACTATTGCCGGCTCTTCCCCGAAGTGCTTAGTGTAGGAACTGACTATCGGCAGCCTGCCTGAGAAGCACCTGGCGATCTGGTTCTCAATCCGATTATTACCGCAGTCGAGCGGGCAGATGTTGCAGCTAAGCAGCATCTTTTCGAGGGCCTGCACCCTCTCCTCTAGCTCCCCCGATTCGTACAGGGCTAAGTAATGCGGTCGGTACTCTGCTGCCATAATCAACCTCTGTGCCCGTTTTGTCTGACCTTACTAACGGGCGCTTCTCTCCTTCGAGAGGGGCGCGGAGTGTGCTCCCCCTGTTACCCAGAACCCCTCATTTCCCCTAAACCCGTCAAAAAGCCGTCAAGACTTTTGACCAAGTCGCGGGCCTCATCAGCGCCTCACTCGCGTGTAAGTATAACCTGAAGCGCTCATAGTTAAAGAGCCGACGGTTAGCCGGGTCATGGAGCTGTCTTGTACAGTCTTACCATAAGCCGCGTGTGGGTCAGTCTTCCTCCCGCTCCGAGGTGACGGCCGAGACGGCGTCCTCGAAAGAGACCTGCGGCGCGGGCATCTGCCAGAATGAATCCGGCAGGCTCTCTGTAGATAGCCTAACGAGGCGCGCGGCCGCTAGCTCCGTCTCCTCAGCGTCCAACTCTTGGACCGAGGCGGCGGCACGAGTAGCGCCTCGAAGATCACGGTGCAGGGAGCCCGGTATCCCGAACACCTGGAGCGAAGGGTCGGCCGCTGAGCGGCCGTCATGACAAACAGGGGCCAAGGTTATGAGCGATAACATCGAAGGGAAAGTGGTCGTCATCACGGGCGCGAGCAGCGGGCTGGGCGAGGCGACGGCCCGATTGCTATCCGCAGAGGGCGCGACCGTCGTGCTGGGCGCAAGGCGCGTCGAGCGTATCCAGTCACTGGCCGACGAGCTGACCGGCAGCGGCGGCAAGGCGCTCGCTGTTACGACAGACGTTACCCAGTTCGACCAGGTGAAGAGATTGGTTGACGCTGCTGTCGAGACCTACGGGCATATTGACGTCATGCTTAACAACGCCGGGCTGATGCCGCACTCGCCGCTCGAACGCCTCAAGGTCGAAGACTGGGAGCAGATGATCGACGTGAACATCAAGGGCGTGCTCTACGGCATCGCTACGGCGCTCCCGTACATGAAGGAGCAGAAGTCCGGGCACATCATTAACGTCTCCTCCGTCGCCGGCCACAAGGTGCGCGCCGGCGGCGTCGTGTACGCGGCGACCAAACACGCCGTGCGCGTCATCTCGGAGGGACTGCGGATGGAAGTGAAGCCCTACAACATCCGCACGACGGTGATCTCGCCCGGGGCGCTCGACACGGAACTCGTTGACAGGATCACCGAGCCCGACATCCGGGAGGGCGTCCGCAAGATAACCAACGAGATGGCGCTCCCGGCCGAGACGTTCGCGCGCATGGTCGCCTTCGCCATGAGCCAGCTGGAGGAGGTGGACGTTAACGAGATACTGTTCCGCCCCACGCGCCAGGAGCTGTAAGCACCCCTGTTTGTCGTAGGAGGGTTACACCTTTATTCGCCGAATCGAAAGGACGGAAATGAAACTGCTCGCCGCGACCGCATTGTCGCTTTCTTTGCTCGCCTCGGCGTTCGCCCAGTCCAATCAGGTGGGGGCCGCCTCGGGTCCCGGTGCCGCCCCGTCGGCACCGGCCCAGAATTCACAGATGATCAAAATCACTCGGAGAGGCGCGCAACCCTCACGGCAGGGGCCGGCCGACAACTTCACCGGCTCCGTGCGCGTCTATAAAAGTATAGTGCTAATGCGGCCCCTTTAAGCACGAGGGTCTCAACCCCTGCGGCTTGAAAAAACCGCAGAAGAGCCGCTATTTCGTGGAACAATATTTCATTGCGGCACCAACGAGCGGGCAGACGCGGCAGGCTTCGAGCAGGCGTTCGAGCGCGGCGACGCGGCGCGCGAGTTCGCCCGTCTCGTAGAGTCCGAGGTATGAGGCGCGTGCGTTCAAGGCTTTCTCCTGAGCGTCAGCGGGTTGAAGTGCGGGCTGCGCGTTTGCCTGAGGTCGGGCGGGGCGAGCGCACGGCCCAGTTTCCAGATGAAGTCCATCTCGGCGTTCAGGGCCGCCTGCGCCAGCCGCGCCTCGAAGACGAGCAGGAGGCTTCCGTAGAAGAGGCCGCACGAGCCGACGAGGCCGAGCACTACGGGCACCCAACTGTAGCCGGTCTGCCCGACCGCCGCGACCAGACCGATGGCGACGCTGGTGGCGACGAAGACGCCGAGCGCGAGGTAGAAGACCGTCATGCTCCTTTGCAGCAGGCGCGAGCGCGTCGTCAGACGGTCGAGCTGGTCGAAGGTGGCCGCGCGGCGTTCCTCGTAAAGCTCAACGTCGCCGCCGCCCTTCGACATCTCCTCGAAGCGGTCTATGAGCAGGCGGACGCGGTCGGTGACGCGGCCCAGGCGGGTCGAGGTCGAGAGAATGAGCGCGCCACAGGCGGAGATGAGCACGGCGGGCGTAATCATCGCCGTCAGGACGGCCAGGGCTGAGTTGAGTGGTTCCATAGGGCCTTCGGCTCGTGCCCTGCTTGCACGTCCGTGCGCGCTCATTATGGCTTCACGAGCGCGGTCGGGCAACTTGGGCGGCGCGCGGAGAGGGGTCGCCGAGGCGCGGTCGAGTGCCGCGCGGGAGAGAATTTTGTCGCGCGAAGATTTTTTTTCTTCGCGCGTGAAAGTAGTGGTTCGCGCGGGTGAAAGTTGTGCTATGCTCCGCCCCAAACGCGACAAGGATTTTTTTGCAGCACGTAGAACGCTAGGGACGACCTCGCCTGAGTGTGAGGTCATACTTCTCACAAAGGAGCAGATTCAGATGTCTAGGGACAGAGACGACAGAGACGACGTAACGGGCAGCGGCGTGGAGACCACCGACCCCGGCGGTGACACGAGCGTGTCCGGCGGGGCCGGCACGCGCGGCGGCGCGGCCATCGGTCGCACCACGGGCATGGGCGCGGGGGTGACAGGAGGCGGCACGCCGGGCGCGGGCGAAGGCGCGGGCGGGGGCAGTGCCGCCGGGGGCAGCACGACCGGAGGCAGTGCGACCGGCGGCGCGAGTGGCGGCGGTGCTGCCGGAGGCGGTTCGACCGGAGGCGGCACAGCCGGTGCCGGGGGCGGCGCGTCGGGCGGTGGCTCTTCGCGCGCGGGCGCGGGCGGCACGTCGAAGTCCGGCGCTCAAGCCGGAGGCGGCGCGTCAGGGGGAAGTGCGAAAGGCGGCGCGTCGGGAGGCGGCGCGACCGGAGGAGGTGCGGCTAAGGGCGGCGCTGCCGCCAAAGGCGGCGCTCAGGCCGGGGCGGAAAGCGGGGCCGCGGGAGGCGCAGCCAAAGGCGGGGCCGGGAAGGGCGGCGCTGCGAAGGGTTCTGCCGCGACGAAGGGCGGAGCCAAAGGTGGTTCCACAGGCGGCGCGAAGGCCGGAGCTAAAGGCGGCGCGAAGGGTGGTGCCAAGAGCGGTTCTAAGGGCGGCGCGAAGGGTTCTGCCGCGAAGGGCGGCGGCAAGGGCGCTGCCGGTAAGGGCGGAGCCAAAGGCGCGGCCAGGAAAGGCGGCGGCGCGGGAGGCGCTGCCTCGCGCGGCGGCGCGGCCAACAAGGGCGGAGCTAAGAAAGGCGGTGCTGCTAAGGGTGGCAGCAAGGGCGGCGCAAGGGGCGCGGGCAAGGCAGGCGCTAGAAGCGGCGCGAAGGGTGGTTCCAAAGGCGGCGCGAAGGGTGGAGCCGGCAAGGGCGGAGGCCGCGGCTCGACCGCGGGCGGCTCGACCGCGCGAGGCGGTTCCAAAGCCGGCGGGCGCAAAGGAGGTGGCTAGGCGCTGAGCAAGGCGACATACTTACGTCGGTCGCTGCGACCGCCGGGCGCGCCGCCGCGAAAGTAGTCACAGCCATCGAGAAGCTGACCGGCGCGGGGCGCAGGCGCTCGCGCTGAACGCAAGGCCGCAGCACTCAAGCAAAGGGGCCGGCTCTCGTCGCATCTGCATGCGACGAGAGCCGGCCCCGCTTCATTACAGTAAGTCCACGCGTCCGCGAGCAAATTCCGGGCGGGCCGAGGTAAGGTAAAAGTAAAAAGGCAAAAGGCAAAAGAAAGAGGCGGCAGGCACGGCGTCTCTCATCACCGGCGGTTGATGAGGGGTCGCTGTCCGCCGTCTTCACTTTTGCCTTTTGCCTTTTTACTTTTGCCTTAATCTGTCCTGCTCTATGATGTGAGGCGACGCCGGGGCGCGAGACGCATGCGCCCGTTACGCCGGGCCGGCGCGGGGAGAAGCTCATGGCCGAAGACCTACCTTCGCGGGAAATCCTCGAACAGCTCGTCGAGCGGCTCGACCACCTTGAGCGCGTGCTGCAAGCGAACACGGCGCGGCTGCATGCCGTCGAGCGGCGGCTCGGCGTCGAGCCGCCGCCGCCCGCCCGCCTGCGCCCGGCAATCCGCGAGCGTTACCCGGACGAGATAAAAGAGGCGGTCTCGGCTCTGCACACAACCGAGACGGGCAGCGCCGCGGCTGAGGAGGAACGAGCGCAGCAGGACGCCTCGCGCCGCGCCGCGCCGGCGGCGACTTACGCGGGCGCGGCATCTCAGTCCGAGGCCGGGCCAGCGCCGGGCGCGTCCGTCGAAGGCGAGGCCGCGCGGAAGGGCGACAAGGCGAGGGCGGGCGTCGCGCGTGAAGTGAAGCGGCGCGACCTCGAATCTCTCATCGGCGGGAGCTGGTTCAACTGGATCGGCATCATCGCGGTCACGTTCGGCGTCGCCTTCTTCCTCAAGCTCGCCTTCGACAACCAGTGGGTCGGCCCAGGCGCGCGCGTCCTCCTCGGCGCGGCGGCGGGACTCGCGCTGCTCTTCGTCGCCGAGCGCCTGCGCCGTCGAGGCTTGAGGCAATACGCCTACGTCCTTTCCGGCGGCGGCATACTCATCCTCTACCTCTCGATCTACGCCGCGTACAACTTCTACCAGCTCGTCGCGCAGCCCATCGCCTTCCTCCTGATGGCTCTGGTGACGGCGACGGCGGTGCTGTTGTCCGTCCGCCTGAACGCTCTGGCCGTCGCCGTCCTCGGACTGACGGGCGGGTTCCTGACGCCCGTGCTGCTCTCGACGGGCGTGGACAACGAGGTCGCGCTCTTCACATACGTCTCGCTGCTCGACGCGGGCGTGCTCGCCGTCGCCTACTTCAAGCGCTGGCGCAGCCTCGACTTCCTCTCCTTCGCCGGCACACTGCTGACGGCGCTCGGTTGGGCCGTCAGCTTCTACAGACCACAGAAGCTCTGGACGACGCTCGCCTTCCTCACAGTCTTCTTCGTGCTCTACTCGCTGCTCGCCGTCTTCCACAACGTCCTGCCGCGGCGGCGCTCGCGCTGGTTCGACGTGGCGCTCGCCTCCGCGAACGCGGCCTTCTACTTCTCGCTCAGCTACCTCCTGCTCGCCGACGCCGGCTACGAACGCGCGACGCCCGCATCCGTGTCGCTCCTCGTCTCGGCCTTCTTCGCGGGTCTGTTCTACACGGCCTGGCGCTGGAGCCGCGAAGACCGCCTGCTCGCCTACGGCTACGTCGGCCTGGGCGTAACCTTCTTCACCGTCGCGTTGGCGATTCAACTCGACTTGCAGTGGGTGACGGTCGCGTGGGCGGTCGAGGGCCTGATGCTGACGTGGGTGGGCCTCAGTTCGGGCGAGAGCGCGCCGCGCCACGCCGCGCTCGCCGTCTATGCGGTGGCCGTGCTGCACTGGCTCTTGTGGGACGCGCCGGAGTTCGCCTTCGCGGGCGGCTCTTTCGTGCCGCTTCTGAACCCGCGCGCGTTGTCGTGTGCCGTGCTCGTCGGCGCGCTCGCCGGGGGCGCGGGCTTCTACAGGCGCGGCGGCGCGGGGCTGGGCGAGCGGGAGCGCTCGGCGGCCTCGACGCTCTTCGCGCTCGCGGCCAACGGCCTCGCGCTCGTGCTGCTGACGCTCGACCTGAGCGACTACTTCGAGCGGCAGAGGACACTCGCGGGCAATCAGGCATCGGACTTCACACTGGGCAGAATCAGGAACGCGCGGCAGTTTTCTCTGTCGGCGCTCTGGACGATCTACGGCGTGACGCTCCTGGCCTACGGCGTCCGACGCGGCTTCGCGGCGCTGCGCTACGCGGGGCTTGTGCTGCTCGTCGCGGCGACGGTCAAGGTGCTCACCCTCGACCTCACGTTCTACGCCGCGCCGTGGCACGTGCCCATCCTCAACCAGACATTCATGGCGTTTGCGCTGCTCGTCGCGGCTTACGCGCTGGCCGCGCGACTCTACGCGCGCGGCGTGGGGGCCGGCGAAGAGGAGCGCGCAGTCGTGCCCGCCTTAGTCGTCGTCGCCAACGTGCTCGCCGTCGTCGCGCTGAGCGCGGAGGCCGCCGGATACTTCGACGCGGGGAGGGTCGCGCTCGCCGACGCCGTGCGGCTGCGCGACCTTGAGCTGGCGAAGCAGCTCTCGCTCTCGGTCGTCTGGGCCTTGTACGGCGCGGGGCTACTGGTGGCGGGGCGCGCGCGGCGGCTGCGCCTGCTGCGATTGATGTCGCTCGCGCTGCTCAGCTTGACGACGCTCAAGGTCTTCTTCTGGGACTTGTCCTCGCTCGACCGCGTCTATCGCATCATCTCCTTCATCGTCCTGGGCGCGATCCTGCTCGCCGTCTCCTACCTCTACCAGCGCAGCCAGCAACGCGCTGCCGCGGAGGAGTTTGAAGCTCACGGCGCGGGCGCGAGTGAGCCTTAAAACTTTATACGGGCCGGTTTTACATTTGAGAAGCCGACGTTCACGCCTGAGAGAGAAGCTTTCGGTCTTGAGAAGTCAATTTTCACACTTGAGAAAGTGACTTTCACGTTTGAGAGGACAACTTTCACCCTTTAGGGAATAGTTTTAACCTTTTAGAGAACAATTTTCAGGCTTTAGAGAATAATTCTCAGGCTTGAGAAGTGAACTTTCACCTTTGAGAAGCCAACTTTTCGACTTTAGAGAGGAACTTTCACGCCTTAGAGACCGATTTTCTATATCTTTCCAGGACAACAAGCAGCTTTAATCCGGCAGTTGGGCGCGCGCGACCTCTTCGTCCATCCGGCCCGCGAGCATGAGCGCGACCATCTTGTAGTCGCCGACGAAAGACCAGAGCGGGTGCTCGAAGGTGGCGGGCCGGTTGTGCTCGACGAGGAAGTGGCCGGCCCAGGCGGCGGCGTAGCCGGGGACGAGTGCGAGGGGCAGCCAGCGCCAGCGACGCTTTGCGACGAGCGCGGCGAGCAACGCCGTGCTCGTGATCGTCCCCGCCGCGTGCAGGGCGCGCGTCGCGGGCCGGCTGTGCTCGCGCACGTAGAAAGGCCAGAACTCCTCGAAGGTCTTCATCTCACTTTCGGCCATGTGCTCCTCCGAAATGATGAATGCGGAGTGATGAATGATGAATGAAAAGCAGGGCGGCAAGCCTCATCGCATTCATCATTCCGCATTCATCATTCATCATTTCCTGTGAACAGACGACTGTAGTCTTCCGCCGAGGCGGGCGAGACGCGCGCGAGCCGGAGGTTCTCTTCGACGTGCGCGCGGTGGCTCATGCCGACGAGCGCCGTGGTGACGCCGGGCGTGGAGCGCACGAACTGGATGGCGGTCTGCGCGTCGGTCGAGAGCGAGCCGAGCGGCTCGCGTATGTGTTCCGGCAGGTCTGAGGCGATCTTGCCCTGAAGTATCGAGGCACTGGCGACCACGGTGACGCCGAGCGCCTTCGCCGCTTCGAGCAGCGAGACGTGAGCGCCCTCATAGGATTGATTGTCCGCGGTGAGCGCTTCGGGCATCGCGAGGTTGAAGGGTAGCTGCACGAAGCGGAAGCCGTGCGAGTCGCCGCCCGCCTCGCGCGCAAGCTCGAACATGCGTTCGAGCTTGTGATGCCCGCGCGCGCCTGCGGCGACGCGGAAGCCATTCCACGTCGCCACGCCGTAGAACCTGATGCGCCCCTGCGCGCGCTCGCGCTCCAACTGCTCGAAGGCCGCGCGCAGGCGTCGCTCGAACTCCTCGCGCGGGACGGCCTGGAGCTGCGCCTCCGGGTTGTGGACGTAGTACACGTCAACCGTCTCAAGGCCGAGGTTGCCGAGAGACTGCGCGACCTGGTGCGAGAGGTAACGCGGGGTCATGCAGTGGCTCCCGGCGACGATGTCCTCCAAACGGATGACGCCGGGGCGCACGAACGTCTCCTCGACGTAAGCGCGCACGCCCTCCTGGCCCGCGGGCGGTCGGGAGTCGAAGGGGAGGTAGCCGCCCTTCGTGCAGACGACCAGCTCTTCGCGCGCGAAGCCTTCGGCGTCGAGGCGGCTGAGCGCCTCCGCAATCGAGCGCTCGCTGCGCTGGAAGCGGTAGTTGACCGCGGTGTCTATGACGTTCGCGCCCAGCTCGACGGCGCGATTGATCGCGTCCGCGTAGGCGCGGTCGGTCTCCTCGTCCCAGTGGCCGAGATATGTGCCGCCGCCGATTGAAGAGAGCCAGAGGTTCTGCTCGAAGCGGAAGTGCCCCTCGGCGGCGACGCCGCGGAAGCGCTCGCTGAAGCGTCGCGTGCCTTCGGTCGTGGCGTGGCCCTGCAAAGTCATCCCCTCGCACCTCCCGTTTTGTCGGCTGAAATTCGCGCGCAGTTTAGCACAGCGCGCACCTTTCATCCGTCATCACTTCAACTGAGCGGAGGCGTTGTGATAGGGTTGAAGAAAAATGAGCACGCACGAACAGGGCGGCGAAGATATGCTCGGCGGCGGGCGCGACGGGGCGACGACCGGAGCCGTCGAATCGTCAGACGAGATGCGCGCCGCATCGCTCGACCTGCCGCCGGAAGAGCTGCACAGTCTGGCGCGCGCCTTCTACGACCTGACGTTGGACTACATCAGCTCGCCCTCCGCGCTCCCGGTCTTCCCCGACACCTCTGCCGCACGGCTCGCCGAAATCTTCAACCTGCCCCTGCCCGCCGAAGGGTGCGAACTCGAAAGCTTAGAGCGAGACTGTCGCGAGGTCATCCGGCACAGCCGGCAGAACGGACACCCGCGCATGTTCGGCTACATCGCCTCGCCTTCAGCGCCCGCGGGCGCGCTGGCCTCTCTGCTCGCCGCCGCGCTCAACGTGAACGTCACCTCGTGGCGCTCCGCGCCCGCGGCGACCGCGGTCGAGCGCACGACGGTGCGCTGGCTCGCCGAGTTGATCGGGTTTGCGGGCGCGGGCGTTAACGAAACTTGCGGAGGACTCCTGACGAGCGGCGGCTCGATGGCGAACCTCGACGCGCTGTTCGTCGCGCACCGCGCGCACTCGCGCGAGGCCACGCACGGCGTCGCGCAAGACGCTTCGCGCGGCGGCACGCGAGACACTTCACGCGGCGTCGCGCATGATCCTTCGCGCGAAGGGCTGTGGAACGCGGGCGCGCCGGCGACCGTCTATGCCTCCGACCAGATTCACCTCTCGATACCGAAGGCAGCCGACATACTCGGCATCGGGCGCGAGCACGTGCGCGTCGTCCCTTCCGACGAGCGGTTTCGCATGGACATGCGCGCGCTCCGCGAGCGAATCGAGGCGGACAAGGCAGCGGGGCTGCGCCCCTTCTGCGTCGCGGCGAGCGCGGGCACAGTCTCGACGGGCGCGGTTGACCCGCTCCGCGAAGTCGCACGCGTCGCGCGCGAGCGCAATCTCTGGTTCCACGTTGATGGGGCCTACGGCGCGCTCGCCGCGTCGGTCGAAGGCAAACGCGCCCTCTTCGACGGTCTGACGGAGGCCGACTCGGTCTCGCTCGACCCGCACAAGTGGCTCTACGCGCCGCTCGACTGCGGCTGCCTCCTTTTCCGCGAGCCTGAGAGTGCACGCGCGGCCTTCGCCGAAACGGAGGAGGGCTACATCAAGGTCTTCGAGCGGCAGGAGGACGAGGCGTTCGCCTTCTGGGACTACGGCGTCGAGCTTTCGCGCCCGTTCCGCGCCCTGAAAGTTTGGGCGATGTTGCGCTACTACGGCGCGCGGCGCATCGCGGCGTCAATCGCCGAGGACTGCGCGCTCGCCGACTACCTGGCCGGACTCGTCAGCGCCGCGGAAGACTTCGAGCTGCTCGCGCCCGTCGCGCTCGGCATCTGCTGTTTCCGCTACGTCACGGCGCGCGCGCGCCGCGAACTTGAGGAAGCGAGGGACGAAGAGGAGCGCGAGCGCGCGGGCGAGCGGCTCGACGAACTGAACGCGCGCGTCATGCAGCGCGTGCAGCGCGGCGGCGTGGCTTACGTGTCGAACGCGACCCTGCGCGGTCGCTTCGCCCTGCGCGCCTCAATCACGAACTTCCGCACGACGCGCCGCGACCTGCGCGTCACGCTCGACGAGGTGCGCCGGGCGGCGCGAGAAGTAGAGAAGGAATAATTAACATGGATGGACAGGACGAAAAATGATGAATGCGGAATGCGGAATGATGAATTGAAAGCGGCAGGCCCTTCTTCATTCCGCATTCATCATTCAGCATTCATCATTTCATAAAGCTCATGGCGGCGTTAATAGAAGTGACAAGTGGTGTGTACGAGCGGGAGCTGCGCGTGGCCGTGGAGTTGGCGCGGCGCGCGGGCGAGGCGGCGCTCCAGTTTTACGGGAAGCCCCTGCGCGTCGAGCACAAGGAGGAGTTCGACGAGCCTGTGACGCAGGCCGACCGCGCGCTCAACGAGATGATCGTGCGGCATTTGTGCAAGGCATTCCCCGAAGACGGCGTGCTGGCGGAGGAGTCGGTTGACACGGAGCGGCGTCTGAGCCGCGAGCGCGTGTGGATGGTTGACCCGCTCGACGGCACGAAGGGCTTCATCGCGGGCACGGGCGACTTCGCCGTGCAGATCGGCCTCTCGGTCGCGGGCCGCAGCGCCCTCGGCGTCCTCTACGCGCCCGCGACCGACGTGCTCTACTGGGCCGCACGCGGCCACGGCGCGTGGGTCCTTCGGCCCACCTCGGAGGCGGGGAAGCAGGCGCGGGCCGAGCGCCTGCGCGTCACAGGCGAGCGAGAGCTTTCTCGCATGCGCCTGGCCGAGAGCCGCTCGCACCGCGGCCCGCGCATGGACGCCCTGGTGCGCGCGCTCGGCGTCCGCGCGGAGGTCAAAAGCCACTCGGTCGGCATCAAGGTGGGCCTGCTGGTCGAGCGGCAGGCAGACCTCTACATACACCTCTCGCCGAAGACGAAGCAGTGGGACACGTGCGCGCCCGAAGCGGTCTTGGCGGAAGCGGGCGGGCGCATGACAGACCTCTGGGGCGAGCCGATGGCGTACAACTCGCCCGACGTTCTGAACCGCAACGGCCTCGTCGCCTCGAACGGCGCGGCGCACGACGCCGTCATCGAGCGCATCGGCCCGCTCCTCGCGGAGTTCGGGCGCGAGCGCGTCTAGCCCGGCGTCGCCGCGGCGTATAAAATTCGGCCCCGCGAGTTACGTCACATTCAGTTCGAGATAAAATCAATCTGGAATAAAAAGGAGAAGAGAGACATGAAGAGAAAAGGTTCGGCGATCTGGCAGGGCGGTCTGAGGGACGGCAAGGGCACGGTCTCGACCGAGAGCGGCGTGCTCAATGGCGCGCAGTATTCTTTCGGCACGCGCTTCGAGTCGGGCGCGGGCACGAACCCCGAAGAACTCATCGCCGCCGCGCACGCCGGCTGCTTCACGATGGCGCTGTCGAAGCAGCTCGAAGACGCCGGCATGCGTGCCGAGGGCATCAACACGACCGCCGAGGTGACTCTGGAGAAGACCGACGCCGGTTTCACCATCACTAAAGTCCACCTCGACGTGACGGCCCGCGTCGCAGGCGGCGACCGCGCGGCCTTCGAGACCGCCGCGAACAACGCCAAGGCCGGCTGCCCCGTCTCGCGCCTGCTCAAGGCGGACATCACGATGGAGGCGCGGCTCGAAGGTTGATACAGATGTTAACTACAGAGGCAAAGAGACACAGCTTTCATCAATTGTTCTTAGCTGTGCCTCTGTAGTTAACGGCCCATCGCCATGACGCTCGACTGACGAGATAAGAGGAAGACCGTGCCGGACGGTACGCGGCAAAGAGTCTCTAGCGGCTCGCCCTACGAGCCGGTCATCGGCATCTCGCGCGCGTTGCGCGCGGGCAACTTCGTCGCGGTCGCGGGCACAGCGCCGCTCGACGGGGAAGGGCGCACGTTCGCGCCGGGCGACGCCGCGGCGCAGGCGCGGCGCTGCTTCGAGATCGTCGCGCGCGCACTCGAAAGTTTGGGCGCGGGGCTGACGGACGTTGTCCGCACGCGCGTCCTGCTCACGCGCATCGAAGACTGGGAGGCGGTGGCGCGCGTCCACGGGGAGTTCTTCTCAGGCGTGCGGCCCGCGTGCACGGTCGTGCAGGTCGTCCGCTTCATCGAACCCGACTGGCTCGTCGAGGTCGAGGCCGACGCGGTCGTCGAAGACTGATCGCTCAGGTGTTGACAGTCATGAACCTCAGAAACAAGCTGCTGCTCGTCTTCGTCGCCCTCGCCTTCGCGCCGCTCGCCCTCGTGAGCGTCATCAACTACCGGAGCGGCTTGAGCGCCGTCGAGGGGCTGCTGCGCGCGCGCGCCGACGAGAGCGCGGCGCGCATCACGCGCCGCATCGAGCGCACGCTGGAGACGCGCGAAGCCCGCCTGCTCGAACTCGCGCGCGCCGACTCGTTGCGCGAGTACGTGCGCGACTCGCAGCCGGCGCAAACGGGCGGCGCGCGGCAGGCGGGCGGCCCTCAAGCAGCGGGCGGCGCGGCGCGGGGGATTCCCGACGAGGTGCAGGCGCACTTCGGCACTTACTTCAGAAACAACCGAGAGTATCTTGAGTCCGTCACCTGCCTCGACTCTTCGGGCGGCCCGCTGTTCCGCGTGCCGGACGCGCGCGCGGCGTCCGGCGACGAGGCGAGCTTCCAAACCTCGGACTTCGTGTCGAGCGACGCGCGCTACGACAGCCGCGTGTGGAGTCTCACGCGGGCCGAGGCGCTGCGCTCGCCCGTCACCGAGGAGTCATACGGTGCGGCGCGGCGCGTGACCGTCCCCGTCTTCGCGCCGACCGAAGGCCCCGCGGTCGGCGCGGTGGTCGCCGTGTTCAGGCTGAAGGGCGTCATCGAGGACGCCGCCGAGACGGAAGCGCCCGCGTCGGCGGACGCGGCGCGCGTCGGCGCGTCGTCTCCGGGGGACGCCGCGGCTGCGTCCGCGCAGACGAACGCGCGGCCCGTCGTCGTCGCGCTCGACAACGCGACCGGCACGGTCGTCTATCACACGAACGGCGCGTTCACGCACCAGTCGGTCGCGGCGGCGCTTCCCTACTTCGCGGGCGTGGCCGCGCGCATGAAGTCGAGCGCTTCGGGCGCGGACTTCTACGACGAGCCGGGCGGCGACCGGCGTCTCGCGGCCTTCCGGCAGGTGGACGCTTTGAACCTCTCGCTCGCCGTCGCCGAGGACTACACGTCGGCGTCCGGCCCCGTGCGCCGCTCCGGCCTCTTTGGCGGCCTGCTCGCGCTCGCCGCCGGGCTGGCGGCCCTCGCGCTGCTGCTCGCCGTCGCGCGCCGCGCGACGCACGACATCGAGCGCGTCGCGCGCGGCGCGGCGGCCATCGCCGCGGGCGACTTCGACCATCGCATCGAGGTCAGCGCCAGCAGCGAGACGCAAGACCTCGCCGAGAGCTTAAACCTGATGACCGAACGCCTGCGCGGGCTGATCGCGAAGGAGGCCGAGTCGCGCCAGTTCCAGTCGTTCCTCCGCATCTCGGCCATGATCTCGCACGACCTGAAGAACGCCATCGCCGGACTCTCGATGCTCGTCGCCAACATGGAGCGGCAGTTCCACCGCGAGGAGTTCCGCGCCGACGCCATCGAGTCTTTGCGCGAGGCGACCGAGAAGTTGAAGCGCACGGTCGCGCGCCTCAGCGAGCCGGCGAAGTCTCTGAGCGGCGAGTACCGCATGGCCGCGCGCGAGACCGACCTCGTGCCTGTGATGCGCCGCGTGCTCTCAACCGTCGCCGAGCCTTCGCGCCCGCTCTACGAGATCGAGGCGCGCCTGCCCGACTCGCTGGTCGCCACGTTCGAGCCGGGCCGCATCGAGAACGTCTTCGAGAACCTGGTCATCAACGCGCTCGAAGCGATGGGCGCGGTCGGCGGGCGACTGACGGTCGAGGCCGGCGCACTCGAAGGCGGCCTCGTCTTCTTCAGCGTCGCCGACACAGGAATAGGCATGAGCGAGGAGTTCGTCCGTGAGCGCCTGTACCGCCCCTTCTCGACGACGAAGACGAAGGGCATCGGCCTCGGACTCTTCACCTGCCGCGAGGTCGTCGAGGCGCACGGCGGGCGGCTCGAAGTCGAGTCGCGCACGGGCGTTGGCACGCGCTTCCGCGTCGTGCTACCATCCCGCCTGTTCAAGTCGGGCGAACGGCGCGCGCAGCCGGAGAAGGCGGCTGCCACGGTCGAGGCGAGCGAGCCGCGCGCGTCCGCCTGATTCCTTTCAGTTTTTCCAGACAGAAAAGTTTGCGCATTTGAGGACTGCGGGGACAGTCCCGCGGGCGGAAGCCTCGCGGGTCTGCTCGCTACGGTAGAACACCCGCGAGGTTTCCGCCCGCACTACTGTCCTTTGCCACCCAACCCGAATGACCGAACAGGCGGAACAGAAGACGACGGTGCTGGTGGTTGACGACGACCGCCTGCTGCGGCGGCAGCTCCACTGGGCGCTCGTCGAGCGCCACCGCGTCCTCGAAGCCGAGACGCGCGACAGCGCAATCGAGCTGCTGCGACGCGAGCGCGTTGACGTGGTGATCTGCGACCTCCACCTGCCGCCCGACCTCGAAGGCATCGAGGAGGGCCTGGCCGTCGTTGACGCCGCGCGCAACGAGCGCCCCGCCGTGCCCGTCGTCGTCGTCACGGGCAGCGGCAGCAAGCAGGCCGCGCTCGAAGCCATACGCCGCGGCGCTTACGGCTTCTTCGAGAAGCCTTTCGACGAGGAGGAGGTCTCGCACATCGTCGCGCAGGCGGCGCGCGTGCGCTGTCTCGAAGGCGAGGTGCTGAGGCTTCGCTCGGAGCTGAAGATGTTCCGCGGCTTCGGTCGCTTCGTCGGCGCGAGCGCGGCACTCGAACGCATGCTCAAGCAGGCGCGCGCCGTCGCCGACACGAACGCGACGGTGCTCATCACGGGCGAGAACGGCACGGGCAAGGAGGTGCTCGCCCGCGCCATCCACGAGGAGAGCGCGCGGCACGACCGAGCGTTCGTCGCCGTCAGTTGCGCGGCGCTCCCCGAACAGCTCATCGAGTCGGAGCTGTTCGGCCACGTCCGCGGCGCGTTCACCGACGCCAAGGCCGACCGCGTCGGGCGCTTCGAGCTGGCCGACGGCGGCACGCTCTTCCTCGACGAGGTCGGGGAACTCACGCCGGCGGTGCAGGTGAAGCTCCTGCGCGTCATCGAGCGGCGCGAGTTCGAGCGCGTCGGCAGCAACCGCCTCGTCGAAGTTGACATCCGCCTCGTCGCGGCCACCAACCGCGACCTCGAACGGGCGGTGAGCGAAGGTCAGTTCCGCGAAGACCTCTTCTACCGCCTCAACGTCGTGCCGCTCCACCTGCCGCCCCTTCGCGAGCGACGCGAGGACATCCCCGTCCTCGCCGTTCACTTCGCCGCGAAGGCCGCCGAGAAGCACGCGCGGCCCACGCCCGAACTCGACCCCGCGCTCCTCGAAGCCCTCCAGGAGTACGACTGGCCCGGCAACGTCCGCGAGCTTGAGAACCTCGTCGAGCGCCTGGTCGTGCTGACGAAGGGCGCGCGGCTCGGCGTCGAGTTCCTGCCCGACAAGATGCTGCGCGCGCCGCACGCGTCAGCGGCCCCCGCAAGCGAAGGCGCGGACGAGACGACGCTCGAAGGCGCGACCATCGCCATGCGCCGACGCATGGTCACCGGCGCTTTGCAGGCCGAGGGCGGCAACCGCGTCGCCGCCGCCCGACGCCTCGGCATCAGCCGCTCCTACCTCCACCGCCTCATCAACGAACTTGGCATCAACTGAAGAAGGCGAAAGTAAAAAGGCAAAAGGCAAAAGGAGCAGGGCACGCTCGCCTTCCTTCTTTTGCCTTTTTACTTTCGCCTTCCCGGAAGGCGGCCTGTTCACTGTTGTGAACACGTGGGCCGCCCGGTGTGTCCACTGCTGTTAACACTCGCGCCCGAAGTAAGAGTCCCCGACTCATTTTTCGCGGATAAATCGCGCCTTCCGCCGCGCGCCGTCGCTGGCACGTGCGTTGCGATAAGGATGCGCGTGAAGGTCTTAGGTTCCTGACATCCGCGGGAAGGGTGATGGACGTAAATGAAGATCGAATACATCGCCGGTTCACTCTTGGTTGATGACGGGGACGAAGAAGATGAAGCCGAAAGTTCTGATAGTTGACGACGACGTGGCGATCACGCAGCAGCTCTTCTGGACGCTGTGCGACGAGTTCGAGGTGATGACGGCCAACAGCCTCGCCTCGGCCATCCGCCGCGCGACCATCTACGAGCCGGACATCGCCATCCTCGACCTTCACCTGCCGCCGACGCTCGACGCCCCCGACACGGGATTGCGCATACTCGACTACGTCAAGAGCCACCTGCCCGCGTCGAAGGTCTTCGTCGCCAGCTCCGACCCCTCGGTCGAGATGCGCAGGGACTGCATCCGCCGCGGCGCGGACGGCTTCTTCGACAAGCCGCTCGACGTGGAGCGCCTGCTCTCGACCGTCCGGCGCACGGCGGTCGCGGGCCGCCTCGCGGCCTGAGCCGCGCGGCCACGGACAAGGATTCCACCCCAGCGAGCGGCCCGCGAGGTCGCCGGAGTCAGGCCGAACGCGCGGTCTCATCTGTGTACGCCCCGCCGCGCGCGCCTTAATGCTCTTTGACCCTTTCGGATTCGGCCCTCGCCTACCCCAAAAACGAGTGGCCGTACTGCGCCCGCGCGTTACGGCAACCCTTCTGCCCGGCGCGGTCGTCAAAGCCCCCGTCTCCAAACCAGACTCCTGCCCAGAGTCGCGGGGGCTTTATTTTTTTTACGACGAAGTCGGAGCGCTGAAAGATGAACTGAAGGCATCTTGCTTTCAGTTCATCTTTCAGCGCTCCGACTTCGTCGTTTCAAGTGGTTCTTCTTCCCGCCGTGATGACGTATAATGTCTCGTACAAAGTGCGACTTTTAAGAAGCTCCGTTGATGTGAATTAAATGAGGCGCGCACGAATCCGCCGCCTGGCGGCGCAACGAGTTCAGACGGGATCAGATGATTAAATTTTTACACCTCTCGGACGTTCACCTCGGCTGCCGCCGCTACAACCTTGAGGAGCGCACGAAAGACTTCTTCCGAAGCTGGCACGACGTGATCGTCAAACACGCGCTGCCCAATGGGGTTGACTTCGTGCTCATCGCGGGCGACTTCTTCGACCGGCGCAACATAGACCCGCAGACGATGAACCACGCGCTCGCGGGCCTCCAGCTTTTGAAGGACGCGCGAATCCCCGTCGTCGCCATCGAGGGCAATCACGACCGCCACGAGGCCGTCACGGACTACAGTTGGATGCGCTCCTTCTCGCAGGCCGGCTTCCTCGTCCTGCTCGAACCGGCCCGGCTTGAGGAAGGCGACGCCTCGGCGCTGCCGTGGGAGATGGTGCCGTGGGATGAGGAGTCGCGCGCCGGCTCCTACATAGACATCAAGGGTGCGCGCGTCTTCGGCTCGCACTGGTACGGAACCTCCGCCAACGCCGCGATGGGCATCCTCTCCGAAGCCCTGCGCCGCGCGCGCGGGCGTGGACTCTTCCAAATCCTTTTGCTCCACACGGACGTTGAGGGCCAGCTCAACCGGCCCATCCCCGCGCTCTCGGTCGAGAAACTGAAGGAGCTGCGCCCGCTCGTTGACTACGTCGCGCTCGGCCACACGCACAAGCGCTTCGAGCTTGACGGCTGGGCCTTCAACCCCGGCTCGCTCGAAGCCTGCTCGATTGACGAGTACAGAGAGGAGCGCGGCCTCTACCTCGTCGAAGTCGGCGACGACAGACAAATCAAGGCGACCTTCGTCAACGACTACGTGCAGCGCCCCTTCCAACGCCTGACCTTCGACGTGTCCGGCGCGGAAGACCCGGAGGCCGTCCACGCCAGAGTCATCGAAACGGTCAGGCGCGAGGCCCGCGCGCACGACCCGGAGTCGGACGACCCCGCGCCCATCATCGAGATTTCCTTGCGCGGCCACCTCGGCTTCAAGAACTCGCTCCTCAACCTGCGGCGCATGCGCGAGGAGGCGCTCGCCGAGACGGGCGCGCTCCACGTCATGCTGAAGAACCAGAGCGTGCCGGTCGAGTACGCTGTGGCCGCGGGCCTCGACGCCGACACGTCTCGCGCGCACCGCGAGCGCCGCATCATCGCCGACCTCATCGCGCGCGACGCGCGCTACCGCGACCGCGCCGAGGAGATGGCCGAACTCGTCCTCGACGCGAAAGCTTACGCCCTCGGCGACAAAGACCCGGCTGAAATTCTCGAACTCATCGAGCAGAAGCTCGCGCCGCGCCACGGCGACGCGCAGGCGGACGCCGCCGCCGAGGCCGCGCCCTCGCCCGGCGCTCTCCAGGCGCTCGAACGCAGCGCCACAACAGCAGTGACGAGTGACAAGTAACAGCCGTAAACCGTGAACCGTAAACCGTGACAAGAGAAAAGCGGTTTCGTCTTGTCACGGTTTACGGTTCACGGTTTACGGCTCACGGCCTTTATGTCCGAAGCCCTCGACAAAGTACGCGGCGTGCGGGAGCTGCCCGTCTTCCCTCTGCCGCTCGTGCTCTTTCCGGGCGTGCCCCTGCCGCTCCACATCTTCGAGGAGCGCTACCGGCGCATGCTGGCCGACGTGCGCGTCTCGAACAACCTCTTCGGCCTCTCCTACCTCGACCCGAATGCGGCTGCGGGCGAGCGCCCGCCCGCCGGCCACGTCGGCTGCGCGACCGAGGTGGTCGAGGCGCAGGCGCTGCCGGACGGTCGCTCGAACATCCTCACGGTCGGCCTCGTGCGCTACCGCGTCGCCGAGTACGTCGAGCGCGGCGACCCGTACTTGGTCGCGCGCGTCGAGTTCTTCGCGGACGAGGGGGCGGACGCGCAGCTCCTGGCTAAGCGCGCCGAAGAGGTGACGGAGATGTTCATGCGCATCGCGCGCGCGATGCGGACGATCAACGACGAGCGCGGGGGGCTTCCCGAACTGCCGCAGGACGACCCGGAACGACTCTCCTTCCTCATCGCCGCGGTGGTGGAGATGGACGCCGACGCGAAGCAGCAACTCCTTGAACTGCGCTCGACCACGGAGCGCCTGCGCCGCCTCTACGCGCTGCTCTCGCAGGCCGTCGAAGCTTACGAGACGCGCGCGCACACGCATGACCTCGCGCGCGGCAACGGCCACGCCGGGAAGAAAATAGACCTCGAAGAAGAATGAGCTTCAAAACGGACGACGGACAGGCGGGCGCAGTCGGAGGGCGGCCCCGTAGCGCGGGCGGCGGGCGGCCCGACGACGCGGACTCTCAGGCGGGCGAGGCGACGATCCGCGTGCGCCTCCTCCTCTTCGGCGCGGCGCGCGAGGCGGCGGCGACCGACGAGGCCGTGCTCGACTTGGGCGAGCGCGCGACGGCGCGCGAAGCCTTCGAGCGCGTGCTCGACGCGTACCCAGACCTGCGGCGCTTCCGCTCCTCGCTCCTCGTCGCCGTCAATCAGGAGTACGCGCGCGACCTCGAAGTCGAACTCAAGGACGGCGACGAGATCGCCCTCTTCCCGCCCGTCAGCGGCGGCTCGGGCGAGCGCGACGCGCCCGCCGAAGACGCCGGGAGCGCAGCACACGCGGGAGACGACGCGCAGGATTTTTTTGAACTCACCACCGAGCCGATTGACGTGGGCGAGGTCGCCCGCCGCGTCGTCCCCCGCCGCTGCGGCGCGACCGTCACGCTCGACGGCTACGCCCGCGAATGGACTAACGGGCGGCGCACGCTCCACCTCGTTTACGAAGCCTACGACCCGATGGCGCTGGCCGAGATGCGCCGCCTCGGGGAAGAAGCCCGCCGACGTTTCGACATCGAGCACATCGGCATCGTCCACCGCACGGGCCGCACCGACATCGGCGAGACCTCGGTCGTCATCGCGGTCAGCGCCCCGCACCGCCGCGCCGCCTTTGAAGCCTGCGAGTGGGCCATCCGCGAACTCAAGCGCACCGTTCCCATCTGGAAGAAAGAGTTCTACGAGGACGGCTCCGTCTGGGTCGAGGGCGACGCCGCGTCGGAGCACCTGCGAAGCGGCGCGACTGTGGAAGGGGATTGGCTGAACAACGCGAGAAAAGATTAGGGGTGGATGTTCGAGCGACTTCGATTCAAGAGGCTTCACGCGGAGGCGAGGCTGCCGACGCGCGGCAGCCCTCTGGCCGCGGGGCTTGATCTCTACTCGGTCGAGCGCGCGACATTGCGGCCCGGCGCGCGCGCGGCTGTGAGGACGGGGCTGTCGGTCGCAATACCCTCCGGCTTCTACGGGAGAGTCGCGCCGCGTTCGGGGCTGGCGGTCAGGATGGGACTCGACACGCTGGCGGGCGTCGTTGACGCGGACTACCGCGGCGAGATTCTGTGCGCGCTCGTCAACCACGGCGACGCGCCCGTCGAGATCGAGGTGGGCACGCGCGTCGCGCAGCTCATCGTCGAGGCGATAGCCCTGCCCGAACCCGTCTGGGCCGACGACCTCGACGAGACCGAGCGCGGCGCGGGCGGCTTCGGGAGCACGGGCGGCGCGTGAGAAATCCGCTCAGGTCAGCAGTAGTATTGAGCGTTAAGGGAAGTTAACCACCGCAGGCACAGAGGACACGGAGGGAGCACAGAGATTTAAGAATGTAAACTCCTCTGTGCCGTCTCCGTGTCCTCTGTGCCTGCGGTGGTAATCTTTGCCTGCCCGACGTTCAAGTGAGATGACTGCGGGCCGGGGCGTCAATTACGCTCGATGGTGACGGGCACATCGCGGCCCTCGTCGGCCTCGTTGCCGTTGAAGTCGGCGGCGACGAGGCGCAGCGTGTAGTCGCCGGGCGGAAGCTCGGACGTGTCCCAGAGGCCGCGCTCGGCGCGACCGTCGCGCACGGTGTTCGTCACCTCGTAGAGGAAGCGCGTCTCCTTGCTCCCGTAAACCGTGATGCCGCTTGAGTCGGCGTAGGCGATCTTCGGCGCTTCATTTCCGGGCGGGAGGCGGTTGAACTCGACATTGATTCGCGGTTGCTCGAAGCCGGGCGCGGGTTCGCCCGAAGGCAGCAGTAGTTGATAGCCTACACGATAGAGGCCGAGGCGGCGGCGCGACTGGTTGCCATCCGTCCGGTCGTATGCGTCCAAGACGATGCGCACCTTGCCGCGCACGACGAGACGCCCGCCACGCTTCACCGTCAGACGCCCGCCCGATTCACTGAACAACTGCACGCCGTCGCGCTCAATCCGCGGCGCGACCGTGTCCGTGAAGCCGGCGAGCGGGAGCGCGAGCGGGTTCATCTCCGCGCCGGGCGGGCCGAGGTTCATGTGGACGTGGTACATGCGGTTGATCGTGCCGAGCGCGTCGCCGACTCTCACGCGCGTACCGCGGCGGACGCGGACGCGCGCGACACGTCCGCCCGCGTCGCGGACGGCGATGAAGGGCGCGGCGTCGAGCATCCCGTCGTGCTCGTCGCGCCCGACGCGCAGGTGGACGTAGGTGATGAGACCGACGCGCAGGCCCTCGTTGAGCGTGCCGAAGCCCCAGTCGGCGAGCGGGCTTGTGACCTTCTCTGCGAGTACGGCGCGCACCGTCTGGCCGTAAACGCCGAACACGTCGAGGCCCGCGTGCAGATGGTCGCGGCTGTCCGCCGAGTCGTAAGCGCCGCGCACCTCGCCCATCGTGGCCGAGACTTCGTGCCGCTTCAACTGTGGGTCGAGCGGCCAAGGGAAGGGGTTGTTGAAATTCTCGACGGGGATGCGCGGGAGCACTTCGCGGACGGACGACCGCGCATCGTCCGTCTGCGCTGACTGACCTGCTGGCTGCTGCGCCGTCGGACTCACGCGGCGGACGAGGTAGTTGGCGCTGTCGGCAACGAGGAGCGAGCCGTCGGGCGCGATTGCTATCCCTGCGGGCTGGTTGAAGCGCGCCGTCGTTTCCCCGTCGCCGTCCGCGAAGCCTGGGCCGAGGCCGGCGACGCGGCGCGCCGCCCCGTCGGGCGCGACCTGCACGACGCGCGCGCGGTCGAGTTCGGTGACGTAGAGAAAGCCGTCGCGCGTGACGGCGAGTCCCGCGGGCTTCGAGAGTTCAAAAGCCGGCGCGGTGGTCGCGGCGGGGTTCCTGTTGTCGCCCGTGCCGCCGGGTTCGGCGTCGCCGGCGGGCGCGTCGGCGGGCGGCGCGTCGGCCTTCTGTGCGCCGTCAGATTGTGCGTTTGCGAGCGGCGAGGCGGCGGGCGGAGTGAAGACCGGAAGCGTCGTGACCCGCCCGTCCTTCGTGATCTTCCGCAGGCGGTTGTTGCCCGTGTCGGCGACGTAAACCTCGCCCGCGTCGCCCGCGGCGACGGCGCAGGGCGTGTCGAAGAGCGCGGCGGTCAGGGCGTCGCCGTCTGCATAGCCGGGCCGCCCCACGCCCGCGATTGTTTTGACCACGCCGTCTTTCGTCACGACGCGGACGCGGTCGTTGTAGGTGTCGGCGACGTAGGCGTTGCCGTCCTTGTCAACAGCGACGCCGACGGGCGCGTCGAACTCGGCCTGCGATGCGGGGCCGTCTCTGAAGCCAGCCGTGCCGTCGCCCGCGAGCGTCGTCACGTTGCCGTCCGGCGAAATCTTGCGGACGCGGTTGTTGCCCGTGTCCGCGACGTAGATGTTGCCCTCGCCGTCCGTCGCCAGTGCCGAGGGCGTGTTGAAAGATGCGCCTGCGCCCGCGCCGTCGGCGAAGCCCTCGCGCCCGCCCGCGAGCGTCGAGACCTCGCCACTCGGAGACACCTTGCGAATGCGGTTGCTCTCGCCCGCGTCTGCGACGTAGATGCTTCCGTCGCGCGCGACCGTCAAGCCGAACGGATCATCGAAGCGCGACTCGCGCGCCGCGCCGTCCTGAAAACCCGGCGAGCCGTCGCCCGCCAGCGCCGCGACGCTCGCACGCCAGCCGGCGCTCGTCCTGCGCGGCCCCGCCTCCTTCACACACGCGCCGAGCAGCAGGGCCAGCCCGCACGCGGCGAGGACGAGCAACGGATGACTCGTCGGCTTGCGGAAAGGTGCGCGGCGGCGCAGTCGCTTGATGATAGTTAGCAAGGTTGGTTGTTACGACTCCGTGACACGGGTTGCGGCTGCTTCGGTCGGGTAGGAGTTTTTCCGCTCCGCACGTCTCCTGTCAACCGTCACCTCAAATGGTTATGGACGACCGGCGGCGGCGTGGTTTATCCTCTCACTCCACGTCTTACCCGAAACAAGCCTTCAAAGGGAGTCGGAACTCATGCCGGAGAAGAGAAGCCTTTCCTCGCGCGCAGCGCTCGCGTGCGTCTTGCTGTCGTGCCTTTCGTTCGCCGCGGCGGCGCAGCAGGAGCAGGCGACGCCCCAAACAACGACGCCCACGCCCACGCCCGCGAACCCCGGAGACGAGACGACGGAGACAAAATCCTTCGAGCGTCTGGAGTGGCGCAGCATCGGCCCGGCCAACATGGGCGGTCGCATCGCCGACATCGAGGGCGTGGCCGGCAACGCGAACATCGTTTACGTCGCGACCGCTTCGGGCGGGCTGTTCAAGACGACGAACGGCGGCGTGAAGTGGACGCCCCTGTTCGAGCGCCAAGGCTCGATCTCCATCGGCGACATCGCGCTCGAACCCGGAAACCCTGAGGTCATCTGGCTCGGCGCGGGCGAGTCGGCGGTGCGCAACTCGGTAAGTTTCGGCGACGGCGTCTATAAGTCAACCGACGGCGGGCAGACGTGGCGGCACATGGGCCTGCGCGATACCGAGCACGTCTCGAAGATTTTAATCAACCCGCGCAACACGGACATCATCTACGTCGGCGCTGTAGGGCACGCCTTCGGGCCGAACGAGGAGCGCGGAGTCTTCATGACGACCGACGGCGGGCAGACCTGGAAGAAGACCCTCTACATTGACGCCGACCACGGCGTCGCCGACATGGACATTGACCCGTCGAACCCGAACATCCTCTACGCCGTGATGTGGAAGTTCCGCCGCACGCCGTGGACGCACACGTCGGGCGACGAGCGCGGCGGGCTGTTCAAGTCGGTTGACGGCGGTCGGACTTGGAAGAAGTTGGAAGGGGGATTGCCGAAGGTGATGGGGAGAATCGGCGTCGCGGTCGCGGCGAGTAGCCCGAACGTCGTCTATGCCATCACGGAGGCGAAAGAGGGAACGCTCTGGCGCTCGGACGACCGCGGCGAGACGTGGCATAACGTCTCGAAGCAGACCTCAATCGTCTCGCGCGGCTTCTATTACACGCACGTCCGCGTTGACCCGCAGAACGAGAACCGCGTCTTCGCCGTCGCCTCGACTCTGTTTCTTTCCGTTGACGGCGGGCGCACATTTCGACCAATCAGCGGGCGCACGCACGTCGACTTCCACGCCCTCTGGCTCGACCCTCAGAACCCGAAGCGTATGTGGCAGGGGCAGGACGGCGGCATCGCCGTCACGATGGACGGCGGCGAGAACTGGGAGGTCGTCAACAACTTCCCCGCAGGGCAGTTCTACCAGATTTACGCCGACAACCGGCAGCCGTTCTACTACGTGATGGGCGGTTTGCAGGACAACGGCACGTGGACGGGGCCGAGCCGCACGCGCGAGCCTTCGGGGATTCAGAACGACGACTGGCGCATGATCTCCTTCGGCGACGGCTTCTGGGTGCTCAACAACGCCGACGACCTCGACCTCTACCTCTCCGAGTCGCAGGGCGGCAACATCGTCCGCACCGACATGCGCACGCGCGAGCAGCAGTTGGTCGTGCCTTACATGGGCGACGACGGCGGCCCCGCGTCCGAAGCCAAGTACCGCTTCAACTGGAACTCGCCCATCGTCCCCAGCCCGCACGACAAGAACACCGTCTATCTGACGGGCAACGTCGTCTTCAAGTCAAAGGACTTCGGCAAGTCTTGGGCGGTCATCAGCCCCGACCTAACGACCAACGACAGGGAGAAGCAGAAGTCGGCGGGCGGCCCCGTCGCCTACGAGAACACCGGCGCAGAGTTCCACACGACGATCATCAGCTTCGCCGAGTCGCCGCTGAAGCCCGGCGTCCTGTGGGCGGGCACGGACGACGGCAACTTGCAGGTGACGACCGACGGCGGCAAGGACTGGCGAAACGTCGTCAAGAACGTGCCCGGCCTCGCCGCGAACTCGCCCGTCTCACACGTCGAGCCTTCGCGCGCCGACCCCGAACTCGTTTACGTCGCCTTCGACCGGCACATGCTCGACGACCGACGCCCCTACGCCTTCAAGACCACGGACGGCGGGCGCAGCTTCCAGAACATCACGGGAAATCTTCCGCCGAGCGCCTACGTCCACGTCCTGCGCGAAGACCCGAAGAATCCGAAACTCCTTTACGCGGGGACGGAACTCGGCCTCTACGTCTCTTACACCGGCGGGGGCAACTGGCAGAGCCTGGCGCTGAAGAACCTGCCCGCAGTCGCCGTCCACGACATCATCGTCCACCCGCGCGACAACGACCTCATCATCGCCACGCACGGGCGCAGTATCTACATCCTCGACGACGCGACGCCGGTTCAGCAGTTGACGCCGGAAGTCGCGCGCGAGGACGCGCACCTCTTCGACATCCGACCGGCGCTGCGCTACGCGGCGCGCATGTCGCGCTACGGCATCGGCGACAAGGTCTTCAACGGCGCGAACCCGCCCTACGGCGCGCTCGTCAGCTACTACTTGAACCGCAAGCCGGACGACAAGACGAAGGTCAAGCTTCAAATTCTCGACGCGGCGGGCAAGGTCGTCTCCGAGATCGAGAACATCGCGAAGGAGAGGGGCCTCAACCGCGTCAACTGGAACCTGCGCTACGGCGGCCCGCAGGTGCGCCGTCCCCCGACCGACGAGGAGACGCAGTTCACCGGCGGCCCGCGCGGGCCTCAGGTGCTTCCCGGCACGTACACCGTTAAGCTACTCGTCGGCGACCGCAGCACGGAGAAGAAGGTCGAGGTGCGGCTCGACCCAACCATCAGCGTGCAGGCGTCAGACCTTCAGACGACGCTCGACATGGAGCTGCGCCTGCGCGACATGCAGACGGCGACGAACAACGCGCTGCGCACGCTCGACAGCATCAAAGGCCAGATAGATTTCGTCGAGCGCACGGTGCGCGACCGCCTCGGCACGTCCGCCGTGCCGAAGGAGTTGGCCGACGCCATCTCGGCGCAGAAGAAGCGCGTCGAGGAGTTACAGAACAAGCTCGCGCAGCCCGAAAACACGAGTCTCGGCCTCGAAGGACGCGCGCAGTTGGTTGACCGTATCGGCGGCCTCTTCTTCACGCTCGACGCAACGGACACCGCGCCAACGCCCGCCGCGCGCGAACTCTACGACGAACTGCAAAAGGAGTTCGACGCGCGGATCGCCGAGGTCAACAGCTTTCTGAGCGAGGCGGTGCCGCAGTTGAACGAGGCGCTGCGCCGCGCGGGCGCGCCGACGCTGATGACCGGCAAGCCCGTCGGGCTGCCGAAGCCCTGACGCCGAGCGAGCGCGATATCGCCTTGCCTCCGCCTTTCGGAATGAGGAAGGCCCGCCCGATGATGATTCGGGCGGGCCTTCATCTCAAAGGGCGAGTCGGCGGCGCTTCGGGCTAAGCCACGACCTCCTCCACCTGCGCCGTGGCGTCGAGGAGCGACGCGCTGGTGACCTTGTCGCCGCCGTCGGTCTTCATCAGGCGGACGCCCTGCGCCGAGCGGCCCGTCTTGCGGATGTCGCCGGCCTCGATGCGGATGAGCTTGCCCTGCTTGGTGATGATCATCACCTCGGACTCTTCGTCCACGGGGAAGACGGCGACGACCTTGCCGGTCTTCTCCGTCGTCTTCATGTTGATGACGCCCTTGCCGCCACGCGACTGCAAACGGTAAGTCGTGATCGGCGTCTGCTTGCCGAAGCCGCACTCGGAGATGGAGAGCATCTTCTCGGTGTCGTCCGCCGAGACAGCCGCGACCGAGACGACGTAGTCGCCTTTGCGCAGGTCAACGCCGCGCACGCCGCGCGCCGCGCGCCCCATCGAGCGCACGTCCGACTCGTCGAAGCGTATGGCTAATCCGTCGTGCGTGGCGATGAAGATGCGCTTCGTGCCGTCCGTGAGGATCACGTCCAGAAGCTCGTCGCCGTCGTCCACGTTGACGGCGTTGATGCCGTTCGAGCGTATGTTCTGGAACTCCGACAGCTCCGTCTTCTTGATCACGCCGTTGCGCGTGACCATCACGACGTACTTGCCCTCGACGAACTCGCGCACGGGCACGACGCCCGCGAGCTTGCGCGCCGACGAGATGTTGATGAGGTTGACGAAGGCCTTGCCGCGCGCCGAGGGGAGCGCGTCCGGTATCTCGTGCACCTTCAGCTTGTAAACCTGGCCGTCGTCCGTGAAGACCATCAGGTAGGAGTGCGTCGAGGCGATGAAGAGGTGCTCGACCCAGTCCTCGTTCTTGCCCGTGCCCGCGCCCGAACGGCCCTTGCCGCCGCGCCCCTGGCGCTGGTAAGTCGAGACGGCGGTGCGCTTGACATAGCCGTTCTTCGTCACCGTGATCGCCACGTCCTCGTCGGCGATCATGTCCTCGATTGAGAGTTCGACGCCCTCGTCAATGATCTGCGTGCGGCGCGCGTCGCCGAACTCCCGCTTCGCGTCCTCAAGCTCACGGACGATGACGCGGCGCAAGCTCGCCTCGTTCGAGAGGATGTCTTCCAACTCGGCGATGAGCTTGATGATCTGCTCGTACTCGTCAATGATCTTCTGCCGTTCGAGCGCGGACAGGCGGCGCAGTTGCAAATCAAGAATCGCCTGCGCCTGCTGTTCTGAGAATGCTAACCGGCGAACGCGCGTCTGAATTGCTTTGAGGATGCGTTCGGCTGGCTGGTCGTCCAAGTCGGACGGAATCCCCTTCCACCTGCCTACCTGCTTCGCTGTTATTGTATTGATGTTGCCCGTGAGCCACGCGCGTGCCTCGTCCACCGATCCGGCGTTGCGGATGAGCAGGATGATGTAGTCGAGCGCGTCAATGGCCTTGCTCAAGCCTTCGAGGATGTGCGCGCGCGCCTGCGCCTTGCGAAGCTCGTACTCGGTGCGGCGGCGGACAACCTCGCGGCGGAACTCGACGAAGTGGTCGAGCATCTGCCTCAAGGTGAGCACGCGCGGCTGGCCGTCCACGATGGAGAGGTTGATGACGCCGAACGTACTTTGCATGGGCGTCAGCTTGTAGAGCTTGTTCAGAACTATCTGCGGCACGGCGTCGCGTTTCAGCTCGACGACGACGCGCATGCCGTCGCGGCTGGATTCGTCTCGCAAGTCCGCGATGCCGTCGAGCTTCTTCTCGTTGACCAGCTCGGCGATGCGCTCGACGAGGCGCGCCTTGTTAACCTGGTAGGGAATCTCGGTGATGATGATGGCGTCGCGCTCGGTCGTGCCGCGCCCGATGCGGTCAATGCCGGCGCGCGCGCGCATCTGGATGAGGCCGCGACCCGTAGTGTAAGCCTGCCTGATCCCCTCGCGCCCGTAGATGAAGCCGCCCGTCGGGAAGTCGGGGCCGGGGACGAGGTTCAGAAGCTCGGCCTCCTTCAAGTTCGGCTTCTTGATGATGGCGATGGTGGCCTCGACGACCTCGGTCAGGTTGTGCGGCGGAATCTTCGTCGCCATGCCGACGGCGATGCCGTCCGAGCCGTTCAGGAGCAGGTTCGGCACGCGCGTCGGCAAGACGGAAGGCTCGCTCAGAGATTCGTCGTAGTTGGGGTTGAAGTTGACCGTCTCCTTCTCGATGTCGGCGAGGACTTCCGTGGTGATCTTCGCCATGCGTGCTTCCGTGTAGCGCATCGCGGCGGCGGCGTCGCCGTCAACCGAGCCGAAGTTGCCTTGGCCGTCAACGAGCGGGTAGCGCATGGAGAAGTGCTGCGCCATGCGGACGATGGTGTCATAGACGGCGGTGTCGCCGTGCGGGTGGTACTTGCCGATCACGTCGCCGACGATGCGCGCCGACTTCTTATAAGCCTTATTATGTTGGTTGCCGAGTTCGTGCATCGCCCAGAGCACGCGGCGGTGGACGGGCTTGAAGCCGTCGCGCACATCGGGGAGCGCGCGGCCTATGATGACCGACATGGCGTAGTCGAGATACGAGCGCCGCATCTCGTCTTCGATGTTGACGTAGTTACGATGATCTAAAGTTTCCATCCGACAAACCTTTCCGGTACAATTTTGCCTCGGCCCGGCGGGACGAATCTGCCGAGACGGTAGAGACGCCCGCCTCGAATCCAGCGCCGCCTCCGCATCGAAATCTCTTGAGCAGGACACAAGCCCCGCGGGAGTCTGCGAACCGGCCCGCCAGGCGGCGCGAAATTAGGCTGTCACGGGGTACTTTCCGGTGCGGAAAACGGCGTGCAGAAAGTACGGGATATTGTAGCCCAAAAAGGTCGTTTTGGCAATCCCGGCCTGCGGGATAAAGCCTTGTAAAATCAACAATTTTACCCGTCGCGGAGGCTTCTTCCGGGCCTGCCCGTCGGACTCAACATGCTGCCCCCGGCTGCCGCCTGAACTGCGGCGTTCCAGGATGGATTTTGAAGGCAAATCGAGGCGACTGCGCGAGCGCGTCAAGCTGGCGCTTCCGGTGCGCGTGCACTGCCGCGAGACGGCGGATCACGAGTGGGTGGAGATGTCGCGCCTCGTTGACGTGACGCCGTTCGGGGCGCGCTTCGCCCTCACGCACCCGACCGAGCGCGGGCGTCTGCTGCAACTGACGATGCCGCTGCCGCGCCAACTCCGCTGCTTCGACCACGTGGAGGATCAGTACCGCGTCTGGGCGCTCGTCCGCAACCTCACGGCGCGCGCGCAGACCGGCGCGGGCGGCGAGCTTCTTCTCATGCGCTACGAGGTCGGCGTCGCGTTCACGGGGAAGAACCCGCCCGCCGGCTACCTGCGCGACCCGTCGACGCTCTACGACGTGGAATCGTTCTCGGTGGAGGGGAACGCCTTGTATAAGCTGCACGAGGCGAAGGAGCCGGGGGCGGGCGGCGTGCGCTCGGAGATGACTCGCCTGCAAGTGGCCGTGAGCGTCCGCGTCGAACTGTTCGACTCGGAGGGGCAGGTGAGCGCGAGCGAGGAGACGGTGACGGAAAACATTAGCCGCCGCGGGGCCGCCATCTGGACGACGCTCAAGGCCGAGCGCGGTCGCTTCGTGCGCCTGACGAACATGGAGACGGGGCTGTCGCTCATCGCCGCCGTCCGCGCCGCGCGCGCCGGCCCCGACGGCATCCCGCGCCTCCACCTCGAATTCATTGACCGGCAGTGGCCGCTGGAAGGGATAGAGTGAAGGCAAGGGGAAAAGGGTAAACGGGTAAAAGGGGAAGAGGGATTTTGTCTTTCCCTTTACCCTTTTCCCCTTTTGCCCCTTCTTGGAGTTAGGCATGACCAAACGAATCGTGTTCCCGCGCGAGGTGCTGCTGGTCGAGGTTGAGAGGTGGTGCGGCGACCCCTCGTGCCACGCGCGGACGCGGCTGGCGCTGACGAAGGGGGAGGCGCGTGCGTACACGGGCTTCGAGTGCGCGCGCTGCGAGCGCTGGAACGAGGACGCGCTCACGGAGCGCGACATCCCCGAATGGTGGGAGGAGTTTAAGATCACTTCGCTCGAAGGCGTGAGGCCGGTCGCCGCGGAGGGCAGCGCGGCGGAGGGGTCGGGCGAGCCGGTCGCGCGGTTGAGCGACGCGTGGAAGAGATTAGGCGGACGGCGCGGAGACGGCGGGGCGGAAGACTGAAAGAGGGGGACGGACGATTCGTTTTGAGCGGGGCGGCGAAGATGGCGGCTAACTCGCCCGGCGAGAGCGGTCGAAAGGGCCAGACGGCGGAGCCTTACACGCTGCCGCAGTGGGCCTTGGACGTGCTGCGCCGCGCCGTCCACGGGGTTTCGCGCGCGGCGTGGCGGATAAGCTTCCGCGGTGTCGAGCACATCCCTGCGGAGGGCGGCCTCGTCATCGCCGCCAACCACCAGACCTACTTTGACCCCTTCTGGGTGACAGTCCCCGTCCAGATACCGATTCGCTACCTCGCCTGGAACGAGGCGTTCAAGTGGCCGCTCGTGGGCAGGGCGCTTGGGCTTCTGGGCGCGTGGCCGCTCGTCCTCGACCGCGGCAACCCGACGGCCTACCGGCGCTCTTTGAACTGGCTGCGGGCTGGCGGGGCGGTGATGATCTTCCCCGAAGGCGAGCGCGCGTTCGCCGACGCCGGGTTCGCGCGCTTCAAGACGGGCGCGGCGCGGCTCGCGCTCGAAGCGGACGTGCCCGTACTCCCGGTCACGATCCGCGGGGGAGAGCGCGTCTGGCCGCGCGGCCAGCGACTCCCGCACGCGGGCTGCGTCGAGATAGTCTTCCACCCCGTCCGCCGCCTCACGATGCTGCCGGGCGAGGACGCACGACGTTGCGCGCAACGCGAGACCGAGGCACTCGCCGAGGTCATCAAGTCGGCACTTTGAAAGGATAGGAGGGCAGGGGCAGACGGCAGGAGGCAGGAGCAGGAAGCAGGGGCAGGAAGCAGTCAAGATGCTGTGTGCGCATTGACCGCTTCGTGTTCCTGCCTCCTGCCCCTGCCTCCTGCTTACTGCTTTCTGGCGAGGACGAGCGGGTTCGCCTCCATCTCGCGGCGGTAGAAGGCGCGGGGGCGCTGGAGGCTTCGCTTTTCGGGGTCGGCGGCGGCGTCGTCGCCCTCGGCGAAGGCGATGTTGAGGTTGAGCGCGCGCGCCTGCTTCATCTTCTCCAACTGCATCTGCGGCACGCGCTCCGTCGCGTAGTCGAGCCACTCCCTCGCCTGCAACACGCCGTCCTTCGGCTCCTCGTCCGCCGCCATCGCCTTCATGCCTTCGTCAACGAGCGCGTAGGTCAGGAGGCCGTGCCCCAACTGCGCGGCTTCGAGCGCGGCCTGGTAGCTCTGCGCGGCGGTCAGGATGTACATGCCCTTCTCGTAGGCGAGCTGCGCCAGCCCTTTACTGTTCATCGGCCCGCGTCGCTTCTCCTCGGCTTCGAGCGCCTGGCCCGAATTGCAAGCGTCTATGACCATCAGCAGTTGACCGGCGTCGAGACCTTCGACCGCCGACTGTAGCTCCTCGTCGGAGACGGAGTGCGAGAGTACGGCTTGCAGGCCCGCCGCGTCGAGAGAGTCGCGGCTGCCCGTGTAGCCGAGGTCGTGCGGGATGAGGTAGAAGCGGTTGCCGTGGGCCGTGCCGTGTCCGGCGAAATAGACGACCACGGTGTCTTCGGGCTGCGCGGGTTTCAACTGCGCGAGCGACTTCGGCGAGCCGGCGGGGGGCGAGGCGACGCTGCCGGCGAGGAGCCGGAGCGCCGAGAGGATGTTGGCCTTCGTCGCGTCGGCGTCTATGAGCGGTACGACCTCGACGCGCTCATACCTGCCGAGCTGCGTCTGCTGCCGCCTGACCTCCTCGGCGAAGTCCTGCGCGTCCGCCGCGGCGTACTTCAAATTGTACTGCGCGTTCTCGTACTGGTTGACGCCGACCGCCAAGACGTAGGCCGTGCCCGCGCGCTTGAGCGAGTCCGCGCCCGTGATGTCGAGCGTGGCGTCGGCGCTCTTCACGTCGTCGCGGTTGAAGGCGTAGGCCGTCAGGCGGTTCTCGCCCGCGACGACGGGAATGGTGGCTTCGAGCGTCGCGCCCGTTTTGCCTTGCAGAACGTCGCCGCGCCAGACGCGGACGAGCGAGCCGTTGCGGAACAGGCGCACGTCCTTCGCGCCCGCGAGCGCGTCCTTCACCTGAATGCTCACGCCGACCGTGCGCGAAGAGACACTAGAGCCGACGCCCGCGCTCGTCGTCATGGCGACGACGGGTTGGCGTCGGTCAATGACCGAGATATCGCGCGGGGCCTTCGGGCGCTTACCGGCGGCGATGTCGGACAGGAGGCCGGGGTAGAAGAACTCGTTGAAGAAGGTCTCGACCGGCGACACGTCGAAGGTGTTCTGCGAGAAGCGCCAGAGTATCTGGTTCCATGCGGCGGGCGAGCCGTCGAACAGGCCGTCGGGCGTGACGACGAGCCAGTCGCCGCCGTCGCCCGTCGAGATGAGCGTGGCGAGGCGCTCGCCCGTCTTCGCGTCCCAGAGGGCGGTGCTGCCCTCGTAGGAGGTCGAGGCGAGCAGGCGCCCGTCGGGGCTGAAGGCAAGTGAGTTGACGTTCTCGCCCTCGCCCGCCAGGGAGCGCACCTCGCCGCCCGAGGCGGCGTCCCAAAGCTTGATCGTGCTGTCGGCCGAGGCCGTGGCGAGCAGGCGCGAGTCGGCGCTGAAGGCCAGAGCCTTCACATCGTTCGCGCCCACGTTCAGACTGAGCACCTCCTGCCCGCCCGACGCATTATAAATTTTCACCGTGCTGACGGCGTGCATACCCTCCATGATCTGCTTCTGCACCTGCTTCGGGTCGAAGGTGGGCGCGCCCCCCTTCGGCCTCCTCCCGCCCTGCGCGCGGGCCGCCGCCATCGCGGCCAGCGACGAAGGGTCGAAGCTGTTCTCCCTCGTCTTGCCCCCGACGGCGACGAGCCGCCCGTCGGGGCTGAAGGCAATCGAAGTGATTCTCTCGTCCCCGATTTCCATGCTCCTCATGCCGCCGAACATTCCCTGCGCGGCCGACGCAGGCGGCGCGCCGAACTCACCGACCTGCTGCCCCGTCGTCACGTCGAACAGCCTGACCGATCCCGAGAGGGAGGTGCTGGCGGCGAGCGTGTGGCCGTCGCCGCTGAAGGCGATGTGGTCAACCATGCCCGGCACGAGCGGGTTGGCGGGCGGGATGGCGAGCGTGCGCACCTCTGTGCCGGTCGAGGTGTCCCAGATTTTCACCTGGCTCTCGATGCCCGGCTGCCCGCCGCCCGTGCGGGCCGCCATCATCTGGTTGTAGGCGCGCATGAGCGCGTTCGGGTCGTTCTTCGCGTTCTTCGCCGCCTCCTGCATGGCCTTCAACATCTCTTTCGGGTCAACCTTCGACGCGGCCAACGCCTTCTCCTGCACCTTCGACGGGTCGAGACGATAGGTGGTGGCGACGAGCCGCCCGTCGGAGCTGAAGGCGACCTGGTTGAGGGGGGCCTTCTCACCGGGGGCGAGCGTGTGCAGGAGGCGGTGCGACTGCGCGTCGTAGAGCGCGACGCTGTTGCCGCTCAAGGCCCGCTCGGCCAGCAGGCGACCGTCGCGGCTGAACTGCGCGAGGGCTGCGGGCGTGTCGGCAGCCGACGCGCGCAGGCCGCGTCCCGTCGCCACGTCCCAGACGGTCTTGCCGCCCGTCAGCAGGCGCGTCCCGTCGGCGCTGAAGGCAGCCTCGTAGGTGAAGTTCACGTGGCCCGCGAGCGAGCGCACCGCCCGCCCGGTCGCCGCGTCCCAGAGAGTGATCTGCGTGTCGCTGTTGGTCGTCGCCAGCAGACGCGCGTCGGGGCTGAAGGCGGCGGCCCAGACGTAGGAGTCGGGTAAGAGTCTCGACGGCAGGCTCGGCACGTCAAACGTCCGCACCTCGGCGCCCGTCGCCGTGTCCCAGAGCCTGACGTTGTTGCCGACGGTCGTCGCCAGCAGCCGCCCGTCGGGGCTGAAGCTCATGCTGGCGTACTTGCCCGCGGGGAGGTCGAAGAGCTTCTGCTCCTTCTGCGCCGTCAGGTCGTAGAGCTTGATGCTCCGCGCGCCGCTCCTGTCCTTGGTGATCTCCCAGCCGGCGGAGAGCAGCCGCCCGTCGGGCGTGAGCGCGAGGCTGCCGATTGCGTTAGTCCGGTCCCAGTGCGGGACTTCGACGCTGCGCGCCTCGCGGCCCGTCGCGATCTCCACAAACTTGATTGAGAGGCCAAGCTTCCCGACCCCTTGGGAGAGTAGGAGAACCTGACTGCCGTCGGACGTGACGGCGGGGCCGCCCCAGCCGTAGATCGCACCCCCGCCGAGAGCGACCCCTTCCATCTCGCTCGCCAACCGGCCCGTGCTCAAGTCCCAGAACCTGGCGCTCGCGTCGCCGAGCGCGACGAGCGTCCGGTCGTCCGGGCTGAAGGCGATGCCGTAGACGCCGGCGTCGCCCGTGCCCCGGTTGTCGCCGCCGAGCTTGTACAGCTCGCGCCCCGTCGCAACGTCCCAGACTTTCGTCGAGCCGTCATCCGACCCTGCGGCGAACAGCCGCCCGTCGCGGCTGAAGGCGACCGAACGCACGCCGCCGAGGCCGAAGTCAGCCCCGCCCGCGTCCGCGGCGAGCGTCCGCAGCTCGCGCCCCGTCGCAATGTCCCAGAGCTTGACCTGTCCGCTGAACAGGCCGCTGTACGTGGCGAGCAGACGCCCGTCGGGGCTGAAGCGCATTCCTGTCGCGGCGATGACCGCGTAGCCGGTTTGCAGCACGAGTTCGGGGCGCGCGCCGCGCGCCTTCGACTCTTCGGGCGTCGCCGGCTTCTGCTGCTGGTCGGGCTTGAGGCCGATGCCGCGCTGATCCTGACTGTCGCCGCCGGTCGGCGTCGCGGTCTGCGCGCGCGCAGAGTTAAAAGTGAAGGAGAAGAAGAGCAAAAGACTCGCGGCCAAGCGCAGCCGCGCCGCACGGCGAACTTGAGACGAGCGCCGTGCAACCCGCTTGAATTCTTTCATGGCAAATTTTCCCCGGAAGGTAGTTCGTTTCAAAAGATGCTTGAGGCTGAAGCCTTTTCGGGAGACGGGAAACTCTAATTGCCTGCCCCCGCCCGTGTCAAATACGACGCCGGACGCGCGAGGGGTTCCGCGAAGAGAAAGATGAGAGCCGCCGCAGACGGCCTCGTTCGGTCGCGTGCTCCGGCGGCCCTTAATTTTTACCTTTCGCCTCTTAAGTCGTCAGTCGCCGGTAAATCGCGGGCATGCGTTCGGGGAGCGTGAGCACGTCGTCAATGATCGTGTAGCCGACCTCGCCGTAGAGGTCGCGCAGCTCGGCCTCGGAGTCGCGGTCAATGGTGATGCAGAAGGGCGTGATGCCGTCGAGGCGCGTTTGGCGGAGAGCCTCGCGCGTGTCCTCGCGGGCGTAGCGGGCGTCGCCGTAGTCGTGGTCGTAGGGCCTGCCGTCGGAGAGGACGATAAGCAGGCGCGTGCGCGCCTCCTGCGTGCGGAGCTTGGCGGCGGCATGGCGGATGGCCGCGCCGAGGCGTGTGTTGTTCTGGTAGTTGATGCCGCCGATGCGGCGCTCGACCTCGTCGGCGTATGGCTCGTCGAAGTCTTTGACGACGTAAAATTTCACGTTGCGACGGCCCTCCGACGTGAAGCCGTAGATGGAGTATGGGTCGCCGACGGCTTCGAGCGCCTCGCTCATCAGGACGAGTCCCTCCTTCTCGACCTCGATGATGCGGCGGCCCGGATGCGTGTAGGGCTGCAAGGGGTGGCGGCCTATCGTGCGCGCGGTCGAAGAGGACTGGTCGAGCAGGAACGAGACGGCCACGTCGCGCTCGTGCCGGAGCCGCTTCGTATAGATGCGCTCGGACTGTTGGCCGTCGGCGCGTCGGTCAATGACGTAATCAATCAGCGCGTTCAGGTCGTAGTCGTCGCCGTCCAGCTCGTTCGCCACGCGCTTCAGGCTTTCGGGCCTCATCAGTTGGAACTGGTGGCGGATGGAAGAGATGACGCCGCGGTAGCGCGCGCGCGTGAGTTCGACGAACGAGCGGTCGCCGCGCCGCGTGCGCTTCTCGACGACGCGGCACCAGCCGACGCGCGTGTCCGAGAGGTCGCGATCCCACTCGTCGTACTCGAAAGCCTCCTCGCCCGGCTCCAGGTCGTGTTCGGGCGAGTCGCCCTTCAGCCAGCGCTCTTCGCCCGTCAGCGTCTCCTCGCCGTCTGAGTCGGCGGACTCTGCCGCCGCCCACGCGTTGAAAAGCTCGTGCGCGTCGCGCCGCCGCTCCTGCCGCTCGGCTTGGGACGAGTCCTCGCGCTTCTCGCCCTCCTTTTCGAGGTTCGACCGCGCGCCGCCCTGGCTTTCCGCGCCGTGCTCCTCGTCGTCCTGCGACTGCCGCTCGGTTATGTCGGGGACGACCGACTGGAAGAGCGAATAGACGCGTGCCGTCGCCATCAAGGTGTCGGCGACCGACGAGCGCGCGTCCGTGAGGTATTCGACGACGATGGTCTCAAGCTCGGAGACGACTTGGCCGTAGATGGCGCGCGCGTCTTCGAGCGCGCCGCCGCAGAGCGTGATCTGAAAAAGAAGCTCGAAGGGGACGAGCGTGACGGGAAGCGCGGCGATGCGCGGGCGGTTGCGGCGCAGGTACTCGCGCACGAGGTCGAGGTCGCGCGCCAGCCCGCGGTAGGTGTGGCGCAAGCGCCGGTCTATGCGACCGTTCTCAAGCGTCCCGAAGATGCGCGCGGCCAGGCCACGCTGCGGGAAGAGCGCGAGCGCGGCGCGGTAGTCGCCGCCTTCCGGCAGCCTTCGCCTCGCAGCTTCGGCGAGCCTCGCTTCCTCTTCGGGCGCGCGCGCGCGCTCAGACGTAGAGGGGTCGTTGATGTAGCCGTCGAGAGAGAAGGCGTCGAGCGCGTCGGCGTTTTCCGGCGCGTAAGCTGCGGCGAGCGATTCATAAGCCGCGCGCAAATCCGAAGTATCGCGCTCGTGCGTGCCGAACTCGATCTGCCCGGCGGCGTGCGCGGCGAGGACTTTGTAAAGACGGAAGTCCAAACCGGCGTCGCCGAACTCCGAGACGTTCGAAGGCAGGTGGATGGTGCGCCCGTCGCCGATGCGCTGCTCGTCGGGCACGGCGGAGAGCGGCGCGACCTCGACGGCGCGGCCCGTCAAGCCCTCGACGTAGAGTCGCAAGGTCTGCGCGACCTCTTCGAGCGCGAGGCCCTGCGCGCCGCCGCTCTGCAACTGCTCGTTGCTTCTGCGGGTCTCCAGCGCGAAGTAGCTGCGGCGCGCGCGGGCGCTCAAGTTCTCCGCGAGCAGCCCCTCGCGCGCCCAGCGCCGGAACCGCTCGACGGTCGTCGCGCGCAACGCCGCCGGCGCGGAGCGGAAGCAGCAGATGGCGGCCTCCGCGTCCACGCGCGCGACCTCGTGCGCGACCTCGACGACGCTCAAGGCGACCTCCGCGAGCCGCGCGCGTTCGGTGCGCGACTCGGCGAGCGAGCGCAGGGCCGCGGGGCCTGTGCGCGCCAGAGCGACGAGGCAAGAGTTGTTGTGCGCGGCCACCGTGCGCAGCAGCGCGCCCCACTCGTCGAAGACTTCGGGCACGAGCCGCAGCACCTCGCCGCCCGCGACCAGGACGTGCTGCGCCGCCGCGCCGCCGCGGTCTAAGAACCCCTCGGTCTGGCGGAACAGCCTCAGCGCCGCGCCCGCGCCCAGGCCCTCGACCGAAGCGGGCAGCGCCGCCCACATCTCCGCCGCGATGCCGCCCACGCGCGACGCGAACGCGCCCGCCAGCTCAAGCGCCGCACGCGTCACGCGCCCGTCGCCCGTCACACCTTCGTCGTCCGCCCTCTCGCCGTTCTCAACACCGCGGCCCTCGTCAACATCAACACGCGGCACGCCGCCGCGCGCGACTGTTTCTACTTCGACTGCTTCTACTTCACCGCCGACCGCCGTCGCATCCTCGGTGGCGCTCGCTTCGCGCTCACGAAAAGCGGAGAGGCGCGCGGCCACTTCGGGCGTCGCGGCGATGAAATCCGCACTGTGGCGCGCGGAGCGGCGCGCGACTTCGAGCGCGACCTCGAAGATTTGACGCAGCAGTTCCGCGTCGCCGACGGCTCGCGCGATCTCCGGCGCGCGCCGGTAGGTTTCGAGCGCGGTCGAGGTCGAGAGCGTCAACTGCCGCGCGCAGACGTGCAGCAGGAGCAGACGCGCCCCGCGCGGGATTTCGCCCAAGCCCCCGACGCCCGCCGTGAAGAAGGCCGCGCCCGTCTCCACGTCGGCCATTACGAGCCGTCGCCCCATCTCGCCCCATGCGCGCAACTCCTCGGCGTCGAGCACGCGCGCCGCTTCGGGCACGACGCGCAGGAAGTCAACGCCCGCGCGCAAACTCACCGACACCAGCCCCGCGCCGACTTCGAGCGCCGCGCGCGCAACGTCAGCCGGCAGCTTCCCGATCTCGCGCGCCAAGCCCGCAATCGTCCGCCGCTCGCCCGCGTTCCTCACCGAGCGCAGGCGCTCGCGCAGGGCCTTCTCCAAAGGCTCGCCCCCGGCGCTCTCGCGCCCTTCCTCCTCCGCATCGAAAATGTATTTGTCTGCCATCTCGGAAACTTCGCCGCTGTCAAATCACCGTCGTCACGATCTCGCGGATGCTGCGCTGCAAGTCTCGGTCGTCGGTGATGGGCGAGCACAGGGCGACTTCGGCGGCGGCGATGGCGGGGATGCCGCGGGCGGTGAGCTGCGCGGCGTAGATGAGGAGGCGCGTGGAGACGCCCTCTTCGAGGCCGTGGCCGCGGAGGTTTCGGACCTTGTGGCCGATGAGGACGAGGTCGCGCGCGGCCTGCAAGTCAACGCCGCCCTCGCGCGCGACGACCTCGGCTTCGAGTTCGGGCGGCGGGTAGTCGAACTCCAGCGCGACGAAGCGCTGGCGCGTGGACTGCTTGAGGTCTTTGAGGATGGACTGGTAGCCAGGGTTGTAGCTGACGACGAGCATGAAGTCGTCGGGCGCGTCCAAGATAGTGCCGCGCTTCTCGATGGGGAGGCGGCGGCGGTCGTCTGTGAGCGGGTGGATGATGACGACGGTGTCTTTGCGCGCCTCGACCACCTCGTCCAGATAGCAGATCGCGCCGTTGCGCACGGCGGCGGTGAGCGGGCCGTCGTGCCAGATGGTCTCGTCGCCTTCGAGGAGGAAGCGACCGACGAGGTCTGTCGCGGAGAGGTCTTCGTGGCAGGCGACCGTAATCAAAGGGCGGCCCAGACGCCACGCCATGTGCTCGACGAAGCGCGTCTTGCCGCAGCCCGTCGGGCCTTTGAGCATGACGGGCAGGCGCGCGCTCGAAGCCGCCTCGAACAACTCGACCTCGCGCCCGACGGCGAGGTAGAAAGGCTCGTCCGTGACGACGTACTCTTCGATGGCTCGTTCCGGCATAGTTCAAAATTCAAGGCTCAAAGTTCAAAGCCCGGCTCTCAAAGTCGGCCTTGAACTTTTAACTCGCCTTGAGGGGCTGAAGTTTCAACTCAAATCGGTTATCCTGTTCTTTGCAAAAAAGCGGCGAAAATAAACGGAAAAACATCTTAGCACCCGCCCGAAAGGGGCGGCAAACAATGAGCGTGAACCGTGAACCGTAAACCGTGACGAGAGGTTTTCGCCCTATCACCTGCCACGGTTTTCGGTTCGCGCTGATCGTCTTGTCACGGTTCACGGTTCACGGTTCACGGATTTTATGAAGATTGCAGTAGCCATGAGCGGCGGCGTTGATTCTTCGGCGGCGGCGGCGATGTTGAAGGGGGCGGGGCACGAGTTGGTCGGCTTCACGATGCAGTTGTGGAATCAGCGGCGGGGATTGAGCGTGGGCGAGGACGGCGAGCCTCTGCCCAGCCGCTGCTGCTCGCTCGACGATGTGTACGACGCGCGGCGCGTGGCCGAAGACCTGGGGTTTCCTTTTTACGTCCTGAACCTTGAGCGCGAGTTCGAGCGCGACGTGGTCGCGCCGTTCGTCGAGAGTTATCTGGAAGGCGAGACGCCGATCCCGTGCGTCGCGTGCAACAGCCGTTTGAAATTCGCTTCGCTCGACCGCACGGCGTTGAGCGTCGGCTGCGAGAAGGTCGCAACGGGACACTACGCGCGCGTGCGCTTCGACGAAGCGACGGGGCGTTATCGTCTCCTGCGCGGGCTTGACGGGCGGAAAGATCAATCGTACTTCCTCTGGGAGCTGACGCAGGATCAACTCTCCCGCTCCCTCTTCCCGCTCGGCGAGATGTCGAAGGCGCAGGTGCGCGACGTTGCGCGGCGGCACAAGCTCAACGTCGCGGAGAAACATGAGTCGCAGGAGATTTGCTTCGTGCCTGACGGCGACTACGCGGGCTTCATCGAGCGCTACCTGGAAGCCGAGGGAAGGGAAGACGAGAGGCCCGCGCGCGGCGAGATCGTTGACACCGAGGGGCGCATCGTAGGCCAACACGAGGGCGTCCACCGCTACACGGTCGGGCAGCGGCGCAAGCTCGGAGTCTCGCGGCAGTTGCCGCTCTACGTCGTGCGCGTCGAAGCGGAAAATAATCGCGTCGTCGTCGGCGAGGCCCGTGAGCTTCTGAGTTCCGAGTTCACAGCCGCGGTCGTCAACTGGGTCGCCTTCGACGCGCCCGCCGAGCCGGTGCGCGCCGACGTGCGCGTCCGCTACCGGCACGAGGAAGCGCCCGCGATCATCACGCCGCTCGGCGTGGGGCGCGTCCGCGTCCGCTTCGACGAACCGCAGCGCGCCGTCACGCCGGGACAGGCCACGGTCTTCTACCGCGGCGAGGAGGTGTTGGGCGGCGGGTGGATCATGAAAGAAAGTAGGCAGTAGGCAGGGGCAGGAGGCAGTAAAAACCTTCTGAACCGAGCGGCTGAGGTAAAGCGTCAAGGCCGACAACGCGAAGCCCCTGCTTCCTGCCCCTGCCTACTGCCTCCTGCCTTCTAAAACCTTTCCTCGCCCCGGCGCGTAATAGAACCGACCTCGCCTCTTCTTTTCAGCCTGGTCGAATTCATTCGAGGTGGAAGGCCGTAATTTATGACACGTGGACGCAAAGTAGCTTTAATCGTCGTCGGGGTCGTGTTGGCGCTGGCGCTGGTAGTCGGGTGCGTCTTGGTGCTCGTCGTGATGTCGCTCAACCGCGAGCCGGAGATTCCCGGTAACAGCGTGCTCGTCCTCAAGGTCGAAGGCGGGCTGCCCGACTACGTGAACGCCGACGAGATTTCGTCGCGCTTCTTCGGCGCGCAGACGAACTCGCTCTCCAGCCTGCTCCTACAACTCCGCAAGGCGAAGGCCGACAAGCGAGTGGGCGCGGTGCTCTTAGACATCGGCATGGTCGGGGGCGGGTGGGCGAAGGCCGAGGAGATACGCGACGCGGTCGCGGACTTCCGCAAGTCGGGCAAGCCCATCTACTCTTACATGGAGTTCGGCGGGGACAAGGAGTATTACATCTCGACCGCGGCAGAGCGCGTCTATGTCATGCCCACCGGCGACCTCTTCATCAACGGCCTGGCGGCGGAAGCGATGCACTTCCGCGGCTCGTTCGATAAGCTCGGCATCTACTGGGACTCCTACCAGATCGGCAAGTACAAGACCGCGCCCGAAGAGTTCACGCGCAAGGACGTGTCGGACGGCGAGCGCGAAACGCTCAACTCCCTGCTCCAAGAAATATTCAATCGCTACGTGGCGAACGTCGCCGAGGCGCGGCACATGTCGCCCGACGACGTGGAGGCCCTGATTAACGACGCGCCGCACAACGCGAAGGAGGCGCAGAAGGCCGGGCTGATTGACGGCGCGCTCTACCGCGAGGACGTGGAGAAGGAGTTGAAGAAGCGCCTCGGCTACAAGGACGACGAGAAGCTGCGAAAGGTCTCGACCGCAGAGTACCGGCGCATCTCCGCCGACTCGCTCGGACTCAATCAGGGTGAGCTGATCGCCGTCGTCTTCGCCTCCGGCCCCATCGAGCCGGGCAAGTCGAACGACGGCTCTTTCGGCGGCGACCAGACCATCGGCTCCGACACCGTGGTGAAGGCCATCAACGACGCGCGCGACAATAAGGACGTGAAGGCCATCGTGCTCCGCGTTGACAGTCCCGGCGGCGCGGTCTATCCGTCGGACTTGATCTGGAACGCCGTCGAGGAGGCGAAGAAGAAGAAGCCGGTCGTCGTCTCGATGAGCGACCTCGCGGCGTCGGGCGGCTACTACGTCTCGATGGGCGCGTCGAAGATCGTCGCCGAGCCTCTGACCCTGACCGGCTCAATCGGCATCTTCGCCTACAAGCCCGTGATGAAGGGCTTCTACGACTGGATCGGCGTCACGAGCGAATACTTTACGCGCGGCAAGAACGCAGGCATGTTCCGCGAGACCGAGAAGTTCACCGACGACGAGCGCAAGAAGTTCCAGGGCATGCTCGACAACTCCTACTGGAACGAGTTCCTGCCGAAGGTCGCCCAAGGGCGACGCTTCCCGAACGTCGAGGCCGTCCACCAGATCGCGCAGGGCCGCGTGTGGACGGGCGCGCAGGGGAAGGAGAACGGTTTGGTTGACGAGTTCGGCGGATTAGACCGCGCCGTCGAGGTCGCCAAGGAGCTGGCGCAGATTCCCGCCGACAAGCAGGTGCGCCGCGTCATCTATCCCGCGCCGCGCACGTTCATTCAACAAATCTTCGGCGGCGAAGACGAAGACTCGGCAAGCGTCCGCGCCGAGCGGCAGCGCATGGCCCTCATCAACTCGCTCCCCAAAGAGATGCGCCCCGCCTTCCGCCAGGCCGCGATGTTCGACCGCTTCCAACAGGGCCAGATGCTCGCCATCATGCCGTTCGAGTTGAAGATTGAATAGGAGGCAGGGGCAGTCGGCAGGAGCAGGAGGCAGAGAGAAGTAAATTACAACAGCGGGTAAGTAAGAGAAGGCGGCAGCGACTTTATATGATCGCCGCCGCCTTCTTGTCTTAACTGCCTCTGGTTTACTGCCGACTGCCTCCTGCTCCTGCCTCCTGCCCCTGCCTCCTGCCTTCTATCCTCGCCAACCCGCCCATGTACGGGCGCAGCGCTTCGGGAATAACCACGGAGCCGTCCGGCTGCTGGTAGTTCTCTAAAATCGCGAGCCACGTGCGGCCCACAGCGAGGCCCGACCCGTTGAGCGTATGGACGTACTCCGGCTTCGCGCCGCCCGCGCGCCGGAAGCGTATCTGCGCGCGCCGCGCCTGGTAGTCCTCGAAGTTCGAGCACGAGGAGATTTCGCGGAAAGTGTTCTGGCTGGGGAGCCACACCTCTATGTCGTAAGTCTTCGCCGCGCTCGCGCCCATGTCGCCGGTCGAGAGCGTGACCGTGCGATAGTGCAGTCCGAGCTTCTGCAAAATCTCTTCGGCGTCGCGCGTTAAGCCTTCAAGTTCGTCGTAAGAATTTTCGGGCAAGGACAACTTGACCAGCTCCACCTTGTCGAACTGGTGCTGGCGTATGACGCCGCGCGTATCGCGCCCGTAACTCCCGGCCTCGGAGCGGAAGCAGGGCGTGTAGGAGACGAACTTCATGGGCAGCTCCGCGGCGTCGAGAATCTCGTCGCGGTGGATGTTCGTCACGGGCACCTCGGCGGTCGGGATGAGGTAGAGGCCGCGCTCGTCCGTCAGCTTGAAGAGGTCTGCCTCGAACTTCGGGAGCTGTCCCGTGCCGAACAGAGAGTCGCGGTTGACGATGAAGGGCGGCAGCGTCTCCTCGTAGCTGTGCTCGCGCGTGTGAACGTCGAGCATGAAATTGATGAGCGCGCGCTCCAGACGCGCGCCCGCGCCACGGAGTATGGCGAAACGCGCGCTCGCGATCTTCGCGGCGCGTTCGAGGTCGAGGATGCCGAGGTCTGTGCCGAGTTCGACGTGGTCGCGCGGCTCGAAGTCGAAGCGCGGCGCGTCGCCCCACTGTCGCACCTCACGGTTCGCCGACTCGTCCGGGCCGACGGGCACGGACTCGTGCGGGACGTTCGGGATCGTCGAGAGGAGTTCTTGCATGAGCCGTTCGGCCTCTTCGCGCGCGCGGTCAAGACCCGCGATGCGCTCCTTCAACTCGCCGACCTCGCGCCGACGCGCCTCGGCCTCCTCTTTTTTGCCCTCCTTCATCAGCGCGCCGATCTCGCGGCTCGAAGCGTTGCGTTGCGCATTCAGGGCATCCGACTCCGCGATGACACGCCGCCGCTCCGCGTCGAGCGACGCGAAGTCGTCGAGCGGCGCGGCGGGGAACCCGCGCGCTTCCAAGCCTGCGCGCACGCGTTCGAGGTTGCTGCGGACGTAGTTCAAATCGAGCATTTGCTGTCACCCTTCGGCGTGTGTTATCAGTTTGCGTCTCTCGGCAGCATCAGTTAAAAACGTCAAGCTAACGGACGCCGCGACGGACTGTCAAGGAAGCTGAAATGAGTGAAGAGGCCAGGAAGAATCCCTTGAATGTGCAGGGACGATATTATGTCACCGACGACTGCTTGGCTTGTGCCGTGTGCGAGCACGAAGCGCCGAACAACTTCCGAATAGGCGAAGACGGCATGTCCCACGTTTTCAAACAGCCAGAAACCCCGGAGGAAGAAAGGCAGTGTCTTGAAGCATTGAGGTGCTGTTGTGTGGAAGCGATTCGTGGTGACGGCTGACAGCTAAAAATCAGAATTATTATGCCCCAGAAGATTCGCAAGGCGGTTTTACCGGCGGCGGGCTTAGGCACGCGCTTCCTGCCCGCGACGAAGGCGTCGCCGAAGGAGATGCTGCCGCTCGTTGACAAGCCGCTCATCCAGTACGTCGTCGAGGAGGCGGTTCAGTCGGGCGTCGAGTCAATAATCATCGTCACGGGGCGCGGGAAAACCGCCATCGAAGACCACTTCGACATCTCGTTCGAGCTGGAGAACATGCTGCGCGAGCGCGGCAAGGGCGCGATGCTCGAAGAGGCGCGCGCCGTCTCGGAACTCGCCCGCATCTCTTACGTCCGCCAGAAGCAGGCGCTCGGCCTCGGCCACGCCATACTTCAGGCGAAAGACTTCGTCGAGGGCGAGCCGTTCGCCGTCATGCTCGCCGACGACATCGTTGACGCCGAAGTGCCCGCGCTCAAACAGATGCTCAGCATTTACGAGGAGACGGGCGCGCCCGTCCTCGGCACGATGAGCGTCGCGGGCGAGGCCATCTCGCGCTTCGGCGTGCTCGACGCCGAGGAGATACGCCCCGGCGTCTTCCGCGTCCGCGACATGGTCGAGAAGCCGCCCTACGCGGAAGCGCCCTCCGACCTCGCCATCATCGGTCGCTACATCCTCACGCCCGACATCTTCGGCGAGATCGAGAACACTAGCCCCGGCACGGGCGGCGAGATTCAGATCACCGACGCCATGCGCGCGCTCCTCCGAAAGCGCCCCTTCTATGCCGTCCGCTTCGAGGGCACGCGCCACGACGCCGGCGACAAGCTCGGCTTCCTCATCGCCACCGTCGAGTTCGCCCTCAAGCGCCCCGACCTCGGCCCACAGTTCCGCGAGTACCTGCGGTCGCTGAACCTGGACGAACAAGGAGGACGGCTTTGAGCAACGGAGCGAAAATCTTTTCCGGTCGCGCTTGTTTAGTGACGGGCGCGACGCGCGGCATCGGTCGCGCCGTCGCGCTGGAACTCGCGCGGCGCGGCGCGTCCGTCGCCTTCAACTACGCGCAGAGCGCGGAAGCGGCAGAGACTTTGAACGGCGAGCTTGAAGCGCTGGGCGTGCAGGCACTCGCCGCCCGGTGCGACGTGGCGAACACGGAGGCCGCCGCCGGGATGGTCAAGCAGGTCAAAGACGCCTTCGGTCGCATAGACTTCCTCGTCAACAACGCCGGCATCACGCGCGACAACCTGATCCTGCGAATGAAGGAGGACGACTGGGATGCCGTCCTCGACACGAACCTCAAAGGCGCTTGGAACTTCTCCCGCGCCGCGCTGCGCCACATGCTGAAGAACGAGGGCGGCGGCTCGATCCTCAACGTCGCTTCAATCAGCGGCCTCGTCGGCATGGCGGGGCAGTCGAACTACTCGGCGTCGAAGGCCGGGATGATCGGCCTCACGAAGGCGCTCGCCAAAGAGGTCGCCAGCCGCAACGTCTCCGTCAATGCGCTCGCCCTCGGACTCGTCGCCACGGACATGTCGCAGGCGCTCGACGAAGCCTACCGCCAGAAGCTCCTCGAACAGATTCCAATGAAGCGCTTCGCCGAACCCGAGGAGATCGCACGCATCGCCTGCTTCCTACTCTCCGACGAGGCGCGCTACATCACAGGTCAAGTCGTCCAAGCCGACGGCGGTTTGGCGATGTAGAAGCTGTCAGCCTTCAGCTTCGTTTCTGTGGAGGAGGCTGAGCCAAAGACGCCTCATTCGGGTAAGGCAAAAGGCAAAAGGCTGACCGCTGATTGTTGACGGCAAAAAGAAGGCGCCCCGCCAGTTTAGGGTTAACCGGCGGGGCGAATTTTGGGAAGGCTCGGAGATTCAGGGTGGCGTTGACAATGTGCTGGAGATCGTCACCTACGGGCGATCCGGCTTTTTGGCGGTCGTTGGGATGGGCGAGATAAATTGCTTACTCGTAAACTTCCTCAATCTTATCCGGAGCCGAAATCAGAAACTGGCTCTTGCCCGTAAGATTGAATGAACCCAACCGCCGCCCATTTCAATCATCGTCGAAGCTCCACTTAAAGATGTCTTGTATCTGCTTCGTTAACTTGGTGTGAAATTATACGTATTTTTCGTGAACTGTCAAGAAGAAAATGCAACTTTCTCCACAATTTTGTGACAGACGAGACGGGAAAGCGTAAACCTTTGAGTCCATACGGTTAAAGTGATTTCTGAAAATTACCGAACTAAGCTTTTGATATCTTCTCAGTTGGCGGCGGTGCAGAAATTTTCGCGACGCCGCTTTCCTGACGAAGATTTTTCTTACGGACGTAGAGGTCAGGCTCGCCGGGCGGTCGCGTCTTCCAACGCTTGTGAATCCAGAGCCACTGATCGGGGAACATTCGGACGTGGCGTTCGATGGCGGCGGTGAAGCGCGCGGTGTTGATCTCGATGTCGCGCTCGTCGTCACCCGTGCGGACGAGTTCGACGACGGGGCCGCCGCGGAAGACAAACTTCCTGCGCCGCTCGTCCCACGGCGCGCAGACGGGGATGACCGTGGCGTCGGTGCGAAGCGCGAGCGTGGCGACGCCTGCGGTCGTGCAGGCGAGATGGCCGAAGAAGGGGACGAAGACGCCCTCGCGCTCCTGCGTGTTGAGGTCGGCGAGGACGCCGAGCGTGCCGCCCTGACGGAGCAGGCGCAGGGCCGTGCGCGCGGCGGCCTTCTTGTCAACGGGCCGGTTTCCGAAGCGTGTCCGCAAACGCCTGACCATCTCCTCAATGAGTGGGTTGTCGGCGGGACGGACGAGGAAGCTGATGGGTTCGTAGAAGACCGAGTGCGCGAAGCAGAGGAGTTCCCACGCGCCGAGGTGCGAGGTGAGGAAGATGACGCCGCGCCCGCGCCCGCGCGCAAAGTCCAGGAGCTTCACGTCCTCGCTATCGTACTCGACGACCTCGCGCAGTCGCTCCGCCGTCGTGCGCGGGAACTGGCTGACCTCACCGAGCTGACGGCCCAGGCTGACGAACGAGCCGCGCAGTATTCTCTTCCGCCCGCTCTCGTCCAACTCCGGGAGGGCGAGTTCGAGGTTGCGAAGCCCCGTGCGGCGCAGGCCGCCGGCAAGGGCGTAGGCGGCGTGGCCGACGGCGCGCCCGGCGGCGACCGCGAGCGGCCTCGGCAGCGCGCCCAGGCCCGAAAGCAGGGCGCGCGCCGCCGCGTACTCAAAATAAACCTGGGCCTTTCCCTTCTTCGCCATGCTCACTTCGACAAGCGGCACAGTTTAACCCGCCGCCGAGCGGGCAGGCAAACGGCTGGTCTTGCGCGCGAGTCGCATGCTATAAGCAGTAGCTGGTAGTCAGTAGCCGGCAGAAAGAATGCACGAACATCGAAGGGCACCTGATGCCGGATCGCGTTCCTCGTCAGAGGTGAACAAACAGAAACCTCCGCTTACCCCTAAACACTCTTCTGTAAAGCCCGTAAAGGCATAAAACCAGAACAACCGCGAGTGCGAAGTATAATACTGTTAGATTAGGATGGACTTGCGAAACGGTCGCTGCGAAAGCCACTCCATGTCCGCGTTAAGTAGCCACTTCCTCTTCAGTAGCTCCACGCCATAATCTCACCGTACTATCAGCGCTGCCGGTGACGAGCGTCCTGCCGTCGAAAGAAAACACTACGGCGTGGACAATGCCTTTGTGCCCCTTTAGCGTGGCTAGTTCCCGGTGCGAAGCGGCGTCCCATAGCTTCACCGTGTAATCCGTACTGCCGGTGGCGAGCGTCCTACCATCAGGAGAGAAGGCTACGGAATTGATACCGACCGCGTGCGCGCCGACCGCGTGCCCGCCGAGCGTGGCACGCTCTTTATGGTAGAGATGCCAGAGGCAGTACCACGCGTAAGCCGGCGCATCACCCAGGTCAGCGTAGGGCACATGGGCTTCCAACAATTCCAGACCGCGTGGGAAATTATTATTCTCAAACTCCTGCCCCGCCAGATTAATGTCTGCGGTGTAAAGTAGTTGCTTACTCTCTTTCGCCTTTGCTTCAGCAAGTGCCTTTTCGTTCTCAGCTCGCGTCTGCTTAGGCATCGTCAGACGGGCACGGCTCACTGGCTCTGTTGGCCCTAGTCGAGCGGCGTGGGCGGCATCGGTGAATTAGGCACCTTGAAAAGTACGAGTATTGTCTGACCAGGCAGCAGCGTCCCTTTGAAGGTGTATTTATACTCAGTGTAATTAGCCTGAAGGGGCTGCTTGCTTACCAGCCCGAAGGCGTGCTGTCCCCACTGCGCGTCCATCTCCGGCTCCACGCCGTCTGGTACTTGCACCGTCACGTCGACTGGCCCTTCGACCATCTCCGGTATGCCCAGCGGGTATGCCCCAGGGAGGCTGACGACCTCATCGCGCACGGTCTCAACCCAGGCGGCCTTGGCATCGTCATATGTATCTGTGGCGAAGTTGTATCCCGGCTCAAGGTAGAACTGCGTCCGAAAGCTTTTGAGCATCCCCTCCCGCTCAAGGCGCGCCCGGTCATACCTCTCCGGCCCCTTCCCCGGCTCCGTAATGGATGCGCTTTCAAACCGCGGATAGTCTCTGAAGGTCATGTGCCCAACGACATCATGCCGGACGGGGAAAATCGAGCCCTTGGGGTAGGCAGTACAGGCGCGATTAAACAGAGGAAGCCAGGTGTCGAAGTTTTTAAGTGTAGTACTGAAAAAAAGCCATGAAAAGGCGCGATGATCCCTTGATTGCGACATATAAACACTTCCTTATGTTGCATAATAACGAGACTCATGCTGACAGCTATTACACGTCCGTCTCCGGTCAAAGACTGACCAGGCCGGACCAGGCGTACTTCGCGCCCGTCCAGTAGATGAATCCGTCCGCGCCCGCCAGCCTCTCCCGGATCACGTCGCCCCGCAGTTGCGGCAGCTTCCCCTTATCCGGTGCCGCGCCGAGTGCGTCCGCGGCGGACTGCACCCTCATCTCGCCGCCCGCCGCACCCTTGAGCAGGTAGGTCTGCGAGGCTAGCGGGTCGCGCCAGCCCCGCCCCCGGTAGCCGTGGATCACCGCCAGCAGTAAGTCCCCCTGCCGGACGGTCACAGGCCCCTGCCTCTTCGGTAACACCTCCACGTCACCGCGCACTTCCGGCATCAACACCTTCAGCGGGTCTTCGACGATCCAGTTGGCGTACTCGCCGTTGACCTCCGAGAGCTTCCCCACGCCCGGCCTGACGACGACGGCTATGTCCTCGGAGCCATCGCCGTTGAAGTCGCCGACGACGAAGGGCGTGCCGCGGTCGGCCTCGACGACTACGGCGTCCCTGTAGATATGTGCGACGACGCCCCGAACTTCTTCGAGCGTCGCCGGGGGCGTCGGCGTCGGCACGCCGCCGGACTTCGCCTGCGCGGGCGTGGGCGAAGCCGTCTGCGCCTGCCCCGTTGCCGGAGTTGGCGTCGCGTCGTCGCCGCCGGGCGGAGGCGTGCGGGCGCAGCCGGCGAGGAGGGCCAGCCCGAACGCCAGGAAGACGCGGGCCGGAGACATTATTAGGTTTCTGATGTGGCCGGTCGGGTTCTTCCACACTTGATGACGCTCCTTACTGCGCGCCGCCGTCGAGACGGCGGACGCTCCTTTGAAGCCGCATGCGCCGGCGGGAATGTATGCCGCAGCGAAGTGCGTGCTCGGAGTGCGGCCCGGCGTGTATGCCGGGCCGCACTCCGACAGTCGAGACGCCTCGCACCCCCGCTCGGTCACAGGGATTCGAGGTACATGATTATCTGCTTCCGCTGCTGATCATTCAGGTTGAGATTGAAGGCAGTGATGACGGGCTGCGCCTCGACCCCGTGGCGCATGATGGCCTCCATGAAGGTCAGAGCCGAGCCGTCGTGCAGCAGGCGGTCGCGCGTCCTCACGCCCCACAGCGGCGGGGTGCGTACCTTCGTCCGCGTCGCCTGCCCGCCGTTCTGGACTATCCCGTCGCCCGTCCCCACGTCGTGCAGCAGGAAGTCGCTGAACGGCTGGATGATCTTGTTGCCGAGCGCTGCGGGGATGCGGAACGTCCCGCCGTTGATGACCGTGCAGGGCGGGGCTGTCATCATCTTCGGGACGTGGCAGACGCTGCAACTGAAGGCCACACCGGGCATGTTGTTGAAGAGGGCCTTGCCAGCGTTGATGTCCGTCTTGAAAACACTCTGGATGTCCGGGTCTTGCGGCGGGGCCTTGGTCGCACGCATGAACTCGGTGAAGGTCACGATGTCCTGCTCGGTGTCCTCGCCGCAGGTCTTCGACGGGTCGTCGGCGCAGGGCTGGTCGTCGCGCACTTGGTCTATCCCGGAGCCGAAGCCGACGAACCTGCCGAGCGATGTGTTCTCCGTCAGGATGAGAAAGTTCGTGATGCCGATCTCGTTGAGGTAGGCGTCGCCGGAGAAGGAGAGCAGACTGGCGTGCTGATCCTTCCAGCCGAAGCGGCCGACGCGCTTGGCGCAGGTCGCCGGGTTGGTCGGGTCGCAGCCCGAGGACTCCAGCACGGGCACTCTGATTGGTTGCCCGTGCACCTGCCCGCCCGTGCGGCTGGCCTGGTCGGCGGCGATGTTCAGGAGCGTCTGGTTGGCGACGGCCTCGACGAAGCCGTCGCCCAGCGTGTTGAGCGATGTGCGGAAGGTGCGCACCTTCTCCGGCCCCGTGATGGGGCCGCCCCCGCCGATGATCCCCGCAGTGTAGAGGGGCGGGACACGCTCCTGCGCCTTGGCCCCGAAGAAGGGCGGGGTGTGGGTGTTCTTCGTCGGGATCGAGCGGTCGTTGATGAGTGAGCCGCCGGGCGCGTCAACAAACTTGGTGGTGCAGACCTGCGGCGGCGGGCACGGGTTGGGGCCGCACGCGTTGTTGCTGTCGCAGTACAGGTTGTGGCCGGCCCGGAGTTCGTTGATCTGGCTGATGGCCCCGGTCACGGGGTTCTGGTGGCACTCGCGGCAGGACTGCGCGTTATAGACGGGGCCGAGTCCGTCCTTGATCTCGTCCACCGCCGAGAAGATGAACTTGTCGGCCTCGAAGGTGCCCGGCGTCGGGGTCGCGCCCGGCGGAATGGGCTTGCCCTGCGGGATGAGGCCGTTGGTCTGGTTGTCGAAGTCCGCGGGCGCGCTGGTGGGTGCCGGCGTGGGCGGGCAGGCGTAGGCGACATCGGTTGATGCCGTTGCGGTCGTGGTCGAGTTCGTCGTCGTGGTCGTAGTCGTGGTCGAACTCGCCGCCGCGGGATCCGTGTCCGGGTCGTAGGAGAAGGTGTCGGTCGTGCCGGCGGCGACGCCCTCCGGGTCAACGGGGTCGCTGGCGGCGTTGGCGTCGCTGCCGGAGACTTTGTTGGCCTCGTCGGTGGTCGCCGACAGCGCCGCCGACTGCTGCTCGGTCAAAGGCGTCTCTTGAGCAGTGCTAGGCGAATCGGTGGTCGTCGAAGTGGTGCTGGTCGAAGTGGTAGTCGAAGTGGTAGTCGAAGTGGTACCGGTCGAAGTAGTATCGGTCGAAGTGGTACCGGACGACGCGCTGTGGGCAACGCGGTTAAAGATCGCCGGCAGCACTAGTATTGACAGGAACAGTACCACTACTGAGAGCTTGAGTAGTTTCATCTCTGTGTCCTCCTGGATAGGGTCAAGGCATTCTCAGGTTCGGGTGAAGTGAGAACGCAAGTCTAGAGATTGAAGGACGTGTCGGGTTAGGCGGCAGTGTTAGCGTTCGCCTGGGTGGTGAGGCGCGTCTATAAGCCTGGGGCAGCGCGTCCACCGAGAGCACACGGCACAGCCGTCTGAGATGGCCTCGAACAACAGGGGTTCAGGAGTGAGGCAAGCCGGACGCGGCAAACACTACAAGTCGGACTGGGGTCTCTGAAATGGGGCTTAGGAGGAACGGGCGATCTAGCGGGAGAAATTTTACCTGCGATGACTGGTGCGGTAGTAAAGTACAACCGCGGCGCGCCGCTGTCAACTGAAATTTGTGTGACCGAAGATATGTGGCCGGCGGCGGCGGCAAAGGCACATCGCAGCAGAACTCCGCCGGCTTAGCGACACATAAACACTTCCTTATGTGAGTGTCTCGGAGTGGGCGAGGCTTATGCCTTCGGGGAAGACGCACGACCTTATAACAGTGGCGCTCGCGCCGCCGACGTTCGCGGCGGCGTGGGGACTGACCGGGAGTTTGACGTTGAGCGCGGCGGCGACCGCGGGCGTGCTGTTCGGCGGGCTGATGTTCGGGCCAGACCTCGACATACAGTCGCGGCAGTACACGCGCTGGGGCGTGTTCCGCTTCCTGTGGCTCCCGTACAGGGCCGTCTTCCGCCACCGCTCGCGCTGGTCGCACGGCATCATCTTCGGCACGCTCATACGCGTCGTCTATTTCGCGGCGGCGCTCACACTGCTCTTCTGGGCGGGCGTCTATGCGCGCGCCGCGGTGACCGCAGGGGGCGCGCCGCCCGGCTGGCGCGAGGTCTTGAACGTGTGGCGCGTCGTGGAACAGGGCGCAGCCGGGTACGGCGTCGGCCCCCGCGCGCTGCTCGCGGCGCTCGCCGGGCTGTGGTGGGGCGCTGCCAGCCACACGCTGACCGACGTGGCTTGGTCAGTCGTCCGCAAAGGCTCGGAGATTTTTTAAAGCCGTAAACCGTAAACCGTGACGAGTAAGAGCTGCTTTTATCTCGTCACGGTTTACGGCTTTTATTGACCGCGAGTAGTGACGATGCGCATGGCCTGGCGGCGGACGGCCTCGGCGACGTTGCGGTTCTGGGCGATGCCCTTGAGGTCTTTGGTGTAGAGGCGCGTGAGGATTTGGAGCGCCGTCGGGAGCGGCGTGCGCGGGTTGCGCGCGAGGTTGTGGATGATGGGATACTGCCGCGCCCAGCCGCGGTTCATAGCGATGACGCGTAGCACCTCGTCCGAGACGGTGCGCATCGCCGCGATGCCCTCGACCTCCTGGTCGGTGATGCGCGGGTTGCGGATGACGGCCTGGGCGACGACCCTGTTCGAGTCGCGGATGAGGATCGAGCGCGCCTCGCGGTCGCCCTTCATGGCGAGCTTGACGCGATCCTTCACCTTCATCAGCATGATGCGGCGGATGAGCGCGACGCGCTCGGGCGCGGCCCCACCGACCTCGGCGCTCGCCTCGGAGATGACACGCTCGGCGGCGGCGGCGCGCTGCTCGTAGGTCTCCTCGATCAACTCCTCCGGCAGCCAAGAGTCGTCGAGGTCAACGTCGGAGACTTCGATGTGCTCGGCGATGAGCCAGGCGTCTTCGAGGCTGATGCCTTCTGCCGTGCCGACCGACTCGGCGACCTCGAAGAACTCGGCAGCGGCGCCCATGCCGCGCGCGCGCAACTCGTCGGCCACCTGGCGCGCGCCGCGCTCCTTCTCGAAGAACTCGCGGCGCGTCTCGCGCGCGCGCCGCTCGGCGTCGGGCGTGCGCGCGGGGTTGGCGAGCACGGCGTCAATGATCGAGGGCGCGCGGATGAGGAGCTGCTGGTTGATGGAGATGGTGTCGAGCACCGCGCCCTCCGTGGTCGAGCGCGCGAGCGCGGCGACCGCCTCGTCGGGCGTGTGCGGGTTGAGCGCGACCGACTCCTGCGCCTCGCGCGCGAGGTCTCGGCGCGACGCGAGATAGCCGAGCACCGCGGGCGCGGTCTCAGTCGAAGAGGCGGCGGCGGCGAGCGCGGCAGGCTCCTGCGACGCGAGCGTCTCGTCGGCGGCGCGCGCTACTCCCTCGTCCGCGTCCGAGCGCAGCGCCACGAGCATCTCGATCAGCTCGTCCTGCGCGAGCGGCAGGAGGCCCCGCGCGGCAGCCATGCGCGCCTGCGGCGGCGCGCTGCCAGAGACGACGGCCTGCACGACCGGGTTCGTTGACCTGACGTTCGTACTCATCGCTTGCGAAGGTAATTGTACGCCCGCGCCGGTCGTTTCGTCAGCACGACGCCGGCTGGCTCTCCCCCCGCCAAGAGGTGCTGAAGTTTTATCGGAGGGGTGAACCTCCGCCGACGAGAGTATAAGCGAAAAATGCCGGGACGGTCGGCAGCCGGGAAGAAGAAAGCGGGACGCTTGAGAACTAGCGTCCCGCTTCACCGTCACGTCGCTTTCAAGTTTTAGACCGTAGCGCCGCAGCACTTCTTGTACTTCTTGCCCGACCCGCAGGGGCAAGGCTCGTTGCGCCCTACTTTCGGCTGGTCGCGCGTGACGGTGCGTGTGCGCGCGGCCTCCTCGCCCGCGGCGGTCGCCCCCTGGTTCGGGCCGGTGAAGGTCATCGAGGTGGGGCGTCGCTGGCGTCGCTGCTGTAGCTGTTCGGGTTGCTGCTCGCTGACGACCTGGAGGTTGAAGAGCGTGCGGATGGTCGTCGTGTCAATGCGGTCGAGCATCGCCTGGAACATGTCGAAGCTCTCCTTCTTGTACTCGACGAGCGGGTCTTTCTGGCCGTAGCCGACAAGCCCGATGCCTTGCTTGAGGTGGTCTATGGCGAGCAGGTGATCCTTCCACTGCGCGTCAATGATGTTGAGCATGATGATGCGCTCATAGGTGCGCATCGCCTCGGCCCCGACTTGCGCCTCCTTCACCTCGTAGGCGGCCTTCGCCTTCTCCCAGATCGCCTCCTCGATCTCGCGCGGCAGCATCCGCTCGAAGTCTATGCCTTCGGCCTCGGCGTCGAAGGCGTAGGTCGCCTGGAGTTGTATACGGAAGTTCTCCACGTCCCAGTCGTCGGGCGAGGCGTCCGCGGGGAGGTACTGCTTGACGAGGTCTGAGAGCAAATCCAGCGCGACGCCCAGGACGTACTCGCGCTGGTCGGGATCTTCCATCAACTGCCGGCGCAGGCCGTAGATGGTCTCTCGCTGGCGGTTCATCACGTCGTCGTACTCAAGGAGGTGCTTGCGCGACTCGAAGTTCCTCGCCTCGACCGATTTCTGTGCGGCCTCGATGCGCTTCGAGACCATCTTCGACTCGATGGCGACGCCCTTCTCCATGCCGAGACGCTGCATCAACGCTTTGACCTTGTCGCCCGCGAATATCCTCATCAGGTCGTCCTCTAAAGAGAGGAAGAAGCGCGAAGAGCCGGGGTCGCCCTGACGACCGGCGCGACCTCTCAACTGGTTATCAATGCGGCGCGACTCGTGCCGCTCGGTGCCAAGTATGTGCAGTCCGCCGAGCGAGACGACCTCCTTGTGTTCGCGCTCGACATACGGCTTGATGTAGCGAAGCGCCTCTTTCAACTGCTCCTCGGTCGCCTCGTCGGGGTCAACCTCCTGTCGCTTGAGGTGCTCGCGCGCGAGGAATTCGGGGTTGCCGCCGAGGAGTATGTCCGTGCCGCGGCCCGCCATGTTGGTCGCAATCGTGATCGCGCCCTTCCGGCCCGCCTGCGCGACGATCTCGGCCTCGCGCTCGTGGTGCTTGGCGTTGAGGACGTGGTGGTAGTTCGGGATGCCTTCGCCCTCGATGAGGATGTTGCCGCTCTCGTCGCGGTGGCGGATGCCCGCTTTCGTCAGGCGGCGCGAGATGAGTTCCGAGTTCTCGACCGAGACCGTGCCGACTAGGACAGGCTGGCCCTTCTCGTGCAGCTCGACGATCTCCTCGACGACCGCGTCCCACTTCTCAGGCAGCGTCCGGTAGATTACGTCCGAGTTGTCCTTGCGCACCATCGGCTGGTTCGTCGGGATGACGGCGACTTCCAACTTGTAGGTCGCGTCGAACTCTGCTGCTTCCGTTTCCGCCGTGCCGGTCATCCCTGCGAGCTTGTCGTAGAGGCGGAAGTAGTTCTGCAAGGTGATCGTGGCGAGCGTCTGGTTCTCGCGCTCGATCTTGACGCCCTCCTTGGCCTCGACCGCCTGGTGCAGACCGTCCGACCAGCGGCGGCCCTGCATCAAACGGCCCGTGAACTCGTCAACGATGATGACCTGCCCGTCCTGCACGACGTAGTGGTGGTCGAGGCGGTAGAGCGTGTGCGCCTTGAGAGCGTTCTCGACGCAGTGCAGCATCTCCATGTTCGACGGGTCGTAGAGGTTGCCGACGCCGAGCAGGCGCTCGGCCTTGTCCACGCCGTCCTCGGTCAGGACAGCCGAGTGCTGCTTCTCGTCAACGACGAAGTCGCCGGGGCCGGGCTTGCCGTCCTCCAACAACTCCGCGCGCTTCAGGCTCGGGATGACGCCGTTGGCGAGATAATACTTGTCGGTCGCCTCGTCGGACGCGCCGGAGATGATGAGCGGCGTGCGCGCCTCGTCAATCAGAATCGAGTCAACCTCGTCCACGACGGCGAAGAAGTGGGAGCGCTGGACGCAGGTGGCGAGGTCGAACTTCATGTTGTCGCGCAGGTAGTCGAAGCCGAACTCGTTGTTCGTCCCGTAGGTAATATCGGCGGCATAGGCATCCTTGCGCTCCCAGTCGTCGAGGTCGTTGACGATGGCGCCGACCGTCAAGCCGAGGAACTTGTAGATGCGCCCCATCCACTCGGCGTCGCGCGTGGCGAGGTAGTCGTTGACGGTGACGACGTGGACGCCGCGGCCCGTCAGGGCGTTGAGGGTCGCGGGCAGAGTGGCGACGAGCGTCTTGCCCTCGCCGGTTCTCATCTCGGCGATGCGCCCCTGATGCAAGGCGATGCCGCCGATAATCTGCACGTCGAAGTGGCGCATGCCTGTGGAGCGCACAGAGGCCTCGCGCGTGAGCGCGAAGACTTCGGGCAGAACGCGGTCGAGCGCCTCCTGCGTGCGGCGCTTGCGCTCCTCGCGCGCGCGCTCGTCCTTGCCCGTGATGTCGCCGATGCGGCTCGTGACCTGCCCGCGAAGCTCGCTGATGCGCGCGCGCATCTCGTCGTCCGTGAGCTTCTTCACGCCGGCTTCGAGTTCATTTACGCGCGCGACGAGCGGCGTGAGGGTCTTGAGGTAACGCTGGTTGCTGCTGCCGAAAACTTTGGTCAGAAATTTATCTATCATCGTCTCTAATCCTGATGTCTGAAGCCGGGGCGAAGAGGCCGCGCGGACGACCATTCCGACTGAGATTGTCCGGCCCTCTTCACACGGCGCACGCTTTTTAGCTGTGATGCAACGTGCGATTGTATGTGAGCGCGGAAGGGGGTTGCAAGCAAGGGAAAAGGATGAAGGATGAAAGCGCGGCTGTCAGAGATGAGCGTTTACTTCATCCTTCCGCCTTTCCCTGCGCGCGGAGCGCGCTAGTGCGGGGTGATCTGTCGGAGGAGGATGTTGCCCATCTGCTCGCGCGGCATGTCGAGGTTCATCAAGAGCTGCTTGCCGCTCGAAGAGATTTTCATGTTGCTCATGACGACGGCCTCGTCCGTGCCGCGCTTGGCGAGGCGGGCGAAGTTGAGCAGCATGCGGTAGCCGCGCGCCATCTCCTCGGCGCGCTCGGCGGAGGGCGTGTCCGAGGCCGTCAGCGCGGTGAAGCGCGCGCCGTCGAGCGTGAACGTCATGCGGACGTGCGACACGTCTTGGAGGAACTGGAGCGCGTGGCTCTGGTTGACCGACGCGACGAAGTCGTCGGCGACATGGCGGAAGTTCGGGTTCGACGAAGACTCGCCGGTGACGGAGACGTTCGCGAGCGTGCCGTCGTCCCGGCGGTCGCCCTCGACGGTGATGGTCTGCGGCCTCGTTAAATCCAGCTTGCCCTGCTCGTGCAGCCTCCGGGAGCGCGCGAGGAAGGCGCGGATCGGGGCCATGTTAACCTTGGCGCTCTCGGCACGGCCCGCGCCCGCGTTGGCGACCGCACTGTCTTTCTGCGCCTGCGCGAAGACCTCCGCCGACGCGGGCAGCACGCCCAGGACGAACGCGCCGACGACGGCGAAGCGGGCCAGCGCGCGTGCGGCGTCGTTGCCCCCTCGCGCCTTAGCGTCGCGTGCGGAAAAGATGAGGTCGAAAAGTTGATCCCACATGGTTCGTTCTTTATATCTCACGAGGCTCCAAACCCTCAACTCTTGTTCTGCGCCGCCGCGTCCTTCGCGGCCTTCTTCGCCAGCATGTCGGCGATCATCTTGCCGGCGGCGTCCTTCGGCATCTCGAAGGACATGCTGAACTGCTTGCCGTCGTTGTCGAACTTCAGGCTGTTATAAAGCTCGCCCTCGTTCGTCCCCTGTTTCGCCTTCCGCCCCAGGGCGACCAGGAGGGCGCAGCCGTTCGCGGTCTTGTTCGCGTCGTCCTCGCTCGGAAGCTCGCTCAACACTTTGATGGCGACGTTCTGCTGGTCGAGCTTGAGCGCGATGCGAACATCCTTCGCGCCCTTGAGGACGACGAGCACCTTGCTCTGGCTCAAGGCCGTGATGAGCTGCTGCGCGAGCAGCGACATGTTCTCGTCGTTGGCAAGTCCCTCGATCTTGACCGTCTCGGCCTTCAGCGTCCCGTCGTCGTTGCGCTCGGCTGTGGCCGTCACGTCGAGCGTGCTGTTCTTCAGGTCGAGCTTGCCCTGGTCAATCAGCTCCTTGCCTTTGAGCGCGATGTCCTCGAAGGGCTTGGTGTTGATCTCCGGCGGGCGCTCGATGCCGTTCGCCTTCGCGACCCTGTCCATCTCCGCCTCTTCGGCCTTCCGCTGCGCCTCGTCGGGCGTGGGCGAAGCCGCGGGCGAAGGCGTTGGATTCGCCTTCGCGACTTCGGGCGAGGGGCTGGGCTGCGGCGTGGGCAGAGCGCGCGGCGTGTAGGCGCGGCGCGGCGGCCTGTAGAAGACCTGCGGCGGAGGAGGCGCGGCCTGCTGGACGAGGGTCGGGTCGAAGGCGGAAGTCTCCGCCACTTCGGGCGCGCCGAAGTAGTCGGGCGGGTAGTAAAGTTTTTCGTGCGGCGCGAGCTGGACGATGGTCGCGCGCTGGCCGATGAGCGTCGGGTCGTAGTCCTCGCTGACGAGCTTGAGACCAGAGACCGCGCCCGCGACGTAGAGCAGGCTGCGCAACGTCGGTACGTAGGCGACCGTCACGATGAACAGCCCGTGCACCACGACCGAGAGCGCCAGGAGCCGCGACAAGAGCGGCCAGCGCGGCACCCGGTTGATCTCGAATCTGTCGAAAAGCTCTGCCATAAATGAAACCCGCCCGCTCGCACATCCTCGCCCGAAGTCCAGAAAAGTTAGACGCCTAATGTCCCTTGGGCGTTGCGAAATTCACATAAAAGTTACCATTACGCGGGCGCTTTTCACAAAGTTCGGTTCAGAGTTTAGTCTGCAAAGCTTAGTTTAGAGTTCAAGCTTTAGCTTGTTTGTTCCGCCGAAAACAGCAAGCTAAAGCCTTGAACTCTGAACGCGCTCAAGCGCGGACTGCGGAACATGCGTTAAAATCCCGCCATGGCCCGTTCCCGCAGAGGCAGCCGAACACGGCAGCGCAACTCGACGCCCCGCCGCGACGCGCGTCAAGAAGACGGCGGGCGCGGCGACGAACGCAGGCGCGAGCCGCAGCACCCCACGCCCGAACCTCAACGCCGCGCGGGCGGCCCGCCGCGGGCCTCCGCTTCAGCCGCCGAAGACGCCTCCCGCGTCGCCAGCCGACAGGCGCGCTCGCGCCCCTTGCGTGAACTGCTCGAAGGCATCGGCACGCCCGACGCCGCGCCCTTCCGCCCAGACCCCTTTCAAACGGAAGCCCTGGCCGCGCTCGAAGCGGAAGACGTGCTCGTCACGGCCCCCACGGGCAGCGGCAAGACCTGGATCGCGCGCGAGGAGATTCGACGCCTCCTCGCCCAGGCCAAGCGCGCCTGGTACACGAGCCCCTTGAAGGCCCTGACGAACTCGAAGTACCACGAGTTCTGCGACGAGTTCGGAGCGGAGCGCGTCGGCATCCTCACGGGCGACCGCAAGGAGCGCGCGGACGCGCCGCTCATCGTCGGCACGACCGAGGTCTATCGCAACCAGCTCTTCGACGCCCTGCGCGGCGGCCAACAGGTCAACGCCGACCTCGTCGTCCTCGACGAAGCGCACTACCTCGCCGACGAGGAGCGCGGCCACGTCTGGGAGGAGGCCATCATCCTCACGCCGCCGCGCGTCCGCATGCTCCTTCTCTCCGCTACGGTCGGGCGCGCGGAAGATTTCGCCGGCTGGATCGCCGAAGTGCGCGGCCACTCGTGCCGCGTCATCCCTCGGCCCGGCGCGCGCCCCGTCCCCTTGCGTGCAGCCTTCCTCTACCCGGACGGCGGACTCACGCCTCTCTTCGACGGGCGCGGCCAGTTCAACCCTGAGATAGCGCGCTTCATGCAGACGGCGAAGAGCGAGCGACAGTCTTCGCACGGACGTTTCGGTCGTGGCGCTCAGACGCGGCGACCGGGCTTGCCTGAGATGCCGCCTTCCATACTTCTCGCCGCGCTCGGCTCTTACGACCTCCTGCCCGCAATCGTCTTCCTGCCGACGCGACGCCGCTGCGACGAGGCCGCCGCCGAGGCCGCGTTCGCGCCCCGGCGCGGAGGCGGAAACCCGGAGCGGCGCGAGGAGCGCGCGCGCGTTCTCGAACAACTCGTTGAGCAGTACCCGGAGATGCGCCGCCACCGACACTGGGACATCGTCCTGCGCGGCGGCGTCGCCTCGCACCACGCCGGGCACATGCCCGCGTGGAAGCTCGCCATCGAGCACCTGATGAGCGCCGGGCTGCTCGACGCAATCTTCGCCACCGCCACGGTCGCCGCGGGCGTTGACTTCCCCGCGCGCACCGTAGTCCTCGAAAACATTGACGTGAGGACGGGCCACGGCTGGCGACCGTTAACCGCCTCCGAGCTTCAGCAGATGACGGGCCGCGCCGGGCGTCGTGGTCGCGACCGCGTCGGCTTCGTCGTCGCCGCGCCCGGTCTTCACCAGAACCCGCAGAAGCTCGCCTCACTTTTGAACGCGCCGCCCGACCCGCTCGAAAGTCGGTTCCGCGCCACATACACCACGCTCCTCAACCTGCTCGACGCCTACGGAACCTTCGCGCAGGTGCGCGACATCGCCGAGCGGAGCTTCGCGCGCCGCGACGATGCCGAAGAACTCGCGCGCCTTGAGCGAGCGCGGCACGAAGCCGAGCGGCGCTTGCAGACGGAGCTTGCCGAGGCGGGCTGCGACCTGCCGCCCGAAGCGGCGCGCGGCCTCGAACGCCTATCGAGCGCGCGCACGCGCCTTCTGGAAGGCGCGCCGCACACGCGCACAGAAGCCTTCATGCGTTGGCTCGACCGTGAGGTCGTGCCCGGTCGCGTCGTCGGCATCGGTCGCGGCAGCCGCCGCCTCGTCTTCGTCACGGAGCGGCGCGGTGACGGTCTGACCGGCGTGCGCGAGAACGGTCGCCGCGTCACGCTCGCGCTCGAACGCGTCGGCAGCGTTTACGAAGAGACCCACCCGCTCGCGGAAGGCGCGCGCGACGCGGCGTTCGAGCGTGTGCGCGCTGGGGCGGCCACGCCCTTGCGCGAGCCGCGCCTGCGCGACGCGCGCGCGCCCGCAGAGGAATCGGTCGCGCTCATCAACGACCTCATCGAGTCGCTCTCAGGCCAGGGCGGCGAGCGTGCGCGCTGCGAGCAGGCGCTGTGGGGCGTGTTGGAGGAGGCCGAGACGTTCGAGCGCATGGAGCGACGCATCGAGGCCGTGCGCGGCGAGGTCTGGGAGCCTTTCGAGCGGCGCGCGCGCGTGCTCGAACACTTCGGCTACCTCGACTTCTTCGCCGAGCGCGTCACCGAGAGCGGGCGCTGGCTCGCAGACCTCCGGCTCGACCGGCCTCTGCTCGCCGGCGAGGCAATCGCGCGCGGCCTCTTCGCCTCGCTCGACGCGCCGCGCGCCGCAGGACTCATGGCCGCGCTCGCGGCGGACGCCGAGCGCGACTACGGCGAACTGGAACTCGACGACGCGCTCGTGGGCGCGCTCGCGCGCTTCGACCGCATCGCCTACGACGTGGCGAGCGTCGAGTGGCGGCAAGACCTCGAACCCGCGCCCGAAATAAACTTCTCCGCCGCTGCCACCGCCGCGCGCTGGGCCGCAGGGATAGAGTGGGCCGCGCTCGTCCGCCAGACGCGCGCCGAAGAAGGCGACCTCTTCCGCATGCTCTCGCGCACGGGCGAATCCCTGCTCCAGGTCTCAAACCTGCACGACTCGCATCCGGAAGCCGCGCGCGTCGCCGCCCTCGCAGCAGCCGCCATCCTGCGCGAGCCGGTGCGCTCCGAAGCGGGCATCTGAAGGCTGAAGTAAAAAGGCAAAAGGAAAAAGTTAAGATGGCGGACAGCGCGCCTCTCATCTTTGCCGATGAAAGGCGCGCTGTCCGCCATTTTCCCTCTTTTGCCTTTGTTGCTCCTGCCTTCCGCCGAGCGGTTTGCCTTTGCCTTATGGCTTCATTAAGATGTGTTGGCGCGGAACGCGTGGGCTGCTTTGGCCGTATGGTTTGTGGAAGGAGGTTCTTCCGAGAATGGTTGACACAAACGATCCGAGGTACAAGACCGGTAACCCCGTGTGCGACGCGCTGCGCTTTTTGTGCGACGCCTCGTTCGCGGTTCTGCCGCGCGACGCGGCGCACCAGTTGGGTGAGTTCGAGAAAAACTTTTGGGGCGGCCTGCGCTGGTTCGCCGAGAAGAACGTCGGGCGGATAGACGAGAGCCTCGCCGCCGCCGACCGCCTGCGCGACGAGTGGCGGCGACGCAGCACCGAGCCGCCCACCGCGGCGACCGGGGGGCCGGAGCCGCTTTGAGGAATTTTTGATTTTTGATTTGCGATTTAAGCAGTCAGCGCTCGACTAAAACTTCGCGCCCTTCGCGCCTTCTTTGCGTCTTCGCGGTTAGGTGTGACTTAGTTAACCGCAAAGGCGCTAAGTAGGCGCGAAGAACGCAAAGGGTTTCAAGCCAACTGCCGAGCGCCGGGCGCTCTTCCAATTGCAAATCAAAAATCTAAAATCGCAAATTAAAAATCCATGCAAGTTCTGCTGGCCGAAGAGTACGGGTTCTGTTTCGGCGTCGAGCGCGCCGTGGAGATGGTCGAGGGGGCGCTCGCCGAGGGCGCGACCGTGCGCACGCTCGGCCCGCTCATCCACAACACGCAGGAGATTCAGCGGCTCGAAGCCGAGGGCGTCCGCAACATCAACGCGCCCGGCGAGGTCTCCGAAGGTGAGACGGCGGTCATCCGCGCCCACGGCGTCACGCCCGAAGTGCAGCGCGAGCTGGAAGAGCGCGCCGAGCGCGTGATTGACGCGACGTGCCCGTTCGTGACGAAGGTGCAGAAGCTGGCCGAGCGCGCCGCCGCCGAGGGGCGCGACGTGGTGGTCGTCGGAAACCCCGACCACCCGGAGATGATCGGGGTGCGCGGCTACGCCCCGACGCGCGCGCACGTCGTCCGCGACGCGAGCGAGGTCGCCCAACTCCCGCCCTTGCACGCGCCGCTCGTCGTCTCGCAGACCACGCTCAAGCTCAGCACCTTCCTCGAAGTCGCCGAGGCCGTGCGCGAGCGGGCCGACTCAGAGCCGCAGGTCGTTAACACCATCTGCTCCGCCACGCGCGACCGGCAGGACGCGGCGCGGGCGCTCGCGGGCCACGTGGACGCCTTCTACGTCATCGGCGGCAAGCACTCTTCGAACAGCTTGAAGCTCCTCTCGGTCTGCAAGGAGCAGTGCGAGAAAAGCTTCCTCATCGAGACGCCGGAAGAGATCAGCGCGGAAGACCTCCGCGACGCCGGTCGCGTCGGCGTCACTGCCGGGGCCTCCACTCCCGACTGGCTCATCGAACAGGTCGTCACGCGCCTGCGCGAGATCGGCAGCCGCCAGTAAAGCGGAAGGCAAGAGCCAAAAGGGGATGAGAGACAGCGCCGTCTCTCATCCCCTTTGCCTTTGCCTCTTGCCTTATGCCTTCTTAAAAATCGTCCTCGTCGGCGTCAACCTGCTCCAGCGCGTTGACGACGAAGCGCGCCTCTTCGGACTCGTACTCGTCGGCCTGTGATTCGAGCGCGGCGCGCGCGACCTCCGCGTCCACCGGGTCGCCGAGGAGCGCGACGAGGACGGCGGTCGGCAGTTGCAAAAGCGACTCCTGCGCGACGGCGCGCACCGCCGGGTTCGCGCTGCGCGCCATCTCGCACATCTCGCTCGGCGCGAGCCGCGCCGCCAACACGTCGGCCAGCGCGTCCACACGCGCGTAGTCGCGTGCGCGCAGCGCGCGGTCGAGCAGTTGCGCGAAGACCTCGGCGGAGCGCGCCTCGCGGCGCAGAACTGCGGCACAGGTGTCGGCCATGCGCGCCAGCTCGCGCGACTGCTCGGCGCTCAAAACCGTCTCGCCCCTCTCCGTCGCGCGCTCGTCGAGCGCGGCCAGCAGCCGGCTCAACTCCCACTCGGAGCGCGCGTCGTATGCGGAATCGCCGCGCGTGGCCGCGACACCCAACGTCGGCGGCGGCGTGGAAAGTGCGCGCTCGACGAGCCTGCGCGTCGAGGGCCGAAGGCCCTGCCACACGCTAGCCACGCGCGCTCCGAAATCCTCAATCGTCATCACTTCAAACTCTTCTCGGCGGCCAGGCCGTGCCGCACGCGGGCTACTATAACATCGCGAATCGTAAATCGTGAATCGTAAATCGTGGCAAGAGAAAACCGTGAACCGTGAACCGTGACAAGAGAAGATATGATTTCTTCTTGTCACGGTTCACGGTTTACGGTTCACGGCTTTTGAATCTTGATGCCGCCGTGGGCGACGGCCAACATGATGCAGTCTTCGGCTGGGTCTGTGAGCGCGGTGGGGTTGTGCGCGGAGCCGGCCTCGTTGAGGACGTAGTCGCCCGCGCGGTGCAGCCCGCGCGCGTCGCGGTAGCCGCCCTGGAGGACGAAGACCTCTTCTTCGCCTTGGTGACGGTGCGCGGGGTAGGAGCAGCCGGGTTCCATACGTATGAGGACTGTCGAGTCGCCCGTGGCCTCGTCGCGCCGAAGGAAGTGCAGGTGGATGCCTTCGTGCCGCGTCGCGCGCCAGGGGATTCGGGTCAGGTCGAGCATAAAGAAGCTGTTAGCCCTAGAAGCTGTTAGCCGTTAGCTATTAGCTGTTAGCTTTTTTTGTTTTCCGCCACGCGCGGCTTGAATACTTCACGGTCTGTCGAAACACGAGCGGCTAAGAGCTAATAGCTAACGGCTATCCGTTGTGGTCAATGATCTCCGTGATGACGGAGAAGGGGATTTTGATCAGCTCCCCGTCGGGGCGCTCGATCTTGACGCTCGGGCGTGTGAGCGCCTGCGTCTGCTTGAGGCTGCGGACGACGCCGCGCACGCGCGTGCCCGCCTCGGTCACGATCTCGACGTTGTCCTTGCCGTAGAGCGGCTGTAACGCCGCGAGAGCCTTGGTCACTTCCATTTACATTCTCCGTCGCCGACGGTTTTTAGTTTTCAGCCTCGTCTTGTCCGAACTGATTGCGAGCGCCGGACGCGCGGGCGTCACTGAAAACTGCTCGCCTGCTTTTCAGCACGGGCCGTGCCGCTTGGCCGGGGCGCTTGCGCGCGGGGCGGCGCGGGGGCCAAAATGTCGTGCCGTCGCCGGAATAAACGCGTGCGACGAGTCTAAGGCCCGCGCGGGCCTTATGCAACCGCGGCACTCCAGAAGGCGTATATTCTTAACACACGTCGCCGGCGGGGGCCGCGCAACCGGACACCTGCGACGGAGTTTCTAAAAGTTATGCAGAACAAAAACAGAGAGGCCGAGATGCGAGTGGAAAACGTGAGTACGGTCACCTGCCCGAGCTGCGCCGCGACGCTGGTCGCGGGCCTGCGCTTCTGCCGCCAGTGCGGCTACCGCCTGGGCGAGGGCGTCGAGGAGTACGTCGCGACGCAGCGCCTCGACACAGCCGCGCCGCCCGCGGCCACGGCGTCGCGCGCCACAGACCCCTTCGCCGCGCGCGCCACCTGGAGCGCGGGGCCGATTCAGCCCCTCGGCACTAACTCGCTCAGGCCGCGCGACTCGTCGGGCGTGTGGGGCTGGGCGGGCGCGTGCAGCCCGCGGCGCGGCGGGTGGATGACGTGGATGATCCTGTTGATTGTACTGCTGACGGCGGGCGGAGTCGTGACGAAGTCGGTGCGCAACCGCGGCGCGGGCGGCGGGCCGGGGCCGGACGTGACCACTACGTCACTGATGGAAGAGGCCGACGAATACGACACGGCTGACGGCGGCGGTGCCATGGTACGCGGCCTGGCCGGGCCGGACACTTCGCTCGAACGCGCCGGGCTGGTCGGCGGCGACATCATCAAGAGCTTCGACGGCAAGCCGGTTCGTGACGGCGGCGAGTTGAAAAGGCTGATCGCGGCCACGCCTGTGGGCAAGAGCATCCCCGTCGCCTACATCCACGACGGCGAGACGAGAGAGACGACGCTGACGACCACGGGCAGGGAAGGTTTTCACGGCATGGACTCGCTCAGGCAGCGACCGGGCGGCAGGGGCGTCCTCGACGTGGATTTCGACAACGACGACCGCGTGCGCGTGCCGAACTCGAACGTCTACGGCGTGCAGTTGAGCGGCGTCGAGCGCAACGGCCCCGCCGACCTCGCGGGTTTGAAGAAGGGCGACATCGTCGTGGAATTCGACGGCAAGCCCATTCGGACGGCGGGCGACCTTCGCTACCGCGCCGGCGCGGCCACGCCGCTCAGCACCGTTAACATCGTCTTGGTGCGCGACGGGCAGCAGATCACAATCCCCGTGAAGATGGGGAGACAGAGGTAAGCGTCGCCCGGTCACTCTCGCCGCATCTCTCCCGGCGGCGCGGCGTATTCGCGCAGACGCGCCTCCATCTCGCGGCGCACGTCCTCCCGATCCTCTTCTCCCTCGTCCGGCTCGAACAGCTCGAACAGGGCGTAAGGCGACTCGCCCACGAGCCGCAACTCCCAGGCCTCGCGCCCGCCCTGCGCCTCGCGCGCGAACCACATCGCGTCAACTTCCGACTCGACGACCGCGACGCCCTCGAACGCCGCCGCCGCGCCGGACTCGTCGCGGGCCTCTTCACCCGACTCGCCGTGTGACGCGCCGCCGCCCGAAGAGTTCCGCAGCTCTTCGAGGGTCTCGGCGCGCGCGAGCACGCGCACTAGACGCCAGCCGTGCCTGCGGTACGTCGCGAGAACGTCCTGAAACTTTTTCACCCGGCTCATCGCCCACAGGATACAGCAAGCCAAGGGTTCTGGGTCAGCGCCACTCGGCATTTGACCGCGCGCGCGCCGGAGGTAAGAATGGACGGCCACGCCGGGCGTGCGCCGCCGACGGCCCGGCCTTGTGCAGTCGCATAATTCGTGAGCGAAAAAACAAAAGACGGACGCGCCCGCGCGCCTTTTCTTGAAGCGCTCGCGAGCGCGCTCGCGCGCCGCGGCGTGAGTCTCGACGAATTCTGCCGGGCGGATGACGCGGTGGCGCGGCGCGTGCTCGAAGAGTACGGCGCGATGTTCGTCGCCGAGGGCGTGCGCGTGCCGTCGGTCTGCGTCTTCGAGAGCGCCGAGGAGGTGGAGCGCTTCCAGCGAGAGGCCGGTTGGCGCGCAGAAGATTTGGACGGCGCGACCGTCGAGCTGCAACCCGCGGCGATGGAGGCGCTCGTCGGCGCGCGCGAAGAGGCGAGGGGCCTCGGCCTCCACATAACTCCGCGCGGCGGGAGCGAGGCCGGGCGGCGCAGCTTTGAAGACTCGCTGCGGCTCTGGCGCTCGCGCTGCGACCCGGCGCTCGAACACTGGTGCGCGCGTGGCCGCCTCGCCATCGAAGAGGCCGAGCGCGTGCGCGGCCTCCCCTTGGGCGAGCAGGTGTCGGCAGTGCTCGAACTCGAACGCGGCGGCCTCTTCTTCAGCAAGGATTTCTCGAAGAGCATCCTCCGCTCCGTCGCCGCGCCCGGCGCTTCGCAGCACCTGGCGATGCTCGCCTTCGACGCCGCGGAGTTCGCCGACGCGCGCGTGCGCTCGTTGCTCGCGCGCCACGGCTGGTTCCAGACCGTGCTGAGCGACCTGCCGCACTTCACGTACCTCGGCCTCGACGAAAGCGACCTGCCCTCGCGCGGCCTGCGCCGCGTCGAGTCGGGCGGGCAGGCGTTCTGGATACCAGAAATCGTGAACTGTGAACTGTGAACCGTGACAAGTGGCTTCCGCCTTGTCGCCCGCCACCGTTCATCCGTCAAGGCTTTATTCTTGTCACGGTTTACGGTTCACGGTTCACGGCTCTTTACTTTTCCCGCCGTTTGTGAGAAAGACTTGTGACCGCTCGTCGGGCTTTTCAGTCTGCCGAAGTGTACTTCCGGCTTGACCCGAAATTTTTTACCTTGACAGTCGAATCGTGAACGGACGCCGCGCGCGCGGCGTCGCCCGAAGGTCGAGGTGTAGAAGGAGAGAAACATGATCGCATGCCCTTCCTGTGGAGCCGATAACGTCGAAGGAACGCGCTTCTGCGTGAAGTGCGGCACGACGCTCCCGACCGCCCCCGCCCCCGAATCGTGGCGACAGAGCGGAGACCTGGGCCAGCAGCAGACGCAACAGCCGGACTACCAGTCCGGCGGCTACACGCCCCCGCAACAGCCGCCCTCCGCTTACCCGACTTACAACCCGCCGCAGGGCGTCTATCAGCCGCAGCCCGCGGGCGGGCAGCAGCCGATGCACCCGGCCATCCCGGCGGTCGTCAGCCTGCTCGTGCCCGGCATCGGCCTGCTGTTCGTGCCCAACAAGGCGGGCCTCGGACTCGGCATCCTGGCCGCATACGTCGTGCTCTGGGTCATCATGTTCATCATCGCCTTCGTGACGCTCGGCATCGGCACGTGCCTCTTCATCTTCCTCCCGCTGGCGAACGTCGCCGCCGCGATTCACAGTTGGGACGAGGCGGCGAAGGCTTCGGGCGGACAGTTCCAGCCGATACTTTTCAAGTAGGCGTGAGGGCGGCAGAGCGCTCCGAGTGGCGCTCCGAGAGGTCTTGAAAGTCTGTGCCCGTGCTGTACCGCGCCCTGATGTACGCCGGGAGTTGGTTCTGCCAACAGCTCCCGGCGCGCTCGCCGCACCTGTTCGGCGTGCAGCTACCTCTGTGCTGGCGCTGCACCGGAATCTTTCTGGGCGCGCTCGCGCTCTTCTGCTGGCTGCTCATGAAGAAGAGAGTCCCGCCGCTCCTGCCCTGCCTCCTGCTCTCGCTCCTCGTCCCCGCAGACGTGCTGCACGCAGTCCTGACGCACGGCGACGGCAACAACGTGCGCCGCCTCGTCACCGGCCTGCTGTGGGGCTTCTGCGCCACGAGCGTGACGCTTCAACTGCTCAGGCTCATCGCCGCCCGTCTCGCGCAAGCGAGGCCGCGCCTCACGTCCGCGCCGGGCTGATGCGACGCAGGGTCTATTCGTTCTTGAAGTTTAAATCAGGTAAGCCTAACCACAGAGGCGCAGACGGCACGGAGATTTCACAGAGAGATTTAAAATCAAGGTCTAGGCGGGTTCTTTGAGTCGCTCCCTGACTTCGGCGCGGAACTCGTTGAACTCGGAGCGCAGTTCCGTGAAGTCGGCCCGGAGTGAGAAAAGCTCCGAGTGCGTCTGCTTGACCTCACTTTCTATCCTGTCGAGCCGGATGCTCAAACCCGTCTCCAAGACGCTGAAACGTTTCTCCATAGCCGCGAACCCGTTGCGCGTTTCATCGCGCAACTCGCCGAGCATCCGCACCACCATATCAAGCGTGGGGTCGGTGTCGTACTTCTGTCCGATGTCCTTTGTGGGGTCTTCGCTCACGCATAAGATGGTACGCTCAGCAGTAGCGCGGAGGTAAGTAAAGTAGGGCGGGGTGAGGCCATCCACACTCTTAACTATATTTTCGCGTCCATCATTCGCAAGGCGGCGGCGCGCCCCGCCACGTCGCCGCTGCCCAGAGCGGCGATCATTGCGGTACGCTCTTGCTGGCTCAGCGTTCTTCCGAGCGCGGCGGCGAGCTTATCAACAAAGTCCTAGGTCGACATGCCGGGCGGAAATGCGGCTGTGAAATTCAGGCCGGAAACCACTTCGATGTAGGCGGTTTGCTCTTTATTCTCCAGCTCCTGCACCCACTCCCTGTGTCTTTCTTCAATCATTTCGTGTTGCCTTTCTTCCCAAGGAAGTTACGCCCGATGAAACGAAAAGGGCAAGGCCGAAACCTCGCCCTTCATCCCTGCCACGCCACGCCCCCGACTCGCCTTAACTCGCCCGACCGGCGGCGGAAAAACCTTGCGACTTACCACAAAAGTGCTAAACTCTCGTCTGCCCGGTCACGTCGGAGAGCCGGGCCGAAAAGCGGGTCTCCCCAAATCAAAGCCAAGCGAAGTTCAGATTTCACCGAGTCCCGTTCGGACACGCCTTTTCTTCTCTGCCGCCCCGCATAGAGCGAGAACGAGCGCGCCTCCGCAGCGGCCTTCTTTCCCGAACGAGAGGGTCACAAGGATGGACACCCCCCAAATCATCGCCGGGCGATTTCGCGTCGAGCGCGAAATCGGCAGGGGCGGCATGGGCACGGTTTACCGCGCCTCGCACCTCGGCCTGGAACGCCCCGTCGCCGTCAAAATCTTAAAGCAGGAGTTCGCCGCCCACCCGGAAGTGGCCGAGCGCTTCATGCGCGAGGCGCGCACGATGTCGCGCCTGCGGCACGCGCGCGCCGCCATGATCTTCGACGCCGGCCACCTCGCCGACGGTCGCCCCTTCATCGTCATGGAGTACGTCGAGGGGGCGACCCTGGCCGAGGCGCTCGCGCGCGAGGGGACGTTCGCGCCCGAAAGGGTCGTGCGCGTGGCTTCGGAAATCTGCGACGTGCTGGCCGAGGCGCACGCGCTCGGAATAGTCCACCGCGACCTCAAGCCGTCGAACATCATCCTCAACGAGCGCGGCGTCTGCGTGCTGGACTTCGGCATCGCGAAGGTCTTGCAGACCTCGACCGAGGTGACGCGCACGCACGCGACGACCGAGTCGGGCCTCGTCATCGGCACGCCGCGCTACATGTCGCCCGAACAGTGCCTCGGCCAGAAGGTCGGCGCGGCCAGCGACCTCTACAGCGTCGGCGTGCTGCTTTACGAAATGCTCGCGGGACGGACTCCCTTCGTGGACGTGCTCTCGTCGGCGGTGCTCGTCAAGCAGGCCACGGTGCCGCCGCCGCCGCTCCTGGCCCTGCGGCCCGACGTGCCGCGCCCGCTCGCCCTGGCCGTCCACGCGCTGCTCGCCAAGAACCCCGCGCAACGCCCGGCGAGTGCCGCCGAAGTGCGACGCACGCTTGAGCGCAGCGTCGAGCCGGAACGCCGCGCTACATCGGTCGGTGGCGACAGCGAGCCTTTCGCCTCGACCGTCGCCGCTTTGAACTCCGGGCGCTACGCCTTCACGCGCGTCGCGACGCTCTTCGCCATCCTCGCGATGGTCTGCGCGGTGCTGGTCGGGTGGTCTGCGAGCGCGGGGCAGGAAGCGGCGCGCGCGGGCGCTCTCAAAGATGCCGCGCGCGACCCCGCCGCGTTCTCGTCTTCGCTCGTGTCGCGTGCGCGCGCGCGAATGAGTGTGCCGCTCACGCGCGACGCCGCGCTGCGCATCGCCTCCGCGCTCACGCGCGGCCAGGTTGCGGACGCGCGCGCCGTCGAGACTGCCGCCGGGCAGACAATCGCCGCCGTCGGCCAAGACCCCGCGGACGGCGCGCGCGAACTGTTCATCATCGAGCGGCGCGGCGCGCGCGGCGGCTACGCTTTGACCTCGCGCCTGCCCCTCGACGTTGAGGGCTTCCGCGGCGCGGAGTGGACTGAGGAGACGGCAGACCTCGACGGCGACGGCTACGACGAAATCCTCTGCACGGGCGTCGTCCCGCGCGATGGCGACAACGCGGCGAGCCGCCGCTACGTTGTCTATGTCCCGCGCACGCGCGAGACCTACAGTCTGCACCTCGCGCCCGACGCGACCGGCGCGCACGCCCTGCGCGCCACCTGGTCGCCCAACACTCAAGGGTGGGACGCACGCCTCTTCCGCCACGCGCTCCGGCAGCGGGCGCTCAACTGAAGGCAGAAGTCAAAAGACAAAAGGCAAAAGTGAAGAAGGAAGCAGCACCCCTGTCTTCATCTTTTGCCTTTTTACTTTGCCCTTCCTCTCAGTGTCGGAAAATCTTCTTGATATCCGGGCCGAACTCTCTGAAGACGACGTTGGTGAGCATGTCGGTGGCGAGCATGCCGGCGAAGCGCCGGAGCGTGGCGTCCGCGCCGATGCGGTCGTGGCCGGGCGTGTTGTGCTCCCAGACGTTCGAGAGCGCGCTGGCAGTCATCTCGCCCGCGAAGAGCGAGTAGTTCGGCTCAAGACGCCAGTCGTCGCCGCGCGTGACGAAGACGCGGCTGGCGGCGTGGAGCGCGCGGCGCGCGAAGCTCTTCTGTTGTGAGCGCTCGTAGCGCGGGTCTTGATGGAAGAGCGCCGGGTAGAAGCCTTCGGCGAAGAGCGTGCTTGCGCTGCTCGTCGCGAAGTTGCGCGCGGCGCGCGACCCCCAGTCGGCGAAGTCGTCCCCGCGCGTCTTGTTCGGCGGCCTGTGCTCCCGCCATTGAGTAACGCCGGCGGTGAACGCGCTCAAAAGGTACGGTGTCGGCCTCAAGAATGCCGAGCGGAACGAGCGCTCGATCTTCCGCCCGGCGGTCAGGGGCGTGGGCCTCGCCGCCTGCGACTGGCCGGGGGCGGCATTCGGAGTCTGTGTCTTGTCGGCTGGTGCTTGCGCGTTTGCCATCGCGACGGCGAACAGGAGCAACGCCGGCGCGAGCAGAGCGTGCGGCAGGGCCAAGCGTACCTTGAGCATCTTCGTCCCCCTCCGGATCGTTCGTTGTGCGGTTTGCTCTGGGCCGGCATTGTAGCTTAGGCGCGCCGCAGACGGCACGCCGCCGCCTCGGCCCCGATTGCCCTGAAAGAGGGATGAGGAATAAAATCCACGCGCGGAGAAACGGCCGGCCCGCCCGTAGCGGAAGCCGCGGGCGGTCGGACACGTCTTCAAGTCTCCAAACCCGTCTTCTACGAAGTCTCTTCTCAACGGGAGTCTCGCCATGTACTTTAAACAGTTCTACCTCGGATGCCTCGCGCACGCGTCTTACCTCGTCGGCTCCGACGGCGAGGCCGCGGTCGTTGACCCGCAGCGCGACGTTGACCAGTACGTCGCGGAGGCCGAAGCGCAGGGGCTGAAGATCAAGTACGTGTTTGAAACTCACCTGCACGCGGACTTCGTGAGCGGCCACCGCGAACTCGCGGCGCGCACGGGCGCGGAGATCGTCTTCGGCGAGCGTGCCGGGGCGCGCTTCCCGCACCGCGCCGCGCGCGACGGCGACGAGCTGAAGGTCGGCAAGGTGATCCTCCGCATCCTTGAGACGCCGGGCCACACGCCCGAAAGCATCTCCGTCGTCGTCGTTGACACAGAGGTCTCGCCGGAAGCCCAGAAGGTCTTGACGGGCGACACGCTGTTCGTCGGCGACGTTGGAAGGCCAGACCTCGCGGGCGCGCGCGGCTACACGCCGGAGGCGATGGCCGCGTTGATGTACGAGAGCCTGCACGGGAAGCTTCTGAAGCTCGGCGACCATGTAGAGGTGTGGCCCGCGCACGGCGCGGGGAGCATGTGCGGGCGCAACATCTCGAAGGAGACGCACTCGACCATCGGAGAGCAGCGGCGCTTCAACTACGCGCTCGCGCCGATGCCGAAAGACGAGTTCGTCCGCTTGATGACCGCGGACGTGCCGGAAGCGCCCGCGTACTTCCCCGCTGATGCGGAGATCAACCGCGAGGGCGCGTCGCCGCTCACGGAACTGCCGCGCCCGTCGGCGCTCTTGGCGCAGCAGGTCGCCGCATACGCAAACCTCGGCTACGTCGTCCTGGACGTGCGGACGGCTGAAGAGTTCGGCGCGGGTCACGTGCCCGGCGCTTTGAACGTCGGCCTTTCCGGCCAGTTCGCTTCGTGGGCGGGCGCGCTCGTCCCGCTCGGCTCGCCGATCATCCTGGTGGCCGCGGGCGAAGGACAGGTGGACGAGGCCGTCACGCGACTGGCCCGCGTCGGGCACGAGTCGGTGCGCGGCTACCTGCGCGGCGGCGTCGAGTCGTGGCGCGACGCGGGGTTCGACGTTTCGCACGTGCCGCAAATCTCCGTCGCCGACCTGCGCCGCATGTTGGACGAGCAGCCGGGACTGCAAGTGCTCGACGTGCGCCGCCCCGCCGAGTACGCCGCCGGGCACGCGCCGCGCGCCGCGAGTACGCCGCTCGGCCCTCACCTCGTCGAAGAGGCCGCGCGCCTCGAACGCGCGCGCCCCCTCGCGGTCATCTGCGCGGGCGGGTATCGTTCGAGCGCGGCCACGAGCCTGCTCCAGCCGCTCGGCTTCCGGCGCATCTACAACGTCGCGGGCGGCACGGGCGCGTGGGTCGCCGCGGGCTACCCCGTCGAGAAGCCGAGCGCCGACATCTGAGTTGACGCGAACCTTCCCCACGTAAACTGTCCCGACGCGAATCGTCAGAAACATCTATGTCACTCAAACTCATCCGCCGCCTCGCGCTCTTCGTCGGCCTCTTCTGCATCGTCGGCGAGACCGTGCGCCGCTGGCACACCTGGACGGAGTGGCCGCCCGATTTTTTCGACGACTACCTCATCGGCCTCTTTCTCTTCTACGGCGCGTGGCGCAGCGCCCGCGACGAGCGGCGCGGACACCACTACCTCGCCGCCGCCTGGGGCTTCGCCTGCGGCCTGGGCTACGCGAGCTTCTTCGGCCACCTGCGGCAGGCCGTCTTCAACGCGAGCGCCCCAGACCCCGCGCCCATCCCGCACGTCTGGCTGACCGCGCTCATCGGCGCGGGCTGGCTGCTGTGCCTCTTCGCTTTGTTCTCGACCCTGCGTAAGTTACCGGAGCGCGCCTGAGAGCCTTTAAGGTCGTGACAGTCTCCGCCGCCGTTTCGCAATTTGCTAAGCCCTCGACACGCGCGCTCGCCTTTTGCAAGGCGCGTCGCCGCAGCGCGCCGCAAACTTCAACTCAAAATCTCGTGTTAAGAGACTCGCCGCCGCGCGGCATGACGCTTGACTAACTCTCACGTGAAGGCGCTCTCCGGCGGGAGGCGCGAGGGAGGTGTCGAGGTCATGTCTGGAAGACGAATCGTTCTGGCGGGCGGCAGCGGTTTTCTCGGTCGCGCGTTGGCGGGCGCGCTTGCGCGCGCGGGCTATGAAGTAATTGTACTCGCACGCAAAGCCGGGAAGAGTTCAACGCGTGTGCGGCAGGTCGTGTGGGACGGGCGGACTCAAGGGGAGTGGGCGCGCGAGCTTGAGGGCGCGGCGGCGGTCGTTAACCTCGCGGGCCGGAGCGTTGACTGCCGACACACGCCGAAGAACCGTCGCGAGATAGTCGAGTCGCGCGTCCGTTCGGTCGAGGCCGTCGGGCGCGCGATCCGCGCATGCGAAGTGCCGCCGAAGGTTCTGGTGCAGGCCGGCTCGCTCGCGATTTACGGCGACGCCGGGCGGCGCGTGTGCGACGAGGGCGCGCCCGCGGGCCGCGGCTTTCCCGTCGAAGTGTGCCTGCGCTGGGAGCACGCGTTTAACTCGCTCGACCTGCCGGCGACGAGAAAAGTTCTGCTGCGCATCGGCTTCGTTTTGGGCCGCGATGGCGGCGCGCTTCCCCGTCTCGCGCGGCTCGCCAGACTTCACCTCGGCGGCACGACCGGCGAGGGCCGACAGTACATAAGCTGGCTGCACGTGCGCGACTTCTGCCGCCTCGTCCTCTGGTCGGTCGAGCGCGACGACGCGCGGGGCGTCTTCAACGCGACGGGGCCGTCGCCGGTGACGAACGCGGAGTTCATGTGCGAGCTGCGCTGCGCCCTGAAGCGCCCTTGGAGTCCGCGCGTGCCCGCCTGGCTCGTGCGCCTCGGCTCGTTCTTGATGAGGACAGAAGCCGACCTCGCACTCACGGGCCGGCGCTGCATCCCCGACCGCCTCGTCGAGCGCAACTTCAAGTTCATCTACACGAACCTTGAGGGCGCGCTCGCCGACCTCCTCGCTGAAGGCAAAAGTAAAAAGGCAAAAGGCAAAAGTGAAAAGCAGCCGCAGGCGGCTGCTGATCCTAGCCAAGTGGCCCGAACAGCGGGCTAACGTTTTATCGCCGCCTCAGACATCTGCACTAACATCGCCTCGTGCGCGGCTGCTTCAATTTTGCCTTTTTGCTTTTGCCTTCTCATTTGACGCTCTCCGCCGGTTGCGTTTAGCATCTCACTCGTCCCCTTCCAAATCTTCGCCGCGTGCGCCGTAAGGAGTGCTCGCCATCGAGTGGGTTCGTGAGGTCGTCCACAGCAAGTGGTTCGAGCTGTTCCTGATCATCTTCGTCGCCACGATCCACGGCTACGGGGCGGCCTGGCTCGCCGTGCGGATGCTCTTCCGCCCGCACCGGCCCGTCAAATTTTTGGGCGTCACCGTCTGGCCGCAGGGCATGATCCCGCGCCACCGCGAGCGGCTGGCGCAGACCATCGGCAACGCCGTCGGCAACGAGTTGGTCTCGCAGGAGACGGTCGTGCACGCGCTCTTCGAGACGGGCTTCTTCCGGCGCAAGGTCGAGAGCTTCGTCGGCTCTTACACCGACGAGTTGCTCGACAGAAACTACGCTACCTTCCTCGATGCCATCCCCCGCCAGGTGCGCGCGCCCGTGCTCGACGCGCTCGCGGCGCTGCAACTGCGCATCGCCGAGCATATCGCAGGCGTCTTGAAGAGCGAGGAGACCGCGGAAGCAATCAGCCGCTTCGTGGACAAGCGCGTTGACGAGATTCTGTCGCAGCGCCTGGGCGAGACCGTCAGCCCGGAAACGTTCGAGCAGGTCTTGGGATTCGTCGAGAACCGCTTCCGCGGCGTCGTCACCGAGCGCGGCTTCGAGTCGAAGGTGAAGGAGTTCGTCTCCGGGCGCGTTGACGAGTTGGCCGCGAGCCGCGCCACCCTCGCCGAGATGTTCACGCCCGACACCGTGGCCGTCATCAAGGAGCGCATTGACGGCCAGGTTCCGCCCATCGTCCAGCACCTCACCGACATCGCCACGAACAAGGGCACGCGCAAGCAGATCGGCGCGCTCATCAAGCGCGAGGTTGACGACTACTACCAGCAGCTCTCCTTCTTCAAAAAAATCTTCATCTCGCGCGAGCGCGTCCACCACGAAGTTGACGACCTCGTCAACAAGACGCTGCCGAAGCGCGTCGGGGAATACTTGAGCGGCGAGGCGTTCGAGCGCCAGGCCGAAGACTTCCTCAACTCAACGATTGACGGCGTGCTCGCACGGCCCGTCAACGAGCTTGTCGGCAACATCTCGCCCGACAGGCTGGGCATCGTTAAAGACCAGATAGCGGAGCGCATCCTCGCCGTCGCGCGCAGCACCGAGCTTTCGACCTCCGTGTCGGCCTACGCCACGGACGCGCTCCAGCGCCTCAAACCCCACTCCCTGCGCGCGCTCCTCGAACACGCGCGGCCCGACTCGGCGGAGCAGTTGAAGAGTTTCCTCTCGCGCGGCCTGATGGGTGTTCTCTCACGCGACGAGACGGCGCGCACGATCAACTCGATCCTGACCGCACAGGTCGAAAAACTCCTGGTCGCGCCCATCGGGCGGGTCGGCGACCTCGTGCCCGAAGAGAAGGTCAGGCGCGCGAGCGAAGTGCTCACCGAACGCATCACCGCCGCGGCGCGCGAGCGGCTGCCCGGAGCCATCGCCGAGTTCGACATCGGCGGCATCGTGCGCGAGAAGGTTTCGGGCTACCCCATCAAGAAGCTCGAAGACCTCGTGCTCTCGGTCGCCAAGCACCACCTCCGAACCATCGAGCTGTTCGGCCTCGGCATCGGCTTCTTCATCGGCATCGTCCAGGCCGCGCTGCTCTACTTCCGCGTCATCGGGTTCTGAAGGCGAGGACTTCCGAGCGCGCCCGCCGCACTGCTCTTGACTTGCGCCGGATAGCACTTTCATTAGATAACAGTATCAACCCCTTTTTATCCCCCGTTAGAGAACCCAGGACGCCGCGCGCTGCTCTCCCTTCCGAAGCGCGGGCCGAAAGTTAGTCGAGGAGGGAGAAGGCATTCATGTTCGCAAGTCGGATTCTTAAATCGTCGGCGCTCGCGCTCCTGCTGCTCGCGTCCGCCGCGTCGCACACGGTCTTCAGTCAACAGCAAACTTTCATCCGCTACGACCGCTTCGAGTCGGAGCGCTCCGACAAGCTGACGGGCGGGCACATCGAGCGCGCGGAGTTCGAGCCGGGGCAGCCCGACATCAAGTTAACGCTGAACGTGCCCTCGTTCCGGCTGACGCTGTGGCAGAACGGCAAGGAGGTGAAGTCGTACACGGTCGGCGTCGGGATGAAGCAGTACCCGATCTACATCGGCGAGCGCGAGGCGCGGGAGATCATCTGGAATCCGCCGTGGATTCCGCCCGCGAGCGACTGGGTCGGAACGCACAAGGGCGTGCGTCCCGGCGAGGTCATCAAGGCGGGCGACCCGCGCAACCCGCTCGGCAAGCTGAAAATCCCGCTCGGCGACGCGTACCTGATTCATCAGGCGACGGGGCCGAGCAACCTCGGCAACCTCGTCTCGCACGGCTGCGTCAGGATGCTGCGCGCAGACCTCTACGACCTCGCGGAGAAGATCGTCGCGGCGCGCAGTCTGCCCGTCTCAAGCAAGCGGATCGAGCAGGCGAAGCGCTCGACGCGCACGCTCGCCGTCGCGCTCGACACTCCGCTCCGCTTCGACATCAACTACGACACGCTCGTCGTCGAGGGCCGAGTGCTCTACATCTACCCGGACGTTTACGACCGCCGCACGAACACCGTCGCGCGCCTGCGCGACGAACTGAAGACGAGCGGCGTTGACGACTCGGCGGTGGACGACGAGACCTTGCAGAAGATGATTGACAGCGTCACGCGCCGGACGAAGTTCGTCGTCCCCGCGAGCAGCATCGAGCAGGGGCGGGCGCTCGCCGACGGCCACACGGAGCCGCTCGTCGGACAGCCGAAGCAGCCGCGGCCCGCGGCCAGGAGGCGCGCAGGCGCGCGCGCCGGAAGGTAGGCGGAGAGAGTGGAGGGTCGGGCCGAAACTTTAAGCTTGAACGCGGGCGGCGATTCGAGTATAAACAGCGGCCTCGCGTCAGGATGTCGGGGGGTTCGACCAGAACGACTCCAAACCCGGCCCTCGAACCTTAGCCGAGATGCCTTATCCCAAACCCTTCCGCAGACGAGGTGAAACGTGTACACACTCAAGATACAGACTCAATACTACGATCCGCTGCCGTACCATTCGGCTAATGAAAACGGCTCCTTCCACAAGGGGATGCCGCAGGCGTCGTTCAAGAATCTGGGCAACTTCCGGCTCGCCATACCCGGCGCGGGCGAAATCCACCTGATTGACATCGGCGAGAGAAAGCTGGCGGGCTTCAGCAGGGCGACGTGGGGCGTGCTCATCAGATACCAGGGCGAAGAGTGCGAGTACCGCTACGAGGGCGGCGGCGAGCTAAGCCTGAACGTAAACGATCTCGGACAGGTCGAGATTTCGGGGCACGGAAGTCTGGTTCAGGTTGACCTGCCCGCGTTCATCCTGAAAAAGTCTTAACGAGGTCGAGCGGACAGGCCCATTCATCTCGCGCCCATCGCCAGAACATCCGCATAGACCGTCCCGACACGTGGGCCGGCGGTAGCCCCGCCCGGCCCGCACGAACTCGCCCACCATCGCCGCGCAAAAGCGCACGACGCCCGACGGCACGACGCCGCGCCGCACCTCGCGCCCCGGCTGGTTCAGCCGATCCGCACCGACAGCATCGAGATCGAGCCGCCGTCCACCCCCTCGACGGGGAAGGTCACGCGCTCGCCATCCCTGCGGAGCGCGACGACGTAGAGCAGCGGCAGGTAGTGGTCGGGCGTGGGGGCCGCGAGCAGCGCGTCGCGTCCCATCGTCTCGTAGTTGACGAGCGGCGTGTCGTTCCCCGCGAGCAGAAGCTCGCGCGCGCGCTCCTCGAACCGCACGGCCCAGTCGAACGGCTCGACCTTGTGGCGGCCCCAGGCGTATGCGTGCAGGTTGTGCACGAGGTTGCCGCTCCCCACGACGAGGATGCCCTCGTCGCGCAACGGGGCGAGCCGCTTCGCCATCTCGTAGTGAAAGTCGGCGGGCTGCGTCTCGTCTATGCTGAGCTGCACGACGGGCACGTCCGCGCCGGGGAAGACGTGGCAGAGGACAGACCACGCGCCGTGGTCGAGGCCCCAGCGGTAGTCGAGACTAACGGGCGTCGGCGCGAGCAGCTCGCGGACGCGATTCGCCAGCACGGGGTCGCCGGGCGCGGGGTACTGAACTTCGTAAAGCTCGCGCGGGAAGCCGCCGAAATCGTGGATGGTGCGCGGCGCGCCGCTGGCCGTGACCGCCGTGCCCGGCACGTACCAGTGCGCGGACACGCAGAGCACGGCGCGTGGCCGGGGTATGTCGCGCCCGACGGCGGCCCACCCTTCTGTGTAGGCGTTGCTGAGCAGCGCGTTCAGAGGATTGCCGTGCCCGAAGAAGATTGCGGGCATGGGGTTCGACATACAAACGCTCCTCGCGCCGCGTCACTCGGAGGCTTGTCGCCTGCCGACGTTCTCGGCGAGCGCCTTCGCTTCGGGGAAGAGTTCGAGGGCGCGCGCGAGCTGCGGGTCGCCCTCCAGGAGGAAGCGTGTGGCGGCGTCGCCGCCGTAGGCCGCGTTGACGATGTCCTCGCGGATGCGCAGCTTCACGTAGTCGAGTCCGCGCTCGATCTGCGCGGGCTTCAGTCCGCTCTCCGCGTCGCGCTTGGCGAAGTCGCGGAAGGCTTCGACGACCTTGTCCGTGACGGGCAGGTCTGTGGGGCGCGGGTTACGCCCGAACTGCGGCTCGGCGTTAAGCCGATAACTTTCGAGGCCGGCAATCTGCCCGCCGACGAGCTGGCGCGTGAAGTAGAAGGCTTCTTCGTAGATGCGCGCGCGCACGGGCGTGGTGACTTCGAGCGGCTTAACGGTGTAGTCGGGCGTGATGCCGCCGCCGCCGTAGAAGACGCGCCCGCCCGCGGTCTTGACGGGCGGCCCCGACGGCGTCGCGGCGGGCGTGGGCTGCGGCGTCGGTTGAGTTAGCGGCGCGTTCGGGGCCACGGGACTGGTCGGGTTCGGGGGCAACTGCGGCGTCGGCGCGGCGTTGGCATTCTCGTGGTTGTAATAGTCGTAGAGCGAGCCGCTCGCGTAGGAGCGTTGAATCAGGCGACCGTAGGGCGTGTAGTAGTGCGCCGTCGTCAGGGTGAGTCCCGCGCCGAAGGGGAGGTTGAAGACTCTTTGGACGAGTCCCTTGCCGAACGTGGTCTCGCCGACGATGAGACCGCGACCGTGATCCTGAATCGCCCCGGCGACGATCTCGGAGGCCGAGGCCGAGTTGCCGTTCGTAAGCACGACGAGCGGGTAGTCAACCGGGTCGTAGAGCGTGTTCTTATAGACGTAGTTGCCCTCCTCGTCGCGGCTGCGGACAGAAACTATCGGCTTGCCGCGACCGATGAAGCGGCTCGCCACCATGATCGCCTGCGGGAGAAGACCGCCGGGGTTGTCGAGGGCTGGGGCACGCTCCCGCGCTTGATGGTGAAGAAGAGCGGGGCCTGGCTGCCGGCGCGCTCGACCTTGATCGTGACCGGCTCGCCTTCGGGGCCGCGCACGGCCTGCGAGACGGCCTGCGTCGTCCAGTCGCGCGCGTCGCGTCCGTCCACCTCGACGATGCGGTCGCCGAACCGAAGGCCCGCTTGCGCCGCGGGCGTCCCCTCAATCGGCGTCTGGACATAGACGCCGTCGCGGTGGCGAAGTATCGAGACGCCTATCCCGCTGAAGCGCGACTCCTGATCCTGCATGAGCCGCCGGTACTCTTCGGGGTTGAAGTAGTTCGAGTGCGGGTCGAGCGTCCAGAGCATGCCCTGGATGGCGGCCTCGTTCGCCTTCCCGTAGTCAACCGGCTCGACGTAGTTGTCCGAGATGACTGAAAGCGCCTCGGTGTAGGCCGACTCGACGCGCTGCGTGCCTGTGTCCGTCTGGCTGAAGGCGCGGCTCCCCCAGATGCCGCCGACGAGCGTGGCGGCGACAATGACTGTTGCGGCGGCTATGCGCCCGAATGTCCTTTTGCTCATGTGCTGCTCCCGAACCTCGCTTGATCTTACGGTCGTTCCACTGGGGGTGAAGAAATTTTACCACCGCAAGCACGTTCAACGCAGCAGGCGAGGGGGTTCAGGAAAGGTCAGTACCGCCTGCGGCAGCGGCGGGCGTCGCAGCGCCCGGCTGTGCTATATTCGGCGACAGGCCGTTAGGCCACAAGCGTTCACCCAAGAGCAAGCCTTGTGACCAACCTGCGTCCGAGATTCCGTCGAAGGTTTTAGAGAACTGATGTCTTCATCCCTCTCCATCGTCATCCCCGCTTACAACGAGTCGGCGCGCATCGGCAAGACCCTGCGCGAGATTCTGACTTATCTGGGCGAGCAGGCCGGCGGCGGCGAAGTCATAGTCGTTGACGACGGCTCGAAGGACGAGACGAGCCGCGTGGCCGAAGAGGTCTTCGCCGCGCGCGCGCGGGGCAATGTCGAGGGCCGTGTCATACGCGTCGAGCCGAACCGCGGCAAAGGTAACGCCGTCCGCACCGGGCTGCTCGCGGCGCGCTCTCGCGTAGCCGCCTTCTTCGACGCAGACCTCTCGATGCCCATCACGGAGACGCCCAAGCTCGTCGGGCCGATACGCTCCGGTCAGTACGACATCGTGCTCGGCTCGCGCGCGCTCAACCGGGAGCTTATCGGCACGCACCAGCCCTGGACGCGCGAGCAGAGCGGTCGCGTCTTCAACCGCGTGATGCGAATGCTTACGGGCATGCCCTTCAAGGACACGCAATGCGGCTTCAAAGCCTTCCGCATGGACGTGTGCCGCGCGGTAGTCGAGGGCGCGCTGATTGACCGCTTCGGCTTCGACGTGGAACTGCTCTTCATCGCCCACCGCGCCGGACTCCGCATGCTCGAATACCCCGTCCGCTGGAACGACGTGGCGGGCGGCTCGGTGAGCTTCCGTGGCGGCCTCCAAGGCTTCGGCGAGCTGCGCCAGATTCGCGCCAACGCGCGCCGCGGCCTCTACGACTCTGCCATCGCACGCCGCTACCGTCTTCGGCGACCCGCTCTCAGATACGTTTGACGACCCAGACCATTCAAAGGAAGAACGCCGCTTCATTATCATCGGCATATCGGAAAGACGTAGAATGTTAATCGTGTCGCATACGGATGACGGAGAGGTCGTCCGCATCGTAAGCGCACGCGAGCCGACTCGCGGTGAGAGAGAATTTTATGAAGAAAGTCGAAGCTAAACCGGAAGAAGATGAGTTGCGGCCCGAATATGACCTTTCGCAGTTGAAGGGCAGAGTGCGCGGCAAATATGTCGAGCGTTATCGGGAGGGCACGAATCTGGTTCTGCTAGAGCCGGACGTAGCGGCGGTATTCCCCGATGCGAAGGCGGTGAACGAAGCCTTGCGGCGGCTGATGAAGGTCGCCGGAACGCAGACTCCTCCTCAAAGTTGAATCCCCATGACAGCGAGACTCAACGTCAACATTGACCACGTGGCGACCGTCCGCCAGGCGCGGCGCGCGCCGGAGCCGAGCGTCGTGGCGGCGGCCATGCTGTGCGAGGAGGCGGGCGCGGACGGCGTCACCGTCCACCTGCGCGGCGACCGCCGCCACATACAGGACGAGGACATCTACGCGCTCAGGCGCACGGTCACGACCTACCTCAACGTCGAGATGGCCGCCACCGAAGAGATGATAACGGTCGCCGCGGACGCGCGCCCCGACGCCGTTACGCTCGTCGCCGAGCGCCCCGACGAGATCACGACCGAGGGCGGCCTGGACGCCGTCGCCAACTTCGACGTGGTGTGCCGCACGGTTGACCAACTGCGCGAGTGCGGCCTCTTCGTCAGTCTCTTCATAGACCCCGACCCGCGACAGATCGAGGCGGCGCAGAAGGCGGGCGCGCAGCAGGTCGAACTCTGCACCGCCGCCTACGCCGAAGCGACGCTCGGCGCGCGCGCCATCCACTCCGAGGGGCGCGCGCGCGCCGTCGCCGAACTCCAACGACTGCGCGAAGCCGCCGCGCTCGCCGCGCAGTACGGCCTGCACGTCGCCGCCGGCCACGGCCTCACCTACCGCAACGTCTCGGAGGTCGCCGCCGTCCCCGAAATCACCGAGTTCAACATCGGCCACAACATCATCGCCCGCGCCGTCCTCACAGGTTTATCTGAAGCCGTGCGCGAGATGCGCGCGCGCATCCGCGAGGCGAAGTCATAACGAAGAAGTGATGAGTGATGAGTAATGAGTGATGAGTGATAAGACAAAACCTCGGCTCTTTCTTATCACTCATCACTTATCACTCCTTAGCATTTCGGTCGGCTTCGCGAAGCTGATAAAATACCTCCGCTCCCTGCCGAACTCATTATCGAACGGAGAAACCTCGTGCGCTTGTCTGTCCCTCCTCGTTTAAAAACGCCGCTCGTGTTCTCGCTCATCACCGCGTGCCTCCTTCTCATGCCGGCAGCGCGCGTGTGCGCTCAGCAACAGCAGCAGGGCGCGCAGCAGACCTTGAAGCTCGACCGTGTCGAGTTCAAGGGCCTGGCGCGCGTGACGGAGGCGGAGGCTTTGGAGAAGAGCGGCCTCCAGGCCGGGCAGACGGTCGGCATCGAGGAGGTGGACGCCGCCGCCGACCGCCTGCTCTCGTCCGGCCTCTTCGAGAAGCTGGGCTACAGCGTG
>QHXN01000049.1 GCA_003222975.1 Acidobacteriota bacterium | reverse complement strand
AGCCCACGCTGCTCGAACAAGTCCGATGCGTCCTGCGCCTCAAGCATTATAGCATTCGCACCGAAGCGGCCTACGTCCAGTGCATCAAGCGCTTCATCGTCTTTCACGGTAAGCGCCACCCCGCGGAGATGGGCGCGGACGAAATCCGACAGTACCTCTCCCGCCTCGCCACCGACGGGCGCGTCGCGGCCTCGACCCAGAATCAGGCGCTGTCGGCCTTACTCTTCCTGTACCGCGAGGTCTTGAACGTCGAACTCCTTTTCGTCGAGGGCCTCACATGCGCCAAGCAGCCCGTGCGCGTCCCCGTCGTGCTCACGCCGGAGGAGGCACGCCACATCCTCGATCAACTGTCCGGCACATACGGCCTGATGGCCGGACTGCTCTACGGATCGGGCCCGCGTTTGATGGAGTGCGTGCGCCTGCGCGTCAAGGACGTTGACTTCGGCTACCGCCAGATAACCGTCCGCGACGGCAAAGGCGAGAAGGACAGGCGGACGATGCTGCTGGACTCGCTGACCGAGCCGCTCAAGCGACAAATCGAGCGCGCACGCTTGCTCCACGAAGAGGATTTACAGCGCGGCTACGGCAGGGCCTACCTGCCTTACGCGCTCGAACGCAAGTACCCGAACGCCGCAGCCGAGTTGGCCTGGCAGTGGGTCTTCCCGGCGAACAGGATTTCCGTTGACCCGCGCACGGGCCAAAGGCGTAGGCGCCACGCCTCGGAGGACATGCTTCAGGCCGAGGTGAAGAGGGCCGTCGCGCGCGCCGCCGTCGCCAAGAGGGTCAGTTGCCACATCTTCCGCCACAGCTTCGCCACGCACCTGCTCGAAGCAGGGTATGACATCAGAACCATGCAGGGCTACTTGGACACAGCGACGTGAGAACTACGATGATTTATACGCACGTCCTCAACCGCGGCGGGCGCGGAGTCCTCAGCCCGCTCGACGGTCATTTCGGCTTCTCCTTCGCGCGGCGCTCGAAAGGTTTGAGGCTGTCCGCGCAGTCAGTGCGTGAATGAGAGGCCGGGCGGGTTTGTGGAGTCCGCCCGAACGCTTCGGCGAGAGTGGGCTAAAACGCGGGCGCGGTATCACAGCTTCAAAAAGGCGTGAAGGATTTTTGTGAGGTTCGCGGGGCGGCGCAATTCCGTGTCGCCGTCCTAAGCTACTTAATGGCGAGAAGGCTTTCCACCGAAATGTCTTCATCCATCGGCTCCCGATGAATGCCGATGCGGAAGCCGCTGTTCAATGTTTTATGGCTTAGACTCCTGCAACGCCTTCTCTCTGGCCTTAGCTCGACGCTCCTTTAACTTTTGTTCCGCCGTTAAATCAACCAGCAACACGTAATTCAGATTACCGCCCTGGCCCCCTGCAAAGACACGAATCTCAAAGTCCTCACACCTGAGAATCTTTAACTGAGTGTCCATCCCAACATATGCCTCCCACGCATCTGCCGCAGGGAGATTCGTTCCCTCAACAAATTTCGCTACAAATTTATCAACGTGCGGCCATTCAGGGCCGTTGTAGCCGACGGAGAGATTAGAAACCCGACCGTCCAGAAGCGTAAATGTGATTTGACTGATGCCGGCAAATTTCTCTTTTGATTTATACCTATCGGGTCTGATGATAAAGCTGGAGACGCCGAATTGGCTGGCCGGTCTGGATAAGCTGGAACGGACTTCAGCATCCTCACTGCTGCCGGGAAATAGCCCCAACACCTGCTCCGGGGTCATACCTAGTCTGATACCGTTTATGACAGGAGCCTGCGCCATGGTGAGGTCACAAATCGCTTTACTGGAAGTACCGGAATCATTCGTCTGAGTTGAGACGGCGGATACTCCAATCATTAATAGTGCGATTGCCAGAAATTGTTTCACCATCTACTCCTTTAGTTTCCGCATAGCCCAAGCCATCTGACTATCATTCAACCGCAACCGTTGCATGGATAATACTCAAAACCCCGGTATTATCAACACGAATTTGGTGATAACTCCGACCGGGTGAGTCCCCCTGTAGCACGGTTCGAGGCCGCCGCTACTCGAAAAATTTGCGGCCTCCATCCTTCTTCTCTTTGCGCCAGACGCGGAAGAAGATGACGACGGCGACGACGCCGAGGATGAGGAGCACGGCCATCATGAAGAGCGTGAAGATGAGTTCGGTGTTGACCTGATCGTTATTCATGCTCGCCCTTTCGTGTCCGCCTTGAAACTTTCTCTCACGCGGCCTCCTGCTCGCCCGGCTCTTCGCTCGGCGGCGGCGGCGTGTAGCGTATGCGGCGTATGCGGCGGCCCTCGACCTGCTCGACGACGAACAGACCGCCCTCGTGCTCGACCGTCTCGCCGGGGCGGAGGATGCGGCCCGCCTTGGCGAGCAGGAAGCCGGCCATCGTCGTGTAGCCGGCCTCTTCGGGCAGGCGCAGTTGGAAGCGCCGGTTGGCGTCGCGCACGGCGAGCATGCCGTCCAGAAGGAAAGTGCCGTTCGGCTCCTCGACGATCTGCTCGCGCACCTCCTCGTCATACTCGTCGTTAATCTCGCCGACGATCTCTTCGAGCAAGTCCTCCAGCGTGACGATGCCTTCCAGCCCGCCGTGCTCGTCAACGACGCAGGCGAGATGCGTCTTCTCGGCTTGCATCTGCGCGAGCACGGAGCCGAGCCGCGCCGTCGCGGGCACGAAGAGCGGCGGGTGGAGCATCCGCCCCATCTCGAAACGGATGGGGTTGAACGTGCGCAGGCACGGCATGAGGTCTTTCATAAAGAGCACGCCCTCGATGTCGTCGAGGCGCTCGCGGAAGACCGGCAGGCGCGAGTAGCCGTAGTCGCAGAAGGCCAGCTCGCACTCTTCGAGCGTCGCGGTGAAGGGGAGCGCCTGCACTTCGGTGCGCGGGATCATGGCCTCGCGCACCTCTGCGTCGGAGAAGTCGAAGACGCGGTTGATGAGTTGCCGCTCCTCCTCTTCGAGGTGGCCGCTCTTGTGCGAGATGTTGACGAGCTGACGTATCTCCTCCTCCGTGTAGATCGAGGCCTGCTCCGAAGAGCCGTGCAGGCCGAGCGCGCGCGTCGCCGCCGTGCTCGCCAGGTCGAGCAAACGTATCGGCCCGCGGAAGACGCGCGAGAACCAGTACATCGGCGTCACCGTGAAGAGCGCGACCCGCGTCGAGCGCTCGATGCCGAGCATCTTCGGAACCTGCTCGCCCAGCACGATGTGGAGGAAGGTGATGAGTATAAAGGCGATGACCGAGGCGACGATGTGGCGCGCGCCGAGCGAAAGGTACTGGCCGTAAGGCGTGGGGAAGACGCCGGCCAGGCGGTCGAACTGCGGCGCGAGCATCTCGGCGAGCGTTGACTCGCCGACCCAGCCCAGTCCCAAAGAGGAGAGCGTGACGCCGAGCTGCGTCGCCGAGATATAGGCGACGAGGTTGTCCTTGAAGGCGAGGAGGCGTCGCGCTCTCCGGTCGCCCGCTTCGGCCAGCGCGGCGACGCGCATGCGTCTGACGCTGACGATGGCGAACTCCGAGGTGACGAAGAAGCCGTTGGCGAGAACGAGGAGGAGGACGGCGAGAATTCTGAGGAGCGTTTCCATCGTCGGTTGTGGTCTGGCCGCGGCTAACCCGAAATCGAACCTCCGCCTGTTAATCTTGTGTTTCCAGTTTCTTCCTTATTCCAAGCTTATTGCTTCGCGCCGCGCCGACGCAAGCCCTCCGCGGAGCGGCTGAGCATGCGGCAGAACTCGACGACGCGGTTCTCGGCCCAGTGCCGGTCTTTGCCGCCAGACTCTCCCGCGATGAAGCCGACGTGGCCGCCGTGCTCGGTGAGGACGAGCAGCACTTCGGGGTTGCCGGCGATTGAGGGGTCGCGGAACGGCTCGGCGGGGATGATGGGATCGTCCGACGCGTGGATGATGAGCGTCGGACGTTGTATCCGCGCGATGAAGGGCAGCGAGCTTGCGCGCGCGTAGTAGTCGGCGGCGTCTCGATAGCCGCCTTGCGGCGCGGTGTAGCGCCCGTCGAACTGGCGCAGGGTGCGCACGCGCCAGAGGCCGCGCGTGTCGTAGAGCGCGGGGTGCTGTCGGCGTTTCGCGCGCACGCGGCGGCGGAGGCTGCGCAGGAAGCTCCAGCGATAGACGGTGTTCTCGCGCCGCTCGATCCGGTCGGCGCAGCCGCTCAGGTCAATCGAGGGCGAGACGGCGCACAGCCCCGCGAGCGCGCGCGGCGCTTCGCGCGCGTACTCGCCCGCGAGGCGCAAGACCATGTTGCCGCTCATCGAGAAGCCCGCGACGTAAATTTCCCGGAGACCCTCGCGCCCGGCGAGTTCGTCGTTGATGATGCGGTGGATGTCGGCGGTCATGCCGCTGTGGTAGAGCGTCGGCGTGAGGTGCTCCGTGCCGCCGCAGTTGCGCATGTTCATGCAGACGACGTTGAAGCCTGCGGCGAAAGCCTTCCGCGCCGTGCCGAGTATGTAGAGCGAGTCGCTTGAGCCTTCCAAGCCGTGGATGAGCAGGAGCGTCGGCGCTTTCAGCCTCTCCTCCTGCCAGCGGCACTTGAGGAGCACGCGCGCGCCCGGCTCGACCTCGGCGAGCCGGGCCTCGAAGAGACGACGCTCGCCGCGGAGCGACTTGTCACGCGACAGTCGGAGCGCCGCGACGATTGTCTGCGCGTGGCCGCCGCGCAGGAGCGTGTGCGGCACGAAAGGCTCGGAGCGGAAGGCGCGCGCGATCTCTTCGAGGGGCGGCGTCAAAGCCTGCGGCGGGACGTGCGGCGCGGCGGGCTGTGTTCCCGAATTCATCTCAGCCGCCCGCGTTCGGTGACTGTTTCCATCGGCGTTGCGCCCCTTCTGAAACTGAACGCGGGAATTATATCAGACCAGACGCGTCGGCTCCGCGGTCGGCGGGTCGCCCGCCGGCTTGGGGCTTCCAGGCTCGCGCACGGGCGCGATCGGTGTCGGTGCATCAGGCGGGAGCGGGGGCGGTTCGGGACGGGACGGGTCGTCGGGGTGCGTCGGCGGCAAGTCGGGCTGCTGGCCCGGCGGCGGCGTCTCTGTGTTCGGGTTGCGGCTCATGTGCTTTACGTTTTCAACCTTATTCTTCCCGCGCGGGGCCGAGGCCGGCGGCGCGCAGGAGGTCTGCGACGACGAAGCGGATCATGCGGTAGGTGACGTGGCGCGGCAGGGCGTCGCGCAGAGGCTTCAGGCGCTCGGTGCCGAGGCGCGCGACCGCCGACTCGATGAGGGCGCGGTCGGCGGCGGAGACATGATGCGGGATGTCGAAGGGGCGACCCTGTAGGATGCAGTCGGCGAGGTGCTTCTCGACGGTGAACTCGGTCAGGCCGCGCCGGGCGCAAATCTCCTCGATTGTGAGTCCCTGCTCGTAGAGCGCGTAAGTCTCTTCAACGGTGCTCGTCTTCGGCGCGGCGGCGAGCGCGGTTGAGTCGGAAGAGGACGGCGACGATGCGCGTTGTGACGGGGACGGGGCGCGGGTCGGCGAGGGTTTGGCGGGGGCCGGATCGTAGATTAAGGCGGGGAGTGCGAGGCGGACGCCCGCCCGCTCGTGCATGACCTCGCCTCCGGGCTGTGTGATGGAGACGGTCGGGTACGTGCCGCCCGTGACGTGGAGGCAGCCCGCGGCGACGAGCGCGTCAACGTAGAGCAGAATCTCTTCCTGCGTCTGCCCGGCGAGGATGCCGTAGGTTGAAAGCTGGTCGAGACCCGCCTGCGCGAGCTTCGACGAGCGCGAGCCGCGCAAGGTTGCGGCGAGCATCCCCTTGCCGAAGCGACCGCCCATGCGCGCGGCGCACGCGAGAATCTTGCGCACGGTCAGAGACTCTTCGGCGGTCAGCTCGCGCGGCTCGGTGACGGCGATTGAGCCGCCGTCGCCGCGCGTCGAGTCGTCCGCGCTCTCCGGTTCGCCCGTTAGCGACTCCGCCGCCTCGCGCCTTCGACGCATGCGCGATTGCCCGGCGAGTTCCTCTTCGAGGTCGAGCGCGAAGGGGACGTGCTTCATCAAAAACTTATCGAGGTCGCGCGCCGGGTCGAGCGGCGGCGTGGTCTCGCCGTGGGTGGTCAAGCCTGCGCCGTGTGTTGCCGAAGCCTCCGCGCGGGCCGCCGAAGCCCCGCGCCGCTCTTGAAGCACGCAGTTGCCGCACGTGCCGCAGCGGTCGGCGTGCGAGCGGTCGCCGAAGTAGTCGAGGATGAAGGCGCGGTAGCAGCGGTCGGTGTAGCAGAAGGAGATCATCTCGCGCAGCTTGCGCTGTTCGAGCGCGGCGCGGCGCGCGATCTCTTCGGGCCTGATGCGAAGACGCGTCGCGGGTTGCTCGTCGAGCATCAAGACTCCGCGCGTGCGGCGCGCGGGCCGGTAGCCGATGACGCCCGCTTCGGCGAGGGCCGAGAGTGTGCGCTTGAGCGCGGGCATCTCCGTGCCGAGCGCCTCGGCGAACTCCTGCACGTTGATCTCCGTGTCCGCCCGCTCGCCTACGCCGTAGCTGCCCAGCAGGCCGAAGAGGGCCTGCTTGAGTTGTAAGCTGCGGCGCGCGCCCACCGTCTCGCGCGCGAGGTGCGGCGGCATGAGCAGACGCACCTCCGCGCGATTCTCCGCGCCCGTGCCGCGCTCGATGTGGCCGGCCTTCTCCAGAGTGATGAGCGCGGACTGCACGGCCATCTCGTTGCGCACCCCGGCGCGCGCGGCGATCTCACGCGTCGAAAGCTCGATGCGCCGGAGGCCCGTCCCCGTGAGAGCGTTATAGACCTTCACGATGAGTTCGGGCGGAGGGTACGAGCCTTCGATGAAGTAGTCCTGCGTGCGCTTGTCGGCGTAGTTGAAGAGCAGGAGGCAGACCGACTGAGCGCCGTCGCGGCCAGCGCGGCCTATCTCCTGGTAGTAGGCTTCAATCGAGCCGGGCAGGTGGAAGTGCACGACGAAACGTATGTCGGGCTTGTCAATGCCCATCCCGAAGGCGTTCGTGGCGACGATCACTTGCGCGCGGCCCGACATGAAGTCGTCCTGCGCGCGCACGCGCTCCTCGTCCGTCATCCCCGCGTGGTAGCCGACGACGGAGAGGCGCGCGTCCCTGAGCTTCTGCGTGATCTGCTCGACGGACTTGCGCGTCGAGGTATAGACGATGCCGGACTGGCCGGCGTACTTCGCGGCGAGCTGGCGTATGCGCGCGAACTTCTCGCGCTCGCGCTCCGTGTGGGCGACGCCGATGGAGAGGTTCGGGCGGTCGAAGCCGCTGACGAAGGCGCGCGGGTCGGACAGATTCAACTGTTCGATGATGTCTGCGCGGACGTAGGGCGTGGCCGTGGCCGTCAGGGCGACGGTCTGCGGGCTGCCAATGGTTTCGCGGAAGGAGCGCAGGCGCAGGTAGTCGGGCCGAAAGTCGTGGCCCCATTGCGAGATGCAGTGCGCCTCGTCCACGGCGAAGAGCGAGATTTGAGCGCGGCGCAGGGTCTCGACGAAGTGCGTGCTGCGGAAGCGTTCGGGCGCGACGTAGAGGAGCTTGAAACGCCCTTGGCGCACGCCCGCGATCCTCTCCTTCTGCTCCTCGAAGTCGAGCGAGCTGTTGATGAAGGTCGCCGGCAACCCGCGCGCGTGCAGAGCGTCCACCTGGTCTTTCATCAGCGCGATGAGAGGGGAGACGACGACCGTCACGCCCTCGAGCATGAGCGCGGGCAGTTGGAAGCAGAGGGATTTGCCGCCGCCCGTCGGCATCACGACCACCGTGTCGTGGCCTTCCAGTATCGAGCCAATTACCTCGCGCTGGCCCTCGCGGAAATCCTCGAACCCGAAGTGCTCCCGCAGCGCCGCGACCGCGGCTTCCATCTCAAAACTCATCGGCTTGCCGCCTTTAGCATGAAGCGTGAGAAAGCACAATTGTAACTCATCGGGGTGGCGGGCGCGACACGCGGGGCGACGCCGCGCGGCCCGCGCGGTGTCGCCCGAGCCTGTGAAATGTTTCGGCCAGGCGCGTCTTTTACGGGTGAGCGATTCGGCCCCGCCGCGGGGCGTGGAAAGAGCGGCGTGATCTTCCCCGACAGCCTGATCGGCGGCGGATTCCCCGTCCTCGCGGACGTGCAGGGGAAGGAGCACGTCGCCTCGCTCGGCTGCCTCGTCACGGACGGGCACACGGTCTACGCGCTCACGAACCGGCACGTCTGCGGCGGGCCGGGCGAGGAGGTCTTCGGGATGCTGGGCGGACAGAAGGTGCGCATCGGTCGCAACTCGCACAAGCAGCTCACGCGGAGGCCGTTCGAGGAGGTGTACGAGGGCTGGCCCGGCAAGAACGTCTATGTCAACCTGGACGTGGGGCTTATCGAGGTTGACAACCTGAACTGCTGGACGGCGCAGGTTTACGGCATCGGGCTGATGGGCAAGATGGCCGACCTCAGCATCAACATCTCTTTGAAGCTCATCGGCTGCCCCGTCCGCGCCTACGGCTGCGCGTCGGGCCAGATACGCGGGGCCGTCCACGGGCTGTTCTACCGCTACAAGTCCGTGGGCGGCTTCGAGTACGTGGCCGACTTCCTCGTCGGGCCGCAGAAGGACAGGCCCTTCGCGGTCAACCCCAGCGACTCCGGGATGGTGCTGATGCTCGACACAAGGGCAAGACCCTGCTGCAACTCTCGAAGAGCGAGAAGAACGTCAGCATCGAGGTCTGGGGTAAATATTACGAGAGCGTGAACGAGACGCGGCCCGGCGCGCTCCCATTCCGCGTCTGGCAGATTTACACCGCGATGGTGAAGTCGCTGAAGCAAGCCGAGCCGGACGTGGTCGGTTTCCTCTGCGCCGCCGGCTGCCTGGCCCACTACGTCGGCGACGCCTGCCAACCGCTCCACATCTCGCGCCTGCACCACGGCCAGCCGCTGGTCAAGAGCGGCTCGGTGGCCTACAACGTCCACCCGGCTTACGAGACCGACGTGCTGAACGAGCACGCGTCGAAAGAGATCGTGAAGGGGGTGAGCGCGCGCCTGAAGGGCGTGAAGGTCAAGCCGACGTTTCAGGGCGGCAAGGGTGCGGCCATGCGCGTCATTCAGTTGATGGCCTGGACGGTGAAGAACATCCCGCCCAAAGACCTCGTCGACACCTACAACGCCGGCACCTCGCCCGCCGACCGCATCAACCGCAGTGGGACGCCTTCGGCGAGAAGACGATGGACAGCATGGCCGAGGGCTGCAAATGCCTCGGCGAGATTTGGGAGAGCGCGTGGGCCGAGGGCGGCGGCCCGAACGTCCCCCACGCGGAGCTGGGGCCGATAGACCCCGGCCTGCTGTCGGCGCTTTACATGAAGAACGACTTCCTGCCCTCGCGCGCGCTGAAGGACATGGGGCCGTTCCTGGAGTAGTAACTTACGCCCCGCCAGCCCCCGGCACACAACACGCAGCCGGCGCGGACGCCGACCCGACATCGGCGTCCGCGCCGGCTTGTTATTGGCGCGAGCGGCGTCATAAGCTTCTCCGCGATGAAGAAGCGCGAGTGGAAGTCGCGGACGAAGCGCGACCTGATGATCGAGGTGTGGGAGCACCTCGACTGCGAGACGGTGGGGGCGCGGGAGCTTGAGGTCGTGGCGGAGGCCGTGCGCGAGCGCTTCGGCGAGGGCGCGGTCGAAAGCCCCGCGGCCATCGCGCGCCTCCTGGCCGACGAGGGCGCGGAGCTGCGCCACTCGGAAGTCCTCGACGCCGACTCCCGCTGGCGTACCGCCGACCCCTACGAGGCGATGTTCCGCAACCTCCTGCGCTTCTCGACCTTCGAGGAGGCCGCCGCCTCCATCCGCCGCCTGGAGAACCTCCGCCGCCAGTTCGCGCGCACGGGCGACCGCGAGGGCCTGCGCCTCGTGCGCGAGGCCGCGCTCAAGGGCAAGCGGCGCGCGCAGATGATCGCGCGCAACAACTCGGTCGGCGAGCGCAAGCGCGCCGAGAAGTCCGAGATCGCCGAGTGGTTCACGGTCTGGCTCAACCAGCCCGAACTCTTCGAGGACTGGCTGTACTTGCGGCAAAGCTCGAAAGACTTCCGCGCGCGCTTCCGCGTTGAAGGCTGAAGGCAGTAGGCAGCAGGCGGAAGGCAGTAAGCAGAAGGCAGTCGGCAGTCGGTTAAGTGTTGACCAGAGTTCTACTGACTCACTCAACCGACTGCCTTCTGCCTTCAGCCTTTGCGGCGCGCGACGCGCGGCGAGGTCAGGAGGCAGACCAGCAGGACGGGGCCGGTCGAGAGCGCGAGAAAGCCCCCGCCCGAGGCGAGCAGCAGCGCCGCGAGCGCGAGCAGGTTGTGGAGCACGCGCGGCGCGCCGCCGGCGGGCTGGCCGAGGAAGAACGCGAGGGCCAATAGCCCCGCGCCGACGACGAGACTAATCAAACCCGCGAAGAAGGCGATTCGTATCTGTCGCACGTCTCCGGCACCTCACTTCCCGTCCACTCTCTTTTTGCCGCGCGGGCGTGGCGTGCGCGCGTGAACGATCAGGCCCAAGTCCTCCGCCCGCCGCTTGAGCGATTCGAGCGCGCCGCCGTCAACGATTGACTGCGCGGGCCGAGTCGTGCTTGAAGTACGCGGCCTCTTCTCCTTCTTGCCTAGATTGCGCGTCCAAGTTTGAGAGCGTGCCATCCGTCTTCCCCTTTCCGCCGTCTTTCAAGAGTCGCGCGAAGCGCACCGGACAGACGGCTTATACCCCGCCGCCGTGCCGGAGTTCAAGTCTGCGGGCCGGGGGCACTCGTCGTCAGGGCGGCGGGAAAGGCCGCGCGACGGGACTGATAGCGCCGCGAACACACCGCGCCCGCCGCGAGTGCGACGGTCAATCAGGTCAGTCATTCTAACAAAGGCGGTCAACCAACCTGACCGCGCTCTGACCGATGCCCCTGGCCTGAACCCCGCCAAAGATTAACAAAAACCGCGATTTCAACTATCCCGTCGGCTGGAACGGCGCGTGCATAAACGGCGGAGGTGAGAAGCGGTCGTGTCGAACGGCGCTCTGATGACGGGCGGCACATGCTGCATGAACCAGTGCTCGACACGGGTTCGACCACTATGACGAAGAAGAAATAGGAGAGAAACAAAGCCCCGCCCCGAAGTGTCGCCACGCCGCTCACCGCACCGCAGACTCGACTCAACTGCCGGCGCGTGAGTGGCTCCTCGCGTCAACTTGAAAGCCCCGCCTTCACATTGAACGAAGCGGTCACCCGCGCCCTCTCCGGCGGCCCGGCTGACCACCTTTTGCGGGGAAAACGACCGAACCCCGCCCGCCGTCGGCGGCATACGGCTTGCCCCTCTTTCAGGCCGCGCCGCAGCACCGGCACACGTTCAAGCAATCTCCCCAGGCACCGGGTACGGACAGGAACGGATGTCAAAAGCCACGACGAGACAGAGCCTCGCGAAGCCTTACATGTGGCTGGTGATCGGCCTTGGGCTTGTCGCGTGCGCCTTCACCGTGGTCAGGCTCCAGCCCTCGGAGTTGGGCTGGCGGTTCGCGCTGGTGAGCGTGCTGACGCTCGGCTTCGGCTCGCGCGTGGTCGTGCAGATACCGCGCGTCAGGGGACAAATCTCCGTCTCCGACACCTTCATCTTCCTCGTCCTCCTGCTCTTCGGCGGCGAGGCGGCGATCCTGATGTCGGCGGCGGACGCCTTCTTCTCGTCGCGCCGCATCTCGAAGAAGAAGTTGACCGTCGCCTTCAACTCGGCGGTCTACGTCTGCTCGACCTTCCTCACGGTCTGGGTGCTCAGGCTCATCTTCGGCGATATCCGCGGGCTCCCGCACGGCGACCAGTCGCGCTACATCGTCGCCGTCTGCCTCGTGGCGCTCGTGCAGTATGCCGCCAACTCCGGCCTCGTCGCCGTCGGCGTGGCCTTGAAGGCCGGGCAGCCGCTCTGGCAGATGTGGCGGCAGAACTTCCTCTGGACTTCTCTGACCTACTTCGCGGGCGCGTCCGCCGCCGGGATCATCGCGAAGCTGATCGCGACCTTTGGCCTTTACGCCTTCCTCGCCGCCGCGCCCATCGTCGTCGTCGTCTATTTCACCTACTGCACCTACCTCAAGAACGTCGAGGCCTCGACCCGCCAAGCCGACATCGCCCGCCAGCACGCGCTCGAAGTCCAGCAGCACATGGAGGCGCTGCGCGAGTCGGAGGAGCGCTTCCGCTCGGCCTTCGACTACGCGACCATCGGCATGGGCGTCGTCTCTTTGGGCGGGCGCTGGCTCCAGGTCAACCCCTCGCTCTGCGAGATCGTCGGCTACGCCGCGCCGGAGCTGCTCGCGTCGAACATCAAGGAGATCACGCACCGCGAAGACCTCGTCGCGCTCGACGAGCAGATTCAGCGGCTCGCCGAGGGCGCGATCTCGTCGCACCAGACCGAGGTGCGCTACGCGCACAAGCAGGGCAAGGAAGTCTGGACGCACCTCGGCATGTCGCTCGTCCGCGACGGCCAGACGAAGCCGCTGCACCTCATCTTTCAGATTCAGGACATCACCGACCGCAAGCGCGCCGAAGAACAGCTCCTGCACGACGCCTTCCACGACGCGCTCACCGGACTGCCGAACCGCGCGCTCTTCATGGATCACGTGAAGATGGCGATCCAGCGCTCGCGCCGCAACGGCGAGCGCCTCTTCGCCGCGCTCTTCCTCGACCTCGACCGCTTCAAGATCATCAACGACTCTCTCGGCCACATGGTCGGCGACCAGATGCTCGTCGGCATCGCGCACCGCCTCGAAGCCTGCCTGCGGCCCGGCGACACCGTGGCGCGACTGGGCGGCGACGAGTTCACGATCCTGCTCGAAGACCTCGCCGAGACCGAGGACGCCATAGATGTCGCGCGCCGCGTGCAGGAGGCCGTCTCCCAGCCCTTCAACATCGGCGGGCACGAGGTCTTCACCACGGTCTCCATCGGCATCGCGCTGTCGGCCACGGGCTACGAGCGCGCCGAAGATTTGCTGCGCGACGCAGACACCGCGATGTACCGCGCCAAGCTGCTCGGCAAGAAGCGCCACGTCGTCTTCGACAAGGGGATGCACGACCGCGCGATGGAGCTTTTGCAGATCGAGACCGACCTCCGGCGCGCCATCACCCGCAAGGAGTTCTTCCTCAACTACCAGCCCATCGTCTCTTTGGAGACCGGCAAGGTTTGCAGCTTCGAGGCGCTGGTCAGGTGGCGACACCCGGAGCGCGGGCTGGTGATGCCCTCGGAGTTCGTGCCCGTGGCCGAGGAGACGGGCCTCATCATCCCGCTCGGCCAGTGGGTTCTGCGAGAGGCGTGCCGGCAGATGCGCGAGTGGCAGAAATTCTTCCGCGTGGACGAGGCGGTGGCGATGAGCGTCAACCTTTCGGGCCGCCAGTTCTCGCAGGCCGACCTGATCGAACAGGTCTCCTCGGCGCTGCGCGACGCGGGCCTGCGACCGGGCTGCCTGAAGCTGGAGATCACAGAGAGCATGGTCGCCGAGAACATGGACACGGCCATTGACATGCTCACGCAGTTGCGCGACCTCGGCGTCGGACTCTCGATGGATGACTTCGGGACGGGCTACTCTTCCCTCTCCTACCTCCACCGCTTCCCCATTGACACCCTGAAGATTGACCGCTCGTTCGTCACGCAGATGACCGACAACACCGAGAACGCCGAGATCGTCCGCACCATCGTCACGCTCGCGCGCAGCCTCGACATGAACGTGGTGGCCGAGGGCGTCGAGACGCGCGAGCAGTTGCGGCAGTTGCGCGACCTCGGATGCGGCTACGGCCAGGGGTATCTCTTCTCGAAGCCCGTGGCCGCGGCCCAGGCGATTGAGCTACTGCTGAAGGACGGTTTCTCGAACCTGCTTTCGGCGCGGGACGAGGGCGCGCGCATCCTCGCGGCGTGAGGGAAAGGAAAACGTGATGGCGGCCTCGCTTCGTCAAGACGGGGAACAGTCGGGGCATTTCGTGGCCGACCGCGTGGAGACCTCGCGCCTGCATCTGAGGGCGTTCACGCCCGCAGACCTCGACGACCTGCACCTCATCACGCGCGACCCAGAAGTGATGCGCCACATCGGGGACGGACACCCGCTCACGCGCGCCGAGACCGAGCGTAACCTGACGAAAATCATCTGCGCCTTCCAGCGGCGCGGCTTCGGCAGGTGGGCACTCGTCAGGAAGGAGACCGGCGCGCTCGCCGGCTACTGCGGCCTCTCGCTGGGGAGCGAGGAGGTCGGCGTCGAACTGGCCTACCTGCTGGCGAAGTCCGAATGGGGCAAGGGGCTGGCGACCGAAGCGGCCTCGGCCACCTTGCGCTACGGGTTTGGACGACTCGGACTCGGCGCGATAGTCGCGCTCACGCGCCCCGAAAACGTGAGGTCGCGCCGTGTGATGGAGCGGCTGAAGATGAAATACGTAGGCGACGGGAACTACTATGGCTACAGTTGCGTCTGGTACTCCGTCTCGCGCGACGAGTGGCGGCCCGACGGCTCGCTCTACCGCGTCACCCGATAACACCGCCGAAAAATTCCGTGCGCGCCGTGTTGACCTGCCACGACGCTCGAACCCACACCCGCGCCCGCCTTCTTCCTTCACGCCCGAATCAATCCGCCCGATGTCGTGCGGCTCGACGCCCGCGGGGCCGGAGCGTGTCCGCGCTCCGGCCCTGCGCGCTTTTCAGCCGCGTAGAAAACTTTTTGGCGCAGACGTGCGAAGATATGCTACTACATTCTTCAACGACAAATTTATGACGAGAGGAAAAGAGAGGGGCTACCGCCCCGTCCGCGACTACGCGCTGATCGGCGACGCGCACACCGCCGCGCTCGTCGCCAAGGACGGCTCGATTGACTGGTGCTGCTGGCCGCGCTTCGACAGCCCGGCGGTCTTCTGCCGCCTGCTCGACGCGGCGCGCGGCGGCTGGTCGCAGATTTGCCCGGCTGACGCTTACGAGGTCTCGCGCTCCTACGTCGGCACGACGAACGTGCTCGCCGCCGAGTTCAAGACCGGTGGGGGGCGCGTCCGCCTCATGGACTTCATGCCCGTCGAGCGCCTGACCGAGAGCCACCGCGGCGAGGACATCGCGCCCAGCTACCGCATCCTCCGCCTCGTCGAAGGTCTCGCCGGCTCGGTCGAGATGGAGGTCGGTTTCCGTCCGACGTTCGACTACGCGCGCGCCGACACAGTTCTCGAAGCATGCGAGGGCGGCGCGGTCGCGACCGCCGGGCGCGAGGCGTTGGCGCTGACCTGCGCGGCTCGGATGCGGCGCGACGAGTCGGGCGCGCTCGCCGGTCGCTTCAAGGTCAAAGAGGGCGAGCGCGTCTGGTTCGCGCTCAACTATTTCACCGACGTTGATCCTCAAGGTGTCAAACCGCCGCGCGCCGAGTCCGAGGACGAACTCAAGAAAACTTTGGGCTACTGGGAAGAGTGGTGGCGTGCGTGCCGCTACGAAGGGCAGTACAGCGAGCAGGTGCGCCGGAGCGCGCTCGTCCTGAAGCTCCTGACCTACGAGCCGACCGGCGCACTCGTCGCCGCGCCCACATCGTCGCTTCCCGAAGAGGTCGGCGGCGTGCGCAACTGGGACTACCGCTACACGTGGCTGCGCGACTCCTCGCTCATCCTCTACACGCTGATGCTGCTCGGCTACCACGAGGAGGCCGAGGACTTCTTCGGCTGGCTCGACTCGCTCGGCATCCCCCGCCAGAAGCGTCTGCAAATCATGTACGCGCTCGACGGCAAGTCCTGCCTGCCGGAGCGGAAACTCGAACACCTCGAAGGCTACCGCGGGTCGCGCCCCGTGCGCGTCGGCAACGCCGCCTTCGACCAGAAGCAGCTCGACGTTTACGGCGAAGTCCTCGACGCCGTCTATCTCTACCACGAGCGGGCGCGGCGCGACATCCCGGAATCCTGGTGGGACGACATACAGTTCATGGCCGCGCGCACCGTCGAGGGCTGGCGCGAGCCGGACAGCGGCATCTGGGAGGTGCGCGGCAGGCCGCGCCACTTCCTCTACTCAAAACTGATGTGCTGGGTGGCGCTCGACCGCGCGGTGCGGCTCGCCGGCACGTCACACACGTCGGCGGACGTTTCCGCCTGGGAGAAGGAGCGCGAGACGGTCCGCGAGTTGATTCTGCGCGAAGGGTACAACGAGCGTGTCGGCGCGTTCACTCAATACCTCGGCGGCGAGGCGCTCGACGCCAGCGCGCTCATCATCCCGCAGACGGGATTTCTGCCGCCGACGGACGCGCGCGTCAAGTCCACGGTCGAGCGTGTACGCCAGCGGCTCACCTCGCACGGGCTGGTCTATCGTTACTTGAATGAGGACGGTTTGCCCGGCGGCGAGGGGACGTTCGCGCTCTGTAGCTTCTGGCTCGTTGACAACCTCGCGGCCCAGGGGCGCGTTGACGAGGCGAAGGAGCTTTTTGAAAAAATCGTCGGCTACGCGAGCGACCTCGGCCTGCTCTCGGAAGAGATTGACCCCGCGGGCGACGAGCTGCTGGGCAACTACCCGCAGGGCTTCTCGCACCTCGCGCTCATCCGCTCCGCCCTCAACGTCTCCCGCGCCGAAGCCGAGGGCGCGAAGGAGCACCCGCAGACCTCCGCCGAGCAGGCCGAAGATGTCGAGCGGTCCGGGCAGTTCAAGAAGACCACGGAGAAGTAGGCGCGGGTTGTGGGGAGAGCGAGTTTCTGTTAGCCCCTCGGTAAGAGGAGTAAAGCTACTCCCTTGCCGCGCGCTCCTGTTCGTACAGCCACTTTTCCAAGACCGAGAGGACGTAGCGCTTCTCGTCCGCGCTTAGCGCCTGCCCCTTCGGAATCCCGTGCCACTTTTGCAGGCAGCCGCGGCAGCAAGTCGCGGTCGCGTGCTGCGCGACGAAGACCGGATGATTTCGCATCGGCGTCTGCCGCCCGTCGTTCAAGGGTTCGGCGGGGGCGAGCCGCTTCTGGATAAAATCCGCGGCGTGTTCGAGGACGACCGCCAGACCTTTGCGGCGAAGGTACTCCAACTCCTTCCCGTGCAGGCGAAAGCGCCGACGGAAAGGCGACTTGCTCAGTTCGGCAAAGACTTCGTCGAGTTCGCGCAATGCGTTTGACCCTTCACGGGAATTTTGAGGCCGACGCGCCCGACCTGCAAGCCATCTTTCAGGCGAAAGGCGCGGGCCGTGCAGCCCGCGCCTTTCGCTTAAACGTGATCTGTCCGGCTTGTACTGAAGAGGTTTCAGTTGTTTGAAGGTTCCCCGCCGCCGGTTTTTGGAGTATCGCCGCCCGTCGGAGTGTTGCCCTCTTTAAGAGATGTCTGGCCGTTCTTGCGCGGTCGTCGCGCGGGACGTTCGAGCCGCCGCGCGCTCTCCCACGCGGCGAGCTTTTCGGGGTTGTTGCGGTACTTGTTGCGGGCTGCCGTGTCGAACCGTTCCATCGCCGCCTCGCCGCGGCGCAGCACTTCTTCGTGCGCCGCGTTCGCGGCGATGCGCGCGCCGACGCCAGCCGTCTGCCTCTCCATGTGTTGCTCGAATGCGGCGATGCTCGCGCCGAGCGTGTCGAGAAAGTCCGCGGGCATGTCGTACTCGATGAAGCGCGCCTTGAGCGGCTGTGCGGCGTTTAAAAACGCGCGGGCCGTGGCGAGCAGCGCCTGGTCTGAAATCCGCGCGCCCGTGAACCTGAAGCTGCCTTTAACTTCCGGGTAGTCGAGGCCGATTGTCTTCGCTGTGTCGCTGATGGCGCGAAGCTGCGCGTACAGGGACTTGCGCGTGCCGTCCTTTCCTTCCGTCGCCTGCTGGTGCGTGCTCACGCTCGCCACGAGCGACGTTTCGAGCGCCTCAACTTCCGCGAGGGCGGCGCGTATATCCGCTGCGGCCAGTCCGCCCTTGCTCGTTTCGGGGAAATCGTCGGCGTTCGCCGCGTGATACGCGTCCGTCCGGGCCAGACGCTCAACGCGTCTCCTGTCCTTATCTCTCATCTCCTTTTCTCCTTTAGGTGAGGGAAGGATACGGGCCTCCTTCCGGTTGGTAACAGCACCGTGCGAGAGAACTTTGCTTTTACGGCGCGTGAAGTTTACGCCCTGCTTGCTCGGAAACCGAAAAGTTCGTCCCGGAATCGCCCGGCTCACACTTAAATATGGCCGGAATACCCTTGCGAGCGTTCCGCACAGTCCTGAAGTCCGCCGGAGCGTACTTGCGAGTGATTGGAACAGACTTGCAGGAACTTAGTTTAAACTTGTGAGCCTTTAGCACATCATTGAAAGCAAGTGGAACATACCAAAACGTCAACGGCACACAATAAAGTGCGTTTGGCCCATCTCCAAACACGACCGGAGCAAGAAGTCTTCATCCGCCTCCGGGCGGTGCGCTTTCGATCTCAGTATGTCACCTACTGACCGGAGACGAGGAACACGTCCCACGCCCAACGCCCGAGTTGTGCGCCGTGCACGTCCCTGACCTTCGCACGGTAGCGGAAGCGGTTGCCGTACCGGTCTGTGCGCCTCGACTCCTTGTAGTCGAGGTCAATGGACTTGAGGCCCAACTCAGGCAGCGTGTGCAACTCTTCGGGCTGAGAAACGCCGTCGTGATTCGTATCCTGCCACAACCTCAGTGATGAGAAAATTGCGTCACGGGCGTCTATTATACCGTCGCCGTTGCCGCCCTGCTCCGGCTTGTCGTACTCGGCCAGCGCGAGGAAACCATTCTTCTGCTGACCTGCTGGCGGCGCGGGCTGCGGCGTGAAGTTGCCGAACAGCTCTGACCCGTCGTCAATCACCCCGTTGCCGTTACGGTCTAACACCAGCCAGGCGTCGTCCGAGCCTGCGGCAGTCCACGCCAGATGCTCCTTCGTGCCGTCGCGGTTGAGGTCGAAGAGGACTCCGCCCGCCGCGTCCGTCAGGTTGAAGCCGTCGCCGTTGATGTCCACGACGACGGGGGTGAAGTAGGAGCAGGTGCAGAAGAAGTCGTCCCACTCGCCCGCGAACTGTTGGCATTCGCAATACTCCTGGACGTTGGTGCAGAGGCCCATGTTCGTAGTGTCGCAGTTGTAACCGCCGCAGCCGTCGCCGCAGCCGCCGCCACCGCCGGAGTTTATGGGGTCGCAAGTGCCCTCCGCGAAGTTTAGGGTGCCGCCGCTGTTAGTACAATCATCGGAAGACAAGCAGGTATTCTCTGCATAGCTCCAATAATCGCCCCCCATTTGACAATCCTGCGGGGTGGCCGGTGTTGGCGTCGGCGTAGGAGTGGATGATGGGCAGTAGAGTTTTTTGACGCCTATATCATCGCATTCTGTAACGTCGGAGGCCGCTGTTGTTGAAGCGCCCGCCGGTCCGGGGCCCATAATAGAGGTTCCATTCGGGCACCTATTAGGATCGTCTTGAGCACAGTTATCAAGATTATGTAGGTGGCCTATCTCGTGCTTGGTTAATGGCAACAACCAACCGAAACTATCTTCTCCGAGTTGTACTATGCCGTAAACTTTACCTGAACTAGAATCGCTGTACGTGTGGCCCGAGCCGCCGACGGAAATCTTCTCGACCCATACAAAAGACCCCACGTTACTGGCCGCAGGCTGGCTCGGAAGCTCCGTAAATCCAGTGAAGGTCAGTAACGAGCAGTCCGCGATCCTATGCGATTGCCAAGTGCTAAAAGCTGACTGGATTGTTGTCCGCTGCGTGTCTGTAAAATCACCCTGCTTAAAAAAGACTTTCAGAGTGGTGCCGGCAGGGATAACCGGACTCAATGGGTTTTGCAGTGCCGGGCCGGAACCGCAGGCCAGTTGGGCCTCGACGCAGAACGGCGTCAATACTGGTTTCAGGAAGGAGATTGTAAAAAGGATGAGGATTATAGCCGCGCACAAGATTATGAAGCGAAGTTTCATCATGTCTCTCCCTCTCTATTCAGGCGGCTGTGAAGATTCTCCGAGCAGTCAGTGAATCTCTCTGAGGAAGGCTGCCTCATCCTCACCGTCATGTTCTTTAAAGTTCATCCCGCCGGGGTTATCTAACGCCACGACTTTTCCCCCGCGAAGCTCGTAACCAGTCAGTATATGGTGACTCATTTCACTGGGGGTTATTGAACCAAGATTGGAAGCGTCATACTTGTTATATCCGAGGAATAGCACGTAGCGGCGTCCTACCTGCGGCGGGTTTTGTCCAGAGATGAAGAACCCTGAAATAGCGCCCGACAGCAGCCGCACGCGCCCGCCCTGTCGCTCCGCTACGAGCGTGTCGCCTACTTTCACCGGCTCGTCGTCGAAATTTTTAAGTACCGCCTCCACCTGTACCGAATATTCCGAGTAGATGTTCGTCTTATCTTCTGAGAGGAAAGCCTTGGCATCGGACACCGTCCCGACGATGATTGCGCTGCTCTGCTTAACCGGGAGCGTAGATTCCAAAGCCCACTCCCAATCGTTATTTCCGCCGCCGATGACTGGATTGTATGCGTCATACTTATGGCGATTTGGCTCATTGTATCTCTTGCTTTTGCTCCGGCGTTTTGCGCGCTTATCCGGGTCAGGGTCTTCCGGGGCGTCGTAATCCGCGATAGGTAATTTATTGAGGTATTCATAGAGTTGGCGGGTTTGACTTTGCTGTTCAACACTCTGTGGAGAGCTTTGCTGCGCCCGTAGTGTTGTTACCACAACCATCACCCCAGTGACGAGTATCAGCATGAGTAGTAGAATCATCCTTTTACGCTTTCGCATGTGAACTCCTCCTTTGGCTATTATTCCTGAATGAACAGATTGAGGTTGGATTGTTTGTTGACAGATTGGCCCGGCTGATCTTATTTATTTAAAGCCAAAGTCGAGCTTATTACCGTTACAATAAGCACTACGAAGAGGAAGGCCGTTAATTTTTTGCTACCTAGCATAGATTAGCTCTCCCGCATGTAAGATTTCATAGCGCGAATGAAGCTTTGGCCTTCGTTACATAACCATCCGTCGAATTTGAGAAACTGGAGTGTAAGATTAATGGAATCCTGTGAAGACTTCACTAATAGAAAAATTACGTTTCTAGGTAACAGTTGCGGTTAACGCTACGCCGGGTGGAGGACGTAACGAGCTATTGACAACGCGCCGAATATCTACTCCCTTACAGATAAATTGTCAAGTGTTTTCTATCACGCCTCACAGTGATGACCGTTACGTAGAAGCTGAATGGGTTAGGCATTACATGAAGACTCGGCGCTTCGGCAGTGTTCGGGCCGCTGGCTGTCACCGAGAGGTATCCGAATGGCACATCCATAGCAGCGAGTTATTGTCCGCGAATTGCTATCGTACTATGATGACTCTACACACGTTCATCGTGATAGCGCGACCTTTCATTAACGGCGTGCGGGCGCTTCACTCCACATTAAACTGTTTTGACGGTTCTCGACGGTTCACGCGCGGCGACGCTTGCGGGCGTCGTCTGCTTGCAACAAGGCCGATGTGTGAGGCATCATAAAGGCGTTACTCCTTCTCTCGCGCATCAACGGTGATGCGCCCCGCGCCTCGTAGAGTTGGCGGCGGCGTTCTGGATAGTACGAGAGTTGGCCGACCCGAAACCTTTTAGAAGCCGCTCGACAGTCGAGCGCCCGGACGCCGGATGCCCTTCGCTGCGACCGTTGTACCGAAGCCTACACCACGCGCCCGGAGCTTCTCTTTCAACACCCTTGCACAAGGGAGAGGAACATTGAAATGTCCATGAAACTTTACGTCGGAAATCTCTCGTTCCAGACTTCGAGCGAAGACCTGCGCGAGCTGTTCGCGCAGGCCGGCACGGTCGAGTCGGCGAACGTGGTGGAGGATCGAGACACGGGCCGCTCGCGGGGCTTCGGCTTCGTCGAGATGTCCTCGAAGGAGGAAGGGCAGGCGGCGATAGCGCAGTTCAACGGCAAGGAGCTGAACGGTCGGAGCCTGACGGTGAACGAGGCCAGGCCGCGCGAAGACCGCGGGGGCCGCGGCGGCGGTGGCGGAGGCCGGGGCGGCTTCGGCGGCGGGGGCAACCGCGGGGGCGGCGGCGGCGGACGCGGCGGCTACGGCGGCGGGGGCGGCGGCGGCAGCCGCGAGCCTCGCTGGTAAGTAAAAGCTGTAAACCGTAAACCGTAAACCGTGAACCGTGACAAGAGGAAAGCAGTTCTCTTGTCACGGTTCACGGTTTACGGTTTACGGCTTTCATTACAGGTGCGACATGACGTACTCCCTGGCCTTGTCCGGGGTGTTGATCGTCCGCGTGAACTCCGTGTCTTTGAAGGCCCAGGTGATGGAGTTCTTGATGAAGTCTCTGTAAGAGGATGTCGGCATGCCGTTCTGGTCAATGATGCCGATCTTCTGCGAGGTCTGCATCATAAGCTTCTGGTCGCCCGTCTTCGCCGCCGCGTAAAACAGCCTGTACTTGTCGTCTTCAGACATCGAGCCGGACTGCGCGCCGGTCGGAGGCGTCCTCGACGAGTTGCTGTTGGCGGAGTAGGTGTTGCCGTTCGCCGAATAAGTGTTGCTGTTCGACGAGTAGGTGTTGCTGTTGTAGGAGTAGGACGAGGAGGTCTGCGAAGGGGCCTTCATGCGCGCGTAGGAGAAGACGCCGATGGTCAGCGCGGCGGCCAGGACGCCCAGGAACGGGCCGAGGAAGGCGAGCGCTTTGCCGCCGTAGCGCGCGGGGTTCCTGAAGGACTGTATGAGGGCGATTAGTCCGAGCAGGATTGCGAGAAGAAGGACGATGAAGCCGACGCAAGACGCCCCCCAGAAGGCCACGTCCGTCGGCGTGTGCGCGTTGTAGCGGAAGAACCACCACTGCTTCCACATCCTGATCGTCGCCACCAACAGGAGTATGAAGCTGACGAGGCCGCACAGCAGCGCGGCGACGGCGAACCCCTTGCTGCGGCTCGCGGGCTGTTGCCCGTAGCTCATCTGCGGCGCGTTCTGCGGGTAATACGGTTGGTTTGCTGCCGGGTAGGGCGGCGGCGCTGCCGCGGGCTGCTGGTAAGGAGGGGTCGGCGCGACGCCCACGAGCGGAGTCCCGTCGTTGGGGCAGAAGGCCAACGCCTCGTCGGTGTAGGTGCTGTTGCATGTCGGACAGCGCTTCATCGTTCGGTATTCCTTTCGGCCGGGTTTAGAAAAGCGAAGAGAAACGGGAGACCGGGGCCACCGCCCCGCGCTCAAGGTCGGGCGAAGAGTTGTATGTCAAATCCGTCCGCCAGTCAATGAACGTTTTCGGCGGGCGCGCTGCGCCGCCGCCCCGGAACTGTCAGATAAATGCCAAGGTGATACAATTCGCCGCGCATGAAGTGTCCTGCCTGCACGTCGGAGATCGCCGGGGACAGCCTGTCGTGCCCTTCGTGCGGCGCGGGGGTCGAGGACTCTTACGCGAAGACGCGCCTCCTGCCGGAAACGTCGAAGCCGCGCCCGGAGGGCGACTCGGCGAGGGGCGGTAAGACTTCGACGCCTTCGCGGCAGTCGGACGCGACTTCCGACTCGCTCGACCGCGCGCGATTCGTCGCCGGCACGATTATCGGCGACCAGTACCGCATCGTCGGGCTGTTGGGCCGCGGCGGCATGGGCGAGGTCTATCACGCGGAAGACCTGAAGCTCGAACAGCAGGTGGCGCTGAAGTTTCTGCCGGAGGCGCTGGCGAGGGACGGCGCGGCGCTGGCGCGCTTCCACCGCGAGGTGCGCATCGCACGCCAGATTTCTCACCGCAACGTGTGCCGCGTCTACAACATCATCGAGTACAAGGGCTGGCACTTCATCCTGATGGAGTACGTGAAGGGCGAAGAGCTTTCTTCCGTGCTGAAGCGCTTCGGTCGCCTGCCCTCGGACAAGGCCACGGAGATCGCGCGCCAGGTTTGCGCGGGGCTTGCGGCGGCGCACGAGGTGGGCGTCGTCCACCGCGACCTGAAGCCCGGCAACGTCATGATTGACGAGAAGGGCGACGTGCGCATCACAGACTTCGGGCTGGCCGGTCTGATGGAGGAGTTCGGCGGCGGCGCGGCGCTCGAAGGCACGCCCGAATACATGTCGCCCGAACAGCTCGCGGGCCGCGAGCTGACCGTCCGCAGCGACATTTTTTCGCTCGGCCTCGTCCTCTACGAAATCTTCACGGGCCGCAAGGCCTTCTCGGCCAGCACGCTCACAGACCTCCTGCACCTGCGCAAGAATGAATCACTGCCCGAAAGCCCTTCGTCCATCGTCAGGGACTTAAACCCGCTCGTCGAGCGCGTCATCGAACGCTGCCTCGCCGCCGAGCCGAAAGACCGCCCGGCCTCCGCGCTCGAAGTCGCGGCGGCCCTGCCCGGCGGAGACCCTCTGGCCGCCGCGCTCGCCGCGGGCGAGACGCCCTCGCCGGAGATGGTCGCCGCCGCGCCGAAGCAGGGAAGCCTACGGCCTGCCGTCGCCGTCTCGCTTCTGGTCGCGGCGCTGGCCGCGCTGGCGCTGTCGCTCCTACTCGCGGATAAAGCTTTGCTCCACCGGCGCGTGCCGCTCGAAAAGTCGGTGCAGGGTTTGAAGGAGCGCGCGGGCGAGGTCGCGCGGAAGTTCGGCTACGACGCGGCGACGGATTTCGCTTACGGCTTCTTCATCCACAACGAGTACCTGAGCCACATCCGGGAGAGCGACCACTCGCCGAACCGTTGGGACAGGCTGAAGACGGGCAGGCCCGTGGCGCTCGGTTTCTGGTATCGCCAAAGCCCGCGCTACCTCGTGCCGTTCAACCGACAGGAAGTCACGCAGCTCGACCCGCCGCGCACCGTCGCGGGGATGGCGAGCGTATCGCTCGACGGTTCGGGGAGGATGATCGGCTTCACGGGAACGCCGCCGCAGACGGTCGAGGCGGCGGGCGCGCGACCCTTCGACTGGTCGCGCGTCTTCGCGGAGGCGGGGCTTGACCCGCCGGACTTCAGACAGACCGAGCCGAAGTGGACTCCGCTCGAACCTTTCGACGAGCGCGCGGCGTGGGAAGGCACACACCCCGCGCAGCCCGACAGCCCCGTCCGCGTCGAGGCTGCGGCTTACCAGGGCAAGCTCGTCAGCTTCCAGATCGTCAACCCCTGGAACCGGCCCGCGCGCGAGGAGCAGGCGCAGGAGGGCGCGGGCGAAAGGCTCGTGCAGGCGGCTGTCGTCTTTCTCTTCTTCGTGATCCTTTTGGGCGCGGCGCTACTCGCGCGGCGTAACCTGCAAATGGGGCGCGGCGACCGCAGGGGCGCTTTCCGCCTCGCTGCCTTCGTCTTCGTTCTGGAGATGATCGCGTGGCTGACGGCGGCACATCATGTGCCGGAGGTGGCCGGGGAGTTCGCGCTCTTCATCGAGTGTCTGGCCTACACGCTCCTTATTTCTTGCATGCTCTGGCTGGTCTATATCGCCGTCGAGCCTTCGGTGCGCCGGCGCTGGCCGGGCATCATCATCTCTTGGAACCGCCTGCTGGCGGGCGACTACCGCGACCCGCTCGTCGGGCGCGACCTTTTGCTCGGCGCGCTCTTCGGTTTCTCGTCCGTCCTGCTGGCCTACTTGCAGGTGCTCGTCCCGCAGGGCTTCGGCATGCCGGCCACCACGCCGGCGGCCCCGGCGTTGATCGCTTTCGGGGGGGCGCAGTATGTCATCGCCCTTTTTATCGGGCAGGTCATCAACGCGCTCATCTCTCCCGCGGCGCTTCTGCTCCTGCTCCTCCTCTTCTCCATCATCTTCCGGCGCTGGTGGGCCGCCGTCGGCGCACTCTTCCTGCTGATTACTCTGCTCGGGTCGGTGATGGGCGAGCATCCTTCTATTGACTGGCTGTTCGGCATGTCGAGCGCCGCGCTGATCCTCGTCGTCCTGTTGCGCTTCGGCCTTCTGACGGCGGTCTTCATGCAGTTCTTCGCCCTCGCCTTCTTCCTCTTCCCGATGACAACGGACTTCTCCGCCTGGTACGCGGGCAGCACGGCCTTCGCGCTGGCCGTCGCGCTCGCGCTCACGCTCTACGGCTTCCGCACCTCGCTCGCCGGCCAACGACTCTTCAGCGGCTCGCTCGTCGAAGACTGAAATCAACCGGAAAGTACGCGCCGCCCCCCGCTCTCACGCCGTCCCCGCGGGGGGCGGAAAAGCGAAGCCTCTCGGAAAATAGTTGCCACAAATCCCGCGCGCACGGTGTTTTCATGTCGGAAACAGACGAGAAGGGTGCGCCGCCGAGACCGTCCCGGCGTTCGGAAGTGGGCGACCTGCCTCTCGCCTTTCAATAAGTCAAACTCAAATCCGGGTGACGCTATCCGAGGAGGAAGAATGAAGCGCTTAGTTACACTCTCATCTCTCGCCGCGTTCGCGGCGCTCGCGCTGTCGGCGCAGGCCGCGCCCGCGTCTCACACGTCGCCGGAGACTGTCCGCGCCCACGCGGGCACGACGAACACTCTGGCCGCGGAGCAGGGCGAGTTTCGCTGGCACGGCTCCGTCGCCGCGGGGCGCGTCGTCGAGATCAAGGGCGTCAACGGGAGGATTGAAGCCAACCCCGCATCGGGCGGCGAGGTCGAGGTCGTGGCCGTCAAGACCGCGCGCCGCAGCAACCCCGACGACGTTCGCATAGAGGTCGTGCAGCATGGCGACGGCGTGACGATCTGCGCCGTCTATCCGAACGTCGAGGGGCAGGAGCCGAACACGTGCGCGCCGGGCCGCGGCGGCCACATGAGCACGCGCAACAACGACACGAGCGTCGAGTTCATGGTGCGCGTGCCGGCGGGCGTGCGCTTCACGGGCCGCACGGTCAACGGCGGGGTCGAGGCCCACGACCTGAGCGGCGACGTTGACGCCTCAACGGTCAACGGCAGCGTCCATGTCTCGACCAACGGACTCGCGCGCGCCAGCACTGTCAACGGCTCGATAGTCGCCTTGATGGGCCGCGCCGACTGGTCGGACGGCCTTGAGTTCAAGACCGTCAACGGCGGCATTGACCTGACGTTCCCGGCGGGCCTCAGCGCCGAGGTCGAGGCCAAGACGGTCAACGGCCAAATCTCGACCGACTTCCCCTTGACCGTCCAGAGCACCTTCGGCAGGCGTCACCTGTCGGGGACAATCGGCGGCGGCGGGCGCGAGCTGCGCCTTGAGACCGTCAACGGCAGCGTGCAGATTCGGCGCGCGTCATAAAAATGCGGAACGCGGAATGATGAATGATGAATGAAAAGCAACGGGTCTTCAATTCATCATTCCGCATTCATCATTCATCATTCTGAAGAGGAGTCGGCATGTTGAAGACACGTTTGATGCTGTGCCTGCTCGCGGTGGCGGCGCTCGCGCTGACGGCTGCGGACGCCTCGCGCGCGCAGTCGTCGCAGCCCGAGTTGACCGAGGAGTTTCACCAGACCTACCCGCTCGCGGGCGAAGGGCGCGTGAGCCTCTCGAACATCAACGGCGACGTGCGCGTCGCCGCGTGGGATCGCAACGAGGTGAAGGTTGACGCCGTCAAGCGCGCCTACATGCAGGAGCGCCTGCAAGAGGCGCGGATCGAAGTGGACGCCGCGCCTTCCTCCGTCCACATCGAGACGAAGTACCCCGAGTCGAGTTGGTCGGGGCGCGACCGCGACCGCCGGGAGAACCCCGCGAGCGTCGAGTACACGCTCACAGTCCCGCGCGGCGCTTCGCTCGAAGAGGTCAACCTCATCAACGGCGGCCTCATCGTCGAGGGCCTCGCCGGCCCGGTGCACGCCTCGTCCGTGAACGGTCGGGTGTCGGCGCGCGGGCTGACGGGCGCGGTCAACCTCTCGGTCGTCAACGGTCGCCTCGAAGCGACGCTCGACCGGCTGAGCGAGTCGGGCGCGATCACGCTCAAGGCCGTCAACGGCCCCGTCGTCGTGACCATCCCTTCGGACTCGAACGCGACGCTGCGCGCCAGCACCGTCAGCGGCTCCATCAGCAACGACTTCAACCTGCCCGTGCGCGAGGGCGAGTACGTCGGGCGCGACCTCGAAGGCCGGTTGGGTCAGGGCGGCGCGCGCGTCCGCCTGGACAACGTCAACGGCTCGATCTCGATCCGTCGCGCCAACGACAACCGCCCGCTCAGCCCCGTCACGAACCTCCTCTCCGAGACGCGCCGGGGCGAAGACTACGACAAGGAATCGGGCGACGCGCGCGAGGCCGAGAGGGAAGCGCGCGCGGAGACGCGCTCCGCGTCGCGCGAGGCCCGCGACGCGGAGCGTGAGGCCGCGCGCGAGAGTCAGGGCGATATCGAGGAGGCGACGCGCGAGGCACAGCGAGAGGCTGAGCGCGCCACGCGCGAGACGCAGCGCGAGGCAGAGAAGGCTGCTAAGGAGATCGAAAAGGCCGCGAAGGACATAGACAAGGAGCGGCTCAAAGAGGGCATCAAGGAGGGCGTGCGCGGCGGCGTCGTGCGCGACGACTCGCGCCGCCAGACCGAGCGCGAGTCGAACAGCTTTAACGTGTCGGGCACGCCGCGCGTCCGCGTCGAGACCTTCGACGGCGCGATCAGCGTCCACGCCTGGGACAAGCCCGAAGTGATGTACACGGCGACGAAGCGCGCGTCGGACGAGCGCGAGATGCAGGGCATCAAGCTCGTCGCGCAGGGCGCGGGCGGCTCCGAGGTCACGCTGCGCGCCGACTTCGACAAGTCGCACGCGCGCGTTTACGAGGAGCGCAACGGGCGCGTCGTCTCTTTCAGCTCGAACGCCTCCGTAGAGTTCGACGTTTACGTCCCCCGGAGTGCGACGCTGTTCGTCTCGACGGGCGACGGGCGCGTGCGCGTCGAAGGCGTGGGCGGCGAGTTGGACGTGCGCACGGGCGACGGCCCCGTTGACGTGACGGGCGCGCGCGGGCGGCTGCGCGCGGAGACGGGCGACGGGCGCATCCTCGTCGAGGGCTTCGACGGCGACGCCGAGGCGCGCACCGGCGACGGTCGCATCACGCTCGACGGCAACTTCCGCACGCTCGCCGCGCACACCGGCGACGGGACCATCTCGCTTTCCGTCCCCGACGGAACCAACGCCACGGTCGAGACCAACGCCGAGTCGGTCTTCAACGACGGCGTGGCCGTGGCCGAGACGCCGAACGAAGCGCGCGTGCGTCGCTGGCGCATCGGCGGCGGCGGCCAGGTCTTCACGCTGCGAACGGGCGACGGTCGCGTCGTCCTGCGCCGACGTTAACGGCGCGCGCTCTCGAATCGTCTTTATTCGGAGAGAGGCAGTGAGTCGGTTACGGATTCGTAAAATCGTCTGTTGTAAAGCGTCTGTAAAAAGAGATCGGCGGCGCGGAATCAGTTGAAACCTTCGGCCTCGAATGCTCGTCTAACCGGGCGCTGCAAGAAGCGACGGTACGCGCACACGTGCACTGACGCTGGCAACATTCGTCCGAACTAACAGACAAAATCCAACTCGTTGGACGCCCCAGGCGGGAGTCAATCGTTAGAACGATCATGAGGAAGAAAGTCCTGCACGTCGCCGCCCTTTTCGCCCTCGCCCTGACGATGACGCTCCTGCCGCGCGCCGCGTCGGCGCAGCAGCTCGCCTCGAACCGCGCGCCCGCCGCCACGCGAACCGGCGCGGCGGCGCGGACACTCAAGCGCGTCGTCGTGAGTGTCGGCGAGACGGCTGAAGGCGCGCGCGCGCGCATCACCTCCGACGGCCCCGTCGAGGGCTACCGGACGTTCGTCGAGGGCGAGAAGTTCTTCGTCTTCATCCCAGAGGCAGACGCCTCCGCCGTCGAGACCGGCATGCCCGCGTTGCCGGGACTCGCGCGCGTCGAGGCCGAGCAGCGCGGCGAGGATGCGCTCATCTCATTCACCACGGGGCCGAACATCGCGGCGCGCGTGCGCGCGGGCTTCAACCGCCTGGAAGTCCTCTTCATCGCGCAGAAGCCGGCGAGCGGCGGCGCATCCGACAACCCTCCTTCGGGCAGCGGCAAGACTGACGGCGGGCCGACGCCCACGCCGACCCCCGCGGCCTCGACGCCCGCGAGTGCCCGGGCCTCCGGCGACGGCGCGGCGACGAACTCAAGTCCGGCGGGTTCAGCCCCGGCTGCCGGCAACGCGAACCCGCAGGTCGCGCTGCCCGCAAACGCCGCGGCGAGGTTCGCGGCGTTGCGCACGGCGGAGAAAGTGAACCCGGTTCGCGTCCCGCGCTTCGACAAGCCGCCCGTCATAGACGGCAAGCTCGACGACGACGTGTGGAAGCAGGCAGCCGTCTTCAAGGACTTCATCCAGTGGCGTCCCGGCGACCTGCAACCGCCGTCCGAGCCGACCGAGGCGCTCATGGGCTACGACTCGAAGTTCATCTACATCGCCTTCCGCGCGCACGACGAGCCGGGCAAGGTGCGCGCCACCGTCCCGAAGCGCGACAACGTGTTTGGCGACGACTGGGTCGGCGTCTGGCTCGACACCTTCAACGACGGGCGGCACGCCTACGAGTTGATCTTCAACCCGCTCGGCGTCCAGGCCGACGCGATGTTCACCGAGGGCGTGAGCGAGGACTTCAGCGTGGACATCGTGATGGACTCGAAGGGCGTGGTGACGAACGACGGTTTCACCGTCGAGATCGCCATCCCTTTCAAGTCCATGCGCTACGTCGCGGGCAAGGACAAGCTCTGGGGCGTGCACTTCCTCCGCACGATCAAGCGCTTCAACAACGAGCAGAGCACGTGGGAACCCATCGCGCGCGACAACTCAAGCCTCCTCGGCCAGGAGGGCCACATCACCGGCCTCGAAGGCGTCTCCACAGAGCGCACGCTCGAACTCATTCCGAGCCTCACCGTCTCGGAAGAGGGGCGGCGCGTGCCGACGATCACGGCGGGCCAGCTCGCGGGGCTTAACGCGGCGGGCGTCCGCGCGCCCGTTGACCGGGGCCGCTTCCTCAACAAGCCGATGGGCTTCGACCCCGGCGTCACGGCGAAGTTCGACCTCACCCCGACGATGACGTTCAACTTCACCTACAACCCCGACTTCGCACAGGTCGAGGCCGATCAGACGGTTATTACCGCGAACCAGCGCTTCCCGATCTTCTTCGACGAGAAGCGCCCGTTCTTCCTCGAAGGCAAGGAGATTTTCGAGACGATCATCAGCGCCGTCCACACGCGCACCATCGTCAACCCGAAGTACGCCTTCAAGTTCACGGGCAAGGAGGGGCGCAACACCTTCGGCGTGATGTTCGCCTCCGACAAGGCCCCCGGCAACCTCACCGATGAGCAGCGCGACTTCATCCTCGACACGCGCAACCCCGCGCCCGACCGCGAGGCGCTGGCGAAAATCCTCGACCGGAAATCCACGGTCGGCGTCGTCCGCCTCAAGCACGACTTCGGCAAGGAGAACAGCATCGGTTTCCTCGCCACGACCTACAACTTCGTTGACCACTACAACGACATCGCGGGTTTCGACACGCGCTACCGCCTCAACAAGACGACCGTCTTCACCGCGCAGGTGCTCGGCAGCGTCACGCACGAGCCTTTCTTCTTCGCCGATGAGGGCACGACCGGCGACCGCAAGAAGAACGGCGTGGCCTACGCCTACGACCTCAACATGAGCGGGCGCAACTGGGGCTACGAGTACGCGGGCGTGGGCCGCTCGCAATTCTTCCGCGCCGACGTGGGCTTCAACCGCCGCTTCAACACGAACAACCAGAACCTCTTCGTCCGCTACAACTCGACCGACAAGCCGAAGGCGCGCATCGTCAGCTTCCGCATCTACAACGACACGGACGGGAACTTCGACTGGGCCGGGCACAGCCAGCACCTGAACAACGAGACGCAGTTCCAAGTGAACATGCACAAGCAGAGCAACATCGGCGTCGGCTACGACCGGGGCTACGAGCGCGTCTTCGAGTCGGACTTCGGTACCTCGCGCGGGGGCTTCGTGCGCCTGAACGCGGCGAAAGCCGCCCTGCGCGGCCTCACAGCCCCGGCGTGCCTCACCTTCACGAACGACCCCGCGCTCGACCCCTCGGTGCGCGCGCAGCTCTCGCCGTGCACCTTCTTCGGCGCAGACCCCGAACGCTCCGCGCCGAACTGGGGCTGGTACTTCTTCGTCAATACGACGCCCTCGAAGAAGTACAGCGTCTCCGTCTTCACCGACTGGGCGCACGGCTCGCTCGACTTCGACTTCGACACCGGCAACCCGCGCTTCCCGCGCGTCAGCCCCGCGGCACTTGAGTTCGGGCAGGGCGCGCCGCTCGACCCCGGCCCGGGCCGCGAGTGGAGGGCCGAGGTTGATTTAACCTACAAGCCTACAAACCCGCTCAACATCACGCTCAACTACAACAAGGATCGCCTGACGCGCGACGACACGGGCCTCACGCACTTCGACGACAACATCTTCTCCCTGCACGCCACCTACCAGTTCACGCGCTTCTGGTTCGCGCGCGCCCGCGCCGACTACACGACGCTCGGCGCGAACGTCCGCGCGCAACTCCTCCTCGGCTGGACGCCGAATCCGGGGACGAGCTTCTACGTCGGCTACAACGACGACATGAACCGCAACGGCGTCAACCCCTTCTCCGGCCAGATCGAGCCGGGCTTCCGACGCAACGGTCGCCTCTTCTTCATCAAGATGTCGTACCTCATCCGCCGCAGCTTCGGAAAATGAAAAGACCGTGAACCGTGAACCGTAAACCGTGATGAGAGGAAAACGTTTCTGACTCGTCACGGTTCACGGTTTACGGTTCACGGCTTTTTGCTATAATCCTGCATCCGACATTCTTTCCATCGTCTCCGACCGAATAAGGAGTCTGCCCGATGAAGAAAACGATGCGAGTTATTGCCGTCGCCCTTCTGCTCGTCTCGACAGCGCTGGCACAGAGCGGCGGCGGGCCTGTCGTCGCGCCCGGCGACAACCTCGTCGTCGAGGGCGTGCCGCCCGTCCCGGCCTCGCTCGCCGAGGAGGTGCGCCGCTACACGGAGTTCCGCACGGCTTCGCTCGCGAGCTGGCATCCCGCGCGCCGCGAGATGCTCATCGGCACGCGCTTCGGCGACACGCCGCAGATTCATCTCGTGAAGATGCCGAATGGTGCGCGCACGCAGCTCACCTTCTTCCCAGACCGCGTCTCCGGTGCCGCCTTCCGCCCGAAGACCGGCGACCAGTTCGTCTTCAGCAAGGACGTGGGCGGCAACGAGTTCTTCCAGCTCTACCGCTACGACATGGCTACAGGCGACGTGACGCTTTTGACCGACGGCAAGTCGCGCAACACAGACCCGCTCTGGTCGCACGACGGCGCGCGCATCGTCTATGGCTCGACGCGGCGCAACGGCAAGGACGTTGACCTCTACACGGTCAACCCCTCCGACCCGAAGAGTGACCGCCCGCTCATGCAGCTCGAAGGCGGTGGCTGGATCGCGCTCGACTGGTCGCCCGACGACAGGCAGCTCCTCGTGCTGGAAAACATCTCGGCCAACGAGGCCTACATCTGGCTGGCCGACTCCGCGACCGGCGAGAAGAAGCTCGTCACGCCCAAGGGCGGGGCCGAGAAGGTGGACTACTCCGGGGCCAAGTTCGCGAAGGACGGACGAGGCATCTACGCGACGACCGACAAAGGCTCGGAGTTCCACCGCCTCGCCTACATAGACCTCGCCACGGGCCGGCACGACTACCTGACCGACCACATCAAGTGGGACGTTGACGAGTTCGACCTCTCGCCCGACGGCAGAACCCTCGCCTTCGTCACCAACGAGGACGGCATCGGTCGCCTCCACCTGATGGACACACGGACGCGTAAGGAGAAGACCGGGCCGAACCTGCCCGTCGGCATCATCAGCGGCCTCCAGTGGCACCAGAACGGGCGCGACCTCGGCTTCAACATGACGACCGCGCGCTCGACCGCCGACGCCTACTCGCTCGACACGCGGACGGGACTCGTCGAGCGCTGGACGCAGAGCGAGACGGGCGGCCTTAACACGGACAACTTCTCCGAGGCGCAGCTCGTCCGCTGGCCCTCCTTCGACGGTAAAACGATCAGCGGCTTTCTCTACACGCCGCCCGCGGGAAAGTTCACAGGCCCGCGCCCTGTCATCATCAACATCCACGGCGGCCCCGAAGGCCAATCGCGCCCGACCTTCTTGGGCCGCAGCAACTACTTCCTCAACGAACTGGGCGCGGCAATCATCTACCCGAACGTCCGCGGCTCGACCGGCTACGGCAAGACCTTCCTCTCGCTCGACAACGGCATGAAGCGCGAGGACTCGTACAAGGACATCGGCTCACTCCTCGACTGGATCAAGACACAACCGAACCTCGACGCAAGCCGCGTCATGGTCACGGGCGGCAGTTACGGCGGCCACATGACCTACGCCGTCGCCACGCTCTACAACGACCGCCTACGCGCCACGCTCCCCGTCGTCGGCATCTCGAACCTCGTCTCGTTCCTCGAACGCACCGAGGCTTACAGGCGAGACCTGCGCCGCGTGGAGTACGGCGACGAGCGCGACCCCGCGATGCGCGCCTTCATGGAAAGAACCGCGCCGCTCAACCACGCGCAGAACATCACCAGGCCCATCTTCATCGTCGCGGGCGGCAACGACCCGCGCGTGCCTCTGAACGAGGCCGAGCAGATGGCGAGGACTGTGCGCAAGAACGGCTCGCCCGTCTGGTACTTGATGGCGAAGGACGAGGGGCACGGCTTCGCCAAGAAGAAGAACCAGGACTTCCAGTTCTACGCCACCGTGATGTTCGTGCGCGAGTACCTTTTGAAGTGACGGTAACAACTCTGAGGAGGGCGTTAAAGAAGCGCGGGCAAGATGTCCGCGCTTCTTTTTACAAACCCTTTTCCTCCGTCTGCCGACGACCAAGGCCCGCCGTTCAGTATTTCGCCGCCGACGTGATAAACTCTCCGCCTTCATTCGTCGCGGGCTTTTTCCGATGATGTTTCCCCTGAACGCCTTCAATAAGTCGAACGTTTCTTCGCGCACCCGCGCACTCGTCGCCGCGTGCGTCGCGTCACTCATCTTCTCCGCTGCCGCGTGCAAGAGCGACTACCCGGCTTCCGGGCAGCAGAGACTCGCGGGCGACGGCGGCGCGGCGCGGCAGGTGAAAGTGGCGCGCGTCGCCGAGATTCCCGTCGGCGCGAGCGTCGCCGTCACCGGCACGCTCGCCGCGCAGGATCAGGCGACGCTGAGCGTGAAAGTGCCCGGTCGCCTGGGCACGATCACGGTTGACTTGGGGAGCGTCGTCCGGCGCGGGCAGACGGTCGCGCAGGTCGAGCAGCAGGACTACAAGCTGCGCGTCGAGCAGACCGACGCCGCGCTGCAACAGGCGCGCGTGCGCCTCGGTCTCACGCCTGAAGGCGACGACGACAGCCGCGTTGACCCCGAAAAGACCGGCACGGTCAGGCAGGCGCGGGCAGTCCTTGAACAAGAGCGCGAGAACCGCAAGCGCGTCGTCGCGCTCGTCGAGCAGGGCGTCGTCCCGCGCGCCGAGTTCGACACGGCGGACGCAAACTTCAAGGTCGCCGAGAGCAAATACCAGGACGCGCTCGAAGAGATACGCAACCGCCAGGGGCTACTCGCGCAGCGGCGGAGCGAGCTAGCCATCGCTCGTCAGGCGCTCGCCGACACGACCGTCGTCGCGCCCTTCGACGGCATAGTGCAGGAGAAGCGTGCGAGCGTCGGCGAATACCTCGCTGCGGGCGCGCCCGTTGTGACGGTCGTTCGCGTCAACCCCCTTCGCTTCCGCGGCGAGGTTCCAGAGCGCGAGGCGGCGAGCGTCCGCGCGGGTCAGCCCGTGCGCGTCACCGTCGAGGGCGACGCAAGGCTCTACGCGGGCCGCATCGTGCGCCTGAGTCCGACCATCAACCAGCAGAACCGCGTGCTCGTCGTCGAGGCCGAGATCGCCAATCCCGGCTCTCTGCGCCCCGGCGGCTTCGCCCACGCCGAGATCGTCACCAACAGCGGCGACACGGCGGTCACCGTGCCCGCGAGCGCCGTCGTCACCTTCGCAGGCATCGAGAAGGTCATCACGGTCGAGGACGGCAAGGCCAGAGAGAAGCCCGTCACCACGGGCCGACGCGCCGACACCTGGACGGAAGTCCTCTCCGGCGTGGGCGTCGGCGAGCCTGTCGTCGTTGACCCCGGCAACCTTCAGTCGGGGCAAGCGGTCAACGTCGTCGAATAAAAGTTCCAGGTTCAAAGTTGTAGCATGGCTTAAGACCTTGAGTTGACGAGCATCACAAACTTTGAACTTTGAACCTGGAACTTTGAATTGAAGAAATGCAGAAGCTCGCCGAAATTTGTATCCGTCGTCCCGTCTTCGCGGCGATGATCGTTCTGTCTTTGGTCGTCGTCGGCGCGGCGAGCTACTTCCGTCTGGGCGTTGACCGCTTCCCGTCGGTTGATTTGCCGACGGTGACGATTCGCACCAGCTTGCCCGGCGCTTCGTCCGAGGAGATCGAGACGCTCGTCTCGCAGCCCATCGAGGAGGCGGTCAACACGGTGGACGGCATGGACGAGTTGCGCTCGGTCTCCGCGCCGGGCGTCTCCATCGTCATCGCCACCTTCAAGCTCAACCGCAACCTTGAGACCGCCGCGCAGGACGTGCGCGACCGCGTCTCCGGCGTCATCAACCAACTGCCGCAGGAGGTCAAGCCGCCCGTCGTCCAGAAGTTCGACAAC
>QHXN01000142.1 GCA_003222975.1 Acidobacteriota bacterium | reverse complement strand
GACTCGGCGGGCAACGCATACGTCGCGGGACAGACCGCCTCGACCAACTTCCCGACGGCAAATGCTACCCAGGGCAAGTACGGCGGCGGTCAAAACGATGCGTTCGTGGCGAAGCTGAACCCAAGCGGCTCGGCCCTGCTCTACTCGACCTACCTCGGCGGCACCGGCAGCGACGCAGGACTCGGCATCGCGGTGGACTCGGCGGGCGACGCCTACGTCGCGGGACAGACCGCCTCGACCGACTTCCCGACAGCGAACCCCATTCAGAGTAAGTATGGCGGCGGCACCTTCGATGCGTTCGTGGCGAAGCTGAACGCGAGCGGCTCGGCGTTAATCTACTCGACCTACCTCGGCGGGAATTCTGAGGATGATGGCGACGGCATCGCTGTGGACGCGGCGGGCAGCGCCTACGTCGCGGGACAGACCACCTCGACCGACTTCCCGACGGCGAACCCATTGCAAAGCAAGAATGCCGGCAGCAGCGATGCGTTCGTGGCGAAGCTGAACGCGAGCGGCTCGGCGTTAATCTACTCGACGTACTTGGGCGGGAGTAGTAGTGACTTTGCCTTCGGCATCGCGGTGGACTCGGCGGGCGACGCCTACGTCGCGGGACAGACCGCCTCGACCGACTTCCCGACGGCGAACGCCGGCCAAGGCAAGAGTGCAGGCAACGGCGATGCGTTCGTCACGAAGCTGAACGCGAGCGGCTCGGCATTAATCTATTCGACGTACTTGGGCGGGAGTAGTATCGACGATGCCAACGGCATCGCGGTTGATTCATCCGGCAACGCCTATGTCACGGGATTCACCTACTCGACCGACTTCCCGACGGCCAATGCTATCCAGAGTAATAAGGCCGGCAGTGTAACCAATGGGTATGTGACGAAACTGAATGCCAGCGGCTCGGCCCTGCTCTACTCGACTTACTTAGGCGGGAGCGGAAGCCAAGGCGACGATGGCAACGGCATCGCGGTGGACTCGGCGGGCAACGCCTACGTCACGGGGTTTACCACTTCGACCGACTTCCCGATTGTCAATGCCATTCAGAGTAAGTATGGCGGCGGTCAAACCGATGCCTACGTGGCGAAGCTGAACGCCAGCGGCTCGGCGCTGCTCTACTCGACCTACCTCGGCGGGAGCGGGAGCGGACAGGACAATGGCTTGGGCATCGCCGTGGACACGGCGGGCAACGCCTACGTCACCGGATTCACCGACGCGAGCGACTTTCCTGTGACACCCAACTCTTTCCAGCCCGCCGGTGGTGCCAGCCGCGATGCCTTCATCGCCAAAATCGGCAGCTACGCCATCGCGGGCCGCGTCCTCGACGCGAGCAACAACGGCATTAGCGGCGTGACCGTCACGCTGAGCGGAGACAATTCGGCCACCGCTACCACAGACAGCAACGGCGACTTCAGCTTCTTCGCAACGAACGGCGGCGGCAACTACACCATCACGCCCGTCAAAACCAACTTCAGCTTCTCGCCGTCTTCAGTCAACATCAACAACCTGAACAACAATCAAGACCTCATCTTCATCGGCACGTCCACCGCGCCGTCGCCGACTCCGACGCCGACCCCCACACCAACTCCGACTCCAACGCCTACTCCGACACCAACCCCGACGCCGACACCTGCCCCGACGCCCGCACCGACTCCCGCGACCTTCGCGTTCGCTTCGCCGAGCTTCGCCGTCTCGGAGTCAGCCGGCCAACTCCAGGTTATCGTCACACGCTCCGGCGACACCTCGCAGCCCGCCTCAGTTGACTACGCTACCTCGGACGGCACGGCCAACGATCGCTCTGACTACACCACGGCCATCGGCACGCTGCGCTTCGGCGCGGGCGAGACGGCCAAGTCGTTCAACGTCTTCGTCACCGACGACGCCTTCGCCGAGGGAGATGAGACATTCAACATCACCTTATCGAACCCTTCGCCGGGCGCGCAGGTGGCATCCCCGGCCACGGCCATCGTTACCATCATTGACAACGACGCGACCACAGCGACCGCGAACCCCGTTGACTCCACCGACTTCTTCGTCCGCCAGCACTACGTTGACTTCCTCAACCGCGCCCCCGACCCTTCGGGCTTCTCGTTCTGGACGAACAACATCAACTCCTGCGGCGCGGACTCGCAGTGCCGCGAGGCGAAGCGGATTGACACTTCGGCTGCGTTCTTCCTCTCGATAGAGTTCCAGCAGACCGGCTTCCTCGTCGAGCGGAGTTATCAAGCGGCCTTCAACCGCTTCCCGGCCTTCCGCGAGTTCATGCGCGACACGCAGGCCGTCGGCCAAGGCGTCGTCGTCGGCCAGGGCGACTGGCAGGCGCAATTAGACGCCAACAAGACGCAGTTCGCCGACCAGTTCGTCGCGCGCGCGGACTTTCTGGCCGTTTACGGCGGGCTTTCAAACGACCAGTACGTTGACGCCCTGAACGCCAACACAGGCAACTCGCTCAACGCCTCGGAGCGCAACGCGCTGGTCGGCGGCCTTAACAACTCGACGGAGACGCGCGCCACCGTGCTCCGCAAGGTGTCGGAGAACGCGGCCTTCGGCCAGCGTGAGTTCAACCGCGCCTTCGTCCTGATGCAATACTTCGGCTACCTGCGGCGCGACCCAGACTCGTCCGGGTTCAACTTCTGGCTCTCGAAGCTCAACTCCTTCGGCGGCGACTTCCACCGCGCCGAGATGGTCAAGGCGTTTCTCAGTTCGACCGAGTACCGCCAGCGCTTCGGCCAGCTCTAGGGGCGTCTGAAAAGCCGGATTTCGTAAGTTCTGCGGATGAACCGCGACGACCGGGCGGGGCATCACCCTTTGAACTGCCTCCCATGCGAGGATGCCCGGCGTCGGAGCAGTTCTGTTGATCAACTGATCCGCCGCTATCTGTTGCCACGAACCTGCCGCCGACGGTGTTATATGAATTAGGCCGGCGGCGGGTTCGGGATTTCAAGCGCACACATCTTTAAGGAGAGTGTGAGATGAGAGGAAAAATTTAACGTCCGCGGCGCTGGCTTGTGTCGCGCTCCGTGTCAACGCACGTGAAGACGACCAACGGCGGAGTCTCGGTCAAGCGCCGTGAATCGAGGTAGGATGGAGCGGCGGGGCGCGTGTGCGTTTCGCGCCGGGAGGCCGCAGGCGCTTAGAATCAGACAAACACACGGCTGCCCTTGGGCGGACATCATGCAAAAAGAGTCCAAACCGGATCAGCTCGGCCAAGTGCTCGCCAGCCTCGACACCCCAAGCTTCGCGGTAGCTGAAAAGAGCTACTCGCCGAATCTGCGGATTCCGCGGCACGCGCACGAGACGGTCGTGATGTCGTTCCCTCTGAGCGGCTCGTTTATCGAGTCGAACAGCGTGTCGCGCTACACCTGCGAGCGTTTGGGCTTGAGCATCAATCCAGCCGGCGAGAGCCACGCCAGCCGGTTCTGCGCTAATGAGGCGCGCTGTTTGGTTGTTGAGGTAATTCCTGACAACCTGACCTTGAGCGGTGAATTCGCGAAAGTTCTAGAGCGCCCCCTCTACATTGAGGGCGCGTCACCAGCCGCGCTGGCTTTGCGCGTGTACCGCGAACTTAAGGCGGCGGACGCGGTTTCCCCGCTGCTGGTCGAAGGCTTGATGTTGGAGATCGTGGCGCTCGCCGCCCGCGACGCCGTGAAAGGCGGGGCGGCCGACCCGCCCCGTTGGCTGCTGCGCGCACGCGATTACCTGCACGCCCACTTCAACGAGCACGTCAGTCTCCAGCAATTGAGTCAGGTCGTCGGGGTGCATCCCGCTCATCTATCCAGAATGTTTCGGCGGCATTATCGCCGCGCGGTCGGCGAGTACGTCCGCGAGTTGCGTCTGGACAAAAGCGTGCGAGAGCTATGCGACCCGGAAAGAACGTTGGCGGAGATTGCCGCCGCCGCAGGCTTCTACGACCAGAGCCATTTCGCCAATGCCTTCAGGCGGCACACGGGCGTGACGCCCGCCGAATTCCGGCGCGCTCAAGCGCGCTCGCTTTATCCAAGGACGCTCCGATCTTCCAAGACAAGGCTTCCCGCCAAGAGCTAACCTGCCACTATCGTCCGAGGGTTTGCCCGCCATCCAATGAGCTGTTTTAAAACTGGGGCGCATAAATCACCTTTGTGTTCGCTTACACCGGGCATGATTGACCATGCCGCGGCGGTTTTATTTACGCGCCGCAGAGCCGTTGACTCCTGAAGAATTCAGGGGCACGCTGACAAACTGACGATCCGACGCGGCGATAAGTCTTTCGTTCTTAGGTTAAGGCTGCGTTCGCCGCTGTAGTTTTCCAGGCGACAGTGAGAGGAGGAGAGCAATGAAACAGGCAAACGGAGAGGCGACAGTCGGGGGGCTGACGCGAAGGAATTTCGTGAAGGGCGGCGCGGGCGCGATATTGGCGGCGAGTTGTCTGACCGCCCTGGGACTGAGCGTGCCGCCGCCCGAAGCTCGCGCCGACGGCAAAGTTTACGTCTGTCCGCCCTGCGGTCTCGACTGCGACAAGCTCACGTTCGACAAGCCCGGCAACTGTCCGCAGTGCGGCATGACTTTAATTGATCAGGCGAACAAAATTCCTACCGTCTCGATCCTGTTATTCGATAGAGTTGAGATCATTGACTTCGCCGGGCCGTGGGAGGTCTTCGGCGGCGCGGGCTACAAGGTCTTCTCCGTCGCGGAGAAGACCGATCCCGTCAACGCCGTGTATGGTCAGCGCGTCGTCGCCGACTACACCTTCGAGAACAGTCCGCGCGCAGACGTGCTGCTCGTGCCCGGCGGCGGCGTGGGCGGCGCGGTCAACAATCCGAAGCTCGTCAAGTGGGTGCAGGACAACGCGAAGGATTCGGCCTACGTGATGTCGGTCTGCACCGGCGCGTTCATCCTCGCGAAGGCCGGACTGCTCGACGGGCTGACGGCGACGACCGTGCGCGGCGGCATTGACAAACTCGCGACCGCCGGCAAGAACATCAAGACCGTCTATGACAAGCGCTACGTTGACAACGGAAAAGTGATTACGACCGCCGGTCTCTCGTCGGGCATAGACGGGGCGTTCTACCTCGTCTCGAAGATGCTCGGGCTAGGCGTGGCGCAGCAGACCGCGCTCGGCATCGAGTACAAGTGGGACCCCGAATCGAAGTTCGCGCGTGCGGCTTACGCCGACCGCTACCTGCCGAACTTCCAGGGATTCGACGCAGATATAATCTCGACGGACGGCGACACCGACCGCTGGGAGATCAAGGCGCTCGTCGCCAAGCCCGCCTCGGTCGCCGAGATCATGGAGTTGACCCGGAAGCAGATCGCATCCAGCACGCCGCACGCGGGTTCGGCGGTGGCGGTCGTGCCGCGCGCGACCAAAAGCAACGACCGCTCCGAAATCGAATGGAAGTTCAAGGATGACGAGGGGCGCGCCTGGGCCGGCTCGGCGGTCGCGGAGCCGTCGCCGGACGCGAAGGGCAAATTCCTCGTCACGGTGAAACTCGCGCGCGCATGAATCCTTGATGCGTATGAGCCACGACTCTCTCCCTTCAGACGCCTTTGCCGCACGAGCCGCGTTCAGGTACGTGCCGCGTGCGCTGCTCGTCATTCTGAGAGTCCACCTGGGCGTGATCCTGCTCGTCACGGACTTGGGTAAGATGACGGCGCGCGCGCCCTTCTCGGCGGAGATGCTGGGCTTCCTCGAAGGGTACGCGATGCGCAACGCGTCGGGCGCGTACCAGCACTTCCTTCAGCAGTTGGTCATCCCGCACGCCGCCCTGTTCAGCTACCTGGTCATGGCCGGCGAGCTTGTGGCCGGGCTTTCTCTTCTGACGGGGACGGCGACGCGCGCCGGGGCCGCCGTCGCCATGTTCCTGTTCCTGAATTTCATGCTGGCGAAGGGTCGCCTGTTCTGGTCGCCCGACAGCGAAGACGCGGCGGTCTTTTTTAGCGCGCTCGTCTGTTTGTTGGGCGCGGCGGGTCGAATGTGGGGCCTGGACGCTTACCTGGCAAGGCGTTGGCCGGCTATTCCTTTCTGGTAGAGACTTCCGAGACGAATGAAGGTCAAAACATTTCGACGTTTAGCTCTTTCCGTCTGGCTGCTGGCATTCGTCGCGTTAGCCGGCGGGCAGGAGTTGAGGCGCGCGGGCTTCATCGGCGTCCGGGCCGGGCAGTTGACGGACGAGGCGCGCGCACGTCTTCGCATCACGGGCGACGGCGGCATCCTCGTTCTCGGCGTGGTGGATGGCGGCGCGGCGAAAGAGGCGGGCCTTGAGCCGGACGATGTCATCACGCAGATCAACGACCACAAGATTGCGAACCCTGACGACTTCGTCACCACGGTTACACGATTGCGCGCCGGTGACAGCGTGACGATTCACTTCGTCAGGGGCCGCGCGGCGCAGACGAAGCAGGTGGCATTGAAGCCCCGCCCTTACGAGTCCAGCCCCGACGCAGAGACCTTGTACAAGTCGGTCACGGTTGACGGCGGCCTGCGGCGTGTGGTCGTCACCGTGCCGAAGAATGAAGGCAGGCACCCGGCGGTGCTCTACATCACGGGCATCGGCTGTTTCTCGCAGGAGAGCGCCAACCTCTTGAGCACCGAGACGAAGCTGCTCTACGGGCTGACGCGCGCCGGCTTCGTCACGATGCGCGTCGAGAAGAGCGGCATCGGCGACAGCCAGGGGCCGCCGTGCATGAGTCCCGTGGTTGATTTGCGGGCGGAGGTGCGCGGCTACGTCGCGGGCCTGAAGGCGCTCAAACAATATCCTTTCGTTGACCCGAACCAGGTGTTCATAATTGGGCTGAGCATCGGCGGCGTCGAGGCTCCGCTCGTTGCAGAACAGTTGCCGGTCAAAGGTCTCGTCGTCATCAACACGGTCGCCAAGCCGTTTCTCGAATACTTGACGGACACGCGCCGCAGGCAGAACCTTCTGCGGCACATCCCTTTTGACGAGATGGAGCGACGCCTGCGACTGAACGAGCAGTGCAACCAACGCCTGCTCATCGAGCGGCAGACGCCCGAGCAGTTGCTCAAGGAGATGCCCGCCTGCGGCGACTTCATCGCGTACCCCGCGCCCTACACCTACATGCAGCAGTGGGCGGCGCTCAACCTGGCGGAGGAGTGGAAGAAGGTGGACGCGCCCGTGCTCGTCGTCTATGGCACGTCCGACTATATCTCGACCATTGCGGACGACCCCTACCTGGCCGACATCATTAACGGCTTCCACCCCGGACGCGCCACGCTGAAAGCCGTCCCCGGCATGGATCACTACCTGACGAAGGCATCCTCAATGGAGGAGAGCATGAAGCGGACGACCGGCCTTTACGGAGAGTTCGAGCCAATAGTGCTTGATGTCGTTCGGGACTGGCTCGAACAGAAGGCGCGTTAAGAACCTGCCAGCCTCCGCCGGGCAGTGAAAGACGAACCCACGATAGCACTGGGTAGTGAGTGAAGCGGCCCTTTGCGGGTGCAGGAGCCGCAAGCTCATCGCGGAGCGCGAGCATTCGTTCCACCCTCCGCGAAGTGAATCATGCGGGGCTGAAGGGGGATGTTGAGATCGCGGAAGCCGTCCAAAGCGACCGGTCGCTCGTGGGGATGCCAAAGGATGGCTCCTACGCCGCCCTTTTCTGCCGGGCTACTTCATCCCTCATGTCCTGCGATTTTCCTTCCATACTATTGAAGCCTTTGATTAGCTCCATGGCTTCATCGTATTCAAGGCCGTCTCTGATGATCTCGGTGCGACCCTTTTTTGAAGTGGGGATAGAACCGTCCAACCGTTTAATCCGGTAATTGATGGAAGTGTCCCCCTCGAATTTAGCCTTCTGTCCTGGCATTGCTTGTACCGTGTAAATATACATGACGTTTTTCCCTCCTATGGTTCATTCGTTACAATTCCCAGCTTACGCGGCGATATGAGCAAGTCTTCCAGGAGACTTGTCGTGCTTTCGGCGACGCTCGGCGGCGCGAACAGCCTGGCAGTCTCAAACCGTTGCGCTCGGCTCACGCCCGTTGACGGAACGAAAGACGGCATCCCGAAGGCTCCAAGTCGTACCGTATTCGCGGCTCGACCGAAAGCCTTTGCGCGTCCATGGGTGACGCGGTGTCGTCAGCTTCTCGTTACGACTTCCCGCGACCATTCACGCTTCGCCTCTTGCCCGTCTTTTTCTCTTTCGCCAGACTCAGCACGTCACCCGCTTGACAGTCAAGCGTCCGGCAGATCTTCTCCAGAGTGACGAAGTTGATCCCCAGCGCCTTACCCTTCTTCAGCCGCCACAGCGTCGAGTGGCTGATGCCGGTCTCCTTCGCCAGCCAGTAGAAAGTCCGCCCGCGCCCTTCCAGTAACCCGTCTAGTCGAATCTCGATCAAGGTATGCCCCCTACTCCACTATTTATCATCTACGAATATGTACCATTCATAAGATATATTCTACACTTGACATATACATTTGTCTAGCGTAAAGTCGTGCAGAACCGAGTCCGCTTACTCCCTTCTCAGCTCCTCCGGAATCCCCCGGATCACCTGAAGCCCGCAGCCCGACCCAAAAGGAGCAGATCAATGTTTACACGTCATGTCATCATGCAACTCAAAGCAAATTCCGCCGCCGAGTTTACCCGCACCGTGGAGAGAGACGTCCTTCCGATGCTGCGCCAGCAGAAGGGTTTCCGCGACGAGATCACCTTCATCTCCACCGACGACTCGGAAGCCATAGCCAACAGCTTCTGGGAGACGAAAGAGGACGCGGAGGCTTACAACCAGGCCGGCTATCCGCAGGTGTTGAAGGCGCTGTCGAAAGTGGTGGAGGGGACTCCGCGAGTGGGGACTGCCGTGGTCTCGAACTCGACGTTCCACAAGATCGCCGCCCAGGCCGCGTAACGCGAGTAGAGCTTCTGGCTTTAAGAGGGGTGGAGGTGTCTGCCCCTCTCCGCAACGCTTAGAGCCGAAGGGACTGCGATCAATCCTTCATAAAGGAAGCTCGCCACGAAACCATTTTGTAATTTGGTAGAAAGACCGAAAAAGGAGATCGGAGTAAGTTATGACGACGAACATCAAACCCCTGCACGACCGCATTATTGTGAAGCGCATCGAGGAAGGCGAGCAGGTGCGCGGCGGCATCATCATCCCCGACACGGCGAAGGAGAAGCCGCAGGAGGGCGAAGTGATCGCCGTCGGCGAAGGCAAATACAGGAAAGACGGCACGCGCCAAGCGTTGGATGTTAAGGCGGGCGACCGAGTCCTGTTCGGCAAGTACAGCAGTTCCGAGATCAGGCTCGACGGCGAAGAGCTGTTGATCATGCGCGAGGACGAGATTCTCGGAATCATCCGCCGCGCGGGCGCGGCGACCAACTCGGCGGGTGGCGGTTCCGCCGCGGGCGGCCGAGGCAGGAAGAGCGGCAAGTAGTTCTCGGACGGCGGAATGCTTGATCATCCGGTTCCATTCGGAGATGCAGCCGGCAGTTTTGATTAGGAGAAGAGAGAAAGATTATGGCAAAGCAAATAGTTCATGGCGGTGAGTCGAGGGCGGCCATCCTGCGCGGCGTCAACCAGCTCGCCGACGCGGTCAAGATCACGCTCGGCCCGAAGGGCCGCAACGTCGTGCTCGATAAGAAATATGGCAGCCCGACGATCACGAAGGACGGCGTGACCGTGGCGAAGGAGATCGAACTCAAAGATTCAATGGAAAACATGGGCGCGCAGATGGTGCGCGAGGTCGCGTCGAAAACGTCTGACGTGGCGGGCGACGGCACGACGACGGCGACCGTCTTGGCGCAGGCCATCTTCCGCGAGGGCGTGAAGACGGTGGCGGCGGGCGCGAACCCGATGGCCCTGAAGCGCGGGATTGACAAGGCAGTCGAGCGCGCCACCGAAGAGATCAGGCGCATGTCGAAGCCGGTCAAGGGCGACGCCATCGCGCAGGTTGGCACGATTTCGGCTAACGGCGACAGCACCATCGGCGAGTTGATCGCGGAGGCGATGGACAAGGTGGGCAAGGACGGCGTCATCACGGTCGAGGAGTCGAAGACCATGGAGACGGACTTAGAATTTGTCGAAGGGATGCAGTTCGACCGCGGCTACCTTTCGCCTTACTTCGTGACCGACCCGGAAAGCATGGAGGCCGTGCTCGATAATCCGGTCATTCTCATTAGCGAGAAGAAGGTTTCTTCGATGAGAGACATCCTGCCGGTGCTGGAGCAGGCCGCCAGGCAAGGCAGGCCGATGCTGATCATCGCGGAAGACGTGGAAGGCGAAGCGCTGGCGACCCTCGTGGTGAACAAGCTGCGCGGCACGCTGAACGTCGCCGCGGTGAAGGCCCCCGGCTTCGGCGACCGTCGCAAGGCCATGCTCGAAGACATCGCCGTTTTAACGGGCGGCGCAGTTATCAGCGAAGACCTCGGCATCAAGCTTGAGAACGTCAAGCTCGAAGACCTGGGCAGCGCCAAGAAGGTGACAATCAATAAAGATAATACGATTATCATTGACGGCGCGGGCAAAGACGACGACTTGCAAGGTCGCGTGAAGACGCTCAAGGCTCAGATCGAAGACGCCACTTCGGACTACGACCGCGAGAAGCTGCAAGAGCGGCTGGCGAAACTCGTCGGCGGGGTCGCGGTGATTCGCGTCGGCGCGGCCACCGAGACCGAACTCAAGGAGAAGAAGGCGAGAGTCGAGGATGCGATGCACGCGACGCGCGCGGCGGTCGAAGAAGGCATCGTGCCGGGCGGCGGCGTGGCGCTGATTCGCGCGGCGAAGGCGCTCGACAAGTTCAGGATTTTCGAGCCGGACGAAGACGGTGAAGTTAGCGGCGAACTGGACGAGCAGATCGGCGTCACCATCGTCAAGCGTGCGTTGGAAGAGCCTTTACGCCAGATCGTACAGAACGCCGGCAAGGAAGGCGCGGTGATCGTTGAGAAGGTGCGCGCCGAACGAAACGCCAACTTTGGCTACAACGCCGCGACCGATAAGTTTGAAGACCTCGTGGCAGCGGGCATTATTGACCCGGCGAAAGTCACGCGCTGCGCGCTGCAAAACGCCGCCTCAATCGCGGGGTTGATGCTCACGACCGAAGCCCTCGTCTCCGAAATCCAGGACGGTGATAAACCGGGGACGATATCGGGGGGGATGGGCGGCGGCATGGGCATGTGAGACTCGCGCGCGGGCGAGGCGCGCCCGCGAAACGGATCGGCGGCTTGCGGGAGAGGAAACAGCAGGACAGCAGGGCTGCGCGCGAGTTTCAAAGATCAGGGTTTCCGTCGCTACGGTGATCTTCGCGCGCTACATTCGTCACCTCGCTGAAGCATGGCGTCGGCTTTACGTCGTCAGCGCCGCGTTGGCTTTATATCTTAATGTCTTTGTCGGGGTCGTGCAGGCTTTCCGGAAGCTGTCCACGCTGAAAGCGTTGGCCCCGACGCAATCCGAGCCGCCGTTCTTGCTTACGCAATTAGTCGTACTGGCGTTTTTCATCGCGCTTGCTATCATCGCGGCAAGAAGATTCCGTATCGAGCTGCCCGTTGGCCGATGAGTGCGGCTTGAAAGGAGCAGGGAGGAGCGAGAAAGAACAAAATTGACGACTATCGTTAAGGCCCCGTGTGATGAGGCTGTGATTCAGACCGGGTCGGCAGATGCACCGTGCTCCAAGCGGGCCGCGCCGTGGGTGCTTGCGGCAACCATCTTAGGGTCGAGCATCACCTTTATTGACAGCACAGTCGTCAACGTCGCGTTGCCCGTGCTTCAGCGTGAGCTGGGCACAGATATCGTCGGCGCGCAGTGGATCGTCGAGGCTTACTCGCTGATGCTCTCCGCGCTGATTCTGGTCGGCGGCTCTCTCGGTGATCGTCTGGGAAGAAGACGCATCTTCTCTGCCGGACTAACTCTCTTCGCGGTAGCTTCCGCCGGGTGCGGGCTGGCGCAGACGACCGCGCACCTCATCGCCGCGCGTGCCGTGCAAGGTGTGGGCGCGGCCATGCTTGTTCCGGGAAGTCTCGCGATCATCAGCGCCTCTTTCTCTAAGGAAGACCGGGGGCGGGCCATCGGCACGTGGTCGGGCTTTACGGCCATCTCCGCAGGGATAGGCCCCATCCTCGGAGGCTGGCTTATCGAGCATGTCTCGTGGCGCTGGATATTTTTCATCAACCTACCGCTGGCGGCTCTGGTGCTGGTGATTACTTGGTGGCACGTTCCGGAGAGCCGCGACGAGAGCGCAGGTGAGCGCTTGGACATCCTCGGTGCTGTTGCGGCGACGTTTGGACTGGGCGGCGTCGTTTACGGTCTGCTTGAATCGGGCGAGCGGGGCTTCAACGACATGCGTGTAGTAGCGAGCCTGGCAATGGGAGCTGTGCTGCTAATCTTCTTCGCCATCATCGAGCGAAGACGCGGGGAGCGTGCGATGATGCCCTTTGTTCTTTTCCGCTCGCCGACTTTCGCGGGGGCAAATCTTCTGACCTTTTTCCTCTACGGCGCTCTGGGCGGGTTGATGTTCTTTCTGCCCTTCAATCTGATTCAAGTGCAGGGCTATTCGGCGACCGCGGCAGGGGCTGCGCTTCTTCCCTTTGTGCTAACGATGTTCCTCTTGTCGCGCTGGGCGGGCGGGCTTGTCCAGCATTACGGCGCGAAGTTGCCGCTTGTCGTTGGCCCCGTCATCGCGAGCGCTGGTTTCGCCCTGTTCATGCTTCCCGGCGCGGGCGCTGGAAGTTATTGGACGAGCTTTTTCCCGGCGGTCACAGTGATGAGCCTCGGCATGGCGGCGAGCGTCGCGCCGCTCACGACATCCGTGATGGGCGCCGTCGAAGAGCGACATGCCGGCATCGCATCGGGCATCAACAACGCGGTCTCCCGGACTGCGGGGCTGATCTCTATCGCAGTGCTCGGAGTCGTCATGACGGGAGTCTTCGCGCGAAATTTTAACTATCATCTCCGGGCTTTAGACATTCCTTTGGAAACTCGCGCCGCGCTCGAAGAGCAGACGGGCCGCCTTGCCACAATCAACATTCCGGATGAGTTAAAGGGCGAGACGAAACAAGCACTCAAACGCGCCGTCGAAGAGTCATTCGTCAGCGGATTCCGCGTCGTTATCTTGATCGCCGCGGCACTCGCGCTGGCGAGCGGACTTTTCGCCTGGCTACTCATAGAAGGACGTGCGCAGCCTGACCGGGTGATCGTATGAAAAGACCGATTCGCATTTTATTGCAGACCACCATCCCGACCAGGGAGGACGACTGGCACATCGGTCGGTTCTCATTACTCGCTGAGCACCTGAGCGGGCTTCGAGACAGGGAAGGGCACGTGCTCTGTGAAGTCACGGCGCGCGACCGCGAGACGAACGCGGACGGCGACGACCGAGTGCTGAGCCGACTCGACGCCACTCGTTTCGACGAGCTGTGGCTCTTCGCCGTGGACACGGGCGATGGGCTGACCGTGTCTGACTGTCAGGGCATCACGCGCTTTCGCCAGCGCGGCGGCGGACTCCTCTCGACGCGCGATCACGAAGACCTGGGTTCTTCGCTCTGCACGCTCGGCGGCGTGGGGCGCGCACACTTCTTTCACAGCCAGCATCAAGACCCGGACGAGACGAGGCACGTGCGCGACGATCAGGAGACGAAAGACATCTCCTGGCCGAACTATCATTCGGGAAGCAACGGCGACTATCAACCGGTCACGCCCGCCCGTCCGGTGCACGAACTCCTGCGTCACGATTCATCCCCTTCGGGCCACATCGAATATTTCCCCGCGCACCCGCATGAAGGCGGAGTCGGTGTGCCGGAAGGCGAGAGTCACGCGCGCGTCGTTGCGACCGGCACGAGCCAAGTCACGAAGCGCCCCTTCAACCTGATCGTCGCCTTCGAGCAAGAGCAAGACGGGCACGGCCATCAGCTCGGTCGAGCCGTGGCCGAGTCGAGCTTTCATCACTTCGTGGATTACAACTGGGACACCTCAATGGGCTGCCCGAGCTTTGTCGCGGAGCCGCCCGGCGACCAGGTTAGAAGAGAGCCCGAGCGGCTCGAAGACGTGAAGACTTACGTGCGTAACCTCGCCCTGTGGCTCGCCGGGTAATCTTCAATTGGTAATCATCTACCTGATGCAGTTGGTTTATCACCAGGCCAACAGCTCTTCAGCTATTTCGACTGAGATGCTGAGATAAACTATCAATCTTGCGTCAAGTAGATGATTACCCATGCTTGGGGCGTTTAAACGCGATTACTGGCGCGGCGGCGTCTGATCTTGAATAAGTCGGGTCAGCCCTTCGAGTTCACTGCTGTTAAGATCGGAGACGGCCCAGTAGGTCATGCCGGACTTCGTCCAATGAATCAGGTTGTAGCCCTGACGCGTCGTCAGTTTCGCCTCAGAATCTGACCTCTCCTCTGACGGCCAGACAAGGACGTTAATGAAATGTTTCTGGCGCTGGTAGACCAGCGCCGCTGCCGTCCGGTTATTCAGGTATTCGAGCCTCCCCCCGACGAGCGGGTAGCCCTGATCGGAGAAGTCCCTGACCTCCGGGGCGAAATCAAGCTTGCCGTCGAACCACGGCTTGACCGTGTGTTGGTCGGATGAGGCCACGTCCGTCAGATGATTCACCATCAGCGAGCGGACGTGGTCGGAGACTATCTCCTGCGCCAGAAGCTCATCACCGGAAGTAGTGACGCGCCCGCGCACCGCGTTCCAGATGACGAAGGCGATTAAGAGTGCACAGGCCATTGAAGCCCCGACGGCGAGCCATCTCCACGGCAGCACACGCGCGGGGGCCTCAGCTTTGTTAGCCTGGCGCAAAGACGACCCGATGCGCTTTTGCAGCTTCGCCGGAGCAGGGTAATAGAGGGAGTTGTCTTTGAAGGCGGAGCGCAATGCCCTTTGGTTACTATAAGCACGCGCGCAACTCTGACATTCCTGCATGTGCCGCTCGACCTCCAGGCTTCCGTTCAAATCCAGTTCGCCGTCCAGATAGCCGTGCAT
>QHXN01000048.1 GCA_003222975.1 Acidobacteriota bacterium | reverse complement strand
AATGCGGAATGATGAGTGATGAATTGAAGACGGCTTGCCTTTAAATTCATCATTCCGCATTCATCATTTCAGTTATGGCTCTGCGGAAGCGGCAATCGCTCATCCACACGCTGTTTGAGGAGGAGGCGCGGGCGGTCGGCTTCGCGCGCGTGGCGGGGCTTGACGAGGTGGGGCGCGGGGCGCTCGCGGGGCCTGTGGTCGCGGCGGCTGTGATACTCGACCCGTCGGCCCCTCTCCCCGTCGGTCTCGACGACTCGAAGAAGCTGACGGCTTTGCAGCGCGAGCGCATCAGTGAGGAGTTGCGGCGCACGGCGGTCTGCCACGCCTACGGCCTCGTCGGGCCTGAAGAGATTGACAGCACGAACATACTCGTCGCCACGCGGCGCGCGATGTTGCAGGCTCTGGAGAAGCTTCAACCGTGCGCCGATTTTCTTTTGATAGACGCCATCCAACTCCGCGAGTCCGGCCTGCCGCACAAGGCGATCATCCGCGGCGACTCGGCCTCAGCCTCCATCGCCGCCGCCTCCGTCCTCGCCAAGACCTACCGCGACCGGCTCATGCGCGACTACGACGCGCAGTTCCCCGAATACGGCTTCGCCCGCCACGTCGGCTACGGCACGCGCGAGCACTGGGCGGCGCTGCGCGAGCACGGCTGCTGCCCCATCCACCGCCGCTCCTTCCGCGGCGTCCTGCTTGAAGAAGAGAGTAGGGAAGTCGAAAGCTGAACCACGCTGCGCTCCGTGTGATGGGTTACTTGACGCCTTTATCGACGATTGAGCGAAGCGAGTTGGCTGTCCCAAATTAATGTATCCTCATCCCTTAAATTCCCTATCCGGAAATAGGACGGCCATTACAATAATCACGAATAGAGCCAATGAGTGCTGACCATAGATTTATTTCTTTGGACAGATATTTCTCGGGTCAACGAGGACGGTGTGCGGGTCAATAATAAGAGCCAGACTTTTGCCGTAGGCCTCAAGCTCCTCCGATGTCGGATTTTGCTCTGCGGCTAGCTGGTTAACTAAGCCTTCAACATCATATCTTTTGCTCATATTTTCTTGCCAACTCTCCTGAAGTTTTCCGGCGGACGAAATAGCTATAAGGAGCGCCGCAATTGCTGCCAATGAAGCAGTCCAGTTATCTCTGCGTGCAGGGTCTTCTAAGCCGAACACCTTTAAATGAGCCTTCGATAGTAAAGCTGCTAACGCGCTCAATATTGCCGCACCATAAATACAGATGTGGTATGCCCAGCTAAACCGCCACTGAGCATTTCTGTAATCCGTAAAATACCTGTCTAATCTCGCCTCAAGTTTGTTGATTTGTTCGGGAGAGGCTGCTGTCCCGGCTCCACTGGATGACGCACTGTTGCCTGCGGATGTGCTTCCAGGCTGGGTATTGGTGACAGACGTTTCGCTTTGTGCAACTCCTGCTATGCAGCAGAGAAGCAGAGTAATGCACAGGGCCACAAGATTAGCGCGATTCATAGCAACCTCCTCATGCCGGTGAGAAAAATCTTCGAGCGCGATGCTTTCTATGCTATTTGTCGCACCGGGTCAAGGATAATTTCCACCCCGAATGGGCACTAAGCGATGCTTTAAGCATACAGAACACGACATGCAATCCAACTTGCTGCGCGGCGCAGTATAGCCCGCGGAATTTACGCGTTATACTGTATCTCGCAGTTTGATCACGCTTTCACCTTCTCAGAACGTTGGCTCACGGCCTTCTATTCTTCGGCCTCCGACTATTAGAGGAACAGTCGTTCGCCTATGCACATCGCGATTGACGCGCACTCGGTCGGGACGGGGCTGGCGGGCAACGAGACCTACGCGGCGAATCTGGTCGAGGCGCTGGCGGCGGTTGACCGAGAGAACCGTTATACGATCTACGTGACGAGGCCCGCGGCGTTCGAGCGCTTCGACGGGCGCTGGCCGAACGTGCGCGTGCAGCGGACGCTGCCGCACACGCCCTTGTTGCGCGTTCCCTTCACGCTCTCGGCGGAGTTGAGGCGGCGGCCCGTTGACCTCTTGCACGTGCAGTACACCGCGCCGCCGCTCGCGCCTTGCCCCGTCGTCGCCACAATCCACGACCTCTCATTCGAGCACCTGCCGGAAACTTTCAAGCGCCGGAGCTGGATGCAGCTCCGGCTCACCGTCCGAAGGACTGCGCGGCGCGTGGCGCACGTCATCGTGCCTTCCGAGTTCACGCGCCGCGACCTCATAGAGACTTACAAGCTCGACCCTTCGCGCGTGAGCGTGATCCCGCTGGCGGCGGCGGCGCACTTCCGCCCCGTCGCCGACGCGGGCGAGAGGGAGCGCGTGCGGCGGCGTTACGGTGTCGGCGGCGAGTACGTGCTGGCGGTCGGCTCGATCCAGCCGCGGAAGAACCTTGAGCGTCTGGTGCGCGCCTATTCGCTCTTGCGCCGCGAGCGCGGGAGGAGTAATCTGCCGCAACTGGTTCTCGTGGGCAAGCGGGCCTGGCTCTACGGCGAGACGCTGAAGGCGATTGAGGAGGAGGGAGTCGGCGGCTCGGTAGTTCTCACCGGCTATGTATCCGAAGGCGACTTGCCAGCACTGTATTCGGGGGCACTCTGTTTCGCCTACCCCTCCTACTTCGAGGGATTCGGGCTTCCCCCGCTCGAAGCGATGAGCTGCGGCGCGCCCGTCCTGACGGGGAATTTGACAAGCCTGCCGGAGGTCGTCGGCGACGCCGGACTCGCGGCAGACCCTTTCGACACGGGCGCGCTCGCACGCGCCCTCGCAAGACTGATTGACGACGACGCCCTGCGCGCCGAACTCCGTGCGCGCGGACTCAAAAGGGCGCGCTCGTTCGACTGGCGGAACACGGCCCGCATGACCTTGCAGGTTTACAGGAAAACACAGGAGGAGTGATGAATGCGGAATGATGAATGATGAATTAGAAAACTCAAGCCGCCTTTCATTCATCATTCATCATTCCGCATTCATCATTTAAATCATGCGCATCGCCATACTTGGGACGCGGGGAGTTCCCGCGAGCTACGGGGGGTTCGAGACCTTCGCCGAGCAGCTCTCGACGCGCTTGGTGGCGCGCGGGCACGACGTGACGGTCTATTGCCGCGCGCACTACGTCAGCCCTCGGCAGATCGAGTACAAGGGCGTGCGCCTGAAGGTTCTGCCGACCATCCGCCACAAGTATTTCGACACGGTCGTCCACGCCTGCCTCTCCTCCTTCCACGCCGCCATCTCCCGACGCTTCGACGCCGCGCTCATCTGCAACGCGGCCAACGCGCCCTTCGCGCCCGTCCTGCGCGCTGCGGGTGTGCCCGTCGCCATCAACGTTGACGGCCTCGAACATAAGCGCCGGAAGTGGAACTGGCTCGGCAAGAATTACTACCGCGTGGCCGAGCGCCTGTCCGTGTGGCTGCCGAACGAGACGGTGACGGACGCGCGCGTCATACAGGACTACTACCTCGCCAAATACGAGGCCGACTCGACGATGATCGTTTACGGCGCGGAGGTCGAGCGCCGACTCGACCGCGCCGCAGTCCGCCAATGGGGGGTGGAGCCGAACCGTTACGTGCTCTACGTCTCGCGCCTCGAACCCGAAAACAACGCGGCGCTGGTCATCGAGGCGTTCCGGCGCGTGCGGACGCCGCACAAGCTTCTGATCGTCGGCGACGCGCCCTACGCGCACGAGTACATCAGCCGCCTGCGCTCGCTCGCGCGCCGCGACCGGCGCATCGTCTTCACGGGCTTCGTCTTCGGCGACGCCTACCGTGCCTTGCAGCAGAACGCTTACTGCTACGTCCACGCCACGGAGGTCGGCGGCACGCACCCGGCGCTCGTCGAGGCGATGGGCTACGGCAACTGCGTCCTGGCGCTGGCCGCGCCGGAAAACGTCGAGGTCGTCGGCGACGCCGGCCTGCATTACAGGGACTCGCAGGAGCTTGCGGCGCAGCTCCAGCGCGTGCTGCGCGACGGCGCGATAGTCAACCAGTACCGGCAGCGCGCGCAGGCGCGCGTGCGCGAGCGCTACGACTGGGAGCACGTCGTGGACGAATACGAAGACCTCTTCGCGCGCATGGCCCGCCTGCCCCCCACGCGCGCACGCGCCGCCGAGACAGCGCAGGCCACCGGCGAGACGCACACGCAGGAGACGGTAAGAAAATGATGAATGCGGAGCGATGAATGATGAATTGAAAGCCGCCTGAGCTTTAATTCATCATTCATCGCTCCGCATTCATCATTTCTTCTACTGGCCGAGCTTGACTGCCTTCACATCGGCGGGTTTCGTAAAGAGCGAGTCGGGGACGGGGTGGTTGAACTCGACGGCGTCATAGTTGACGCGGCTCGACTGCACGCCCGCGCTGTAGTGGTCAACGACGAAGGGGACGCGCACCGCGCCGATGGAGACGATCTGCGCGAAACGGTCTTCCTCCTCGACCCGCTCGCCCTCGCCGCCCCCCTTCTTGTACTTCACCTTCGAGGGCAGCGCGTCCTTCGCGTCGAACTCGAACTCCGCCTCGAAGCCGTCCGGGTAGGTGAGGCGCACGACCTCGTTGCGGCGCGCGAGTCCGGCCTCGCGCCGCCCGACGTAGGCGAGGGCCGCGCCCTCCGAGCGCCACCACCCGCGCAGCACGTTGTCCACGCTCGCGCGCATGGAGGTGCGGAAGTCCTGCGCCTGTGCGGGCGTGAGGTCGAGGATTTTCTTCTCCTGGAGGTCTGCGACCCAGCCCGTGTCGCCCGTGTTGGTTTGGACGCTCTTAGTGCCCGCGCCGCGGAATTCAGTGCGCTCGCGGTCGGGCAGGACGAGGTAGTCTGTGAACGCGGTCGGCAGCGTCGCCACGCCGCCTTTGAAGGGCGTGAAGTGACCGCGCGAGACGACCGTCTTCACGTCGAGGTACGCGCCGCCGCCCAGCGCCTCGACGGCGCGGCGGACGACCGCGGCGGCTCGCTCGTCCTCCTTCGGGGCGGGCTTCTGTTGATCTGACTGCGCGGGCGTCGCCCGGCTTTTGTCGCCCTGGGAGAAGGCGATTGCCGGGGCGGCGAACAGTGTGAGCGCCGCGAGGCACACGCGCGCGCGGGTAAGGGACGGCTTCACTCTCATGTTGAAATTTATAAACGGTGAGGGAAGGGAACGCAACAGCCGGGCGCGTGCAGTGAGTCCGTCAAAGGTGACGGGGATTTGAGTGCGTGTTTGAAGCCCTTCGGGGCTTCAAAGCGAGAGGGCTTCGACGATTCCGCCGAAGCCCTCTCGCTTGGTTGCAGGTGATTATGAACCTTGATTAAGAGTCCGCCCTGACGGCGGCGCGGACGACGACCTCGCCGTTCTCCATGTCGGCGACGAAGGCGTCCGCCTCCTTCCACATCGCCGTGATGGGCAGCTTCACCTTCTCGTCAATGTGGCGCTTCAGGAAGCGCGCGCCGTAGGTCGGGCTGAAGCCCTTCTCCGTGAGGAGGTCGAGCGCCGCCTCGGTGACGCGGCAGCCCTTGCCCTGCTTCTCCATCTGCCGGCAGAGCTTCGCGGTGTAGAGCTTGGCGATCTCGCGCACCTCGTCCATCGTCAGCGGCGAGAAGACGACGATCTCGTCAATGCGGTTGCGGAACTCCGGCGAGAACCTCGTCTCGGCGGCCTTCATCACCTCGCCCTTAATCGCCTTCACGTCGCCCAGCGTCTTCGTGCCGAAGCCGAAGGGCTTCTCGTACTTCTTGAAGTTCTCCGAGCCGAGGTTCGAGGTCATAATCACGATGGCGTCCGACAGATAGACCTTCTTGCCGCGACCATCGGTGAGCCAGCCCTCGTCGAAGGCTTGCAGGAACAGGTTCATCAAGGTCGGCGAAGCTTTTTCGACTTCGTCGAGCAGGAGAACCGTGTAAGGGTTCTCGCGCAGTTGCTCGGTCAAAACGCCGCCGCGCTCCGAGCCGACGATGCCGCGCGGCATGCCGATCAGCTTCTCAATGCCGATGGTGCCGTCCTGATACTCCGACATGTCTATGCGAACCATCTTCTCCTCGTCGCCGAACATGAACTCGGCGACGGCCTTCGCCAGCTCGGTCTTGCCGACGCCCGTCGGGCCGAGGAAGAGGAGCACGCCGTCCGGCTTGTAGTGGTTCTCCTTGAGCGGCCCCTTGTTCAGTCGGAGCCTTTGAGCGACGGCGCGGATGGCGTCCTTCTGTCCGATGACGCGGCGACCGAGGTCGGCGTCCATCGTGATGAAGCGGTCGTTCGTGTCGCGATAGATCATGTCGCGCGGGATGCGCGACTCCTGCGAGATCACGTCAATGATGTGTTCGGGCCGCACGACGAGCGTGTCCGGCTCGTTGATCTCGACCTTGACGGCGGCGGTGTCGAGCCAGCCGATGGCCTTGTCCGGCAGGTGTAGATTGCGGATGTACTTCGGGGCCATCTCCAGCGCCGTGTTGATGGCGTCGTCCGAGATCGTCACCGAGTAGTTGCGCTCAAGGCGCGGGCGCAGGCCGAACAGAATCTCACGCGTCTCGGCGAGCGAAGGCTCGTCAACCTTGACGAGTCGGAAGCGGCGCGCGAGCGCCTCGTCCTCGCCGATGTACTCCTTGTACTCGGTGATGGTCGTCGCGCCGATGATTCTCATCTCGCCGCGCGCCAAGGCGGTCTTGAACATGTTGGCCGCGTCCGAGCTAGTGCCGAGCGCCGCGCCCGCGCCGATGATGGTGTGCGCCTCGTCTATGAAGAGGATGAGGTTGTCGCGCTCCTTCACCTCGTCAATGATGCCCTTGATGCGCTCCTCGAACATGCCGCGCAGCATCGTGCCCGCGACGAGGCCGCCCATCTGTAACTGGACGATGTGCGTGTTCCTGAGCCGCGACGGAACCTTCTCCGGCTCAAGCTCGATGAGGCGGGCCAGGCCCTCGATCACTGCCGTCTTCCCGACGCCCGGCTCGCCGACGAGCATGGGCGAGTTGGCGCGCTCGCGGTGGCAGAGGATTTCGATCATCTGCTGGATTTCCTGCTCGCGACCGATGGTCGGCGGCAGCTTGTCGGCGCGCGCCAGGCGGTTCAAGCTGACGCCGAAGTGCTTGAGGTAGGGCGGCAGCTCGAACTTCTTCTTGTACTCCTCCTCCTCCTGCTCGCGTGTGCGGACGCGTGCGCGCACCTGCTCGACCACGGTCTCCGTGTTCGCGCCGAGGTTGCGCAAGACGAGCATCAGCGCGCTGCTCTCGTCCTGCGAGAGCGCCATGAAGAGGTCTGTCGCCTCGATGGTCTTGCGCCCCTGCGCGCGCGCGCGCTCCATGGAGCGCTTGAACAGCTCGATGGTTTCGGGGGCGATGAGGATTCCCTTTTTGACGTTCTGATAGCGTGCATTCTCAAGACGCTTTTCAATCAGCACCTTGACCGAGCGCGGGTCGAGCGAGAGGTCGCGCATCGTCGAGTTGAAGAGGTCGCCCTCCTCGGTCGCGATTGCGTTGAGAATGTGTTCCACCGCGATGTAATTCTGGTCACGGCGGCGCGACTCCTGCGCCGCGTGTTCGAGAACACGCTGCCCGCTCTCGGCGAAACGATCTTTGTAAGTTCCGAGATCAATCATTATTTTTTCCTTCAAGCGAGCCGGGCGGCGAATCATCCTGACCGCCGCGACTCAAAAAGCACCGTTCAAAAACTCAGAACGACGGGCGGCGATTTCGTGTTCGCAAAGCCGAGACGATTTCGCCAAACTTCCCCGGCGCAATGGCCCTGTTTAGATGCCGTGCGCCCTTGCCCGGTTGTGCTTTGTCGCGCTTCCGGACATCTCGACTATAGCACATCCCGTAACAATGCAATTGTCCTGCCACTAAAAGCCGTAAACTGTGAACCGTAAACCGTGACGAGAGAAAACCCGTCTTCTTCTCGTCACGGTTTACGGTTCACGGTTTACGGCTTAACGGCTTTTAGAAGTCGTAGTCCTCGCCGCCGCCCGGCATCGGGGGCGTGGCCGACTTCTTCGGTTCGGGCGCGTCGGTGATGGCCGCGTCGGTCGTGAGCAGCAGGCCCGCGATGGACGCGGCGTTTTGCAGCGCCGTGCGCACGACCTTCGTCGGGTCAATGATGCCGGCGGCCACAAGGTCTTCGAACTCGCCCGTGGCGGCGTTGAAGCCCTTCGAGCCTTTCAACTCCTCGACCTTGCCGATGGCGACCGCGCCGTCCTTCCCGGCGTTCTCGGCGATGCGCCGCAAGGGTTCTTCCATCGCGCGTTGGAGCAGGCGCACGCCCGTCTTCACGTCGCCCTCAACGTCGAGTTTGTCGAGAGCCTTCGCCGCGCGCACGAGCGCGACGCCGCCGCCGGGCACGATGCCTTCTTGCGCGGCGGCGCGCGTGGCGTTGACGGCGTCCTCGACGCGCATCTTCTTCTCCTTCATCTCGGTCTCGGTGGCCGCGCCGACGCGTATGACGGCGACGCCGCCCGCGAGCTTCGCCAAACGCTCCTGCAACTTCTCGCGGTCGTAGTCCGAGGTCGTCTCCTCTATCTGGCGGCGGATGGCCGCGACGCGTCCCTCTATGCCGCGGCGACTCCCTGCGCCCTCGACGACCGTCGTGTTCTCCTTGTCAACGATGACGCGCTTGGCCGTCCCCAAATCTTCGGTCGTGACGCTCTCCAGCTTGATGCCGAGGTCTTCGGTGATGACGCGCCCGCCCGTCAGCGCGGCGATGTCTTCGAGGATGGCCTTGCGCCGGTCGCCGAAGGCCGGGGCCTTGACGGCGCAGACCTTGATCGTGCCGCGCAGGCGGTTGACGACCAGCGTCGCGAGCGCGTCGCCCTCAACGTCCTCGGCGATGATGAGAAGCTGTCGGCCCTGCTGCGCCACCTGTTCGAGCAGAGGCAGAAGGTCGCGCATGGCCGCGATCTTCTTCTCGTGGATGAGAATCAGAGGCTCTTCGAGCACGGCCTCCATGCGGTCGGGGTTGGTGACGAAGTAGGGCGAAAGATACCCTCGGTCGAACTGCATGCCCTCGACGAGGTCGAGGTCGGTCTGCAAGGTCTTCGACTCCTCGACCGTGACGACGCCGTCCTTGCCGACCTTATCCATCGCCTCCGAGATCAACTCGCCGATCTCGCGGTCGTTGTTGGCGGAGACGGCGGCGACATTCGCCAGCTCCTCCTTGCTCTTGACCTTCTTCGACATCTTCTCAAGCTCTTTGACCGCGGCCTCGACCGCGAGCTGTATGCCGCGCTGGAGCTGCATCGGGTTCGCGCCCGCCGTGACGTTCTTGACGCCGTCGCGGAAGATGGCCTGCGCGAGCACCGTGGCGGTGGTCGTGCCGTCGCCCGCGATGTCGTTCGTCTTCGTGGCGACCTCTCTGACCATCTGCGCGCCCATGTTCTCGTAGTTGTCTTTAAGCTCGATCTCCTTCGCCACCGTCACGCCGTCCTTGGTGATGACGGGCGAGCCGTACCTCTTGCCGAGCACGACGTTCCGGCCTTTCGGCCCCAGCGTCACGCGCACCGCGTTCGCCAGCGTGTTCACGCCCTTGAGCATCGCGTGCCGCGCTTCTTCCCTGAACTTCAATTCCTTCGCTGCCACTTTTATTTCTCCTCAGAGTAGTTTAGTAACTTAACGCTGCCTTATTACCTTCATCCACTTTTGCCAGCGCAAAAGTGTAAAAACCGTGTGTATTCACTATGCTTCCATCAAACCATTGGCATGTAACGTAGTTTTCCTGCACGACTTCTATAATAGTCATACAGGGTCACCGGACTTTAGCCGGACAATATCGCCTAATTTGAACTCTTCTGACGCCATTGTTTCCTCCATAACAAGCTTAACATTCAAACTAAAAGGTTCACTTTGCTGCCTGCGCCGTGCCGCGCGAGCGCCCGACTTGGACGCGCGCCGGGCGCAGGAGTTGATTGCCTAGCCGATAGCCGCGGCTGTACTGCTCGGTGACCATGCCCTCGCGTTCCGGCTCGACCTCGACGGTGTCAACGGCCTCGTGAATCTCCGGGTCGAAGGGCTGCCCCTCGGCTTCAATCGGCTCGGCCCCGGCCTGCGCGACGGCGCTCTCAAAGCCGCTGATCGTGCCGCGCAGCCCGTCGAGCAGAACCCCCTTCGTGCCAACGCCCTCGGCGGCCTCGACGGCGCGGCGCAGGTTGTCGAGGACGGGCAGAAGCGACGCGATGAAGTCGGCCTTCTCGCGCGCGACGCGCTCGTCCGACGTGCGCGCGAGGCGCTGGCGCAACTCGTCCGTCTCGCGCTTGAGTTCAGCCCTCACCTGCTCGAAGCGCGCCTGCACGTCCGCCGCCTTCTGCTCGGCGGCGCGCGTGCGAGCCTCAAGCTCCTCGACGAAGGTGGGCTTGAGGCTCGGCCCGCTTTGGCCGGCCTCCGACTCGCCGCCTTCGCCCGCGTCGCCGCTCAGGTTGATGCGCCTGCGGTCGTTGACGCGAATCCGACGGGCCGGCTCCTCCGGCTCCAGTTCCTCCGGCCAGTCGCTGTCAGCCGTCTCCCTCTCCGTCATATCCCGCTTCTTGTTCTCCCTGCTGAAAAATTTCATCCGCGTGAACCGTAAACCCTAAACAGAAAGCAACTGTTTCCCGAACTGACAGATTACCATTCAAGCCCCGATTCGGCCCAACCGTCTATTCACGGTTTACGGTTTACGGTTCACGCCCTCACCTGATGTCTATCCGGACGCGGCCCCGTTGCTCCCCGGCGCGCTTGGGCAGGTGGAGCAGGAGCACGCCGTCCTTGTAGTCAGCCGTGATGCGCGCGCGTTCGACCGCGTCGGGCAGGCTGAAGGAGCGTGCGAAGCGACCGTGCGGACGCTCCGTGCGGCGCACGCCCAAGCTCTCGGCGGGCGGGCGCTCGCCGCGTATGACGAGATTGCCGTCGTCGAGGCTCACGTCCAAGCGCTCGCGGTTGATGCCGGGCAGGTCGAGTGCGAGCAGGTATTCGCGCTCATCCTCGTAGATGTCTGCCGCCGGAATCCAGTCGGCGCGCTCGATCTCGCCCGCGTCCTCCCCCGCGCGCGAGCGGCGCTCCGCCGCCTCCTCGAACAGGTGGTTCATGCGCTCCTGCAAGGTGAAGAGGTCGCGCACGGTATTGAATCTGTGTCTCGCCATTGTAACCTCCAAAAGAAATGATGAATGCGGAATGATGAATGATGAATATTATGAGGCCGGCTACCTTTCATTCATCATTCCGCATTCATCATTCATCATTTTGCCCCCGCCGCCTCCGCGGCGCTCTCCTCTGTGGTGAACTGCATCTGGTCGCCGTCCGCAGAGACGCGCACGGTCTGGCCGGGCAGGACTTCGCCGCGCAGAAGCTTCGACGCGAGCGGGTTCTGGATGAGCGTCTGGATCGCGCGCTTCAGGGGGCGCGCGCCGTAGAGCGGGTCGTAGCCCTCGCGCGCGAGCAACTGTCTGGCCGAGTCGTCGAGCACGAGCTGCATGTCGCGCTCGGCGAGCATGCGGCGCAGGCGCTCGAGCTGTATCTCGATGATGTCGCCGATCTGCTCGCGCGAGAGCTGGTGGAAGATGACGATGTCGTCAACGCGGTTCAGGAACTCCGGCTTGAAGTGCTCGCGCAGCACTTCGGTGACGGCCTCGCGCATCTGCTTCTCGTCGTCGCCCACCGCCTGAATCTCCCGGCTCCCCAGGTTCGAGGTCATAATCAGGACGGTGTTCTTGAAGTCAACCGTCCGGCCCTTCGAGTCGGTCAGCCGACCGTCGTCGAGAATTTGCAGGAGCACGTTGAAAACGTCCTGGTGCGCCTTCTCGATCTCGTCGAAGAGGACGACCGAGTAGGGCCTTCGGCGCACGGCCTCGGTCAACTGCCCGCCCTCCTCGTAGCCGACGTAGCCCGGCGGCGCGCCGATCATGCGCGCCACGGCGTGCTTCTCCATGTACTCCGACATGTCGAGGCGGATCATCGCCCGCTCGTCGTCGAACAGAAACTCGGCGAGCGCGCGCGCCGTCTCGGTCTTGCCGACGCCCGTCGGGCCGAGGAAGATGAACGAGCCGACGGGCCGGTTCGGGTCTTGCAGGCCGGCGCGCGCGCGGCGAACGGCGTCGGCGACCGCCGTCAAAGCCTCGTCCTGCCCGATGACGCGTTGGCGCAGGCGCTCCTCCATCGTCACGAGCTTCTGCATCTCGCCTTCGAGCATCTTCGAGACGGGCACGCCCGTCCACTTGGCGACGACCTGCGCCACGTCCTCCTCGTCCACCTCTTCTTTGAGGAAGACGCCGTCTCGCTGAAGCTCGGCCAGCTTCTCGTGCTCCTCGGCGAACTTGCGTTCGAGTTCGGGAATCCTCCCGTACTGAAGTTCGGCGGCGCGCGTCAGGTCGCCGGCGTTGCGCGCCTGCTCCAACTGGATGCGCAACTGCTCAAGCTCGTTCTTGGTCTCGCGCATCCGCTCGATCTCTTCCTTCTCTGACTGCCACTTGGCCTTCATCCCGGATGAGCGCTCGCGCAGGTCGGCGATGCGCTGCTCGATCTCGTGGAGCCGCGCCTTCGACCGCTCGTCCTCTTCGCGCTGCAACGCCTGGCGCTCGATCTCCAGTTGCAGGATTTCGCGCTCTAACACGTCAATCTCCTGCGGCAGGGAATCAATCTCGATGCGGAGGCGCGAGGCGGCCTCGTCTATGAGGTCAATCGCCTTGTCGGGCAGGAAGCGGTCGGTGATGTAGCGGTTCGACAGCGTCGCCGCAGCGACGATGGCCGAGTCCTTGATGCGGACTCCGTGGTGCAGCTCGTAGCGCTCCTTCAGGCCGCGCAAGATAGCGATGGTGTCCTCCACGCTCGGCTCGCCGACGAAGACGGGCTGGAAGCGGCGCTCCAGCGCCGCGTCCTTCTCGATATGCTTCTTGTACTCGTTGAGTGTCGTCGCGCCGACGCAGCGCAGCTCGCCGCGCGCGAGCGCGGGCTTGAGCATGTTCGACGCATCAATCGCGCCCTCGGCTGCGCCCGCGCCGACCAGCGTGTGCAGCTCGTCAATGAAGAGGACGATCTGCCCCTTCGAGTTCTCGATCTCTTTCAGCACCGCCTTCAATCTGTCTTCAAACTCGCCGCGGTACTTCGCGCCCGCGAGCATCGAGCCGAGGTCGAGTCCGACGAGCCGCTTGTTGCGCAAAGTTTCCGGCACGTCGCCGGAGATGATTCGCTGCGCGAGTCCTTCGACGATGGCGGTCTTGCCGACGCCCGGCTCGCCGATCAAGACGGGGTTGTTCTTCGTCCGGCGCGAGAGAACCTGGATGGTGCGACGTATCTCGTCGTCGCGCCCGATGACGGGGTCGAGCTTCCCTTGCCGGGCGAGTTCCGTCAGGTCTTTCGCATACTTCGAGAGCGCTTGGTAGTTGGCCTCGGCATTCTGGTCTGTGACGCGCGCGCCGCCGCGCATCTGCTCGATGACCTTGAAGAGGTCGTCGCGATTGACGCCGTGCTGGCGCAGGACTCGGCCCGCGGTGCCGTCCTTCTCGGCGGAGATGGCGAGCAGGAGGTGCTCGGTCGAGACGTACTCGTCCTGCATCTGCTCGGCCTCTTTCTGCGCGGCCTGGAATACTTGCGTGACGCGCGGGCTGAAATACTGCTGCCCGCCCTGCACTTTGGGGAAGCGCCCGACCGCGGCCTCCACGTCGTTCAAGACGACCTGCACGTTCGCGCCGAGCTTGCCGAGGATGGGGCGCACGACGCCTTCGGGCTGCTCCAGCATCGCGAGCAGTAAGTGCTCAGGCTCGACCTGCTGATGCTGGTTGCGCTCGGCCACCTCGATGGCCGACTGGATGGCCTCCTGGCCGCGCAGTGTGAAACGCTCTAAACGCATGATGACTTGAAAGCCTTTCCCCTTGAACTTGCCTTGGGAAATTCCTTCCCGGTGAAAACCATAGCGGCCAGCCTTCAGCGGTCAGCCCTTAGAGCCGCGGCTTCCGAAAGCCGACCGCCGGAGACTGGCCGCTGAAGGCGATTCGGCGGTCTAACGACCGGCTGCCTTCTTCGACTCGCCCTTCGAGGACTCGGCCTTCGCCTCGATGGTCTTGGGCGTACTCGTTTCCGCGCCCGCGCCTGCGATCTCGATGCGGCGCGCCTTGACCTCCTCGCGCTTGTGCAGCACGACGCGCAGGACGCCGTTCTTGTACTCGGCGGTGGCGTTCTCCGAAGAGACCGTCTGCGGCAGCGTGAACGAGCGCGAGAAAGCGCCGTAGGCACGCTCGACGCGGTGGTAGTTGTCCGTCTCTTCCTTCTTCTCGAAGCGACGCTCGCCGCGCAGCGTCAGGACGTTGTTCTCAATCGTCAGCTCGAAGTCCTCGCGGTTCATGCCGGGCAGTTCGGCTTCGAGCACGATCTCGTCCTTGTTCTCGTAGATGTCCACGTTCGGCGTCCAAGCGCCGCGGGCGATGCCTTCGTCGCCGAAAGAGCGCGAGAAGTTGGTCGAGAATAGACGGTTAACCTCGTCTTGCAGAGTCTTCAGATCACGAAATGGGTCGTAGCGAGTGATGCTCATACTTCTACCTCCTGAACTTCGGAAAGTCTCCGTACCGGAGCGGAGAAGGCCAGCCGGTACGGGCTGTTTCTAGTGCTGAGCGCAAGAGAATAATAAAGGTTGAGTCTCTTCTTGTCAAGTCTCTGGATGAAGACGCGTATTTCCGCGTTGTCTTCCAGCGGAAGCTTCTGAATTTATTGCGCTTGTCGGTATTTCGGGAAAGGCTTGTTATCTGCTATTCAGCCTGCCGGTTGGGGCTTTGGCAGGGTCTGAGTTGGCTGACTGTGGCCCTCCGGCGGGTGTCTATCCGACAGTTTCGCGGGACTTCAATCGAGGCGGAAGAAGCGTCTGATCTGGAAGAGGAGGCCGGCGGGCGTCTCCTCTTCGCTGACGGCGGCGGGGGAGTTGGCGGCGAGGCCGGCGCGCCGCTCGTTGATCGTGTAGCTGAGGGCTTCGACGAGGTCCGGGTTGGTCTCGAAGAGGCGTTTCATCGCGTCGTGGCCGATCTCGAAGACCTCGGTCTCCTCGGCGGCGACGACGCTGGCCGTGCGCGGCTCGCCGGTGAAGAGCGCCATCTCGCCGAAGAAGTCGCCCTCGGCGAGTTGCTTGATGGTTCGCTGCTGGCCGTTCGAGTCCACGCGCACGCTCACGCTGCCGCGGTGGACGACGAACATCGAAGCGCCCTGGTCGCCGGCGCGGATGATCGTCTCGCCGGGCGCGAAGACGTGCCCACGCACGTTTAGGGCGAGCGCGTTCAACTCGTCCGACGTGAGCGGCGAGAAGATGTCCACGGCGGAGAGAAGCTCGGCGAGGCTCTCGGCGTCGCGCCCCGTGCCGTCGTGCGGCGCGTAGGGCTGCTCCATGAAGACGGTGCGCGTCGGGTAGGCGAAGGAGAGTCCGTTGCGGCGGAAGGCGTACCAGATGCGCTGGCGTATGAGGGCGTCGGTGTCGTTGTAGCGCGCGTAGTCGGAGAGCCAGTATTTCACGTCGTACTCGATGCCGCTCTCGCCGAGGTCATGGATGCGGACGATGGGCGTCATATAGCGCAGGACGTTTTCGCACTCGCGTATGGCCTCGCGGACGACGTGGATGACCTTGACGGGCGAGTCGGTGTAGACGGTGCTGAAGTTGACGATGCGCGCGTTCTGGCCGTCGCGCGGGCAGACCTCGATGGACTCCTTGGCGATGCTGCTGTTGCTCACGAGCACGATGTGATTCTGGAAGGTCTTGATCTTGGCGGCCCGCCAGGTGATGCTCATCACGACGCCCGTGTACTTGCCGACCGTTATCACGTCGCCGACCTGGAAGGGCTTGTCGGCGTGGAGCGAGATGCCGGAGAAGAGGTTGCCGAGCGTGTCCTGGAGGGCGAGGCCGAGGATGACGCCGAGGAGGGCCGAGCCGGACAAGAGCGCGCCGAACGAGAGCGTCTCGAAGTGCAGCTTGAGGATGACGGCGACACTCGTGACGTAGAGGACGAGCGAGAAGATGTCGCGCATCAGGCTCGGCGCGTCGTAGCCCTTGCGCTTGCGGAAGAGGAGGAAGACCAGCTCGTTGAGTGCGCGCACCGCGGCGAAGGCGACGCCGAGCCAGAAGGCGATGCTGACGATCCTCATCGCCCACTGAAGCCCGCCCTCCGGGTCGGTCATGACTTTCGCCGAAAGCGGAGCGCCGGAGATTTCGTGGAGCAGGTAGAGCGTCAGCCCGAAGACCGCGGAGGCGAGCAGCGGGAACACGACCTGCTTTCTGAGCGCGGGACGACTCATGGTTTTAAGTTCAAGGTTCAAGGTTTAAAAGTTCAAAGTTACGCGCCCCGAACTTTGAACCTTGAGCTTTTAAACTTTGAACTAGCCTAAGAGACCGGGAAAGAGCTTCGTCGCGATGTAGAGAAGCGACAGGGCCGAGACGACCGTGACCGTCAGCCACGAGGCCGCATTATAAACCGGCCCGTTCACGCGCGCACCCATCAATTCGCGGTTATTGACGAGGCGCAAAATCGAAACGAGCAGCACGGGCAGCAACAGCCCGTTGATGACCTGCGTGACCAGAAGCACGCTGATGAGCGGCAGGCCCGGTATCATCGCCACCAGCCCGCCGACGGCGACGAGGAAGGTGAAGATGCCGAGGAAGATCGGGGCCTCGCGGAACGAGCGCGAGACGCCCTTCTCGAACCCCAAAGCCTCGCTGATCGAGTAGGCCGTTGAGAGCGGCAGCACCGCCGCCGCGAGCATCGAAGCGCCGAAGAGGCCGACGCCGAAGAGAATCTTCGCGTAAGGCCCGGCGAGCGGTTCGAGGGCGAGCGCCGCCTGCTCCGCCGACTCGATGTGTACGCCGGCGGCGTGCAGCCGCGCGGCGGTCGCCACGGCGATGAAGAAGGCGACGGCGATGGCGAAGACCGTGCCCGTCCAAACGTCTGCGCGCGTGAGGTTGTAGTCCTCCTCGGTCACGCCCTTCTCGACCACGGACGACTGGATGAAGACCTGCATGTAGGGCGAGATGGTCGTGCCGATGAGCGCGACGACGGTGAAGATGTACCCGGCGTCGAACCGGACTTCGGGGCGGACGAAGCCGCGCGCCACCTCGCCCCAGTCCGGCCTCGCCAGGAAGGCCGAGACGATGTAGCCGAGGAAGACGAGCGACATCACGAGGAAGACGCGCTCGACCCTCCGGTACGACCCCTTCACGACGAGCCACCACACGGCGAAAGCGGCGAGCGGCACCGAGACGTAGCGCGGCACGCCGAACAACTCGGTCGCCGCCGCGATGCCGACGAACTCCGAGACGGTCACGCCGCCGTTGGCGACCAGCAGCGCCAGCATCACCACGACCGTCCAGCGCACGCCGAACTGCTCGCGGATTAAATCGGACAGCCCCTTGCCCGTCACCGCGCCCATGCGCGCGCACATCTCCTGCACGATGCCGAGCGCAAGCACGAGCGGGATCAGAGTCCAGAGGAGGTGATAGCCGTAGTCTGCGCCGGCTGATGCGTAAGTGGCGATGCCGCCCGCGTCGTTACCCGCGTTGGCGGCGACCATGCCGGGGCCGATGACTGCGAGGTAGGCGAGAACCCCGCGGCGCTGCGACACGGCGCGCTGCACACGCCGGGAGCCGCGCCGCCACAGTCGGCGACCCGCGTCCCGCACATTCTCTGCGCGCGTCGAGGCCACTCGGAGGTTCCCCGTCAGACATAAAAGTTTCAGCGATTCGTCGCCGACTTGCGGACGCGCCGCGCCCGACCGTTTTCAGCCCGGCTGTTCTTGATGGACAGGCTCAACTCCTGCAAGCGCCTGACGATCTCGATTTTCTCCTCGAACGACAGTCGCGCCAGCCGCCGCCTGCGCGCCGCCTTCTTTCGGAGCAGTTCAGAGATACCTGCGTTCTTGCTCACGGTTTGAACCTGCGCGAAAATTCACGCCATTCCCCGCTTAGTTCATGGCGAGAAAGTATGTCTTCAAGACGTTCAACGTCAACCACATCTTCTTCGAGAAACTTGGCCGCGCGGGCGTAGTCCTTTGTCCTGCCCGTTTGCAGCATGATGGCGACGAGGTGCTCGGCACTCATCACGCGCGTCGGCGTGCGCTTGAATTTGATCTCGACGGCCTGTTTCAACGCCTCGGCCACCAGCGGATTATAGGCCGGGAGAAACTGCACGGGCCAGCCCTCGACGTTGACGGCCTCGCCCTCTGCCTCGTACCCCTTGCGCGCGAGGTATTCGTAAATCGGCGTCAGCACAACCAAGTCGCCTGATACGTCCGCCGCGAAGAATATGTCGAGGTCATAGGTCGTGAACGGCTCGATGTAAAAGATCGCGGCCACCGCGCCGCCGATAGCATAGCGTCCGATGACGCCGTCCGCCTCCATTCGGTTGATGACCTTAAGCGTTTTCTCCACGACTCACTCGGCGTAGCCGAGGGCTATCCGAACACCCTCGGCAATCTTTGACGCCAGTCCTTCGGCAGAAGGTACTCCATCGCGTCGTCCACGGTGACGATGCCGGCGATGTCGCCCGCGTCGTCAACGACGGGAAGCGCCAGCAGGTTGTACTCGGCGATGGTCTCGGCCACGTCGCGGGCCGAGTCCTTCGGGCGCGCGTACTGGAACTCGTCGCGCATGACCTCGGAGAGCCGAGCGCCGGGGTCTGCGAGGATGAGACTCCGCAGCGCGATGACGCCTGAGAGCTTCCACGATCCCTCCTCCTCGACGACGTAGAGGTAGTAGATCATGTTCGGCGTCTCGGCCATCTCGCGCAGGCGCAGGAGCGCCTCGCCCGCCGTCAGGTGTTTGGGGAGCACGACGAACTCTGTGGTCATCAGGCCCCCCGCCTCGTCGTCCTCGTAAGGGAGAAGCTCCTGCACGTCGGCCTTCTCCTCGTGCTCCATCAAGTCCAGAAGGTCTTCGGCCTTCTCTTCGGGGAGATCGCCTAAAACGTCGGCGGCCTCGTCGGGCGACATGTGTTCGAGTATGTCTGCGGCGCGCTCCTCCTCCATGTTGCCGATGATGTGCACCTGATCGTCGGCGTGCATCTCCTCAAGGGTCTCGGCGGCGGTCGCGTCGTCGAGGGCTTCGATGACCTCCGCGCCCTGGTGGCGCGACAGGGCCTCGGCGAGCCGCGCGATCTCGACGGGGTGCAGGCGCGAGAGCTTGTCGCGCGAGGACTTCAACTGCACGGTGGCAGCGTCGGTCGCCAGATACCCAACGTCGGCCCAGTCTATGACCTCGACGGTGCGCGTCGCGCCGACGAAGTTCTGCGGGAAGAGTCGCCGCCACAAGCCCGCCAGCGTCACGTCCGCGCCCGTGACCCTCCACTCGCCGCCCGCCTCGAAGAGCTGCACGTCGTTGACGCGCACCACCCGCTTGCCGTCAACGTCTATGAGCTGCTTGTCGAGCACGTCGCGCACGAGCAGCACCTCGCCCTCGCGCCGCGTGAACTTGCGCAGGTTGAGCACGTCCGTGTTCAGCCACACGCCCTGCCCGTCGAGCCGAAGGATGTCGGCGCGCGCGAAGAAGATGTCGCGGCGCTGGTGGCGCGCGACGATGCCGGTCAACGGCGGGTGGTCTTCGCCGAGACGCACGATCACGTCCTTGAGCACCGCCACGCGCTCGCCCTCGACCTCGCGGACGGGGCGACCGAGTAGCTGCGAGAGATACAGCATGCGAAATTAACTCCCCGGAAGGACAGGGGCATCATAAGAAGGCGAAAGTAAAAAGGCAAAAGGAAAAAGAAAAGAGACGCGGGCCGCGCCCGCTTCCCCCTGGCCGACGGAAGAATGGTATTGCAAACGCGCGGCCTTTCGCCTATGCTCACCGCCGTTCGGCAGGGCAAGACTTTCAGGCCATCTCGCGGACGGTTTTCACCCACAACATGCTGACGGTCGGGACGGAATGGCTCATCGAGGCGTCGGGGTGCGACGCCGGGCGCTTGCGCGACGCGGAGGAGTTGCGCGCCATCTTCGCGCGCGTCGTCGCCGAGTTGGGGCTACGTGTGGTCGGCGAGCAGGTGTGGCACAAGTTTCCGGGCGAGGGCGGCGTGACGGGCCTTGCGCTGCTCACGGAGTCGCACCTCGCCTGCCACACCTACCCGGAGTTCGGCGTCGCCACCTTCAACCTCTACTGCTGCCGCGAGCGGGCGGCGTGGCCTTGGGACGAGCGCCTGCGCGAGATGCTCGGCGCGCGCGCCGTGAGCGTCCGGTGCGTCCGCCGCGAGCCGCCCGCGTCCGCGCCGCCGCCGTTTGAAAGCTCTCCGCAATTCACGCTGCGCGAGGGGGAGGCTTGATGGCGTTTCAGGCGAGCTGTCCGGCGTGCGGCGCGCAGGTTCTCTTTAAGACCGGCTCGGCGGTCGTTGTCGTCTGCGAGTCTTGCAACTCGGTCGTGGCGCGCACCGACCGCGGCGTCGAGGATGTTGGCAAGGTCGCCGACGTGGTCGAGTCCGGCTCGCCGCTCGACGTTAACTTGCGCGGCACGTATCTCGGCGTGGCCTTCGAGCTGACGGGGCGCGCGCAGCTCGGCCACGCGGCGGGCGGCTTCTGGGACGAGTGGTACGCGGCCTTCGCCGACGGTCGCTGGGGCTGGCTCGCCGAGGCGCAGGGGCGCTTCTACCTCACGTTTCAGATTCAAGTGCCCGCGCCCAACGCGCTCCCCTCCTTCGACTCGCTCCAACTCGGTCAGCAAGTCTGGGCCATCCCCGCCCAAGCGCCGCCCGTCGTCGCCGAGAAGGGCACGGCACAAGCCCTGGCCGCCGAGGGCGAGATTCCGTACCTCTTGAGGCCCGGAGAGGTTTACGCCTACGCAGACCTTTCGGGGCAGGGCGGGGCCTTCGCCACGCTCGACTACGGAGAGCAGCCGCCGCTCGTCTTCACCGGGCGCGAGGTCGCGCTCGAAGAACTCGGACTCGCCGACGCGCGACGCACGCGCGAGCGCGAGCCTCAGCAGGTCGCGGCGGCCCAACTGAACTGCCCGAACTGCGGCGGGCCGCTTGAGCTGCGCGCGCCCGACCGCGCCGAGCGCGTCACGTGCCCGAACTGCGGCTCGCTCCTCGACGTGAATCAGGGCCGTCTGAGCTACCTGAAGACGCTCGAACGCAAAGGGCCTGCGCCTTCCATCCCTCTGGGCGCGACCGCCGAGTTCGAGGGACGGCCACAGACGGTCATCGGCTTCGTCGTGAGGAGCGTCGAGTTCGAAGGCGTGCGCTACTTCTGGCAGGAGTACCTTCTCTACAACCCGGCCACAGGCTTCCGCTGGCTCGTCGAATCCGACGGCCACTGGAGCTACGTCCGTGCAGTGCCGCCGGGCGAGGTCGTGGAGGCGGGCAAGGCGGCGATCTACGGCGGCAAGACGTTCAAGGTTTTTCAGGACGCGACGGCGCGCGTCGAGTACGTCGAGGGCGAGTTCTACTGGAAGGTCTCCGTGGGCGAGCTTGCGCGCGCGACCGACTACGTCGCGCCGCCTCTGATGCTCTCGAAGGAAGTGCCCATCGTCCCCGGCGCGTCGGGCAGGCGCGGCGCGCTTCAAGCCGAAGAGGTCAACTGGTCGCTCGGCGCGTACACGCCGCTCAAGGAGATCGAGCGCAAGTTCAACGTCAGCCTGCCGACGCCCACGACCGTTGCGCCGAACCAGCCGTGGCCGCACAAGAAGATTTACGCCTACTGGCTCTTGCTCCTCGTCGCCGCGTTCTTCGTCGGCCTCTTCACGCTCGTTTTCGCTTCGCGTGCGACCGTCTTCACGCAGTCATACACCTTGCAGCCGACGCCCACGCCGACGCCCGCCTCTCCCGCGCTGCCCGGCGCGACGCCCACGGACGCCGACGGCGGCTCGGAAAAAGCGCAGGTCATCTTCACCGACCCGATAAGCTTGCGCGGACGCCGCAACATACGCGTCACGGGCCGCGCCAACGTCGAGAACAACTGGCTCTACGTCGAGGGCGATCTGATTAACGAGCAGACTGGACTCATCCAGCAGTTCGAGTTGCCGATTGAGTATTACTACGGCGTCGAGGACGGCGAGGCTTGGAGCGAGGGCGACCGCGAGCAGACGGTCTATCTTCCGGCGCTGCCCGAAGGCAAGTACACGATGCGGCTCGAAGCGCAGTGGGAGAACTGGAACCAGGCAGCGCCGCCGCAATTCTCCGTGCGCGTCGAGCAGGGCGTGCCGCGCCTGTGGAACCTTCTGCTGGTGCTCATCCTGCTCTCGGTCGTGCCCCTGCTCTTCGGCTGGCGGCACTTGCAGTTCAACCGCAGGCGCTGGGCCGACAGCGCCTTCAGCCCCTACAGAGTAGGAGATGGTGACAACAGTGACGACTGAGAGACGATGGAAGCTTCGGGGAGCGCGACACGCTGGCGCGCGCCGGCTGCCGCTCTGCGCGCTCGCGCTCCTCTTCATGTGCGCGCCACAAGTTTTCGCTCAGGACAAGCCCCCGCTGCCGGCGCAGGAGGCGACCGTGGAAAGCTTGCTGACGAATGCCGGCACGCTCGCAATCGTCCGCATCGGCGAGGAGATGGACGCGAAGATGGAGCTGCGGCTCAAGGGCAGGAAAGTCTATGCCATCGAGGGCAACATGAGCGCGGGCTTCGTCGCGCAGTTCCGCACTAACAGTTCGGGCGAGTTGATCGTCATGACGGTCAGCGAGGGCGGCACGGCCTGCCCCGCGCAGTTCCAGATCGTCCACGTCGAGGACACGGGCAAGGTGAGCGTCACGGACGAGTTCGGCGACTGCGGCGACTCGCCGACCATCACGCTGCAACTCATCCCGGACGAACAGGTCACGCTCCGCTTTCAAGGCTACTACCGCCTCAGCGAGGAGCAGGAGCCGGGCTTCAAGAAGCCGCCGCCGTCCACGTGGGTTTACAAGAGGGGCGTCCTCAATCAACTTAGCCCCGCGCCGCCGAAGCGCCGCGGGAAATGAGGAGGCAGTTCGTGTCATGCTCAGCAAACTCTATCTCGTCCTCGGAACATTCATCCTTCTAGCCTACGTCGCGGCGGCCTGGAGCGGCTGGGAGTTGAGCACGTCGCCGCGGCAGACGCTCCCGCCCGACGTGCGCAACTCGCCCGGCGGCTACCGCTCTTTCCACTTCTGGCATTCCGGCTTCCACGGAGGAAAATGATGCTCATCGAATCTTCCACGCACGCGCTGAACTCCGCCCGCGCCCTGCTCCCCGCCTTCGCCCCGCACAGCCTCGCCGTGCAACTGCCCGACCTGGCGGGCGTGCTCCTGACGACGGCCATCTTCACCGTCTTCGGCCTGCTCGTCTTCGGCCTCGCCTACCTGATCATCGTCAAGGCGTCGCCCTTCTCCATCCGCAAGGAGATCGAGGACGACCAGAACACGGCGCTCGCCATCATCATCGGCTCGGTCATCATCGGCGTCGCGCTCATCATCGCCGCCGCCGTCCACGGCTGAGAAGAGAATGCGGAATGATGAGTGATGAATGATGAATGTGAAGACGCACGCCCGCCTTCATTCATCATTCATCATTCCGCGTTCATCATTTCTTTATGAATCGCACGCCAATCCTGTTCCTCAACGTCCTGGTCATCGCCACCTGCGGGCTGGTCTATGAACTGCTCGCGGGCACGCTCGCCTCTTACGTCTTGGGCGACTCGGTGACGCAGTTCTCCGTCATCATCGGCATCTACCTGTCGGCCCTGGGCGCGGGCGCGTGGCTGTCGCGGTTCCTGGACAGGGAACTGGCGCGGCGGTTCGTTGACGTGGAACTGGGCGTGGCCGTGCTCGGCGGGGCGTCGGCGCCGCTTCTGTTCCTGAGCTTCGCGCACCTGAGCTTCTTCCATGTCGTCCTCTACGGCGTCGTCTTCCTCATCGGCGTGTTGGTCGGCCTGGAGATTCCGCTGCTGATGCGGATTCTGAAAGACCACCTCGACTTCAAGGAACTGGTCGCGCGCGTGCTCGCCTTCGACTACGCGGGCGCGCTCATCGCGTCGCTCCTCTTTCCCATCTTCCTCGTGCCGAAGCTCGGACTCGTCCGCACCTCACTCCTCTTCGGCATACTCAACGCCGCCGTCGGCCTGTGGGCGACGTGGCTGATGCGCCCGCTCATCGGCGGCTCGGTCACGCGCCTGCGCGCGCAAGGCTGCGTCGTCGTGGCGCTCCTCCTCGTCGCCTTCGTCAAGGCCGACGCGATCACGTCGCTGGCCGAGGACGGGATGTTCGCCGACGACATCGTCTATTCAAAGACGACCGCCTACCAGCGCATCGTGATTACGCGCAACCGCGCAGGCTTCCAACTCTTCCTCAACGGCAACCTGCAATTCAGCTCGGCGGACGAATACCGCTACCACGAGGCGCTCGTCCACCCCGTGATGATGCTCTCCGGCGAAGGCGGGCGCGTGGTGCGCCGCGTGCTCGTGCTCGGCGGCGGCGACGGCCTCGCCCTGCGCGAGATTCTGAAGTACCCGTCGGTCGAAAGTGTCACGCTCGTTGACCTCGACCCCGGCATGACACAGCTCTCGCACCGCTTCCCGCCGCTCGCGCGCCTGAACCGCGACTCGTTCGACGACCCGCGCGTCCGCGTCGTCAACCAGGATGCGATGATCTGGCTCGAAACTGATGCGCCGCCCTTCGACGCGGCCATTGTTGACTTCCCCGACCCGAACACCTTCGCCCTCGGCAAGCTCTACACGACGCGCTTCTACAAAATGTTGAAGCAGCGCCTCGCGCCCGGCGCTGCCGTCAGCGTGCAATCAACGTCGCCGCTGTTCGCGCGCAACTCCTACTGGTGCATCGTCCGCACGCTCGAAGCCGCGGGCTTCCAAGTGCGCCCCTACTACACCGCCGTCCCCTCCTTCGGCGTCTGGGGCTTTGCGCTCGCGCGCCGCGAGCCTTTCGACATTCCCGCGCGCGCGCCCTCCGTCGAGCTTAAATTCCTCAACGACCAGTCGCTCGCCGCGATGTTCACTCTTTCGGCAGACCTCGGCCCCGTACCCGTCGAGATCAACCGCCTCGACAACCAGTCGCTCGTCCGCTACTACGAGGCGGAGTGGAAACGCTATGAATAGGCGCGAGCTTCTGGCGGCCTTCCTCGGCGTGCCCTTCGCGCTCGCGGCGTGCCGCACGGGCGAGTCTGCGCGCTTCCCCGAAGGCGAGATCGTCGGCGCGTCGGACCGTCTCGGCCACCTGATACGCGACGGGCTGCGGCCTGAGCCTGCGGCTGACGCTTGGGAGCGCGCGGGAGTCGTGATAGTTGGCGGCGGCGTGGCGGGCCTCGCCGCGGCGTGGCGGTTTTTGAAGGCGGGCTTTGAAGACTTCGTGCTGCTCGAACTCGAACCCGCGCCGGGTGGGACGGCGCGCGCGGGCGAGGCGCACGGCGTCGTACCTTACCCCTGGGGCGCGCACTACCTGCCCGCGCCCCTGAAGGAGAACCGCGCGCTCGTCCGCTTGCTCGACGAGATGGGCGTGCTCGAAGGCGCGGACGCCGAAGGCGAACCCGTAGTCGCCGAGCAGTTCGTCTGCCGCGACCCGGAAGAGAGGATTTACTACCGCGGTCGCTGGTACGAGGGACTCTACCTGCGCGCGGGCGAGAGCGCCGAAGACGCGCGGCAATTGCAAGTCTTCAACGCGGAGGTTGACCGTTGGGCCGGCTGGCGCGACGCGAAGGGCAGGCGTGCCTTCGCCATCCCCGTGGCTAACAGTTCGGACGACGCCGAGACGACGGCGCTCGACCGCGTCTCGATGACGGAGTGGATGGACGCGCGCGGCTTCACGTCAACTCGTCTGCGCTGGCTCGTTGACTACGCGTGCCGCGACGACTACGGACTTCGGTCGGAGCAGGCGAGCGCTTGGGCCGGACTCTTCTACTTCGCCTCGCGCATGCGTCGGCCCGGCGCGGAGTCGCAGCCGCTCATCACCTGGCCCGAAGGCAACGGCCACCTCGTCAAATACCTCTACGACAGGTCGCGCGAGCGCGTCCGACTCGGCCTCGCCGTCGCCGACATCCGCCCGCGGGAATTCCAGAAGGGAAGCGGGGCGACGGACGATGAGAGCCGCGGCGTTCGCGCCAACGTCGGGAGTGCCGGCATCGGCGGCGGCTTCGGAGGTCTTGATGGGCACGGCGGAGTCGAAGTCGTCGCCGTCACATACGACGAGCGGAGTGCGGTCGGCATCCGCGCCGACCAGGTCGTCTTCGCCGCGCCGCAGTTTCTGACGAAGTACCTTCTTAAACCTTACAGGGAGGGCGCGCTGCCGGCGCACGTCGCGGAGTTCGAGTACGGCGCTTGGATGGTCGCCAACCTCTTCCTCGAAGAGAGGCCGCGGCAGGCCGTAGGCTTCCCGCTCGCGTGGGACAACGTCTTGTACGAAAGCCCCTCGCTCGGCTACGTCGTCGCCACGCACCAGCGCGGACTCGAACGCGGCCCGACGGTCTTCACCTACTACTACCCGCTCACGGACGCCGACCCGCGCGCGGCGCGCACGCGCCTGCTCTCGACCGACTGGAAGGGTTGGGCCGACGTTGCGCTCTCAGACCTTGAGCGCGCGCACCCTGACATACGCGCGATCACCACCCGGCTCGACGTGATGCGCTGGGGCCACGCGATGATCCGCCCGCGCACGGGCTTCCTTTGGGGCGGCGCACGCCAGAAGGCGCGACGACCCTTCGGCCCCGTCCACTTCGCGCACACAGACCTCTCCGGCGTCGCGCTCTTCGAGGAAGCGTTCGACCACGGCCTGCGCGCGGCGGAAGAAGTCCTCACCGCCCGCGGCTTGAAGTTTGAGAGCTTGCGTTGACGGCGCGGCGACCGTTGAAGGCGGGGAAGCGCCCGACGGAACTTTGCGGTTTCAAAAAAGGACGGACGCAGTATAATCCCGCGCGTCCCAAGCGCATATGGCCGCCGAACAAGTACAAATCCTGACGGAGACGGCCCGCGGCACTGTCGCCGCACGGAAGTCCTGGTGGCTCTTCTCGCCGCGCGCGGACGTGTGCGTCTTTCTGGGGAGCGCGCTCGCTTCGCTCCTTCTGTTGGGCGTCGGCGCGCGTGCGGGCGTGCTCGAAGGCGACTCGCCGGACTGGGCCTGGGTTCCGGCGGTGCTCCTCGTGGACGTGGCGCACGTCTATGCGACGGCGTTCAGAGTCTATTTCGACAAAGGTGAGTTGAAGCGGCGCGCGCCTCTCTACGTGCTCGCGCCTCTGGTCGCCTTCGCTCTGGGCGTCGCGCTCTATTCGGAGTCGGACGCGCTCTTCTGGCGCGCGCTCGCTTACCTCGCGGTCTTTCATTTCGTGCGCCAGCAATACGGCTGGGTGGCGATGTACCGGGCGCGCGCCGGCGAGCGCGGGCGCGCGGGCTGGCTGATTGACTCGGCTGCCGTTTACATGGCGACCCTGTACCCGCTCGCCTACTGGCACGCGCACCTGCCGCGCCGCTTCTGGTGGTTCCTGCCGGGCGACTTCGCACAGCTCCCCCTCTGGGTCGAGCGCGTCGCGCTGCCCGCCTACTGTCTCGCGCTCGGCGCTTACGCGCTGCGCTCTCTGCACGCGTGGGTGGTGCGCGGCGAGGGAAGTCCGGGCAAGGACATCGTGGTCGGGACGACAGCCGTGTGCTGGTACGTCGGCATCGTCGCGTTCGACTCGGACTACGCGTTCACGGTGACGAACGTCGTCACACACGGCGTCCCATACATCGCGCTCGTCTGGTGGTATGCGCGTCTGCGCGCGCCGCAGACGGGGAAGTTTTACAGGCAGTTCGCGCGCCTGCCGGTCTTTCTGGCGACGCTGTGGCTGTTGGCTTACGCGGAGGAGTTGCTGTGGGATAGGGGCGTGTGGCACGAGCGCGCGTGGCTGTTCGGCGCGGCGTGGGACTGGTCTTCGCTGA